>DAOTVP010000001.1:0-14779 GCA_034436155.1 Anaerolineae bacterium
GACTTGACGGGCATGGTATAATAATGACAAATCCGCCCCCAAAAAACGCCGATACCCACCCAATAAATCGGCGATGACCAAAGCACCTTTCGCCCCTTCGACCAAGCGATTCAATAAGCGATGCGCGGCTAAACTATTCTCTTCGCAATTATCAGCGATGATATAGCGATGTTGTTTGGTCAGATACGCCTGAACGTGCGCGGAGGGTAACAAGTGGTTGATGAGCAACTCCACTTGAAGCGAAAAATCGAGCAAATTTTCGGCATAACAATATGCCCGAAACGCCTCTACACAACGTTGCACATCATCATATACCCGTAATTGCGGGTCAGATTCGTTACCATCCCACGCCCGTTTGAGCCTTTGTGCGATTTCGGTATATGGAAAGCCCACCAACGCCGATTTATTCAGGTTATCCAATAACTGACTATACAGGCGGTTGCGCGGTTGCTTGACCGTATCGAATAAGCCGTCACGCTCGATAATCGGGTCTAAAACGCGCCCCATAAAATATTGCGCCGTCTCTAAAGAGAGAAAGGTCGGCGGTTTTTGGGGATTGGCGAAACCCGCTTTATCGGCGATTAGCCCCCAAAACAGCGCGATGATCGTTTGCGTCAGGCTACCGAAGGTGGCGATGGTCGCATCTGCGCCTTCGGGACGGTCTGGACTACGGAGCGCCTCACGATATGGCGTAGCGAGTGTGATTTGTGGCAACAAAATCAGGATGTGTTGCGGCGATACCCCGCCCTCTAACCATATCTTGAGGCGATGCACGGCGGTGGTCGTTTTGCCTGTGCCAGCCACACCTTCGAGGTAAATCTTGGCGGTCTTTTTGGCGCGGATGATGGTTTGTTGGTCTTTGGTCAATATCATGGGGCTTTGCTCACACACAAGTTAATGGTTATCTCATCCTATTATACCGTAATTAGGATGAGAACAGGAAATATAAGCGGGTGATTAACATCTGTTAATCACCCGCTTGCATTTCTTGGACACAGAATAAATCGGTTTTCAATATCAGTTTTTATGACTATGCGAATTAATCTAATCCGACCCGTTTGAGTTCTTCGTGTAAGGCTCGCAACGATTTATATTCGATGCGGATATGGCGGATTTCTCTTTCCCACAATTCATAATCATCTTGTGATTCATACAGCACCTGAACCGTTGCCAACAGGCTCGCGGCAATGGCATAATTTTCGCGGTTGCGTTGGCGAATATGCCAATGCGCGTATCGTAGATAAACCGGTATTGCCCGTTCTGGGTACTCTTCACGCGAGGCTTGCGCCAATTTCAAATCCCATTTCGTTTCGGGCGTGATGACCATCTTGGGGAGCAATTGCCACGCCAAATTCCATTTTTTATCATTCAGATATACCTCAAATAACAATTCATCATCACCCGATTGTTGCAAATCGGCGATGATTTGCGGATAGATTTTATCCCACCATAAATCGGCAGGTTTGGCGGTGCGTTTGATGGCGTGATAATCTCGCATGTCTCGACTGTATCGAAATTGATAAATCATCCATATCAGCAATGTGTAAATATCTTCGTTTTCGTACCGACGGCACGATGCAATCGCCCAGCGAATCACATCCTCGTCCAACCCGCTTGTCATGCTATCTTGTGCCAAGCGTAACGCCGTAGAGCGATACCCCATGAAATCGAATATACGCAAACAATCCACCAAGGCTTTGCCCGTGAGCGATTTTTCATCTAAAATTTGTGTGGCTTTGTCAACTTGACCGCGCATCAACAAGCGAGAAATATAAACAGTCAAAAAACCTTGTGTGTATAACTCTTGGATGAGTCCTTCTTCATCTTGACGGGCGATCAAATCCAACATCCGAAAAAAGTCGTCATACTTTTTTTGTTGCCAATCATGAAAAGGATACGCTTGATGCTTTTTATGCTGGTGATATGCCTCTTGAATATACGAATTGACTTCAGATACATCCTCTGGTCGGATAATATCGTATAATATGCGCTGAACACCCGCGCCGACCTCATCATAACCATACCGACACTGCCATGCCCACAAGGCAATCATGCCTTTGAGCAAAGCGGAACGGGCGGGTGATGGATTGAGGTGTTCCAGACAAAGCAAAACAGACTCCAAAACCGCGTTGATGGACTGCTCGAAAAAACCCATCGGGTTAAAATAAAGGCTAGGCACATATTCCGATGTGCCAAACTCTTCTAAAATCGCGCCATAAATCAGGGCGGCACTCTCCCAATTTTTTGCTTCGACCAATTTATCCGCTTGTTGTCTGATGTTGTCAATTTTATGGGCGGCGCGTTCCTCATCATACGTATTCCAATATCGGCGGAAGGCATTCCGCAGTTCAGCTCGAATTGGGGTAACATCAAAACCTGTTGGGACTTGTTGAGGAAACGGATTGTCCACAATCTCTTGCAAATCGGGATACCGTGCTAACATCTGCTGAATGATGATGACCAATTCGGTTTTTGGGCGCGACATCAACGATGAATCGACTGTGACGATGACTTTTTTATCGGCAAAACGTTTGGGATGATACAAATACGTCAGCAACAACGCCACAATATGCTTGCAATCGCCACCATATTCATACGGACAGGTACAAGTCGCCCAAACGACCCCTTGTTTATCATCCAATTTTGCCTCGACCCGATACGGTCTGGGATGTGTCCCCAAACACCGCCCTGTGATTTTTTCGCCATCCCATTTCATATTGCGGACAGCACCATTTTCGTAATAGGCTTTGCCACGCGCAAAAATTTGAGGCGAACACCGCTCATAGATGTGTTCAATTGTGATTTTAGGTTTATCTGCCATCAGATGTGTCTATAAAATAAACTAACACTGGTTATATTATACTCAACATATCGCTCACTTTTCAAAGTCCTACATCCTCATTGCGATATTTTTTCATGACTATATGAATAAAATCGATATAAGTGAATACGACACAAGGCGACATTTTGCAGTAAAATAAAAGTATGTTACTGGCAAATTTGCATTTATACGAAAAATTTTTTCTGTTCAAGTTCGACCAAAAAGGGCGACGCTGGGTATTCAAGCGCCCGCCCCTCTCTGCCGCGCATCATCTGGCGGTGGCGGTGTTGGTTGAACTCGCCATGTTGGGGCGCATCGGCTTGACCGAAGACCAATCGGGGTTGTATGTCATCAAACCACACCCCACCAACGACCCAATTTTGGATGATGTGTTAGAGTATGTCGGGCGTAATTCCCTCTCCACAGGCGATTGGGTCAGCCAAGAAAAAATCGCCCTCATGGGTGATTTATTAACCATCCCGCAAAAGGTCTTACGGTTGTGGTATAATCGCGGACTAACCGACATCGAAGAACGGCGCTTTTTGGGGATATTCCCGCAAACATGGCACATCCTCAAATCGGCGGTGGCACGCATCGAATTACGCGCCCATCTGCGCGAGGTGATATTCAATCGGGCTGATGCCGATTGGGACACCGAGGTGTTGTTATTGCTCATTCAAACCTGCTGGATTCACGACCAAATCACGACCAACATGCGCGAGACCAATCAACTGTGGACGCATACCAACGCCGTATTCCCCGATTGGCTACCCCCAAAAGGCGAGGTGGTGGGTGTCCTCGAAATCCCCGATATTCCGCCCGATAGCTCCGCCGCCATCGGCGAGATCTTGATTGGCATCGAACCGCCAGAGCATGTGCGGTAAGCGTCATAATCCGCTTCTATATAACACATGCTCCACATATTCCCACACCGCGCATAACGTCTCGTAGATAATCGGACACACCCCCGCCCCGCCGATGATGTCTTCGAGCATCCAGCGAAAATCGGGCGTGAAAACCGGATAATCACGGCAGGTTTGCGGACGATGGTCATACACCGTGCATAAATGTCCGTCTAAAAATGCACAAGGACGTTGATGAAACATCCCCCATTCGCCTTCGGCTTGGGCGCGGGGCTGATCGATATATCCGTCTACGATTGCCGAAAGCGGGATATGTATCCCGTCCGATAGGCGTTGTGCATCCTCTGGTGTGAGATACACATCCAAGCTACGGCAACAATTCCCACATTGGGTACAATCCGTCTTGGCGATAATCGGCGCGGCGATTTGGGTAATCATCGCGTCCAATTCGGCATCGGTAATATCATCATTGGCGATGAGCTGATAGCGCATCACCTCAAAATCGTCATGACGGGCTTGTGCCAAATTGTTTAAGTCCGATAATTTCATGGAATGCCCCATAAAATCAGCAAGCCGTTATTGCCCACACTGGCGACCAGCGCCCCATCGCGTGACCAACCGACATCGACAATATATTCGCCATGATTGAGGGTATGTAAGATCCGTGTTGTCTCACCTGTAGCATCCCAAAAGCGTAAATTGTTATCCCAGCTACCCGTTACGAATAATTCGGCGCTAGGATTATAGGCATTCTCGATGACATCGTTGCTATGTCCAACAAAACGGGTGATGAGCGTCCCATCTGGCGCATATAATTCCACCCGTGAACCTGACCCTGTGGTGATGAGGTTGCCGTTGGGCAGTGGGTTGATCGACCACGTATTGCCCACATCCACCGACCAAATTTCATCCCCCGTCTCGATATTCCACGCGCTAAAACGATTATCGCCTGCGGTATAGAGGATGGTATCATCGTGGCTAAAAATCACATCGTTGATACCCACTTCTCCAAACCCTGAACGAATTTCGGTGAATACCCCATCATTCACGCGATAGAATCTGACCTCACCCCTGCCAGCGAGGGCTAAAAGTTCGCCATCGCGCGAATAATTGCATTGTGTGATATGGTTTGTGCCGTCTAAACGCGCCAATTCTGCACCCGAAAAATCGAACACGATGACTCGACCATATCCACTACATCCCACCAGTTGGTCACGATACGGGTGAAATTCCACATCCCATGTGACATCAACACCAACCAAGCCCGAAAAAACAGGCGCACTATCGCCTGTTCGCAGGGCGATAAAATCGTATAGATGAATCAGTCCGCGATTATCGGCAACGGCGATATAGCGACCATCAGGCGAAAAATCGACACCCACAATGCCATTCTGATAGGGCGGAGCAATCCGCGCCAATTCGGTCACTTGGCTGATGTTGGCTCTGGTGATAAACCTCCGTCCCGCAGTCGGTGATACAAACACGCGATTCGGCGCAGAGGAGCTGGGTGTCGGCGTAACGGTTGGCGTGGCGGATGCGCTGAACCCGCGTAAAGTCGGCGTAGGTGATATGTTCACGCCCGCCGTTGGCGATGGTGTGCTGGATGGCGCAATCTGTGTCGGACTTGTGATGGGTTGCATCGGTGTGGGCGGTTGCGGTGTGATAGAGCCACCGGGCGGCGGTGTTGGCGGTTTGGGTGGTTGAGCCATGCTCAACCCCGTTATGAATAAACTCAGGATGATCACGATAATGCGTATATAATGCCGTTTCATAGAGCTATGCTCCTATCATTATCTTGTGCATGTATATCCGATGATAACACGGCTCATGACAGGGCGCAATTTAGCGTCATGCTATCGGCGGGTAATCAATCATACCTTACGCCCGAAGATGCGCCTCCAAAAACGGATTCGGCGCAGGCGTGCCAAATCTGCTTGATATGTTTTTTGTTCGGTCAACAATTCTGGACGATTGGAGAAATATGTTTGATGCTCCGATAACAGATACTCTATTTTTTCGATAGCAAGGTTAATACGACCCTCGTCTGCATATTTCAATGCCATAGCGCGTATATCTCGATAATTCAGCAATCGGCATTGATATATAAATCCAATCAGGCTATTTGTGTCATCGGCATTCAATCCATCCTTGAGATTAGAAAAGGCGTTGCTAAAATGCAATAATGCCGCCCCATAATCTTTGAGATGAAAATAACACATCCCCAACATGCGGTAGGTCTGACCAACGGCGCGGGTATCTTTTGCCTGTGTGTAATATGGCAATAGGTCATTCAGATGAGCGATAGCTTGTTCGTATTGTTGCAGATAAAAATAAGTCGCCGCTAATGCCCCGATGATGAGGTGTAAGAGCGGCATATCTGGATTCTCACCCCGTTTTAACGTCGTGAGTGCTTGTTCTAATGGCGCTTGGGCTTGGGCATGTTGATTTAATCTGAGGTGTAACTCGGCAATATGATACAAACACCGCGCTTCATCCTCCTGATGGTTATCCGTCTGGCGGATGAGGTCTAACAGGCGCTCGTGATGAGGCAGGACGCTGATAGTCGGCGCGATTTCGCGGGACATATCAGTCAATAATTTAAGCCCGTCTATTTCTTTGGGCTTATCCTCTAATTCACGATACAACACAATCCCCGCCTCAAAATAAGCGATGGACTCGGCTTTATTCGGCTCATCATCCCGAAAATACGTGCGCCCCATCAGGATGAGATGTTTGGCTTGCGATGCTTTATCACCCAATGTCTGATACATCGCAATTACATCGGCGTTGGTTTGTCGAAATGCGGTCACATCACGGTTGAAATAATGTGTTTGCGATAAACTGATGAGGACATCCAACGTATTGAGATGATCGCCCAACATCCGAAAGCGCACCAGCGCCAGTTGATAATGTATTTTGGCTTGGAGATACTCTTTTTTGTCGGCATAAATCAGACCAATACGGCTATACGTTGTGGCTTGGAGGTGGATGTTGTCACCCGATAGGTGCAAATCCAACGCCATGTGCAGATACGCTAGCGCCGTATCGTAATTTTTTTGCAAATAATGATACAAGCTGATGCGGTCTAATAAAAATCCTTGTCGGTAAATATCGTGCGCCTTTTGTGCCACATCCAACCCCATTTCGAGCCATGAGAGCCGTCTGAGCGGGCGTTCTGTGAGGACGAAGACCACCACATCATCCATGAATTGGGTGATGATTTCTTGCGTCTGGATGCTCATGTCGCCTTTGCGCCATTCGGCGACCAATTTATCGCCAAAGGCGATGATTTGCTCGACATCGGCGGTCAATAACTCGCGCCATTTATCAATCGGCATCGAGCGCAACAAACGCACGAGGTTCATCATCAACCCGATATAACGTCCATACGCCTGTTCATATTCGGCGGGCGGTTGTTGTCTGAGCAACGACTGGGCATACTGCGCTAACGTGCTATAAATGCAATACGTATCTTCACCCGTTTTTTCGATGAAACCGGCATCCACCAACGCTTCGAGGTGGTCATCCGCCATGTTACGAGATTGGTCGCTTTCGCCATCTACATCCCAAAAGGTGTATAAAAATTTGCGCGTAAATGGCAAATCACCTGTGAATACGCCTAATCCGCGAAACCGTTGTTTGGCAAACGGATGTAATGGGGCATATGATTGATTCAAGAATTGATTAAATTGGTAATCGCGTTGCGTCATGAATTGTCCTAATTTTTTGAGTTATGCTCTCATTATAGCGCATAAAATGGGTTATAATACGTGTAAAAATAAATAATTTATTGATTCACCGAAAGCGAGAAAATAATTCAATGTCTGTCACGTTAGAGCAAGTCCAAGAAGCCATTAACAGCCCACAACCGAAATTTGTATTCACCTATACCCCACGCGATGTCAGTTTATACGCGCTCGGTGTAGGCGCGTGCGCCGACCCGATGAACGCCGATGAATTGCCGTTTGTGTATGAATTACACGGCGAGGGGTTCAAAGTGCTACCCACCTACCCCGTCATCTTCACCACGCAGATGATTGACCAATTGCTCACGGGCAAATTGGGACCAATCGATTATAACCCGATGATGTTGGTGCATGGCGAACAATATTTGCAACTCTTTAAGCCCGTCCCTGCCAGCGCGACCATCACCAGCCACATGAAAATCGCCAACATTTACGATAAGGGCAGTGGCATGTTGGTCGTCACACATGTCGATAGTGTCGATGAAAAAGGCGAAAAAGTCGCATTTCAAGAATCGTCCATGTTCATTCGGGGCATGGGCGGGTTTGGCGGTGAGCGTGGCACATCATCAAGCGTGACCATTCCAGAACGCCCACCGGATGCCATCGAAGAACAAGCCACCTTGCCCATTCAGGCGTTGATTTATCGGCTATCGGGCGATATTAACCCGCTCCACGCCGACCCGATGATGGCGGCAATCGGCAATTTTGACCGCCCGATTTTACACGGCTTATCGTCTTTCGGATTTGCGGGCAGGGCTGTCCTCAAGCATTTTTGTGGCTACGATGTGAACAAATTCAAGAGCATCCGCGCCCGCTTCTCCAAGCATGTGTTCCCTGGCGAGACGCTCATCACCGAGATGTGGAAAGTGGATGACGCGCAAGTGGTTTTCCAGACCAAGGTCAAAGAACGGGGCGATATTGCCCTCAGTCATGCGGTGGTGGAAATCGGCTAATGCGCGGATTGTATTGGTGTGCAATGTTCATTTTAGGGACGATATACGCTTCGCTAATCGTCCCGTACAGCAAGCCTGTCGGGATGGCATATTCCTCATTCATCATCCCGTACAGCAAGCCTGTCGGGATGGCATATTCCTCATTCATCGTCCCGTACACACCTTCTTGGCGTACTGGCGGATTAGAGGCTTCAGCCTCGTATATCCGCCATGACGACATACAAACCATCTCCAATACGGCGGATGCACGGACGCGATTCATCACGTCCCCATCTCAAATCATTTCCCAAGCCGAAAAAGGACGTGCTTCTGCACGTCCCTACAGACTTCCCCCTCTCCATGTCATGGGGAGGGGGTCAGGGGGTGGGGATTTTACCCTCATCTACATCCATACCGCCAGCCAAACGATTTTCGCCTACGACCCACAAACCGATACCCATACCCCTATTTTCACCTGTCCACAGGCGTGTTATGACCCCTCCACCGATGCAAACGGTCGGATTGGATTCGTCACCGCGAGCGGTTTCGGCATTTTCGACCTCATTTCTAATGACTACACGCAATTTTCGGCAGATTTTGGCGTGTATGGCTACAAAGGCGGGGCGGCGTTTCGGTCAGATTTGGCATACGTTGCCTACGAAGGGCGCTTCAATATGCAGATGCGCCTCTTGATAACCGATTTATCCACAGGCGAGACGAGCGATTTAGGCAATTCGGGCATCGGCAATCCCGCGTGGTCGTGGGATGACCAAGCGGTGCTGGTCAGCGATGGGTACACATTATCCATCATGCCGATAGATGGTGGCGACCCCGAAATAGTCGCATTTGAATTGGATGGGGTGGATTTATTCCAACCGTATGATGCCGAAAATTGGTTTTTTCGGGGCATGAACGGGTCTGAAATGGGCTTGTATTTCGGCAATCCCAAAGATATTAGCCTGATTTATGCCGATCAGCCCAATTCGGCGCTCGTCACCTACGCCGTCACCGATACATACGCGAGCATGATTTTTTTCTCACCTCGCGCAAGTGATTATACAATTTTAGTGACAGATATTTCATCTGTGCCTGTACGGACACGCTTCTGCGCGTCCACAGATCTATCATCCGATTCGTGTTTGTCGATATCCACTCAACGCGATGTGATAGATATTGCCCTCTCGCCAGATAATCGTTATGTGGCGTGGCTCTCAGAAAATCCCGATATGGGCTTCGGATTTTATGACCTGTGGATCGCCGATTTATCCGCGCCGAGCATCTCACCGATACGCATCGCCGAAAGCATCAGCGACCCTAGCACCCGTCCATCGGGCTTGACGTGGATGCGGGACGGGTGAAAATTGACTGTTGAATATCACCCCACCCCCAAAAATTCAGTCAGACCCGCCCGTGTATTCAGATGGCGGGGCAGAAGGGCATTATCCAGCAGGCGCGTTTTGCCGAAGCGCACCGTCAGCGAGAGCAACAGGGGTTCATCATCGGCGAGCATCTCGCCACGTCCCCAATCGGCATCGGGGATGACGGCAATCGGCGCGAGGGTACGGGCGCGATTCAACGCGATATAATCGGTTTGGGCGAGGGGTTCTTTTTGGATTTCATCCGCCACCGCGTTGAGGAGCTGGTGCGGGTTGCGTTCTCCCGCATCGTATAAGGAAGAGGCGCGTAAAATCCCGCGAGATAAACACAACGCGCCCGCCCGTTGTTCGGCAGATAAATACACATTGCGCGAACTCAGGGCTAATCCATCGGCTTCGCGGGAGGTGGGGATGACGGCAATGTCGAGTGGGAAGTGCAAATCGCGCACCATTCGGCGGATGACGCACACCTGTTGGGCATCTTTTTGACCAAAATAGGCGATAGTCGGCTGGGCGAGGTTGAACAATTTCGCCACGATGGTCGTCACACCGCGAAAATGGGTCGGGCGGATTGCCCCTTCTAATTGGTTGGTGATATGTTCGACGGTGACATACGTCTGATACCCGTGCGGATACATATGATCGGGCGTGGGCGTAAAAACCGCATCCACACCCGCCGCGGCGAGTTTTTGTAAATCGGCATCGAGTGTACGCGGATAGGCGGTAAAATCTTCGCCATGCCCGAATTGCGTTGGATTGACAAAAATGGTGGTGATGACATGCGCGTTATCGGCGCGGGCGTTTTGTACCAACGACAGGTGTCCGGCATGTAACGCGCCCATCGTTGGCACAAGCCCGACTGTGCCAGATAGTGTTTTTCGATAGGCGATGAGGTCTTGGGGTGTATGGAGTAGGTGCATAAATATACCTTTATGTTGATGTTGCTCAATCACACCTTATTTTAGCGGATACAAGAGTATCGGTAAAATATCAATCCCCCGCCATTTGCCCCTGCAACATGCGGAGGCGCTGGTCGTATGCCGATAAAATGCGCCCGCGATGCCCATCGAAATGCCCTTTACACATATCGGCTGTGAAACGACTTTCGCTATTGACCCCGTTGGCGGTCAATTTTTTGACCTTGCGCCTCATCTCCCATTTTTCGAGCAGTGTGCCGATGGGTGTCCTGAGTATCCATTCGGCTAGGCGTTGCATCATGCCGTGCGATGTTTCGGCGATATCGCGCTGGGGGGGATGAATCGCATTCGGAAAGTAATCGTGCGACCAGTTGTTGATAGCGCGGAACTGGTGATACATCTCGAAGCCCGCAATCGGCACCATCTGCGCCAATTCGCGGGCGGTGAACGGATTTTGGTCGGTGATGGTCATGACGTTGGTGGTGATGAAATAATTGGGGCAAAGCGTGATGCTATCGCGCCGAATCCCACGTTTGACGATGCCGATCACCAACAATCGGCACAGCCACAACCGACCGGGCGCGGTGATAATCATCAAGTCGATGTCGCCTTCTTTGTCGGTGTTATCCACCGCCAGCGAGCCTGTGACCGCCACCATCTTCACAAATGGCAACCGCCCCACCATATGCCCATATTTTTCGGCATACATCCATAACCGTTTGGCGATATCCGCCCGCCGTAAGCGCGTCTGGACGATGTGTTCACGTCCCATCAGGCAGATATACCCCGCGCAATCCGCCAAATAGCGCCCAAACAGACGGGTTATCGCTATGGTGACATCATCTAAACTGGCTTCGCGCCCAATCAGGTAACGATGAATTTCGGCGCTGGTCATGGGGTAATCGAAAATATCGGCATACGCCACCGTTTGTAAAATATCCCACTCAAGGTCACTGACCATCACACGCTCCTAACTTTCTGGGGTCATTACAGGCTCTTCGGTTTCGACAGGTTCATCGGTCATGACGGGTTCATCATCCGATACAGATTCTTCTGTCATAACGGGTTCGGTGGTGCTATCTGTCGGGACTACATCCGTTGCAACAGGCACTTCATCGGTCGCCACAGGCGCGAGGCTATCCGCAGACGAAGCTGGCGCGTTCCATACGATATAAATCCCCAAGCCCAACACGGCGGTGATGAGCCACAGCGATAACGTCAAGCGCATGGGCGTTTTGATTTTATGCGTCACCATAAATTTGGGCAACGATTTTTCAAACCACATCAAAATGACCAGATAGGTGGCTAACACTTGCGCGATTGCGCCTGTGATGAGGTGGAGCGTTGGCAATAACAATGACGGTTGCGAGATACCTGTGGATAAATACGGCGCGACATTCCCGCCATACGAGCCGATCATCACGGCGATAATCAGCGCCCAATTGACCAGTGTGATGGTCGTCATGACCATTTTATGATGTGGGCGGAACAATTTTCGGCGGGCAAATCCAAACCCCACCAACATGGCAGGCACAAGGAATAAGAGGTAAATCAGCAGGACGATGGTGCTGGTGGTCATATGGTTGCTCCAATGATAGATAAGCCAGTATACGTTACATTATATGACAATCATTATTTTGCGCCACTTATTTGCGCGAATTGCTAGAAATTGGTTAGAATAGAGAGAGATATATAAATTACTTGTTGGGGATACACATGAAAAACACGGCAAAATACTTTATATCGTATGCACGGGATGATGGTGAAGCGTATGCCAAAGAGCTACGCCAAAAATTGGTCGCCATATTTGGCGAAGATAGCCTGTGGCGTGACCGCGAAGGCATTCATGCCGATGACAAAGCAGGTTGGTGGAAGCAAATCACGGATGCGCTCGACCAAGTAGAATTTATGCTCCTCATCGCCTCGCCCAAAGCGATGGAATCGAAAATTGTCCGCAAAGAATGGCGTTATGCCCGTAGCAAGGGTGTGACTGTTTGCCCAATTTTAGTCCCAAGAAACCCGCCATCGTTTGAAAAATTGCCTTTCGGACTCAGCCAGAAGCATTTTTATGACCTCGACCATCAATGGGATGCCTTCATCAAGCAATTATCGGGCAGTGGACGCACGACCAAAATCCCATTTTCTGCGCCCGATATGCCCGACGATTTCGTCCAACGGGGCGAGATTTTCGATGCCTTGCGTGGCTATTTGCTCCATCTGACATCCCAAGATGCCGATGCGCCCAAAAATCCAGTCGCCATCAGCACGGCGTTGCAAGGTGCGGGCGGGTTTGGCAAGACGACCATGGCAATCGCCCTGTGTCATGATGACGATATTCAGAACGCCTATTTAGACGGCACGCAGTGGGTTGAATTGGGCGAGACACCCGATTTACTCTTCTGGATGAATAAATTGTATAACGAACTCGCGCCCAAAACGGGCGGTTTTACCGACATCAACGAGGCGGGGCGGGCGGTCAAAGACCTGCTCGCCAATAAAAATGTGTTGTTGGTGATTGACGATGTGTGGAATCCGCAACACGTCAAACCGTTTTTAGAGCGCCGAAGCCACACAATTGCTATTGACCAAGATCGACTTGCCCGAACATGACTCGCTCATGCCAAAATTCACCGCGTTGGCGAAGCGACTGGGCAATTGGGCGCTCATGCTCAAATTGGGCAACGGGATGCTCCGCAAACGCCTGCAAAAAAAGGGCGCAACTCATCAACATGCCCTCGATTGGGTCAATGACGAATTAGACGAAGAAGGCATATCGGGGATCACCAGCAAGATCGGCGAAGAACGCTTTCAATCGGCGGGTAAGTGCATCGAAATCACCTTCCGCGCATTGGATACAGATGAACGCGATGACACACGCCAGCGTTATCTCCAACTCGGCATTTTTCCTGAAGACGCGAACATCCCCATAAGCGCCTTGTGGCGGGTGTGGGATTGCAAAGAACGCCGTGCCGAAAAATACGCCGACCAATTGGATGATATTGCGTTGGTCAAATATGATGTCGCCTCGCAGACCATCAGCTTGCACGACACGGTGCGCCAATATGCCCTCGAAACATTGGGCGATGATGCCAAAAAGATGCATCAACGCCTGATCAGCGCCTATGGTGATTTGCACCACCTGCCCGATGAATATGCGTGGCGCAACATCGGCTATCACCTGCAACATGCCGATGACCTGCCCACCTTGCGCCGCTTGTTGCTCGATTACACCTGGCTAGAGGCAAAACTGACCGCCACCGACCCCAACGCCCTGATTGCCGATTGCGATTTGTTGCTAACCGACCCCGCCATTGTCCTCATCCATAGTGCCGTGATGATTTCTTCACATATCCTCACCGACCAAAAAGACCAATTGCCATATCAACTCAGTGGGCGTTTGTGGATGCACAAAGAAGAAGCCGATATTGCCGATGTGTATCGGGCTATTACCGAAAAATCGGCATTTATGTGGGCAGACAATTTGCCCAACCCACCGCTTGAACAAGCAGGCGGGGCATTGAAACGCTTTTTATCACATCCGAGTCAGGTGCGTTGTGTTGCCTATTCGCCTGATGGCAAGTATTTGGCGAGCGGGTCATGGTATGAAACGATACGGATATGGGATGCCCAAACGAGGCGTTGCCTCGCTGTGTTGGTCATGGATGCGCCTGTTCGTGCGGTTGATTGGTCGCCCGATGGCGCATGGTTGGCGCTGGGTGATGATGCTGGTCAGGTGGTGTGGGTGCGCGTGCGCGTTTAGGGATGCGCAAAAACAGCCCATGGCTCAAAGCCATAGGCTTATCATTTGGGAAGCCCACTAAAGGGGCTGGTTGGTTTTTACCAGATCTTGATGCGAACATATGTTTCAAAGGCGGATTTGAGCGCCTTTCGTGCGCTTTTGGGGCATGTCGCTAGATGCATTGAGCATCTAAGCGATAACTAACAATCAAAGTTTTGATATGACAGCACATTAAATTCACGTTGTTACTAGATTGTAATCCATTTTGTACAAGGGCTTTTGCAAAGTCGTCAAAGGAGTAATTGAAGCGCCTGCTCATAATTGGCATTGAAATACCGTCTGGCTTCAGGAATATAGTCGAACTGTCCACAGTGTCGGATGAGAC
>DAOTVP010000002.1:0-52453 GCA_034436155.1 Anaerolineae bacterium
ACACTCGCCATTGCCGCGCTGAGGGTCGTCACCAGTGGGATGCCGAGTAATGCCGCCGTCCCACGAATCAGCGCCCCGTCATCATGTGCCTGACCGCCGAGTGGCGTGTTGATAATCATATCAATTTCGCCGTTCATCATGGCATCCACGACATGCGGTGAGCCTTGCGCCACTTTGTTAATCCGTGTGGCGGGGATGCCAATCATGCCCAACCACCGCGCCGTGCCTTCAGTCGCCACGATATTAAAGCCCATACTGTGCAAATCACGGGCGATTTTCGAGACCGCCCCTTTATCAAAATCGTTCACGCTGATGAGAATCGTGCCTTTTTGGGGCAACGAAACACCTGTCGCCATTTGCGATTTGATGAACGCATGACCAAAACTGGAGGCATGACCCATGACTTCGCCCGTAGAGCGCATTTCTGGACCCAAACGTGCATCCACGCCCGGAAATTTCTGGAAGGGGAGTACGGCTTCTTTGACGAAAAAGCCATCGACACGCGGTTCAATCAGGAAATTTAGGTCGCGCAACGTTTTGCCCGCGCCGATTTGTGCCGCATAATTGGCGAGTGGCACACCCACCGCTTTGCTGACGAATGGCACAGTACGGCTGGCGCGTGGATTTACTTCTAGCACATACACAATTTCGTCTTTAATGGCGAATTGGATATTGAATAAGCCCTTCACGCCCAACGCCAAGCCGATGCGTTGCGTGTGTTCGCGGATAATTTCGATGTGATAGGCGCTGATTTTATACGGTGGCAACACGCACGCCGAATCGCCACTATGCACACCTGCCTCTTCGATATGTTGCATAATCCCGCCAATGGTGACGTGTTCACCATCGCATAGCGCATCCACATCCACCTCGAAGGCATCATCCAAAAAGCGGTCAATCAAAATAGGATGTTCCGTCCATGTGATATTTTTATCTAACCAATCGAGGAGCATGGCATCATCAAACACAATCGCCATCCCACGCCCACCCAACACATAACTCGGACGGACTAGCACAGGATACCCAATTTGATTCGCAACCACCCGCGCTTCTTCTGGATTAAATGCCGTCCTGCCTGCGGGTTGGGTGATATGCAATTCTTCCATGAGTTTATTGAAGCGTTTGCGGTCTTCTGCGAGGTCTATCGTATCGACCGATGTCCCCCAAATCGGCGCACCTGCTTCGTGTAAGGCACGGGCGATATTCAACGGGGTTTGCCCACCAAATTGCACCAACACACCATCGGGTTTTTCGACATCAATGATATTCAACACATCTTCGGCGGTGAGTGGTTCAAAATATAGGCGATCTGCCGTGTCGTAATCGGTGCTGACCGTTTCGGGATTGCAATTGACCATGATGGTCTCGTAGCCCAATTTTTTCAGCGCGAAGCAGGCATGGACACAACAATAATCGAATTCAATCCCTTGCCCGATGCGATTCGGACCGCCACCCAAAATCATCACCTTCTTTTTATCGGTGGGGTAGGCTTCGTTTTCGGATTCGTATGTTGAATACAGATATGGCGTTTGTGCCTCAAATTCTGCCGCGCACGTATCTACACGGTAATAATTGGCTACCACGCCCAACGCCTTGCGATGATTCCGCACGGCAGTTTCTGTTTCGCCGATGAGTTGGGCGATATACGCATCGCTGAAGCCATTTTTCTTGAGTTTGAGCATATCGGCGCGGTCTAAATCGGCGAGTTTGAGTTGTTTGTGCAAAATCGTTTTGTGGATGGTCATCAAATCTGCCATTTGTTGCACAAACCATGGGTCGAAGCGCGTTTTATCCACAATTTCTTCTTGGCTCACGCCGTTATAGAGATTTGCCGCCACCTGAAATAAGCGTTTGGCAGTGGGTACAGCCAGTGCTTCAGGTGGGACATCTTCGAGTTTGCTCCCAAATCCAGAGATGCCAATATCCAACGAGCGCACCGCTTTTTGCAACGCTTCGGGGAATGTCCGACCAATCGCCATGACCTCCCCAACGGCTTTCATCTGCGGACCCAAAACGGTGTTCACACCTGCGAATTTTTCAAAATTCCAACGGGGAATTTTCACCACCACATAATCCAGTGAGGGTTCAAAACTGGCGGGGGTCACACGGGTGATGTCGTTGGGGATTTCATCTAAGGTGAATCCCACCGCCACTAATGCCGCAATTTTGGCGATGGGGAAGCCTGTTGCTTTGCTGGCGAGCGCCGATGAGCGCGACACACGCGGATTCATCTCAATGACGTATACCTCGCCGTCATCAGGATTGATGGCAAATTGCACATTCGCGCCCCCTGTGGCGAGTCCGACTTTATCAAAAATCATCCGCGACATATTCCGCAGGCGTTGTAATTCTTTGTCGGTGAGCGTTTGTGCAGGCGCAACCGTGATGCTATCACCTGTATGCACACCCATCGGGTCGAGATTTTCAATCGAACACACCACGACAAAATTGCCGTTGTTATCACGCATGATTTCGAGTTCGTATTCTTTCCATCCGAGCAGGCTCATATCAATCAACACCTGACCAACAGGGCTTTGTTTGATGCCGTTACGGGCGATTTCGCGCAATTGCGTTTCATCATACGCCACCCCACCACCACTCCCGCCAAGCGTGAACGATGGTCGGATGAGAACAGGGTAGCCGATTTTTTCCGCCGCCAGTACCGCATCCTCAACCGATGACACGACTTCGCTTGGTGGCGATTTGAGGTTGATTTCGGTCATGGCATCCTTAAATAGTTGCCTATCTTCTGCCAGTTTTATGCTGTTCATCGAAGCGCCGATGAGTTCGACATTGTATTTGTCGAGTGTGCCACGCGCTTGGAGTGCTAACGCCAAATTCAGCGCCGTCTGACCGCCAACCGTGGGGAGGAGCGCATCGGGGCGTTCTACTTCGATAATGCGCTCACATATTTCAGGTGTGAGGGGTTCGATATAGGTTGCATCAGCAAATTCGGGATCGGTCATGATGGTGGCGGGATTGCTATTCACCAACACCACCCGATACCCCAAACTACGGAGGGCTTTACAGGCTTGTACCCCGCTATAATCAAATTCGCTGGCTTGACCGATAACAATCGGTCCAGAGCCGATAATCATGATGGTTTCTAAATCTGTCCGTTTGGGCATGTGTATCACTTTCACTCTGAGAGACAAAAATTCGTGCTTATAATAGTACCGCAGGGCTAAGAAGCGTCAATTGTCAAAGCGATACAAAAAACCTTGTACAAAACCTTATCAATTTTCTACCATTGCCTTTATTGATAGCGTGCAGTGCTATGGTATCATTTAGAGTGACGCAGAAGGATTATTCCTGCCTCATCGTTTGTTGATGATAGATTAGGTGGCATCATGCGTAAATTATTAAAAACAGTAATCAAAATTTTAGATGGCACACCGCAACCGCGTGGCAAAGGTATCAAACGCCAATCCGGTCAGAGTGTGCTAGAGATGACCTTCATCACCCCGCTCATCATCATCTTGTTGGTGGGGTTGGTTGAAATTGGTTGGTTCGCCCGCAATTATCTCACGTTGCTCGAAGTCTCGCGGGTTGGCGCACGGCGTGGTGCGGTGTTAGCGGGGGATAATAGCCCGTTGGTCTGGAATGAATGGGCGAGTTTGCCACCAGGGGCAAGTTATGACCCCAACTGGGGTAATTACCCGCTCTTCGCAGACCCGCCCAAATATGGTGGATATAGCCAAGCGAGTATCAACAACTTGCGGATTAATGTACGCGATTGTAATGCGCTCGGTGATACAGCTCGTCCCGATAACTTTACGGGATTTTATAATTTGGTGTTATGCCAGATGTTGGCATCGCTTTCGCCCTTAGAGATGCGACGTGGCGCGGCTATTCCCGTAGAAAATCGCACAGACGATATTGTGATTTCGGTATTCGCCGTTAAGATTATCAATAATGCCACCCCAACCGTTGGCGGAGATGAATTGCGTTTGTTCAATAGTTTTACGCCAGATGAATATGATGACGGATATATCCCCGTGGTTGTCGGGCGGTATCCGACTAAAGCCAATGAGTGTAATATGTGGGTTGATGCGGGAAATAATCAGGTTTTAGATACCATAGAACGCGACCCGTTTGATTTTTATCGCCCAGCGCGGGATCAAGCGACAACACCGCCGACCAATTCATTCTTGCCAAATAGTGCCTTGCGACCGAATGAAAACCAATTTTTGGCGACTTATTATGTTGGTCTATTGGGTAATCAGTATGGATCATATATGTCCAGTTCGTATGCCCGATTGGGCGGGGTAGATGTGGTTGAGGTGTATGACGGCTCAACGTTGGTTGGGCAATATCCTCTCGAACTCGCCGTGTTGCGTGATGGTGTTTGGGTCTCACCCGGTGCTGTTCCTGCATTTGACCACTACAACTATCCAGAAATTGTGCGTGGCTTCGCATTCACGGGTTATCATCGTGTTGATTTGGTTCATCCGACCGATAACTCTTTAAGTAGCATCTGCTTCGGCTCTGAATTCTCGATTATTGATATGCAACGGTTGTTGCTCAATAATCGTTTCTTGCTCTCTCAGGCAGAAATTGATGATATTCGCCTCACAGATCCGGATTTTGGTTGTGTTGATGATGGCTTTGGTGGATGTGCCAACGAAGATGTGCGTCGCTATTTAGCCGATCAAGGCATCGTATTGGTTGAGGTGTTCTGGCAACATCGTTTATTGCTCGATATTCCTGTCTTTTCACCGATTTATAATTTCTTGGGCAATGAGCGCACCACCATTTATGTGTGGTCTGCGTTTCCTGCGCCGTCTGCTGTACCTAACTTGAGTTTTAACAAAGATGTGAGTGATTTCTTGCAAGTCGCACCTTAGTAAAAGGAATTCTGTATCATGAGACGATTCATGAACCGATTATTCAGAAAACAGCACAAAGGGCAATCTATCATCGTTCTCGCTTTGGGGATGATCGCTCTGCTTGGTTTTGTGGGCATCACCACCGATATTTCGTTGCTCTTTGTGAATTATGCTAACCTACGTCGTGCAGTAGACTCTGCCGCCATTGCCGCGGCGGGGCAAATGCGCCAAGACCGCTCTATTGCTACGGTCAACCTCACTGCGCGTAGTTATATTGAATTACATGGTATAAATCCGCGTGATGTGTGGGTCGAGTCGTGCCAAAATCAACCCCGCACCGATTTTGACCCCACCCCTGGGTCGGGTTTACAAAATACCCCACCGAGTGTGACAACTGCCGAAAATAATTATCGTGGCGCTTATGATAATCTCGCCTCGGCGATTAGCGGTGGGACGGTAGATCTCATTACGTTGCGAGATGATTATGTCAATACGGCACGGGCTTATATCAGTCAGCTTGAAGCCGCGGCAGAAGGCGTGACGGATGATGTACAAGCGTTAGGGGTGACGGCGAATAATTTGCTCAATACCTATGCCACTTATACCACAACGGTCGATATTTCCAACAACCTCACCCCTACAGAAAGCGCCGTTCGCAATTATTTAGATGCGCTAAGCCCATTCTTGCCCGATGAGTGGACGGATGATTCTGAAATTTGCACCGCAGATCAACGCAAATTGGTGCGTGTGACGGCGCAAATTGAATCGCCAACCGTCTTTTTGCGCTTGTTTGGATGGCAAAATATTTTGCTTCAAGCCAGTGCCATCTCTGAAACGGCGGTTTTGGATGTGGTCATCGTCATGGATGTGTCTGAGACGATGTTGTTTGATACAAGGGTTCAAGATTGGGCGGCTGTCCATATGGCGGTGGCGTATTTGCCCCCACTCATCGAAAAACAAGAGAGTCGAATTTACCCCAATAATAACACCGTTGCTGGTCAGATGATTCGAGATGGCATTATTCCCACATGGACGGGTTTTGGTGCATTGACGGCTGATACTCGTGCGCCTTGGGAGACATCGGCTCAGCCCCCGATTACCACGACATACCCCTATACACCACCACCTAATCGTACCAATGGAAATATCGTTAATGGATATGCCGATACTTACGAGACTTGGTTAGATGGGTGGTTCTGGGGAGCGTATCTGCTAGGTGTGCCACAAATTGAGGTGAACCGGCGCTTATATTATTTAGATGTCGGGCAACCGATTGGTGGTACAGCACCTATTAGCGACAAAAACCCAGATTCCTCGTTGAATCCGCTAGGTTCATATCCATCACCTGATACACCCCGTACAGGATTTGATGAATTCCGCAATCGGTATTATCAAGTGCGCTCATTTGTGCCGAATGATGTGCCAAATCCAAGCCAACAAATTCACCCGCGTGAAGCGTGTCGGGTGCGTTTCTATCCATTTTCGATGAACAAAGTCATGATTAAAGACATGGATAGACGCATGGCAGAGATGTATGTCCAACAATTAGGCTTGACGAATGCCGATTGGACAAATATCCAAAATTATAACAGTTCAAATCCTGATGCCTTACCAAAATGGGGTGGTTTTTTGCCCACTTATAACTTCTATGGTTGTTGTAACGATCCAAGTTATGCCAGAGTCGATCGCAACGGCAATCTGATTGATGGCGCGACTAATCAACCCTTCCCACCTAGTTCTAATAACTGGGCGAATGATGGTTTGTTTGACGATTTAATCTGCCAACCCATGAAACAAGCCCGTGATGCTACGCGCTTGTTCTTGGAACGCATTGACTTCCTGCGTGGCGATCGTGTCGGTTTTGTCACATTTGATAAAGCTGCCTATATCATCGATCCCGATGGGAAAAATGGTAGACCCGGACAACCAAACCAAAGTCACATGATTGAAGATTTGCAAACAGCAACCATCGTCCTCAATTCGTATATCGGTGTGCGTACCGAGCCGAATTACTACATCTGGAATGAAGATGGCGGTGGTTGGATTGGATATGCCGCGGGTTATAATCAATCCAATGAGGTGATCCCCGTGAACTTTGATTGTGAACGGTCTGAATGCCCGCCACCTCCTATGGATAATTTTGCCGCCCAACCTATCAGGCAAGATGCGATTGATCCTTCGTACTTGAATTATCCTGTGGTTGAAAATTGTAGATACCAAAACGCAGAGTTGAACTTCCCCTATAGCCGTTTTGCCACTCGGAACACGGGCAATACCGTTTTAGATGATTTGAATAACCCATCTTTGTATCGCATTTTTAACCCACCTGTTTATGGTTTGGGCGCGGATCCACTTTGGGTGAATTATAGTAATACCCGTGCTGGCGGACCGTTGACGACCAATCATAGTTACGAAAAACATGGGACATGTCATGGTACAAATCATGGTGCCGCGCTTCGCGTTGGGAATAGTGCCTTAACAGACCCGCGCACAACCCGTCGGGCGGGTACAGTCTGGATTATGATTTTGCTCAGTGATGGTGCGGCTGGTTCTACCGATGCTGTGCGCCGTAATGGGTATAAAATTAACCAAGCCCTGCCATATGAAGAAGTCCGTCGTTACGACTGGCGACAAAAAAATAACCCCGATTTGTCTCAAACAAATCGGGCTAATGAATATGGTCGGGGCATTGATGCGCGTACAGGCAACATTATCACTCGTGGTGATTATGGCTGGTTAGGCTTATGTCCATACGGAACACCATCTAACCCTGGTCAATTGGTACGCAATACAACCGGGCTGGTCTTCCCATACTGCACCGACCCCGATGTGTTCTCGCGCCATTTCTGCCTGACTGTGCCGGGTATTGGGGTCGGATATCCCGATTTTGGACCTGGTTTTTCGCCCGGTGCGCGTGATAGAGATTATCGTGATACGGTAATTTCATCGGTATATGGTGAAACATTCCCACCCGCAACGTGGAATCCGTTTAATCCGGCTATTCAGAACCAAAGTGATTACATCTTGTCTGAAAACACGCGCTTAGGAAATATCTTTGATGTAGATTTAGGGACACCATCGCCTGATAATCCATGTGATATTTTGTATGACGCAGATGATTATGCCCGCGATTGGGCAGATTTCGTAGCAGGTGTTGATGAAGAACAAAGTGGTGATGCCGTGTTGCCCACGATTTTCACCATTGGTTTTCGGTTGCAATTTACCGATAGACCCCATTCACCTGGTAATCTGACTTGCGCTCAACGGGTGGGTAATACAGATAGCCCAGAATATGATGCCTGTATGTGCCAATTGAATATCGAGCAATGTCTGGGTGAAGAATTGCTCCGCTATATCGCTGATGCGGGCGATAACTTCGTGATCGATAACGATGTTCAGCAAGATTGGCGTGACCATAATGGCTTCAGTACCCAAATCGCTTTAGATAAATCAGTCACGGATTGGGGACCGAAAGATCACTGCGAAAATCCCGCAATCAACTGGTTTGACCCCGCTGTGACGCTTGCAGACCTCGCACCCCGTCGCGGTGGCGAAAGTTGTGGTAATTATTATAACGCGCCCGGTGTTGCCGAATTGCAACAAGTATTCGACGACATCGCTTCGCGCATGTTCACTCGTTTGGCTGGCTGAGTTTTGAATAAGGACGGACTATATGTATCAATCACCGCCAAGTAGTCGTAGACGGCGAGGGCAAACTCTGGCGGAGTTTGCCCTAACATTGCCACTATTGTTGTTGCTCATTTTTGGTGTTGTCGAATTTGGACGGATTTTTCAGGCATGGGTGACAATCGAAAACTCTGCCCGTGAAGCCATTCGTTACACCACCACTGGTCAATATGACCGTGAACGCTATGATGTGGATGCGTTATTGCCTTGTACTGGCGATGCACTTGAGAGGGGCAACCGTACACGGGTGAGTTTTGATGGTGGTCTCACACAGGTTGATGTGTGGTTCAAACAGACGACCCCCGAGATTGTTATCTCTGGTGATAGCATCTTCTCGACCTGGTATGATGGCGTTCAATGTGATCCTGGTTTGCCCGAACATCTTGAATGGCGACAAGATATTTTGCGTTTAGTCTCTATTTATGACGTGGCACGGCGTGGTGCGGCAGGTCTGGCATTAGAACGCTCACAACAAAATGGCACAACCCAAGCGATTTTCAATATGATGACTGCCTTGTGGACAGAACCCATGCCCCGCTCTGACCAACGTGGATATTTCAACGTCATGGTGTGCAGTTCGCGCACATTCATGAATCAAGATGGCGAATCATACCTAGATAGTTTTGGCGATTCCACGGTCAGTCATCCCTATCGCTTTGCGACTATTTTTGACCCGTTAAGTTTGCCTGCAGGATATGCCAATCCATACACACCGCCCTATTGCTTGTTGAATGAAATATCCGATGCACACCGTGCGCGTGAACTACCGGGCGGTGTCGTTAGCCCCACACAAGACGGACCCAACTATAATATGGGTGTCCGTTGGATGGACGCGGGTGGTCCTGGTGATGCTGTGACGGTGTTCGTCACCTTCAATCATCCGCTTATCACCCCGTTGGGTTTGGCGGAATATTTGACCATTCGCTCATATCGTTCTGGTGTGAACGAAGCCTTCCGCGCATCCAAAGCGGTCACGGCGCCATCGAGCAACCCGCCGTCACAGGTGAGTGATTTGGCGACCCAACCGCCAACCTTTACCCCTGTTCCGACCAGCACAGATGTCCCAACCGCTACCCCAGTGCCGACATCCACTCCAATCCCAACGGATACACCAGAACCCTTCACTTGTGACAAAATTCAAATTGGCGCGGTGCAATTCATTGGTGAGCGCATGTATATTCAAATTGTCAACGACAATACCCAAGACACCTTCTTGGAACAAGTGATCTTGACTTGGCGCAAGCCCGATAATTTCCCCAATATGTATCTGTTCGCCCTAGCGATTGCGCGTACCACCGCCGAAACGGGTGAAGCCACAGAGGTCTTGTGGTCGGGTAATCTCCGCGCCGATATTGACACCTCTACCTTTACAGGGAGTGAGTTGAGCGATTGGAATAGCGCCGATAAGAGCATCCCTGGATATGGCATCGCCACCACCAGCGTGTTCGCAGAATTCAAATTAGGCGCGAACCCACTGTCACAAGAATTTAGTGTCGCCGATTTTGGTGGCACGCAATTCCGGATTCATAACCCTGTGAATCCTGCGTTGCCCTGTCTGGCGACCATTCAAGAATTCATAGACGAAAATCCAGTCACGCCACCACCGCCCAATTTCACACCGAGCGCGACATATACGCCCGATTGTGCCTCTAGTCGCATACGGGTTGAATTTGTTGATTTCCTCACATTAGGCGTGATTCAATTACGTATTATCAGTGAGCGAAATGTGTCTTCGCGCTTGCTCGGATTTAATATCGTTTGGCCCCGTTGGCAAGATTTACCGCGTGTGGGTGGTCCGAATATTCTCAGTTTGGCGCGAATTAAAGTCGGTGGTAGTAACCCCAATGCTGGTGATGCTGTTACCGTTTGGACAGGTCCCGACTTTACCCCTAATACACCCCATACTGAAGGGTCATTCTCGTCTGGTTATCAATTTCCACCCAATAGCGTGACCAATGTTTGGCTCGATTTTGATGGGTATGGTACTCGCCTTGACCAAGCAATTCAATTCGCCTCGTGGATGTTGCATGGCACAACATTTGATATTGATTGCAACGCTCCAGGTGGTTCTGGCGGTCCGGGTGGCGGTGGTCAGCAAGGGACAATTGATCTCTCTGTCCCAACGCAACCACCACCAACGAATACGCCACGCCCAACCAATACACCGGGTCCGACACGCACACCAACCCCAACGCGCCCGACCAGCACGCCATCGCGTACACCGACACCGGGTCCGACACGGACATTCACCTTAACGCCAACTGCGACCCCATTTGTCATCAATACACCGACCCCACTGCCGACTCGTCAAGGTGGTACTGGTTCTGGATGATACGATAAATGATTTAACCAAAGACCTCAGCACACGCTGGGGTCTTTTTTTTATTTGCGACCTTGCCTATAATCATGCAGTTAATAAAGTGACATGCACAAGTGCGTCTGTATAAGCATAAACATGATTATAAGTATATGTGATATACCGTTCAAAATCATACGGAGTCAATCATGCGTTTACGTGTAGAAGGCGGAATTCCGCTTAATGGTGTTTATCACCCCTCTGGTAATGCCAACACTGCCGCCTATCTGATCGCCGCCTCACTCTTGACCGATTCTCTGGTGACATTACGCAATGTCCCCAAGACGACTAGCACATCGGTCATGCTCGATATTGCCACACGCTTGGGCGCAACGGTGCATCAAACCGATGACCGTATGGTGACAATTCAGACAGCACAACTCAGTCGGCGCAAACTGACCCAAGACGAGACCAGCGAAACCCGTGCTTTATTATTCCTCGCGCCGTTGTTGGTCAGGCGCAGTTTTGCCCGTTTAGAAATCGATTTCCCACTGAACCGCATCCGCACCCACCTAGAAGCCTTGCGTGATTTGGGCTTTGATGTGGTCATCAGCGAAGGCGCGGTCGAAGTTCGTGAGACTCGTTGGGATTATCAAGACATCATCCTCACACAGACCAGCGTGACCGCCACAGGCATTATCATGATGCTCGCCGCCTGTTTTGGTAAAGAGACTGTCATCCACAACGCCGCCAGCGAACCGCACCTGCAACAATTGGCGCATTTGCTCGAATTGATGGGCGCACAGGTGCATGGGGTGGGGTCGAATATGTTGCGGATTTTCGGCAAATATCCGCTACACGGCGCGGATTTGACGATTGATTCAGACCATATCGAAGCCGCCAGCATCGCCGCCATCAGCGCCTTGAGCGGTGGACGCACAGAAATTAAACACATCACACCCGCTTATTTACGTATGGTGAGCAAAATTTATCATCGGCTGGGCATGATCTTGGATATGGATGCGAATTCGGTATTCATCCCCAAACACACGCAATTAACCATCTCCAATCGTGAAGAAGATGTGGATTCATCCATCGAAACTGCGCCCTGGCCAGGGTTTCCATCGGATTTGGTCGCTATTGCCACCATCATCGCCACACAAGCGCGGGGTACATCTTTAATTCACGAAAAATTATTCAATAACCGTCTGTTATTTGTGGATAAACTCAAAGCGATGGGCGCTCAGATTGTCTTATGCGATCCACATCGGGCGATTGTGGTCGGTCCGACACCCCTCTACGCGATTTACATGGATTCGCCCGATGTGCGCTCTGGATTGGGGATGCTAGGCGCGGCTCTCATCGCACAGGGCGAAACGGTGATTGATAATGCCCAAGTGTTGAATAGCAATTTTGAGGGTGTCATCCCCAAACTTAAGGCTTTGGGCGCGAAAATTATCGAGGAATCCGAATGATTATCACGCTCAACGATATAACGCTTGCCTATCATATTTTGGGAGATGGTGCGCCTGTGGTGATGTTACACGGGTGGGGTGCGTCATCACAATTGGTCATGCCACTGGCTAAAAAACTCGCCCCATTAGGATACACGACTCATGTTTTAGATTTGCCCGGTCATGGTGATACCCCACAACCGCCAAGCGCGTGGTCGGTTGCCGATTACGCCCAATTGGTTGTGGCATATATCCAACAGCAACAATTAGGACGGGTACATTTATTCGGTCATTCATTCGGTGGGCGTATATCGTTGATTCTCGGCGCAGATTACCCGCACCTCATCCAAAAAATCGTTTTGGCAGACGCGGCAGGGATTCGCCCAAAAACACCGATTATCAAACAAATACGCTTGAATAGCTATAAATTGGTGCGCGATGGATTGAAAACCATCGGCTTACGCAGGTTATCTGACCAATTACGCCAATGGTATACCCAAAAATATGCCTCATCCGACTTTTTAGCCACCAGTGGCGTGATGCGCGAGACATTTTTGCGCGTCGTCAATCAAGATTTATCCGACTATGCCAAACGTATCCAAGCACCAACGCTGTTAATATGGGGTGAAAACGACCAAGACACCCCGTTATGGCAAGCTAAACAACTCGAAAATCTCATCCCCGATGCAGGGTTGGTGGTTTATCCGAATGCGGGGCATTATAGCTATTTAGAACATCCAGACCAGACTGCCCAAGCCATGCACGCGCTATTTAGGGGTTAGCTTTTTTTACGAGGCACACCCGGCGGGCGAATATTGCTATTATAACCTGTCGGTGTATTGCCTCCGAGTGGCGGACGCGGAAAATCTGCGCCCCCGCCAACCCCTTTATTTTGTTGCATCTCATGATACACCGCTAAATATTCGGCGATCTCCTGCTTGCGCCGTTTTTCATCCATTTCTCGTTCATAATTACGCCTGCGCTCCTGACGGCGCGTGATTTCAGCTTGTATGGCTTGCGGATTGGGGACGGCATACAACCATTTTTTATCATCTCTGCCACCGCCAATCAGCGAAATTTGCACATCGCCATAATTAAAGATGTTTTGCAAAATGCCCCCTTTTTCGGATGTGACATTATCGATGCTCTCCATCAGGATATGGTCATCTTTATTCTGCAACCACAACGGACGCTTGCGGATGAGGTTGATGCGACTATCGCCGATGATATACAAATCGTTGCGCCAATCCCAATCTATCCACCACGCCCAGAATAACGCCCCAAAGAATAACACCATGCCGATGATGCCTGTGAACGCGCCTAATCCCCATGTCGACCCGAATACCAATACCAATAACGCGCCGATAATCAACAGGGCAGGGCGCAACATCCCGCGCCACCACACCAGTTGATGATGCCGATAGACGGTATCGCCATCGCTATTGATGAACTTTGCGCGTAACGGTGCGAATACTTTGGGCGCTGGTGCGGATTTTTTCTGTGGCTGGGATGATTGTGATGTATCACCCGCCAAGACGCGCTCAATTTCGGCGCGGATTTCCTCTTTACGATGGCTGGTATCGGCTTCGGGCAATTTGGCGCGATGTTCAAAAATCACCTCTTGAATATCATCCACGCGGGGCAGGGTATGGATGATGATATTGCCCGCATCGCCCGCCGTGCGGAGTTCCACACTGCCGTAACGGAATAACCGCGCCATTGGGTCACGCGGGTTAATTTCGACATTGACCTGATGAATCCGTGCCAATGCGATTTCACTTTTATTCGCGCTCAGAGACAGAATGGTGCGCTCGATATGAATCACGCGCTGGTTGGTGATAATCAGGCTATCATTGCGCCATTCTGCATAATGATAAATCATCAACACGGCAGGCACGAATAAGCCCAAAAATCCGCATCCGATGATTTGCACAACGGTGATGGGTACGAAGGCATAAATCATCAATCCGATGCCGAATAATAATGCAGGCAACCATCCTTTTTGTACAAATGCCCACCAATGACGGCGTGTTTTGAGCAATACCTCCTCATTTGGGCGCTGACCATCAAATTCGGCAACGGCTTTTTGTTCCTGTTTGATTTTTTCGGCGACAGGCACGGGGATATACTGTTTGATTTCGGGATATTCTGCCACCACATCCCATAATTTACCCCGCGAAATGAGCAAAATAGTGGCGGGTTGGCGTACGATTAGCGTGGCGGATTCACGCTTCTTCTGATATAACGATTGTTCATTCAAAAACTGATTCGCCCCAACTGTTCCGATGCGAACATCGTTGCCATACTCATCTTTGCGGATGAGGTCAGCTTGTCCGTCTATCAGCAGATACATCCCCTTGCTGGCTTCGCCCGTCTTAAAGACCGTTTCACCAACTTCGTACCGTAAAATTTGCATCGCCACCAGTGTATGTTGGAGCAAGTCATCGGGAATGGGTGCAAATAATGGCAATTGCCGTACATGCGTTGCGATGAAACGGTCTGGCATAGGTTATATCCCCCCTTCACTGAGCAATTTAGCGATCGTATTCAGGGCATGAATCAGATTGGGGTGGGTGGCTTCAAAATGTTGAATGGCAATGCTCAGGTGCTTCCCCAAACCATGAAATTGGTTGGTCATCAGTGGGTCTGGTTGTGCCAAGACGATCTCAATATCGTTATTCAGATTGTTGAGGATGTTGCGACCTTCATCATCATTCACTGATGTTTTTTGAATGTGTTCTTGTAATTTTGCCAACGAGTGGCGGATATTGGTCTCTCCCATGATGGCTACTCCTCTTCTATAAGGTGAATTGTTGCTTTTTGACAGGCACATTCACTTGCATATTAAAGTGTTCACTTAACGATTTTTGTAGGGCGTTGGCGGCTTTCTCTTCACCATGTACCAAGAATACTTTTTCGGGTTTGTGGCGCATCCCGCCGACCCAATTCATCAATTCGTCATGGTCGGCATGACCACTAAATCCGTTCAGCACTTCGACACGGGCGCGGACTTGGTGCATTTCGCCGAAGATGCGAACTTCGGGCTGTTTATCTACCAATTTGCGCCCTAGCGTATTCGGTGCTTGCCAACCTGTGATGAGGATGGTGTTGTTGGGGTCGTGAATCCGATTGGCGAGGTGATGCACCACGCGCCCAAATTCTGCCATGCCACTGGCGCTGATGATGATGCACGGCTCACGTTTATAATTCAGTTGCTTGCTCTCATCCAGACGGCGTACATACGTCACCAGATCAAACCCAAACGGGTCGTGACTGTTGATGTTGTTCATGAATTGGCGGATTTCGTCATCATAACATTCAGGATGTAACTGAAAGACCGATGTCGCATTGACCGCGAGCGGGCTATCCACATAAATCGGCATTTTGGGCATATCGCCCCGTTTTAATAATTGATGTAGTGTATAGACAATTTGTTGTGTTCGACCGACTGCGAAGGCGGGCATAATCACCGAGCCACCCCGTTTATACGTGTCGGTGATGATTTTTTCCAGCTTTTTCTCTGAATCGTCATAACTCTCATGCAATCGATCGCCGTAGGTGCTTTCCATGATGAGGAAATTACCCCCATCGAGTACCTCTGGATCGCGGATAATGGGGATTCCCACCCTGCCGACATCACCACTAAAAATCAGGCGGTAATCACGGCTGGCTTCACGATCGATAATATCGAGGACGATGCTGGCGCTCCCAAGCATATGACCCGCGTCATGAAAGGTCAGTCCCACGCCATCGGCAATCAGCGCCCTGCGCCCATATCCGCGTGTGGTGAAATATTGCATACTGGTGAGCGCATCTTGATAGGTATAGATGGGGTCTACAGGTGGTTCACCGCGTTTTTTGCGCTTTTTATTGACAAATTCGACATCGCGTTCTTGGATGAAACCGCTATCGGGGAGCATGGTGGCGCACAAATCGCGGGTGGCGGGTGTGCAGATAATATCCCCGTTAAACCCTTGTTTGACCAAATTGGGGATATTGCCTGAATGATCTATATGGGCATGAGATAGCACGAGTATATCGATTGTTTTCGGGTCAAATGGGAATTTTAGGTTTTCATCGTATGTATCGCCACGTCCTCCTTGAAACATGCCACAATCCAACAAAATGCGCGTGCCATTGACTTCTAAGAGATGCTTCGACCCTGTGACGGTGCGTGCCGCGCCATAAAAAGACAATTTCATGATATTTTTCCTTTGATTTTTAACGGGTATCTGACCCATCATCAAAAATGCCTGTGGGATGACAGCCTAGCCCGCGTCGTTCTGCCTCGATTTCGAGCGCCAAAAAGGTATCGTAAAATTGGTCATCGGGCGCATATAACACCGCTTCGGCGTAACCTGTGCGGATGAGTTCTTCGTTGACCAACAAATCGCCCACATAGACATAACGGAGCAAACGGTCGTATCTATCGGTATCGCTGGTATCACGCACCAATGTGACGGTTCTCCCGTCTACTAGGGCGCGATTCGCATCCACCGCATCGCGGTAGCATACCTCATCACGTTCTGGCGTATTCGCGCCGACATAACGCACACGATATTCTGTGCCGTTGATGGTGACATCGATCGTATCGCCATCAATCACGCGCACCACCCGCGCTGTTTCGCCATTCACATTTCCCCCGCCACCGCTTGGTAATTCATCACACGCGGTTATCAGTAACAAACAGGGGATGATTAACAAACTCAATTTCAAACGCATCCATCAACATCCTTTGGTGATGTGAATATAAATTCATCTTTATTTTACCTCAAAAAGCCCCAAATCCCCTAAAAATAGCGTTAAGATGATAAATGATGGTGTGGATTTATCACATTTTTCCCCGACATGTTATAATCATCTCCATCAAAATTAATGACTTAAAACAAGGATATTATGACCCATGAAAAGAACCCTTTTTACAGATGAACATCACTTATTTCGCGAGACGGTACGCCGATTTATCGAAAAAGAGATCAAACCGCATCACGAAGCATGGGAACAGGCGGGCATCGTCCCGCGTGATGTGTGGTTGAAAGCGGGCAAAGCGGGTTTACTTTGCATGAACGTCCCCGAAGAATATGGCGGGGGCGGGGTGGATGATTTTCGGTATAACCTCATCCTCGCCGAAGAATTAACGTATGCCAATTGTACGGGACCTGGGTTTAGCCTGCATACCGATGTGGCTGTGCCGTATATTTTGCATTATGCCAATGACGAACAAAAGGCGCGGTGGTTGCCCAAATTATGCACAGGTGAGCATATCATCGCCATCGCCATGACAGAACCGTCTGGCGGGACAGATTTGGCGGGCATGAAAACCCGTGCCATACGCAATGGCGACCATTACATCATGAATGGCTCGAAGACGTTTATCACCAACGGTATCAATGCCGATTTGGTGATTGTGGCGTGCAAAACCGACCCCGACCAAGCCCATACTGGCATGAGCCTCATTATGGTTGAGCGCGATATGGCGGGGTTTGTGCGAGGACGCAATTTAGACAAAATGGGCTGGCACGCTCAAGATACGGCGGAACTCTTTTTTGAGGATGTGCATGTACCCGTTGAAAATCGGATAGGCGATGAGGGCATGGGATTTTTCTATCTGGTGAATCAGTTGCCCCAAGAGCGACTCATCATCGCCGCGGGCGCGATGGCTGGCGCAGAAATCGCCCTCGAATGGACGCTCGCCTACTGCCAATCCCGAGACGCCTTCGGCAAACCTATCGGCACATTCCAACACTCGCGCTTTAAGTTAGCCGAGATGAAAACCCAAATCCAAATCGGGCGCGTGTTTGTAGATCGTTGTATCGAATTGCATCTGCGAGGTGAATTGACCGCCGACACCGCGGCGATGGCGAAATGGTGGACGACTGAATTACAAAAACAAGTCCTCGATCAATGCTTACAGTTGCATGGCGGGTATGGTTACATGCTCGAATATCCGATTGCCAAAGCCTACATCGATTCGCGTTGGGCTCCGATTGGCGGTGGCACAAACGAAATCATGAAAGAACTCATCGGCAAAGCGATGGGATTATAAATGAATCGCAAATTTTTGTGACTTATCTCGCATTGATTTATAATAGAGGTCGGTTTATTGAACGCAGATTAGAATATAACCAATCATGATGCTCTTTGATTTTCGCAGTAGTGAAAAAATACGTTGGTCGCCGATAGATGATGTGGTGATGGGCGGCATGTCGTATAGCCGAATGGAAGCCACAGGGCGCAATTCTGCCCGTTTTTTCGGCATGGTCTCGCTAGAAAATAATGGTGGCTTTGCCTCTGTCGTCTCGCCTGATGTGCGTTTCGATTTATCGAATGCCAGTGGGTTGGCGTTGCATGTTTATGGCGATGGCAAAATTTATGGTTTTGTGATTCGATACGCCAATAATATGCGAATCCGTTATCAAGCCCAATTTTTTACCGAACCGAATGTCTGGGAGACGGTGTATTTGCCTTTTTCGCGCTTTAAGCCGATGATTTTCGGCACGATTTTGGCGGGCGCACCGCCGATGAACATCAGCAACATCACCAGTTGTGGATTGATTATCGCAGAAAAACAATTCGGTGATTTCACACTCGAATTGGCTTGGATTGCCAGTTACCCGGTTTAATTGATTATCGTAGGGGTATGAACTATCATGCCCCTACACGCCTATATGGATACAAAAGGATATTTTTTACATGACCACACCGCATGAATATGCCCAACAACATGCCCGACAATTTGAACACAATTTGTTTGAATTGTTGGCAATACCCAGCATCAGCACCCTCCCCGATCACGCCAATGATGTAGAACGCGCCGCCCAATGGTTGGTCACGTATATGAATCGTATCGGCTTGCATCCCGAAATTCATCGGCGCGTGGGGTCACAACCCCTGATTTATGCCGAATGGCTTGGTGCGGGCGAAGGTGCGCCCAGTATTTTGTTGTATTGTCATTATGATGTGCAACCTGCGAGTATCGAAGATGGGTGGGATACCGATCCATTCGTTCCGACTGTCAAAGACGGCAAGGTGTATGCGCGTGGGGCGGTGGATAGCAAAAGTCATGTGGTCGCGCATTTGAGTGCCATCGAATCTATGATCGCTACGCATCAATGCCCTGTGAATATCAAACTGTTATTCGAGGGCGAAGAGGAGACCGATTCATCCCATATTTTTGAATTTGTGCGTCAACATCCCCAAAAATTGCGTGCCGATGTGTGTATTCTGTCTGATGGTAGTATGCCAGATCAGCATCAACCAACGCTGGTTTATGGTTTGCGTGGCATTATCACCATGGATTTCATCATCACATCGCCTCAACGCGATTTGCATAGTGGGCATTACGGCGGGACGGTGCATAATCCGATTCAAGCCATGACCGAGATTTTAGCGCAACTGCATACCCCAGACGGGCGCGTCACAGTTCCCCATTTTTACGATGATGTGCGCCCGATTACCCCCGAAGAAAAAGCGTTGTGGTCGCCTGTTGCTGAATGGATAGAGCGCGAATGGCGGGCTGTCGCCAACGCGCCGATGCCGTGGGGTGAAGCCGATTTCGCCTTGCATGAACGCATCGGGGCGCGTCCGACACTCGAAATAAATGGCATAGCAGGCGGTTTTTGGGGGGATGGCTTCAAGACCGTGTTGCCACATAAGGCATGGGCGAAAATTAGCTGTCGGCTTGTGCCAGACCAAGACCCGATTCAAATCGGACGCGCCGTGAAAGAGTATATCCTCAGCCTTGTGCCACCGACCGTCAAAGCTGAGGTCAAATTTATCGAATCGGGTGCGCCAGGGGTGGTCATAGACCCAACTACGCCACCGATTCAAGCCCTGATTCATGCCTACGAAAAAGGGTGGGGTGTTAAGCCCTTGCTCAATCGTGACGGGGGCAGTGTCCCCGTGATTGCCGCCTTTCAAGAACATCTCAATGCGCCGATTATCCTGATGCCATTCGGTTATAAAGGATGCGGGGCGCATAGCACCAATGAATATATGGTTTTAGAGATGTTCCATAAGGGGATTGCCACCGCTATGCACTTTCATCAACTTTTTAGTGCCATGAATATATAGAATCTTTGGATTTATCGGGCGGATGTACGCACCTTTCGGCGCTAATCTGCCCCTAACAGATGTGATGATTGTACGGGACGATTAGCGAAGCGTATATCGTCCCGTATCCCGATCACATATTATCTATCGCCACCACCACATCGGTAATATGGTACTGACGATGCCAAGTCGGTTGTTGGTATCTATGCCCGACATAATGACCAACCCTAACAACATCCCAAAGAATAACAAAAACAAGACGGGCCAAAAGAATATGACCAAAATAGATGCGATGAGTCGGCTATCATTGGCGAACACAAACCGAATTGGCTCGAATACGCCCAATTCAAATACACTTTGACCGCGTGCCGCCGCCTCGACCTTTTGCACGCTTGCCCAAGCGGCAATGTCGTTCCCAAATACCAAGCCGATTAAAAAGACCAACCCTGCCATGACCAATCCGATGAATAAATAGGTCTTTGTAGACATCGTTCATCCTTTCGATTCACAATTTAACGCCACCACAACGGATAGGCAAAGCGACTGCCAGTTACGCGCTCATCGGCGAATGTCCCGCCACTGAACAGTTGGGTGGATTGCCCACTGCCGACATTAATCAGGCTCAGATGTAAAATATTGGGTTGACGTGGTGTTTCGATGATTTGCCATTCGGGTAATAGCACTGAATTGCCATCGGGTGAGATGACGATATTGCCCGTATAACGTCCACGAATGACTCGCGTTTCTGCGCCCGTATTGACATCCAGATACAATAACGAGTTATTGTTGCCACTATGCCCACCCGCCACATAAAACAGGCGTTGATTGTTGGCGCTGAATTGCATGGTGTTAATGACATCGCCCTGAACACCTGCGCCTATCGTAACAGGGGTATTATCCCTAGAATTGAGGTCGAGCAAATTGATGCTAAAATTATTATTCGGTGTCCGACTAATCACACCCAACCACCTGCCGTCATACGATACCACAGGCGGGGCGGCGATGGTGAAATCATACGGGCGGTTAATCGGTTGGCGTGGCATAATCGCATTCCGAATAATGGGATCTGTTTGTTGGATGTTGTTCATATTGACCCGATACAAATTGGTCGATTCAATGGCAATGCCATCTTGTACCGTGAAGATGACATTTTCACCGTTGGGCGAGCCAATCAGTATCGTTTGTGCCGAATCGCTGAAGAATTGCCCGCCTGTTACGCCCGATAATGCCACCAATGCGCTTTTATTGGGGATATCCACCAAATAAAATTTCCATGTGTTATTGGCGCGACATTCTTGCCCCATTAACACCGCCAGACGATTTTCGCCTGCGAATGTGGTGCGTGCGCTCCGAAATTGACACCCTTCATCGGCGAAAATGGGCGTAATTTCTTCTGGATTACCCCCTGTACGGCGTAGGATTGCCGCCTCTTTGAATTGACCGTTGTTATCTGCAAAAACGGTCACCAATGCGGTTGCCCCGTTGGTCAAATCGAATGCCGCCACATTGTCGAGGCGGAATTGTTCATTGCCGTTGCCCGTTTCGCGTTGGATATAAACGCCTGTCGGCATTTTTTTATCTACCGCGTCATTCGCAAAGGTGATATAACCGATGCGATTGCTATCGGGCGAATATTGTAACGTCCCCATGCCCAAACAGGTGAGCGGGGCGGTGGTATCATATTCTTTGGGTGGCGCACCCCCATCCATAACATACAGTTTGCCCGTGATGCCACCGATATAAAAAGCAAAAAAGCGCCGATTGGGCGATGCGGCTTGTTCTGTACAAGCGATAACACGAGTGATATTGGGCGGCATGGCGAAAATCTCGCCCGTCTCGCCCCTATCATTCATGGTGGCGAGGATACCCCGCGCTTCGCCAGAGATGTTGGTCATGGATACACCATCGGCGACCCATGTTAAAATTGCGCCCCCGTTGCCTGCTGTTTCTCCACCCGCGCACGCGGTTACAATAACACTCAAGATACTCATACATACCCATAACCAAATTCGTTTTTGTGACATGCACAACTCACTTTCTGATGAATGGTCAACCAGACATACTTCTATGATAACGAATGTTCCCGCTAATGCAAAATGAGGATATACACACCATTGGCTTATGGGGTTTTTAAGTGATTTCGGTTAAAATAGATGGTGTATTATCACGAAAGAACAGGCACTTATGCGAACATTTACCTATTATGTTGGGGCGCATCTGGTCAATGAATTGAGCATTGCTGGCGCTGTAGATGAAATTTTGCATGATGGACGCGATATTATTCATGTTAGCCTCATCACGGGCGAATCGTTGATGATTCACCTCATCGATAGCTCCATTCCTGCGTATGAGGTAAAACACATCCTACGCGAGAATACCCAAAACGGACATCATACATTGTTCATTTTGTGGTGTGATATGCTATTGCCCGATTCTGGCACGAAAACCATATTACAAGATTGGCATCATGCCCTGCGTGATGTGTATGATGGGCGGATTTATGCCTATAAAATCTATATGCAACAATTGTTTATCTTCCCCGTATATTTCGATCCGCAACCGTATATGGATTATCATATCGCTCGTTATGGTGACAATATTGATGTGGGTGCGTTGCGTTGTCATGTCGTGAATACAACGGTAGATGGCTTAAAAGGGGCGTGGCGTGTGGCGACATTCGATGGCGACCCCGAAAGTTATCATCGCCAACGGGCAGAAAAAATCGCCCGTCCCAGCACTAATAGCCCACTCGATAAATATTTCGCCTTATTGGGTGTCGAAATTGGCGCAGACCGCGAGACGGTCAAACGGGCATATCGTGTTTTGGCGCGTCAATATCATCCCGATTTGAACGCCGATGCACAATCTCATGCGCGAATGCAGGAACTCAATATCGCGTATGCTATGATTATCAAAGCCATAGATGAAGCCGAAAATCGCAATGGATTATAAAATATATTACTATATATAAAATGTGTAGTGGCGGATTAGCGAAGCGTATATCCGCCCAAGCATTTCTACAAAGGATAAAATAATGTCTGAACAATTAATCACCACCCAGCAAAATAATCATATTTTTGAAATCACGCTCAACCGACCCGATAAACGCAACGCCATGAATTGGGAATTGATGGCACAACTCGAAGCCGCTATAGATCACGCCGAAAACTTGGTGGATGTGCGGGCGGTCATCGTGCGTGGCGAAGGCAAAGGATTTTCTGCGGGGGTTGACCTGATGGGTTTTAACGATATGGTCAATGTGTATGGTGAAGGCTGGCGCGATCATCTTTTTCCGCTCACCGCCACCTACCAACGCATTTTGGGCAAATTTGAAAAAAGTCGGCATCCAACCATCATCCTCATGCACCAATATTGTTTGGGTATGGCGTTTGAATTGGCGCTGGCGTGCGATTTTCGGATTGCATCGACAGGCACACAAATGGGCTTGCCCGAAACTCGCTTGGGATTGATCCCTGATGTCGGTGGCACAACCCGCCTCACGCGCTTGGTGGGGATTGGTCGCGCCAAAGAACTCATCCTCACAGGACGCACATTCAGCGCCGAAGATGGCGAAAGATGGGGCATTGTGAATACAGTCACAGCGCAAGACGATTTACATGCCACAGGGGTCGCATTAGCCGATGAATTGGCGAATTGTGCGCCCCTCGCGGTGAGTTATGCCAAGCGCGTTATTAACGATCTCGCCGATGTCGAGCGCGGTCTGCAGATGGAGGCATGGGCGCAAAGCATTCTCATTCGTACCGAAGATTTTGCCACAGGCGCACAAGCCATGTTGCTGAAAGAGAAAGCACTCTGGAAAGGGAAATAATGTCTACGGAAAACTTAACGCATGTTTATTGGAGATGCTCGATGCACCGATTAAAATTACTATTTCCGCTCATGCTCATGTTCCTCGCCGTATCTATCGCTCAAGCAGAACCTACCGCCCAAATTTATCTGAATCAAATCCGCCTACCAGAAAATTTTCGCATAGCCATTTACAACGATAACGTACGTGGCGCACGCTCAATGGCGATTGGCGATAATGGGACGGTCTTTGTCGGCACACGCGGGGCAGGTGTGGTATATGCGTTGGTGGATAGCGATGGTGATAACATCGCCGAATCGCGTTATATCATCGCCCGCGATCTCAATAGCCCCAATGGTGTCGCATTTCATGCGGGTAGCTTATACGTTGCCGAAATTAGTCGCATTTTACGCTATGATGATATTGAATCCAACCTGAATAATCCACCGCGTCCCGTTGTGGTGTATGACGATTTTCCACGAGATGCCCATCACGGTTGGAAATATTTGCGTATCGGACCCGATGGTATGTTGTACGTGCCTATCGGTGTGCCGTGCGACATTTGCAATATGCAACTGCCGTATGGCACGATTTATCGGATGAATTTAGATGGCACAGGCGTGGAGATGGTCGCACAAGGAATTCGCAACACGGTGGGCTTCGATTTTCATCCCCAAACGGGCGAATTGTGGTTCACCGACAACGGCAACGATGCCATGGGCGATGATATGCCACCTGATGAACTGAATCGCATAGCCAATATCGGCGACCATTTCGGATTTCCGTTCTGCTTGGGTGGATTTTATAATGAAACGCGCTATGGTCAACGCAGTTGTAGCGAATTTGTGCCACCCGCGCAATTGCTCCAAGCGCATACCGCCGCGTTGGGGATACGTTTTTATACAGGCGATATGTTTCCAGAAAAATATCTGGAATATGCTTTTATCGCCGAACACGGGTCACGCTCTCGCAGTGAAAAAGTGGGCTATCGTGTGACGATGGTGCGAATTGTCGATGATTTCGCCGTCAGTTACGAGATTTTCGCCGATGGTTGGTTGCAAAATGGCATGGAATGGGGTCGCCCTGTGGATATTTTGCAAATGCCCGATGGCGCGTTGTTGGTCTCGGATGATTTTGCGGGCGTGATTTATCGGATTAGCTATCAAGCCCCGCAATCGTAGCCTCGTAGACCCTCAAAAATGTCTCCCACTCCGCAACAGGGGCGATTCCGATTATCCAAATATCCCCCTGTTGTCTGCGAATACTATCATAATCCACATCATCAAACGGATAGGTGAGGCTTGGATTATCGTCTGTGCTAATCAGGATGATTTGGCGCTCATCTGGCGAGACGAATACCACCGATGGGGGCGCAAAACTCGCCGAACTCACCACGCGCCACCCCTGTGGGTAGCGCACCGAAAATGCCTCATTTTGATACGTATCTGCTGTGATGGTGAACGGCGCGGTGAGGGTTGGCAGGCGATTATCCGATTGGTCTGCGAGGCGTTGTGGCAATTGTGCAGGCGCAATCTGGGCGCATCCTGTGATGGATAGCATGAAGCAGAATACCATAATTTTTATTCCCCTTCGCCATCCAATGGGGAAGGGGCTAGGGGGTGGGGTTAGATTTTTCATCTATTTATCCTCACGGCGCACGATTGACCGCATTTTTTGAGCGCAAATTGGGCAACCCCGAATTGGCATCATCACACGCGATAAACCCCGACCATGCCGTCACACGCCAGTCATCGGGCGCAATTTCTTCGACACGGTGATAAATACACACCCCCGCGAAGCCCTTATCTTGTTCGTAGGTGGCAATCAGTTGCACATCCCACGCATCGCCATCGCGGACAGAGCGCCGATACACCGCCGCGCCATCGCGTAATAAGCGCCCCCATTCGGCAGGAGTATAAGCATAAATACATGCCGATACACTGCCATCGGGACAATTCTCGCGTACATAGGCTTGTAATTCATCGCTCAAATACATCATGGCTTCGTCATCTTGTCCTGTGCCTGCCAAATTCATAAAACGCACAGCCACATCAAACGCGGCTTTATTTTCGGGGACGAATATCGTTGTGAGGGCAATAATTCCCCCTGCAACGAGCAAGGTGACGATGCCAACGATAATTAATGCGGTGCGATTCATACCTAAAATCCTTGTGTGCTAAACCTTATAACTTGTTATAATCTCAACAATACTCGACAAGGCTCTAATTTTGAAGGGGAAGCGTGATATGCGAGATTTGAATGTGCGGTCTTATGTGCTGGTATTGCTGTTTAGCCTTATTTTGATGGGATTTGTCATCGTTGGTATTCAACAAGGGTGGGGGTTATTTCGCTTGCCAACAATTGAACAGACCTTCAATGAAGATGCCATTAATCGAGCAGGTTTAGCCGATAATGCGATAGATATGTTGGCGGTGGATCTGCTCATGAAATTTATCCCACCTAGTTCATCCGAAGATGAGCGCCTGCTCACACTTGAACTAGGGCGTTTAAGCGCCTTTGTGCGAGATGATAACCCAACCGCAGATATTCAACAAGCCTGTTTAGATTTTATCACGGTGTGGGTATATCCTCAAAATGATGCTGTCGGGCAATTATGGGACTTTTTGCGCCAGCCTGTGTGTATGGATGCCAGTGATGAGTTGTTTGTCGCCGATATGACCCCACTGGGCAATATCATGACCGATAACTTTTATGTGTTCGATTATCCGTTGGATATGGTGTTCAAATACGAAACCCGGGATCCAGACCAAATCTCGCTCAATTTTTGGTATCCGTATGATGGTGTTGTGATGCCGATGTGGTTGCTGGTCAAATATACCGTGTATCTAACAGATGGCACGACCAAAGAAGGCACATTGCCCCCATATATGGCGTGGGATATTCAGACATCTGGCTCGCGCATGTGGGATGTGCAACTTCAAACCGAGACGATTGTCGAATTTGATGAAAGTGTCAATCAAGACATCATCTACGAAAACGTCACCATCCGCATGGAGCGCCCGTGGTTATATCGGGTGGCGTTTCCGTTTTTTATCGTCATGATGGTATTGCTCATCGGATTAGTACCCCTATTAGGCGATAGAGACACGCTTGTCGATATTTCTGCCGCCATGTTGTTTGGTATTTTTGGGCTAAAAGGTATCATGAGCCCAGGGGAACAAATGGGGCGCACCGTTTTAGATATTGCGCTCATCGCGTTGTATGTTATTTTAGCCTTCGCAGGGGTTTTATTTTTCGTCAATAAAATCGCCTTACGGGTATCGAATCGGGATGAAGAACCATCTGAACAACCGACATCGTGAGATGCACAACGCAATTGTTTGCGTGGGTTGTGGATATATCGCTATAATGAATCGAATGACCGTTAGATAAACAGGAGGGATGATATGCGCTTATTCAAATGGGCGTTATGCCTCGTTTCGATGATGCTGATAGTCGCAGGCTGTGGTGGCGATTCTACGAACCGCCAAGTGAGCGATGGGGTGGTCATCGAAAAAGGCAAGCCGACACTGCTCTTTTTTTATACCCATAATTGAAGTCCCTGACAAGCGATGTCGCCTATCGTGAATAGGCTCAGTGGAACCTATACAGACCGCCTGAGTGTGCGCTTTTTGAACGCGATGGATAATGCCGAAGGTCAACGGGCATTTGAAACGTTGGCGTTGCCCGGTCATCCCAGTTATGTGTTATACGATGAACACGGCGCAGAAGTGTGGCGTGCGTTTGGGGTGGTGGTCGAATCGTTATTGATACAACAAATTGAAAAAGTGGTAGATTAACAAAGGTTGTTTTATGTCAGATAGTCGTACCGTGACTCTAAAATGGGAAGACCCGATGATAGGCGCACAAGCCGCCCTCACCATGTCGGGGTTAGATTATTTGTTGGCGCTCAAAGAAGGCAAATATCCCCCACCTCCGATTGCCCGTACACTCAATATGGATTTAATTGACGTTTCACACGGACGTGCTGTATTCACCGCGCTCCCTACTGAATATATGTATAATCCGATTGGCTTAGTGCATGGCGGATATGCGTCTACAGTATTAGACGCGGCGATGGGGTGTGCTGTCCATAGCACATTGCCCGTTGGTATGGCATATTCCACATCACAATTAGGGATTCATTTGGTGCGTCCTATCACCTTAGCGGTTGGCTTGCTCACCTGTGAGGGGAATGTGGTACATGCGGGTCGGATGATAGTCACCGCAGAAGCGCGGTTGTTGGATGCAAACGGCAAACTGTATGCCCATGCCACAACGACTTGTGCCATTTTTCCCATTCAGAGGGATTAAAATGTGCAATTTTTTGGTAAAATAAAATATGTTGTTATTTGATAAAGGCGCAACATCGTGCGCCTTTGTTAATATGCACCATGCTATTTCAACCTGATAGAAAGATGGGTAAAACAAGATGGATAATCCGAAGTATATTTGTGTTTCTGTGGGATGGCCCTATTCGAATGGCGATTTGCACTTAGGTCATTTGGCTGGCGCGTATTTGCCCGCCGATATATTTGCCCGGTATCACCGAATGAAGGGCAACCATGTGCTGATGGTCTCTGGGTCAGATACACACGGCACACCCATCTCTTTAGAAGCGGATGCGCGGGGAATATCGCCCGAAGCCGTATTTTTGCATTATCACAAACGATTTTTGCTCTCGCTCAAAGCCGCGGGCATCAGTTTCGATTTATTCACGCATACCGATACCGAAAATCATCACAAAATCGCGCAGGATATTTTTACCACTCTGCGTGAACGTGGCTATCTCTATATCGAAAAACAAGATTTGATGTATAGCGAAAAAGAAAATCGCTTTTTGCCCGATAGATATGTCGAAGGCAAGTGTTACATCTGTGGATTTGAAAAAGCGCGTGGCGACCAATGCGATAATTGTGGCAATTTGTTAGATGCCACCAAGCTGATTTCGCCACGCAACCGCAACAATCCGGATGATGAATTGATTGTACGCCAAAGTGAACATTTCTTTTTAGATCTCAGCCAAACCGCACAAGATTTGTTGAGCTATCTCGATAAACGGCAGAGTTCATGGCGACCGAATGTGGTCAATTTCACACGTAACCTCATCAAACAGGGTATTGAAGGCGGTTTGCGCGGGCGTGCGTATACCCGCGACCTCGATTGGGGCGTGCGCGTGCCTGTCGAAGGGTGGGAAGATAAACGCATTTATGTGTGGTTCGAGGCGGTCAACGGCTATCTGACGGGCAGTATTGAATGGGCGAAAAATCGTGGTACGCCCGACCTATGGAAAAAATGGTGGTATAATCCCGATGCCGAAGTGTATTATTTCATCGGCAAAGATAATGTGCCATTTCATACCGTGATTTGGCCCGCCATGCTCATCGGCATCAGTGGTTTATATAACGAAGGTGATACCACACCGATTAATTTACCCTACGATGTCCCCGCCAATGAATTCATGAATGTCGAAGGCAAAAAATTCTCGAAGAGCAATAATTGGGCGGTCTGGTTGCCCGATATGATTAAAACCTATCAGCCTGATGCAATTCGGTTTTATATGACGCGCACTTTTCCAGAAACATCGGATAGCGACTTTACATGGGATGGATTTTTGACCCGTGTGAATAACGAATTGGTGGCGGCATGGGGCAATCTGGTCAATCGGATGCTCAGTTTTGCTTATAAACGCTATGCGGGGGTCATCCCAGAACCCAACGGACTCACCCAAGCTGATGAAGCGATTCTCGCTAAAGTCGAAGCGGGCTTCGATAGGGTGGGGGCGCTCATCGAAAAAGTGCGCCTAAAAGAGGCGTTGGACGAAGCTCTCAGTTTAGTGCGCGATGCTAATGCTTATTTAGATAGTCGCGCCCCATGGAAGAGTATCAAAGATAACCCAGACGATACACCCAAAGCGGTGTATACCATTTTGCGCGTCATCGATAACCTCAAGACGATGCTCGCGCCCTTTTTGCCATTTAGCTCGCAACAGGTGCATGAATATTTGGGTTATGATGGGCAACTCTTCGGTGATTTAGACATCCAAACCTACGCCGAATCGACCCGTTCTCATGAGGCGTTGGTTTATGACCCCGCCAAAGCGATAGGCAAATGGGAAAAAAGTCAACTGAAAGCTGGCACTGTATTGCGTGAACCCGCGGCTTTGTTCATCAAACTAGACCCCGAAGTGGTCGAAATTGAACGGGCAAAATTGGGCAATCCACGCATTGAAGAACCGCTAGAAGGAGAGTAAAAAATGGGATTTTTCAGAAGGCGCACCCCCAAATTTGGCACGCCTGGTAGCTCACCCGAATTGGGCGATAAAAACGCCTACTTTGTGTATATCCGCCCAAAGCGGTGCGAAGAAGTGGTGCGTGTTCGCATCAATCTGATGAATGATTTATCGCTGACGGATGATGAAAGTGGCTATTTTGTCCGTAAAATCGCCAGCGCCTATCGTTGCCCGTTCCAAGCCGAGGTATTGTTGTTATTTGATAGACAAAAACGGCTTGTGGAATCGCAAGTCGAAAATGGCGAAATGGTCACACAAGCCGATTATATCGCGTGGCAATCGTCACAAGGGGATCTGAACAAAACTTAAGTCGGGGTTGATGAATGGGATGAGCGCCAAGACCACCGCAGGGCTATAATAACTTGCGCGGGTGATACGGTCATTCGTCAACAAACCCACAGAGCCATTTTGTTGCTTAGAATTGGTGTGTCCGAATACAATATCATCGGCATCGCCCAATTCTAAGCCCTCTTTGACCAGCTTCGCTATTTCATCAGGCAAGATAAACGTGGCGGTGCGGGCGTGTCCTGCACGGTCTTTATTCATCACCACAATCCACGCAAATACGGTTAATGCTCCAAGATGTTCTTCGATACCCCCTTCTAATCCAACCCAATAATCGGCATCGGGATAGGCTTGTCGGGCATTGAGGACGCGATTTTTTGCCCCGCGATGTGTTTCATCATCGCTCATCGGTTGGTCACTTACCCCTGATGGGGTCGATATGCCAATTATCTCGATATTATCCCCAAACACTTGTGAAAATCCGACTCGTGTGGCTTCGATTTTGATGGGGTTAGTGGATGCAACAACAATTTTCAAATGTATATCTCCTATGCAAATGTCAGGGCTTTAATCACCGCAAACGCGCCAATCGTGGCATGAGAGACCAGCGAAGCGCGGGTACTGCCTGTATAAGCGCGAACTGATGTGATGACAAGCGCATCTAAAAATGGCAATCCAACACCATACCACAATAAAAAGGTGATGTTGGGCGTGGCGGGTTGATAGGCTAAAAAGTGGAATAGGGTATGAAACCCAATCACCATCCAGAAACCCATCCATACGCCAAATGTTCCACGAAAGGCGGGAAACATCAACCCCCGAAAGACCAACTCTTCACCCAATGGTTGGAGCAGAATCATGAATATCCCCGCGATTATCCATCCCACCACAGAGATATTCGCGCCCGAAAAACTGAGCAATTCCGCCGATGAGAGAGTCTGATTATTCACCACTGCCCAACCGATGAGGTCGAATAAAATGGCAAATCCCAAACTCCATAGGGCGATAATGGGCAATTTGGCTTTGGTTTTGCCCAAGCGCAAGGCTTCAATATCTTGCGATGTGCGCCTACGTGATGAGAGGACATACATACTGGTGATGGTCATCCCGATTCCCCAACCTGCCAACAAAATGGGTGGCGAATTGTCGTTGAAAATAATGGCGATGACCGATGAGCCGATAATCAGGCTGAGGAACATCACCACAAACGCGCCGAGCGCCGATAAATAACCCCATGGGGGCATCGGTTCTGATTGTGCAATCCGTTTCAACATGCTGTATCTATCCTTATCCTTTATTTTCACGCCTATTCTAGCAACAACAAACGGATTATCCATGCTCTTTGTTATGAAAATTGTTGTTACATATACCCTATTTTGTGATAGGATGAATAATAGTGATGATGTATGTAGTGATGATGTATGGGGTGAACCTATGATGAAAACACATATTTCCCCAACAGTGATGGAGTTGTTAGCGCAACGCGCTCAAGAGGAAGGTGTATCGGTTGATGATTACATCCTCGCGTTGTTGAATCGCCAATCACAATCTGAATTTGACATTTTTGAACGCATTACAGATGCTTTTTTTTCGTTAGATGACAAGATGCGCTTTGTTTATGTGAATCATGAAGCGGAAAATTTGCTTCAGCGCCAATCGAAAGATTTATTTGGTCAAAACATTTGGGATGCCTTTCCCGAAGCACGCGGTAGCACATTCCAGACACAGTATGAATCTGCTATGCAAAACCAAACACCTGTCATTTTTGTCGAATTTTATCCCCCGCTCGACACATGGTTTGAGGTTCATGCGTATCCATCTGAAAAAGGGTTATCGATTTATTTCCGAGATGTTACCCTGCGTAAAAACTTAGAAATTGCCCTGCAAAATTTACTCTTTGAACTCGACATGCGCGTGCGTGAGCGTACCACCGCTTTGGAAATTGCGAATGATTTATTGCAAGAGGAAATCATCTCCAGAAGAAAGGCAGAAGAAGATTTACAACTGGCGTTGAATGCCGAGCGCGAATTGGGCGAAGTCCGCACCCTATTTGTCTCGATGGTGTCACACGAGTTCAAAACGCCCCTGACTTCGATTCGACTGACTGCCGACCTCATCATGAAATATAATCATCGCATGACCGAGCAACAACTCACTTGTCATATCGAGAAAATCCAAGCACAAGTGACACAACTCGATCAATTATTAGAGACGATTTTATTATTTAACCGTTCTCAATCAAAAGGATTAGAACTTAGATTTGAGACAATCGATGTAAAAGAATTTTTGAATCGGCTCATTCAAGATATGCAAACTCTTGCAGGGGAACGTCATATTATCCACTTCGAGCTGGTGGGGGATGATTTTACCTATGAAATTGATAGACAACTCACATCGATTTTAATATGTAACCTCATCTCGAATGCGGTGAAATATTCACCCAAAGGTGGGACTGTTGAAGTGAAGGTCGAGTGTCGGCTTAATTCAATCGATATATCGGTTAAAGATAGGGGTATCGGTATCCCCGCCGATGAGATACCGCATTTGTTTGAAAACTTTTATCGCGCCAAAAATGTGGGTACAATTAGCGGTACGGGGCTAGGATTGTCGCTCATCAAAAAAATTGTCGATTTATACGGTGGGCATATCCATATTGAAAGCACCCTTAATATAGGCTCAACCTTTAAGGTACATCTTCCCGCCTGTTCGGGGATGAAAGAAGCGAGATGATAAATCATGACACATTACGATACGATTGTATTAGGGGGTGGGGTGATGGGCGGTGCAACCGCTTATTACCTCGCCAAAAATGGGGAACGGGTTTTGCTGTTGGAGCAATTCGAGTTTGGGCATATTTGGGGTAGTTCACACGGCGATTCGCGCATCATCCGTTATTCATATAATGAACCGCGTTATATCGGATTGGCGCGGTCTGCTTATCACCTTTGGTCACAGGTCGAAGCCGAAATTGGTGAGCAACTCCTCATCAAAACGGGCGGAATCGACTTTGGCAAACAAGATGAAAAAACATTGTTAGATACCTTACACAGTGTTCAAATGGCTAATATATCACACGAATGGCTGGGCGCAGATGAGGCGAATGAACGCTTTCCGCAATTTCATTTTGATGACGATATGTGCGTGTTATATCAAGCCGATTCGGGCATGTTGAAAGCCGATGCGTGTTTACAGGCGCATTTGCGCTTGGCGGGTAAGTATGGCGCGACATTGGTCGAAAAATCGCCTGTTACCAAAATTGACATTCACCCCGATAGTGTAACGGTGCATACAACAAATAATCAGTATACATCGGCGCGATTGGTGGTCACGGCGGGGGCATGGACGAAACGATTATTGGGGGAGATTGGCATGAATGTACCCCTCCAACCATTGCGCTGTCAGGTGGCATATTTTAACCCTCAAAATGATGACCCCATGCGCTACGATTCGTCACAGATGCCCGTGTATATCTGGCATCGGAATCAGAATATCAACGAAGCGATGTATGGGCTACCGAGTTTGAATGGGTCTGGTGTGAAAGCCGCCTTTCATACGGGACAAAAAATCAATCATCCTAGCGAAGTAGATTATACCGCTCATGAATCGGGCGTGATGGCTATTCGTCAAACGCTCCAACCCTATTTACCGCGTGTCATGGCGGGCGATTTATTGGTAACCTACATCTGCTTATATACCATGACACCTGATGAAGATTTCATCATTGACCATCACCCACAACATAAGCATGTGGTGATTGGGGCGGGATTTAGCGGGCATGGCTTCAAATTTAGCACCCTCATCGGCAAGATGTTAACCGATTTGGTCTTAACAGGTGAAACGCCACACGACACATCGTTATTCAAATTGAGCCGATTTGGGATATGATTGGTTTTGGACGCGCAGAAGCGCGTCCGTACATTATCAAAAATCAGGGGGTATCGCTTAATTCTGGCAATTCGCCAATGAATACCAGATAATATCCGCCTGTAGCTTGATTGGCACGACTCATGAACTGCAAATTGATGAGGTCAATTGTTTCAGGCGTGAGGGTTAAGCCCGCGCTAAAACGGTCGCCTTGCACCACCACACCATCAAATAGCGCCACACGGATAGATGTTGCGCTTGGCACAGTTTCGCAACCGCGCCCACCCGCATCGTCACACCAATGTTCACCATCAATATTCACCTGACGGATGTACGGGTCTATGCGTGTGGCATCATTTTTGATCATATAAACCGTGATAGGACTGCCCAAGGCAATCGCGCCCATTTGTAAATCGAGCGGGTTTATCTGATTCGGTTCTGTGAGCGTCAAGCCTTCTAAAATGGCGATATATCGCCCCCGTCCACCGTTCACACTGGCAATTGTGAAGGTGATCTGTCCCGCGCCACCCACTGAATTGATGCCATACTGGGCGGTATGCGTGGTATCATCACCAATGATGACCGATTCATCCCAAACTGTGATGCTATCACCCGCCGTTTTTTGCCCATCGGTCGTGCAAAATTGATAATCATCCTCAATCCCGCCAAAAATGCGAATGGCTGGTTGGAAATCGTCAAATCCATATACCGTGAGTCGATAATTTGTGGGTTGGCGTGGGTCTGGTAATTGAATATTTAAGGCTGAGGTGACGATCTGGTCGCCACATCGAAATTCAACTGCTTGACGGGCTTGCTCTCGGCGCATCGCTTCGCTACTGGTTTGGCTGATAATCAGTTGGTATGTCCCCTCGGTTGTGCCACTTTCGATACCAACACGAGTCGCTACGATTGAAAACTCGCCACCGCGTCCGGTGGGTATGATAAATCGTAATTCGGCAACGCCATTTGGCTCGGCATCGGGCAATTGCCCGCCATTTTCATCCATATCGCTCCGTACAATCACTTCGCGGTTGCTCCCTGCGATGCCGATGAGGGGTGCAAGTCCATTTTCGCCCATCATCCGTACCAACACTTCATCGCCTTCATTGGCATAGAACAGCCAAAAATCGAAATAGCTCGTATCGGTGATGACACCCGTCACAGGCACATCATAGGGAATCGGCAAACGGGTGACGGTATCGGTTGGCGCAGGTTCTTGGGCATGGGTTGGCATCAGCCATAAGGTGATGATGATTAAACACAGTATGTAGCGCATCATTTATTTTTCATCCTCATCAGGGTTTCTTAAATCTGGAAAACCATCGTTTATCATCCAAGCACATATCACGGGACCGCCATGCGAGTCGGGGATGGGGTTGCCATAACTTTCTGGCAATCCATTATACCCGCGCAAATACCCACGTTCACCATCAATTTGGGCGCGTGCGGCGGGCGATAATTCGGCATCGCCAACGGCTATCGCATGAATATGAATGGGCGAATTGGGATATAACTCGCCTGTACGTCGCACCCATGCCGCAAATCCCGCGATACGTAACGCTTCTATCATATACGGCATTTCGGTGGTGAGGATGCTGAAATCTTGTGGACTCCGCACGGAAATATCCACCGCACCACCGCCGTCATGCGTGCCAAAGCTGGCGGATACCCTGCCCATATTATAACTGCCCTGTACCAATGCCGTCCGAAAATTGACGCTCCCGCCTAAATTACGATAAATCCGTTGGGCGTTATCCAACATGAATAGCGTGCGCCGATTCAACGTGATGTAATCGAATTGCACCCGTTCATAATCATCTGGTGGGCGCAAACAGCCTTCGGGTTCAGTTGTGCCATCGGGCAATTCCACAAACCAACGCGGAATATCATCATATCCCATTTCTTGAATGAGCGCCCCACGCGGTTCTAGCCAATATTCATCGTTTAACCCCTCTGCGATCCAACCGATAAAATCACCATATTCGACTTGCCACCACACATAACCTTCATGACATTGTGGTACATCAGACACCAGAGGGACGGTTGTCCATTGTGGGATTTGTGTCAGTCGGGCTTGCGATGTGGCGGGGATAGGGCGTAAGTTGATATTGCCACTCACAATCACACGCGCAGACGGTCTATCGACTAAACGAGGCGCTAAATACCCCGCAAAATCGGCAGGACACGGATAATTAGGCAGATTTTGGGCGTGGTTAATCGGTGTTATCCATAGCCCGATAGATAGGATGAGCATCACAAAAAACGTATGACGCATGAGCAAATAACCTTCTCAAAATTGGTGAATTTGCCCATTATTATAGCCGAATTGTGAGCATTTTTGGGGTATAATCAGACAATCGTAGCCGAGTAGCACGTTTACAGCCCAAAATATGGAGTTTTTTACGATGACTGAATTTATTGTCGCATTAGACCAAGGCACCACATCTTCTCGCGCTATCCGTTTCGATAACACGGGGCGCATCATCGCCACGCAACAACGCGAATTTAAGCAGATTTATCCCCGTCCAAGCTGGGTGGAGCATGACCCTAACGAAATTTGGGAGACGCAATTGGCTGTCGCCAAAGCTGTGTGTGATGACCCATCCCTGATTGCCGCCATCGGCATCACCAACCAACGAGAGACCACCATTGTTTGGGATAGAAAAACGGGTGAGCCGATTTATAACGCCATCGTGTGGCAAGATAGGCGCACCTCTGAATTTTGTGATGAACTCAAAAAAGAGGGGTTCGATAAAACCATCCTCGAAAAGACGGGTTTGGTCACAGATGCGTATTTCTCTGGCACAAAACTCAAATGGATTTTGGATAATGTGGATGGCGCACGCGCCAAAGCCGAGGCGGGTCAATTGGCATTCGGCACGATTGATAGTTATCTGGTCTGGAAGCTCACAGGCGGGCGCTTGCATATCACCGATGTGAGTAATGCGAGTCGTACCATGCTATATGATATTCATAAAAGATGGTGGTCGAATACCATTTTGACGCGCTTCAATATCCCTCAGAGCATGTTACCGCAAGTCGTCCCTAGTAGCATGGTGTATGGCGAGACCGACCCCGCTTTATTTGGCAAAGCGATTCCGATTGCGGGTATCGCAGGCGATCAACAAGCCGCCACCTTTGGTCAAGCCTGTTTTGCGCCCGGTCTGGCAAAAAATACCTATGGCACAGGCTGTTTTATGTTGATGAATACGGGGGATATGCCCGTCACATCCAAACATAGTTTACTGACGACAGTCGGTTGGAAAATTGGCGATGCGGGTGCGACACAATACGCCCTCGAAGGTAGTGTATTCATTGCGGGTGCGGTGGTGCAGTGGTTACGCGATGAACTGCAATTGATTAACCATGCCCGCGAGACCGAAGGCTTGGCGACGAGCATTCCCGATGCGGGTGGCGTGTATCTTGTGCCTGCCTTTGTAGGTTTGGGCGCACCGTATTGGGATCAATACGCACGCGGGACGATTGTCGGGCTGACACGCGGTAGCGGAAAAGCCCATATCGCACGGGCGGCACTCGAAGCGATCGCCTATCAGACGCGGGATGTGGTGGATGCCATGCTCGCCGATAGCGACCTCAAACTCCAAACGTTACGGGTGGATGGTGGTGCAACGGCGAATAATTTTTTGATGCAATTCCAAGCCGATATTCTTGGTGTGCCTGTGGAACGCCCCGTTGTCACCGAAACAACGGCGCTCGGCGCGGCATATTTGGCGGGGTTGGCGGTTGGATATTGGCGCTCGTTGGATGAAATCGCCTCGCAATGGCAACGGGAACGCCTATTTGAACCCACCATGAGCGCCGACCAGCGCGATAGCCTGTATGATGGCTGGCGCAAAGCGGTGGTGCGGGCGCGGTCTTGGGCGGGCTAATTGGATGATGTAGACAATATACGCCCTTTGCGCTCATCGTCCCGTACAAAAGCGATATTTCTAATCTGAAGACGATCCGTTGGCGCTTGTCTGGGCGGATTAGAGGCTTTAGCGTATATCCGCCCTAAAAAATATCGAGTATATCCTTTAGTCAAATTTCAGGATAATCGTTGAGCGTGCGGGCAACACAGGTAGGGGCATGTAATTCTCGAAACCGCCATTGTTGTTGATAGTCGGCGCGGGCAGATTAGAATCGCCGTATAACACAGTCATTTGTGCTGATGGCGCAATCGGGCTGGTTTCGAGGGTGATGCCATAATCGTTCAAATCACGCGGACGCAAATTGAGGATGACCAAAATCACTTCGTCTTCGGTATGGCGCAAAAATGCGATGATATTTGATGACCCCGTGTTTTCAATCAGGGTGATAGCGCCTGTCCGCAAAGCTGGATAAGTATTCCGCAAATCAATCAATTTTTTGTAATGATTGAGTAGGGATGATAAATCCATGCGTTGGGCGGCGACATTAATCCCCGTCATCACATCGGCGTTGACCGCCCGCCAAGGCGTGCCTGTGGTGAATCCGCCGTTGGGTGATGTCTCCCATTGCATGGGGGTGCGAATATCGGGGTCTGGTTTTGTGCCTGTCATGCCGATTTCTTCGCCATAATAAATGAACGGCACACCGGGCAAGGTGAGCAATACCGAGCCTGCGATTTTGGCGGCATCCAAATTATTTTGGACTTCATTCATCACACGCGGTTGGTCATGATTGGTGATGAACGTGGCATATTGCCCATACGGATAATTATTCAGCATCAGGTTGAGCGCCTCTAATGTCCCACTCCGCACGCCTAAATTTGCACCGCGCACCAAACTCCGTGCGAGGTCAAACTCGAATGCTATATCTACCGCATCGGGGACGTATTGCGATACCTGATACACACTATCCCAAATTTCTGCCACGATCAGGACATCCGGATTCACGGTACGCAGATAATCCCGATAGGCGGTCAGCCATTGGCGGGTGGAACGGGTGTTATCTTGAGCGCGACCTTCGGCGATGAGGAATTTCGCCGCATCCAACCGAAAGCCATCCACACCGACATCTTCGAGCCAAAAGCGCCCGATTTCGTACATTTCGGCGGTGACTTCTTCATTTTCATAATTCAAATCGGGCATACCGCTCTCGAACAAGCCGTAATAAAACGCATCCCCACCGCGATGCCACACCGTTTGACCATCGGGTCCTTGATAACCCGGATTCGTTTCTTCCCACACATACCAATCTCGATATTTCTCGTCCCCCGCTTTGGATGCTTGGAACCACGGATGGTCATCGGCAGTATGATTAATCACCATGTCAATAATCACAGCGATACCGCGTTTATGCGCTTCGGCGATAAATTCACGGAAGTCATCCATATCGCCATAATCGGGATTGATGTCATAATAATCGGTCACATCATAACCGTGATAGGTGGGGGAGGGCATAATTGGCATAAGCCAAATCCCTGTGACCCCTAAATCATTTTTGGTATTGGGGTTGCCGTCATTCAGGTAATCTAAACGGCTAATCAAGCCCCGAAAATCGCCAATGCCGTCACCATCGCTATCCTGAAAACTGCGGACGAAAATTTCATAAAACACGCGGTCATTCCACCAACGCATCTGGGTATCTGTGGGGGTATCTTGTGCGACTGAGATGAATGTGCTGATGAAAAACGCGCATAACACGGGTATCCAAAATTTTTTGTGCATCTGTATATCCTTGTTCAACTGATTAAATCAATACCACATTCTAAAACACAAACCCGCCACACGCCTAGCGCATGACGGGCAAGTTTGTGAATATTGACGAATCGGGATATTTAGCTGGTGATGTCTGGGCGGGTGAAATTGTGGATGGATAATCCAATCAGCGCAACAACCCACACCAGCAGTATCAACCATGAGGCTGTTTGGCTGAATGGGATAAACCCTTCTGGTGCAACAGGTGCAAAAACTGTCCCCATCTGACTCGCTGTGATATTGCCCATGTTATACGACGGCGTGAAGGCATATAAACCATATAAGTCAATTTTGAATAATCCCCGTGCAAGTGAGACAATGAGCAATGTACTGGGTTCGCCCAATGTTGCAACCATGCCGATGATGATGGTCGCCATAACATGCCGTGAGAGCATGGCACCGATAGCCGCATATCCCGCCGAGATAAATGTTCCTGCGAATGTGAGGCTCATCTGCAACGATAAATCACGTAAAAATGTCCCGAATATGGTCATATCGAATGCGCCCATAGGGTGTCCGACAACTTGACCTAATATGACCGAACCAACCCCAATCACTAATGACAACAAGATGAAAGCGAGGGTGATGAATAAGCCTAAGGTTAAAAATTTATTCGCCATAATCACCCAACGTTGACGGCGTGTAATCAGGTTTTTCCATGTGCCCTGTTGATATTCGCTTGCGAATACAATCGCGGTGAAGGCGACAATGGCGAAGCGACCAATTTCGCTATTGGGGAATGACCACGGATTCAAAAAGCCATTTTGCCATGTGGTAATTTGAGCCACTTGCCTGACATCAGGTGAAATGAATGATAATACGATTGCACCGACACTTAAAAACAGGGCTGATATGGGGAATATCCACACCAAAAATGTGACCGCCCAACGATTGCCTGATAATTTTAACCACTCTGCGCGGAATAATGCTGTCATGCGACCATCCCCTGACCTTGTGCGGTGACATCCAAGAAAAATGCTTCTAACGATTGTTGATGTGGGACAATTTCAAATACATCCACCCCGCCTGTTATCAATGCGCGTGCAATGTGCGGTGCATCGTGTGCAGGTGCATCTAAGAGGAAGGTATCATCGGCACTTTCACAAATCCGCCAATGGTTGTTGATAATGGACTGGGCTTTTGCCGATGGGGTTGCCTTAACCCGCAAGCGAGTTTGCTCTGCCAACAAGCCTTTTATATCGCCTTCGCGGATGATTTCACCCTTGTTGATGATGGCTAATCTATCACATAAGCGTTCCACTTCGTTTAGGGTATGGCTCGAAAAGCAAATCGTCTTACCGTGATTATCGGCTAAATCGCGCAATAACACACGTATTTCGAGGATACCGTTGGGGTCTAAGCCGTTGGTGGGTTCATCAAGTATCAACAAATCGGGGTCATGTAATAATGCGCCTGCTAATCCGAGCCGTTGCTTCATGCCCATCGAATACGTGCCGAAGCGTTGGTCTGCTTTATCCGATAATTTGACAATCTCTAAAACATGGTTGATGCGCGTCATATCTGATAAACCATGAGTTCGGGCGAGGAGTATCAAATTTTTGCGCCCCGTCAGGTATGGATAAAAACTTACCCCTTCTATCATCATCCCGACACGGCGCAATACCTCATGATGTTGGCGCACATCTTGACCAAAAAGATTTACATGACCTTTAGTCGGTTTGATGAGGCTCAACATCATCCGCATGGCGGTGGTTTTGCCCGCGCCATTCGGACCCACCAAGCCGTAAATCTGCCCCTGTTCGATGGTGATGTGAATATCCTTCACCGCATGAACCCGTTTTTTGCCTCTGCTATAAATTTTATGTAAATCGTGAATTTCGATAGCGTGCATATTTCTCTCCTATGCGTATGATGCGCGTGAGGGTGGGGTGTTTTTTGCCATTTGATAAAATAGGATGATGAATAAGGCGAAGGTGAGCGTGCCGAAAATCAGCGATATGGCTGTGCTGATAGAGGTGAGTCGGTTATCTCGTAAGATAGCCCCCGTGGCGAGGATGATGAGTGCGATGCCCAAAAATAACGTTTGTGAGCGCAACAAAGATAGTATGGGTGTTAAATGCGATGAACTGCTCAATTTATTGGCGAATAAAATCCAACCAATGGCTATCACCATCATCACAAAAGACGCGCCGATGCTCATCAACATCACATCAAGGTTATGCAAAACGGTACGGGGGGAATAGGTCAATACAGGTGCGTTGATAATCGCCATAAATACGGCGCTGTGTCGGCTACTCAGTGTAGCGATGATGGTGATGGGTAAGGCTATCCATAACCCGATGCGAATTAGGCTGATAGGCAAATCGGCATCTTCTCCCATATAAGCAATCATACCGACCATTTTTAGGCTATTCAGAGTTGCCCAAACGGTGAGTATGGCGGTGATGGTGATAAAAATGGCGAAAATCCACTCTAAAAAGTCGGCGCGGTAATTTCTGATTTGACCGATGGCAGGTAAAAACAGGATGACACAGGCTGTCGGCATACATGCCAACCAAAACGCCCGCCAATAATCGCGCCGATGAATATGCACCGAGCGCAAGCCATCACAGACCGCCCGCGCATCGCCCAATTCACGCAAGGCGACCAGTCGGGCATTATCCGCCGATAACCCCTGCAACAAATAATCATCCACCGCATCGAGATAATGCCCTGTCAATTCCGCGCGAATCGCCTCTAGCCGATGAATGGGTAAGCCTTGCGTGGCAGTTTGTAACCATGCCTCAAAATTCATGCTTGACCTCCGTTCAGAACGCGATTCACCGCCGATGAAAAGCGTTCCCATTCAGAAATTTGTGCCGATAGGGTATTTTTTCCCGCATCCGTGAGCCGATAGTAACGCCGTGTGCGCCCGTTTTCGAGTTGGTCACTGGCAGAAATTAGCCCTTGCGCCTCTAAACTGTGGAGCGTGGGGTAGAGTGTGCCTTCTTTGAAATCCAGCACACCATCCGATAATTCTTTGATGTGTTTGGCAATCCGATACCCATGATTTTCGCCATCTTGTAGGATGTGCAAAATGAGCAAGGGCAGACTGCCTTTGAGATTGATGCTCATGTGATAGATACCTCTGTTTCCTAAGTATAGAGATACAATACATCGGTATCTGATGTATTGTCAAGGTGGGAAAAAGGTCATATTTATACATCTGATATAGCTATGTCGTGGACGCGCAGAAGCGCGTCCGTACAGGTGCTATTTTTTATGATATGGTGCGCGTCCGTACAGGCATAAAAATGATAATTGGCATGTAGGGACGGCATATATGCCGTCCAAAACCACCCGAAAATGCCTTAGATATATCTGCCCTATGCTTGTACAATGAAGATTGAGGTTAATCATGTGTAGAAAGGCATATCTCATGACATTTCCGTCTTATTACGACCCCGCCCGCATTGGGCAATTGTATAACCCGAATGTCGCCACCGCCGCCGATTTTGGACTTCAAGCAGGTCTCACACCCGCCTATCGGGATGATTTTCGTGTATTTTTATTGTTGGTGGATATTCAAGCCGATTTTGTCCATCCAGACGGGGCGCTCTCTGTCCCTGGCGCGGTGGATGATACCCGTCGCATTGTGGAATGGATTTACACCCACGCGGGGCAAATCACCCAAATCGGCGCGACGTTGGATAGCCACCTGCCCATCCAAATCTTTTCGCCGACATGGTGGGTGAACGAAAAAGGCGAGCATCCTACACCGTATACCGAAATCACCAGCCAAGATGTGAACAATGGCGTATGGACACCCCTCTACGATGTGGCGTGGTCGCATCAATATGTCGAAATGCTCGAAGAACAAGCCAAAAAACGCCTGATGATATGGCCCTATCACACATTGGTCGGAACGCCCGGTCATGCCGTTGTGCCAGCTTTGTTAGAGGCGATTGCCTATCATACCGCCGCTCGCCAAGCCCAACCGAATATGTATATCAAAGGGATGATCCCCAAAACCGAAAATTATTCGGTGATTGAACCCGAAGTCAAAGTGCCAGACCATCCCAACGGCGGGGTGAATACCGCCCTGATGGATGACCTCGCCACCTATGACCTGATTTACATCGCGGGGCAGGCGAAAAGCCATTGCGTCCTCGAAACCGTCACCTCGTTGATGCGCTACTATCCATCGCATATTGTGAGCAAAATCCGCATTTTAGAAGATGCCATGTCATCGGTTGCTCATCCTGTGATTGATTTTGAAGCGATGGCGAAAGCCCAATTTGATATGTTCGTCTCGCACGGTCTGACCATGACCAAGACCACTGAGCCGATTGGGTAAATTTTGCATCCCAACAAATCGTTTTATGGCGGATATACGAGGCTTCTGCCTCTAATCCGCCAGTACACACCTCAAAATTGCCGTGAATTGTACGGGACGATTAGCGCGAAGCGCGTATATCGTCCCTCAAAACGACGGCACAAAGGGCATTTTTTAGACGAAAATTTTAATGCGATTGCATTTGTGGATAGGGGTATTTTGTTGCCAAATCCGTAACCTGTTTGTATAATACCAACAGACCAGTAGCCAACAAAGTGATGATGATGGATGAGCGATAACCTAATTTTTATCAGTTACCGTAGCACCGATTCCGCCAAAGTAGATACGATTGTCTCACGCTTGCGGACATTACAAGCCGATGGCAAGCCGAAATATAAAGTTTGGCAAGATAAAACCGATATTCAACCCGCCGATGATTGGTGGCTCTCTATCGTGAATGCCATTCGCGCCTGCAAGGTGTTTGTGTTCATGGTGTCTGCTGAATCGGTGGTGAATGTCAACTGTCGGGCAGAATTGGCATTTGCGCGTAAATTGAACAAACATATTGTGCCGATGGTGTTGAACAACGAATTTTTTCATAACCCCACATCAGGCAAAAATGACATTCGTTATTGGGGGGATGTGCCTGATGAATTGAACGATATTCGCGTGCAATTTTTATTCGATGAAGGCGCGGGCGCGTTCCAAAAACTCGATAGCACCCTAGAACGGTGCATTGCCAACCCCAAACCCGAATTGTATGCCGATAACCCGCCCGACCCGCGCCATGTCAATGATGCCACCAATAACACCGCCTCTATCTACGAGGAAGCCTACGAATTGGCGTGGAAACTCGATTTTGATACGGCGGAACGGCGCTTTCAGCGATTGCTGGATTTACAAGACCGTCATTTTGGCGCAGAGGCACGCGAATGGATTCTGATTTTGCGCGATTATCGCCAACTCATCGAATTCGATTCGCGCAAAGCCTCGCAATTCAAAGTGAAGGGCGCGTGGCAAACGTATCTGCAAGAACGGACAGGCAAAGAATTTTTGCCCGATGGGCTATTCGACCCTAAAGATTTTAAGTCGCGTTATGATGGGTCACAAAAAATCATCACCCCAACGCGCAAATCATCGCTTGAGCTGTTGCCCAAACCTTTCGCGTGGATACCCATCCCAGAGGGTAAGGTGACAATTGGAAAATGTGGATATTTAGATAAAGACACCACCTTCACCGTCCCTGCGTTTGAAATGGCGAAATATCCTTGCACCAACGCCCAATTTAAGCTATTTATGGATGCGGGCGGATATGATGAAAAACGCTGGTGGACGGATGATGGTTGGCAAGCCAAATTGGATGGTTGGGATTATCAGGGTAGCTGGAAAAAGACGGGCAAAGCATGGACACAACCCCGTTTTTTGGGGGATGACCGTTTTAAGGGCGATGATAAACCGATTATTGGTGTATCGTGGCATGAAGCGGTGGCATTCTGCACATGGTTGAGCGAGACCACAGGCGAAAACATTATGCTCCCCACCGAACAGCAATGGCAACGCGCCGCACAAGGTGATAAAGGCTTGATATATCCGTGGGGGAATGAATGGTATGGTTCACGGTGTAATAATAGCGTAGTAAGTCTATACGATAGCAACCAAACCACGCCTGTGCGCCAATATGAAGGCAAAGGTGATAGCCCATTCGGTGTGACCGATATGAGTGGCAACGTATGGGAATGGTGCCTGACGGCGTATGAGACGGGCGAGACGGATTTGTACAGAACGGATGTTCGCGTGTTGCGGGGTGGCTCGTGGAACAATTACCTTACCAGTACCTTCCGTGCCGTTAATCGCATCGGGATCAACCCTCATTACTGGGACAACGATCTCGGGTTTCGTTTCGCCCTCTCTTATAACTCTTAATTCTTAATACTTATTGCTTAATTCTTCTTTTTCTTTGGGGGGTGTGGGGGGCAAAGCCCCCCACCACCAATCGCCCGCTTGCGGGCGCGAAAATTTTTTGGCACAATGAAGCTATGAAAACGTATAAAAATCTATATCCACAAATATATGATATGAATAATCTTGTTTTATCATGGCGCAAAGCCCGTAGGGGAAAGCGATATAAGCCTGCACCTTCGCTATTTGAACATCATTTAGATTATGAAATCACAAGGTTGTATCATCAACTTGCAGATGAAACATGGCAAGCGGGTGGATATCGAAGTTTCACAGTGCATGAGCCTAAACGACGCAAAATCAGCGCCGCACCATTCGCCGATAGAGTAGTACATCACGCATTGGTCAATGTTATCGGTCCGATTTATGAGCTTATCTTTATTGATGATACCTATGCGAATCGGGTTGGAAAAGGCACACATAAAGCATTAGACCGTTGTACACAATACATGAGGCGATTCAAGTATGTGTTGCAATGTGATATTCAACAATTTTTCCCCGCGATTGACCATGCTATCCTCAAAGATATTTTAAGCCGTAAAATTGCCGATGAAGCAGTATTGCGGTTGTGTGGCAAAATTATAGATAGTGGGGTAGGGGTGCTAAAAGATGAGTATGACATGCGTTATTTTGATGGAGATGATTTACTGGCGGTGAATCGTCCGCGTGGTTTGCCAATCGGCAACCTGACCAGCCAGTTTTGGGCGAATGTCTATTTGAACCCGCTTGACCAATTTGTCAAACACAATTTGCGGTGTCATGGTTATGTGCGTTATGTGGATGACTTTTTGCTATTCGCCAACGATAAAAAGCAACTCCATGATTGGCGCGATGCTATTATCTCGTTTTTAGCCGATTATCGCTTAACCATTCACGAAAATCGCGCTCACCCTTGCCCCGTAGAGCAAGGTATACCCTTTTTGGGTTTTACGGTGTATTCAACCCATCGGCGCTTGAAAAAGACCAAAGGGATTGCCTATCAACGTCATCTACGGACATTGTGGAAGCAATTCAAGGCGGGTAAAATCACCCGTGAAGATGGTCGTGCCAGCGTTATGGCATGGATAGGTCATGTAAAACATGGAGATACATGGTTGTTACGTCAGAAAATCTTTACCAGTTTAAGGTCATTATGAGTGGTCAATCTCCGATATTTATCAAGACAGAAGCCTTTATGATATGGTTGTATGACCATACCTCTAAATTTCCCCGTCATGAACGATTTCGGTTAGCACGAAACATAGAAGATGCTATGATGATGTTTCATGAGCAATTGTTACGGGCTACCCAATCCGACACACCCAAAATACATCTTAAAGAAGCACAAATTCAATTGAATAAAGCTCGCTTTTACTTGCAAATGGCATTAGAATTAAAATATACAACCCCTAATCAATTTTATTATGCCTCTGAACACACAATAGAAATTGGTAATTTATTGGGCGGTTGGTCAAAAAAGGCATGAATCAGGTGAATAACCTGTTTATGTAGGGACTTCGGGGAGCGCGTGTTGCGGGGTGGCTCGTGGAACAATAACAATACCGATACCTTCCGTGCCGTTAATCGCAACAGGAACAACCCACATAACAGGAACAACAATAACGGGTTTCGTTTCGCCCTATCTTATCAAATAAATGCTGAGTTACGGTATATTTACGAATATATCGGGCGGCAATTTATAAGAGAGCCGAATGTTCCTGCCCAGATAAGTGGGCGAATATAAAATAACAACACCCGTTGGAGTAGGTCACGAAACATCGGGTGTTGTATTTTTAAGCCAATTTCACGAAAGACAAGCATTACCAAGCGCGTCTAGATGATATAATCACTGTTATCTACACAACACAAGCACAGGAGGCAAATTTTACTGTATGTTCGAGAATTTATCGGTAGACGAATTTAAGGCGCAATTCAAAGATGCGAACACCCCCCATTTGTTGTTGGATGTCCGCACGGTTGAGGAATTTGAAGAAGCCCGTATCCCTGGCGCGGTCAATATTCCACTGGATGAATTAGACCAACATATCCAACAGGTGACAGACCTCGCAGGTGAGAATCCGATTGTGCTGGTATGCCGTTCTGGGATGCGAAGCATGATGGGCGCGGAAATTTTGCGCTACGCGGGGATGAAACATACCCTCTATAATCTGGATGGTGGCACAATGGATTGGGCGATGAGCCGTTTTCCGTTGGAACGTGGCAAGGCACAAGGATAAGTCACGATGTTACTCAAATATTTTTATGATGACGAATTGGCACAGGCTTCGTATTTGCTCGGTTGTCCGGGCGCGGGTGTGGCGTTGGTGATAGACCCCTCGCGTGATGTTGAACCGTATCTGCACGTGGCACGTCAAAACGGATTGCGAATCATCGGCGTAGCAGAGACGCATATCCATGCCGATTATGTCAGTGGCGGATACGAACTGGCGCACCGCACAGGCGCAACCTTGTATATCAGCAAAGCAGGGCGGGGTGGTCAATTCGCCTACGATTATCCCGATGCGCCCAATATTCGTTATGTCGGCGAAGGGGATATTATCACCATCGGTGCGGTGACAGTGAAGGTGTTATTCACGCCCGGTCATACGCCCGAACACATCGTCTTTCAGGTGACAGACACTAACGCAGACCGTCCCATCGGCATTTTTACGGGCGATTTGTTGTTCGTTGGTGATATTGGTCGTCCCGATTTGCTCGAAGTGGCGGTGGGCGTGGCGCATACAGCGGATGCTGGTGCACGTCAGCAATTTGCCAATATCAATCGCCTCAAAACCATGCCCGATTATTTGCAAATTTGGCCCGGGCATGGCGCAGGTAGCGCGTGTGGCAAGGCATTAGGCGCGATACCATCCACCACGCTCGGTTACGAAAAATTATTCAACCCCGCATTTCAATATGAGCATGAAGATGAATTTGTGGCGTGGCTATTAGACGGTCAACCGCCTGCACCGCGTTATTTCGCCCAGATGAAAACCGTGAATCGCGTTGGCGCAACGCTCACATCACAATTACCGACTCCGCAATGGTTGGATGAATCGGCATTGCATGACCGCATCGCGCAAAAAGCCTTCATCATAGATACGCGCCGTGGCGATGAGTTCGCCGAAAATCACCTGTACGGCACGGTGAATATCCCACTGACTTCATCGCAATTCAACACATGGGTCGGTTGGTTTGTGGATTATACCAAACCGACTTACCTGATTGTTGATGAAGCCGATGCGGAACGTGCGCTCAAATCGCTCCGTGCGATTGGTGTGGATAATATCGACGGATTGTTCGATGTATCGCTCGCCCAAAAACATCACGCCCACCTGACGCAAATCCAACCCGAAGAAGTCGCCGATGCCAAAGGCGCGGTGATTTTGGATGTTCGCAGTCGGACAGAACGCGCCGAAGGCTATATCCCCAATTCATTATTCATCCCGATGGGCGAATTATTAGCCCGTTTAGATGAACTGCCCAGAGGCAAGGTGATTATCACCCAATGCGGGTCGGGTGTTCGCTCACAGGTGGTCGCCAGTTTGCTCCAAAACCGATATTACGATGTGATGAATTTGGTCGGTGGCATCGACGCATGGCGTAGGGCGGGTTTGCCAATCCAAACGGGCGAATTAATGCCTGCTTAGGATGAGCATTTGCCTAGAGATTTAACAATTTCGCACAAAAGATGAGAATTGTCATAGAAAATTAAATTGACCTTTTTCTCTTTTGTGCATACACTATATATATGACGATGGTTTATATGGATAAGATGGTGACAAATGCCTATCCACAACATGAATTTTGAAGGTGGCGTGTTTTTTGCTAAACAAGTGGGGTATGTAGATGATGTTGATGCCCGCATGTGGATGAATGCGTTCAAAAAATATGCGAGTGCCAATAGTAGCCCAGTTGTTGCGCTGGTGGATATGCGCGAGGTCGATCGGTTGTGTCCAACCGTATTGCGCGTGTTCAATGCCTTACAAGGCATGGACAATGTGATGGGTGTCGCGTTGATTGCCAGCGAACAAATGAATTCGCGCAATGCCCAAGTCATGAGCAAACTCAGCGCCGTGCCTGGGTTGCGCGTCTTTTCGACATTGGATGAAGGACGCTCATTCGCCCGAATGCGTCTGAACCCCACTGTCGGTGGTTATTCGATGGCTGGCTCATACGCTTTTGCGCTGGCGCGGATTTAATCAGACAAATCGCACTCGAAACGCCATGCTTCCCATGCGTAATTTATCACCATCACGCAGTTGATGGTCTTCGTGTTGGTCAAGCCGATTGCCATTAACAGATGTGCCGTTGCTACTGCCTAAATCGCGGATGTTCAGGCGCTTGCCGACCAGTGTCAACATGGCATGTCTGCGACTAACCCCCATCCGATACCCACCAAACGGTAACAAATCAATCGCGGGCATAAATCCACCTTCGGGGTCGTGTCTGCCGATGATATATTCATGTCCCTCTTGTGGTTTGAGTTTAATCTGGTTAGAAATCCCCTCAATTTCCAGCAATAACTCCATATTGGGCTGAAAAAGGGATGGACTGCTTTGCACATCATTGGGATCGTCCACTTTGACGGTATCGGATAACTGGTCTTCGATTTTTTCTGCCATATTTTTAGATAAAACATTGGTTTTATATGTGACAGGGATATTATTTAACGAGTTGCCACATTTTTCGCAAAAAACAATCCCCACACGATTGATATGCCCACAGTGAATACACGTTATCATACCTGATGTTTGAGTCATATAACAACCCTATCTGTGTTATCTAAAGTTATCAAAAAAAGCCCTAAAACCCCGCGCTTGAGCAATGGGGATATAAGGCACTGGTACATTGATTATACTTAAAAATGCGCTAGAATAAAAATAATATTGAGGTGATAGCAAAAAAGTGGAATAGCTTGATGCCCAATCTGGTCAAGGTGCGGAAAACCTACAAATACCGATTGTATCGCAACCACAAGGTGGATGGCTCACTTCATCACCAAATTAATGTTGCAGGTATCATCTGGAATCACGCCCTCGCCTTGCAAAAGCGGTATTACAAACTTACTCGTAAGTACATTCCGTTGGATGTCATGAAAAAACACATCGCCAAATTGCGAAAGCGTTGCCCTCAATATGCCTATTGGAAAGACTTGGGGTCGCAAGCGGTTCAAGAAATCCTTGAACGTCTGGATAAAGCGTATGCTCGTTTTTTCAACAAGCAAGGTGGATTGCCCCGCTTCAAAAAGGTCAAGAAATTTAAGTCTTTCACCCTGAAACAAGCGGGATGGGATTTACTCGATAAACAAGACGGCAAAAAGTATCGTAAAATCCGCATTGGCAAGAACATATATAAATTTGTTTACCATCGTCCGTTGAACGGTGAGATAAAAACAGTCGCTATCAAACGCGATACAGCAGGGCGGTTGTGGTTGTGTTTCAGTGTCATCGAGAAAATGGCTATCCCAGAAAAAATCAGCACGGGTCGGTTTTGATTTTGGGTTGACAAATTTCTTAACGACCAACGAAGGCGCAACCATCGAATCGCCACAATATTACAAGCATGACTTACCCCGTTTACGTGCCATTCAAAGTCGTGTTTCGCGCAAGGTCAAGGGCAGTAATAATCACAAAGCGGGGATGTGGCATATCAATCGCCGTCATATTCGCATAGCCGATAGTCGCTTAGATTTTCATTTCCAATTGGCGCATGATTTGTGTGACCAGTATGATGTGATGGTGTTCGAGGACTTAAACCTCGATGCCATGAAACGGCTTTGGGGACGGAAAGTAAGTGATTTAGGGTTTGCTCAGTTTGTGAAGGTGTTAGAATGGGTTGCCTTCAAGCGGGGCAAGCATGTTGAGAAAATAAACCGTTGGGAGCGTACAACGGGCAAATGTAGTCGTTGCGGTCATACGCAAAAGTTAGACCTGTCTGACCGTGTTTTTCAGTGTCAGGGTTGTGGACACACATTAGGGCGTGACCACA
>DAOTVP010000003.1:0-29517 GCA_034436155.1 Anaerolineae bacterium
CACATCTTTGACAACATTCAGCATGGCGGTAATCGAAGCCGCCGCCACCGAGTTCACATCTCGATAGCGCCCCTCTTCAATGGCTTTGGTCGAACCACGCACATCGGTGATGACGATGTGCCAATCGGCAGGCACGTCATAATACTGGTCAATGTTGGTAATTTCACTGATGTCGTTAATCGGTGGAATCGATTGAAAAAAAGAAAGCTGGTCAGTCATGAATCAGGTATCTCCTTTTGATAACATCCATTATACCCGTTATAATAGTCTGAAATGATGAGTAATGGTTAGGAAACGATGATCACCATGTCTATTCAACAAGCCGCCAGCCATATCCAAAACGCCAAACGCCTCGTCATCCTGACAGGGGCGGGTGTGAGCAAAGAAAGCGGTGTCCCCACATTTCGAGATGCAATGGACGGGTTATGGGCAAAATATAATCCCGAAGAATTAGCCACGCCGACCGCCTTCGCCAAAAATCCGAAATTGGTGTGGGATTGGTATACCTATCGGCGCGATTTGGTGAGCCATGCCAAGCCGAATGCGGGGCATATCGCCCTCGCCCAGCTCGAAAAAACCCACCCCGATTTATGGCTCATCACGCAAAATGTGGATGATTTACACGAACAAGCGGGGTCTACGCGCATGATTCGGCTTCATGGCAACCTCGCAGAGACCATCTGTTATGACCAATGTCGCGGTGGGCGCGTGCCGATTGCCCCCGCCGATTTTGTGTGGGATAGCGACCACACCACCCCACCCCGTTGCCCACATTGCCATGCGTATCTGCGCCCGAATGTGGTATGGTTTCATGAAATGCTCCCCGCACACGCCTTGAATCAGGCACAGACGGTTTGTAAAAATAGCGATGTCATGCTGGTCATCGGCACATCGGGGCTGGTCTCGCCCGCGTCTGATTTACCGTATTGGGCGAAGCAAAATGGCGCAACAATCATCGAAATTAACCCCGAATATTCGATGATAACCCGTTATGCCGATATCGTATTGAACGGCGCATCAGGCATCATATTGCCGAGTCTTCTGGAGGCGATGTCATGATTCGGCGGGGGATCGTCTTATGCCTGATGCTCATCATCGGATACACACCCACATCGGCACAAGATGAGGCAAATATTCCGTATATGGTGTATGTCGAACATGACCAAGACCAATTCGGGCTTGACCACTTGTTATTCATCAACATGCAAACGGGCGTTAGCACCCAATTGGATGTATATGGTGAACGGTATACCCCGTTTGGATACGACATTTTGTATTTCGACCGTCAAAGGCAACGCATGATGTTGGCACATCCCGATGGCACAACCCGCGAACATCCGTTTGTACAAATGCCTGCCGATGCCTATCGAATTGATTGGGTGGTCTCTGGAAATCACGACATGGTGGCGTGGACGGTGACATGGCGCGACCAACAGGGACAATTGGCGACCATCACCTACGTCGCCAATGCCGATGGCGCAAATCTGCGCGAGGTACTGCGCGAAGTCGACCTCGCCAACGAAAATTTACGCGCCCTGCCGATTCGCTTTAGCCAAGATTTAGGCACGCTGTATCTGGATAAACATCCCGATGGCATCGATCCGTATTTATTCTTTCGGCAATACGTGGCGTTATATGCGCTGAATTTGATTGATAACACCACCCAAGCCTTGCCCGAAGAATTTGGCAATTGCATTTGTGGCGCGGCAATTCTGAATCGGCAATTTTTACGGTTGCGCCTCGCGTCCGATTTTAACGGCTTCGATTTATACCTGTATGATCTGAATACAGGCGCAAAAACCCTATTCCCCCCCCTTCGCCTCACTGGGTATAATACAGGTGGGGACATTCTCATCTCACCAGATGGCAATTTGGCGGTGTATGCCTTAGCCAGCGTCACCCCACGCCCCAATCAAGACCCACGCACCGAGACGGTGTTTGTGTTGGTGAATTTTGATGCACAAACCCAAACCGTATTGACCCAACCGATTGAGACCTTCATCCGACCAATCGCATGGACAGAAGATAACAGCGCCATTTTGTTCACAAGTCCGCGTGAAAATGGCACATGGAAAGTCACCTTGAGCAATGGGCGCTTAAATCGTGTAGCACAGACGACATTTATCGGCATCCTTCAACCAGACTAGAGAGGCTTTTGCAAAAAATTATGAGTCAATTACTCGTTTTAGAAAATGATTTTTGGCAGGTTGGTATTTTACCACAAACAGGCGGGTCTATTGCGTTTGGTCGAATCAAGCATGAGGATACATGGTACGATCTCATGCGTCCAACGCATGAAACCGATTATACCAATAGTTCAAAATGTGCCAGTTTTGTCATGATTCCGTGGTGCAATCGGATTCGAGATGGTAAATTTATTTTTAACGATAAACTGTATCAGTTCCCGATTAATTTTAAAGATGGCACCGCCATTCATGGTATTGGGCGCGATGTCGAATGGACGGTCCGCAAACACGATGCAAACCGTATCGAATTGGTGATGGATACGCGCAAGGTCAAGCGATTCTTCCCGTTACCATTCAGCGCCAAGATGGATTTTCGCTTGAATAAGAAAAAATTATCCGTCACACTCGAAATTAAAAATGTGGGTAAAGCGGTTATGCCCGCGGGGTTTGGCTTGCATCCGTATTTTCAGCGCACGCTGACCAGTAGCAACGACTTCGCCAAAGTAAAATTACCTTACTCCGACTACTTTCCACTCGAAGATATGATGGTCATCGGCGAGGCATTGCCCATCCCCAAAAATGCCATTTGGGATTATCAACGCTTGCATCTGTTGGGCGATAAACCGCTCGACCATATTCTAACAGGGCGCGAAGGCACGCAACCGATTAAAATTCAGTACAGCCAATCTAAACGCGAATTACTCATCCGTTCCGACCCGATTTTTGAGCATGTGGTGGTATATGCCCCTCTGCGAGAGACGTTCTTCGCCGTTGAACCTGTGACGAATGCCAACGATGGCTTCAACATCATGAACCAGGGTATCCAACGACATGGGGTGTTTATCCTCAATCCACAAGAACGCAAGAAGGGGAAGGTTATTTTTGAGGTGAAATAGGGGTGTGGGTGTTTTACCCATTTTGAGATGCTAACGTCTCAATTGTGGCTAGGGACGATATACGCGCTTCGCGCTAATCGTCCCCTACAGACGCGACATTTTCAAATGGGGGTGAAATTTTGGATGGATTGTAGATACAAGGGGCGGATTAACGAAGTGTATATCTGCCCTGACATGAATGAGGATGGATATACGGGCTTATGCCCTAATCCATCCGTACAGATTGAATTATTTGTAGAGGCGGATTAGCACTGTAAGGTGCGTATATCCGCCCGCAAAATACAATACCCACCTAAAATCTCTACCCCTTGCGCGTCAGGCGGTAAATATCGCCTTTGTAATTCACGAGGTATAATTCACCTTGTTCATCTTCACCAAATGATGAAATTTGCCAACCTGTATCGATAAAACGGGTGGAGACCCATTCGCCCGTTGTCTCATCAAAATACAACGACCATGTGCGCCCGTTGCAATAATCACCATAAAAATAAATGCCATCTAATTCGGGCAGATTTTCGCCCCGATACACATAACCGCCCGTCACCGAACACCCATCATCATGCCCATATTCGGCAACGGGTAGCGTATGGGGGTCTGGGATGGGGGTATTGGGATTGTAGCGTTGACTGCCTTCCATCGCATTCCAACCGTAATTTTCGCCCCCCGTGCTGGATGCGGGTTGCATGTTGATTTCTTCGACCTTTTCTTGACCAACATCCGCCAGATATAAATCGCCCGTTTCGCGATCAAAACTCATGCGCCACACATTGCGTAAGCCCCATGCCCAAATTTCGGGCGCAAAAGCAGGATTACCCACAAACGGGTTATCTTCTGGCACGATGTATGGCTCGGTATTCACATCAATCCGCAAAATTTTGCCGAGTAAGCTATCTGTCCGTTGCCCATTCGAGAAGGGGTCGCCCGCGCCACCACCATCCCCCACGGAGATATACAAATAACCATCCACAGGGCTAAATTCCATCGAACCGCCATTATGATTAGGCAACGGTTGACCAACATTGATGATTTCTAAGGCGCTGGCGGGGTCTGCTTTGTTGGGGTTATCGGCGCTGACTTGATAGCGTACCACCACCACATCTTCATCCCGATTGACATAATTCACGAAAAAGTAGCCGTTTTCTTCGTAATTGGGATGAAAGACCATACCGATCATGCCTCGCTCGGTATATCCACCGCGAATCACTTCGTAGGTGAGCAATTCGGATATATCTAAAAATGGCTCTGGCAAATATGCGCCATTTTCGACCACAAGAACAAAACCGAGTTGCTCGACAACAAACAAACGATTGCTCCCATCACCAGCATGAAGCACTTGAATCGGGTTATCGAACCCACCAACGACAAACTCCCATTGATAATCATCACCATTGGGGGCGCTTGATTGGGCAGAAATAGTCATCACAAACAGGGGTAACATCAACATGACGAGTAAGATTTTATAACGCATACCATCAACCTATCTCTTGAAAAATTCGATTGTGAAAATTTTAACCTGAAAAAGGATGTATGAAAATGGTAAAATGAGCGGTGTGAAAATCTGTCAGCGTGCTATCCAAAGGAATTACACATGAAAATCATTCACATTCACACCCTCATCATCCTGATGATTTTAACCGCTTGTGGCGGTGGCGAAGCCACAACAACCAACCAGACCGCATCAAATCGTACCAATATAACATCACCAGACTCTGCGCCCGCCCCAGAACTCACCCCTGTCGCAGAAAACAGCGCGTGGACACCCGTCATCGAAATGATAGACGGTTTCGAGATGGTGCTTGTGCCACCCGGTTGTTTTATGATGGGTAGCACCTACGGACGGCGCGATGAATTGCCCGAGCACGAAATTTGTTTCGATACGGCGTTTTGGATAGACCGCACCGAAATCACCAATGCTCAATATGGCAGTGACGGCGCGTGGACGGGCGATAATAAACCGCGCACCAATCTGTTATGGACGGAAGCGCGTGATTTTTGCCTAGCGCGGGGTGGCAGATTGCCCAGTGAAGCCGAATGGGAATATGCGGCGGCGGGTCCGAGCGATTTGGTCTATCCGTGGGGCGATACATTCTTCTCTGACCGCCTGTTATTCGATAAAAATTGGTTTGGGCAACCCGTAGATGTGGGCAGATACCCCACAGGCGCATCGTGGGTTGGCGCGTTGGATATGGCGGGCAATGTGTGGGAATTCACGCGAAGCATATATAAACCCTATCCATATGACGCAACCGATGGGCGCGAAGACATGACCGATGAGACTAGCAGGCGTGTGTTCCGTAGCGGGGTGTATAGTTATATTGATTATGGCGTTGCCAATTCGATTCGGTTTTGGGTGCGCCCAGAAGATAGCCGTGATTGGTTCATCGGCTTTCGCTGTGTGAAAGATGCGTAGAAAAACAAAACAATAGTGCCATATTTTCGAGGGCGGATATACGCACCTTACGGTGCTAATCCGCCACTACAATCCATCCAAAATTTCACCCCATTTGAAAATGTCGCGTCTGTAAGGGACGATTAGCGCGGAGCGCGTATATCGTCCCTATCATAGATGAAAACCAAGATATTATTGGTTGGATGTGGCTTCGGCGGTGGCTTCTGGTGTCATTTCGGGCATGGTGATAATTTCGCGTGTCCACGTCATGGTCGGCTCATCAAAAGTGAATAACGCGCCATAATAACTCACAAGTGTATGCACACCTGCTTCTATCACCACAGATCCATCTACAATACGAATCGCGCCTTCGGTGAAGGTGTAATGCGATTCAAATCCGATTTCGGGGTCTAATGCAAAACCCAACGCCTCGCGCAAATCGTCATTTTTGCGCCATAATAGACCAAATCCGCGCCGCGGTTGAACATAGCCATCAGGCGCGATGATCGAAGGGTCAATTTCGGGCATCCCTTCTACCCACTCGTTTTCATACACTGCCCATGTGCCACTGTCACGGGTATCTTCATCATACAAAAGCACCCAAATGCGGTCTACAGGTTGCAAATAAAACATGCGACCGCCCTCAAAAACTTGTTCCGCCACGATGAGGTCAAAGCTATTTGGACGGGGGAATGGGTCTAAGGTGGGGATTGCACCTTGATAAAGTGGTGCTTGGGGCAACCGCGCAAAACTAGGGGCGACTAATGCCGCCATCGCCGCAATGAACAGAATGAGCATACTGACAACAGCTAAAACAAATCGTGATGGCATAGTGAATTCCATCCTTTCTATCTGAACGATTCACATCCAATATGACATACACTTACACGAAAAACAAGCGCATATCGCAATGGCGTAGGGCAAACGCATACCTACGGTTGTGATAGAGATGGCAAAAATCCAATACGGTCTATCATCAATGCCAACGGACGCGCATCATCATTCATGCCCAAATCGGCGGGGCTAATCGCCGAATCGTAATCGAGTGTGATGGTCAGATTTTTTCCATCCCCTACCCATTCGGCGGGTAAGGTGATATATGTTGCCGATAACCCTGCCGTAGAAATACGATATTCACCTAATACATGGTCGTTCAGCCAAATTTGGGTGAAATTATCTTGGTGGAACGATTGCGCCACCAGTTCCATTGTATAATCATCCCCTATCGGTGGTAAATCGAGGTGCAGTTTGGCTTGGGGTAATGCGCCCGTCCAACGCACGCTGATCCCCGCTACCGATTCGGGATTATGAAAGCCCATGCCGATGAAAAACGGGTCATTGGGCGCACCAACATCCACCGTATAGATAATACCATCCAAGGGCGGAATACGTGGCGGACATCCATCTGGATGCCATGCCGTGCGATACACCACCGCATCGTGTTCTAAAAATATCGGACAGACCAATTCAGGGTGACTGTTGAAAAATCCGAAAATTTCTTGCAAGGTGGGATGATAGCGCCCAATGTCAATCATGTCCTGATGAACGACAATATACCCAACGGGATATTCAAAAATCACCCGTCTCAATTGTGGCACGACCAATTCGGGCATCAGCGCACGGCGTTGCCCTAACCAGCTAAAAAGCGGGTCATCTACGTTGTAACCATAAAATGATTCGAGTGGCGCACGCGAAATAAAGCCGTTAATCATACGTTTTTCGTGCGTGATGCCATAAAATTGCAACTGAATCGCACGGGCATCATCCAATAAAACCTCACCCGTGCCTACGCTCATCGGCACTTCGACCACCACATACTCATACGGTTCATCGCGCATTGTCTCATAAAATTGATAGGGATAAAATACATCATCTAACGGCGCTGTGGCAAATAAGCGTGTATCAAACCCCAACATCAAAATCAATATCACCGCCAAAAAGGGATAGAATGTTCGGTGTCGTGTGTGATATGCCGACCATGCGATGCCGATGAAGGTCATCGCGCCGATTAAAAATATAGGCGCGAGTCGCCAGGGCATCCGCAATTGCCCATTGGTGAGTTCAAACACAATGCGATACGGCATGGGGATGGTCACACCGAATACGGTTATGTCCGCGCCGAGTGTGATGAGGAATGGCGGAATTGCCACAAATAACCAAAACCATTTTCCTGCGTTGGGGTGATCGCTATGACGGGTATATCGGCGCTTGGGTGGTGATTGACGGGCGAAAATCAGGGTGATGAGGATGCCAATCAGCGCAAACCCGCCGACAGTCGGCACGTTCCAATACCACCACACCTCATCGGGGCGGATATACCCCCATAACGGGATGCCAGGACGGTCTGTAACCACTTGTTCGGGAAGTGTCCCCGTAAAATCGAGCATATAAGGTAACGGTCCCAAAAACCAGAGCAGTGCCAACCCGACACCGACCACGCCTACGCCCGCTATCACCAAGCGTAAACGGCATTCACTGCGCCACAAGGTTAATAAGCCATACGGGACTAACACAAACGCCGTGAAAATAGGGAATTGCAAATCACTCAAACCCAAGCCCCATATCCCGACACCTTGTAACCCAATCAAAAAAATCGCACGCGCCGTTTGACGTTTTTCGACCGCCTCGACCAGCCATTTCCACATCAACAGGTGCAACGGCAACCAAAACCAATTCATCAAATTGAGGTGCGTATTGTAATAAAAATAACGGATGAGGGGCGAAAATTGGATCACCAACCCGCCTATCAACGCCCAAAAGGGGGTCACTTTTTCTGAACGTAACCATGCAAAGGTCACAAATCCGTTGAGGGTGCAACCTATCCACAAGATGATATTGACCGCACCGAGTGTGCCGAAGAGCGGCTCGAATATCAGCCAAATCGGAAACCAAACCGCCGCCAATGCGTGATAGCCAAAATTATTCATGACGGGATAAAATACAAAATCGTTGAGGTAGATATTCAAATTCGGCGTGGAGAGCGCATGACGCATCCACCAATAATTCCAATTGTAGTTAAACGCATCATACCCCGCCATTTTTTGCCCGCTAAAAAAAAGGAGTGGATAAATAATGAGCGTGGCAGACAGGATAAAGGTGAAAAGTGCCAATACATATTGGCGTGTTGTGGGTCGGATTTGCGTGAGCATGGTCATCCCCGTATATAAAACGGTGGTTTTTACCGTTGGCGAAATGACAAAATCCCCCCTATAATAGCAAACACATAAACAATTTTTACATGGAGAGTTTGTTGATATGCGTACATTGAAAAGCCTCACCTATCGGAGCGCCCGCTTCATCGTCTTGATGGCGATGCTCACGATGGCGTTCACCATCACCGCCCCCAACGGCGAAAGCTATGCTTGTTTGCCCTGCGCTTGCCCTGTCGCCAATCCGCCGATCAATTGCTACGGACCGTATTCGGTGTATACTGTCACCCGTAATGATGGCACATGTGCGATTGTGGTGTTCGCGTTAGATGAAAACAGCAACGGCATCCGGGTGATTTCGCAATCGGCACGTCGTTTGGCGCTTGTACCCGCTTTCCCGCCCCAAAATGTGTTACTGGCGAAAAACGACACCTACAAAATTTATCTGTATAAACTAACCAGTGGCGAGTATCAGGTGAATGTAGGTCCGGATCGAGAGGCGAAAGTGTTCCAAGTACGTTGGACAGGTTGCCCTGCGAATATATCAGGGCGTAACGAAACGACTTGGGTGGCTACAAATTAGTAACAATAGTCGGGGCATGAATTGTTCATGCCCCTATCCCGTTTAGTCTACCTGCACGGGCGCAATTTCATCGGTATCTGTATGCGTCAATGGCACAAACACCCCGCCATCGGTGCGATACGTATCGCGGCGCACCAATAAATATTCAAACCACACCGATAACAATGTATAAAGATAGCGACTGCCTTGTTCGGGTAATTTGAGCGACGATTTGCCCACCTTGCGGTTATGCCATGAAATCGGCGTGATTTTATAGGTGTAACCACGCACAATCGCCTTGAGGGGAATTTCGATAGTCAGATTAAAATGAGGCGAGATGAACGGACGACAGCCTTCTATCACATTGCGCCGATACCCCTTAAAGGCGTTGGTTGTGTCATTAAATTTTGACCGAAACATCAATTTGAGGAAAAAATTAACGATACGGTTAATCACCAACTTGAAGCGCGGATAATCCACCACCTTCGAGCCTTTGATAAACCGCGAACCAAACGCACAATCGGCTTGATCGCGCAGGATATAATAATAGGCTTCGACATCTTTGGGCGAATCGGACGCATCTGCCATACAAATCACCACCGCATCGCCTGTAAAACGGTCTAATCCAAAGGTGACAGCACGCCCAAATCCGTTGCGCCCTGTATTTTTGACCACGCGAATCCGTTCATCTTGGTCATGAAGCGCCGAGACCAGTTCAAAGGTGGTGTCGGTGCTACCATCATCCACGACTAAAATCTCAATGTCACTGATGTTGACGCTATCGAGATAATCGCGCAATTGCGTAACGGTATGTTCGATATTGCCCGCTTCGTTACGGGCAGGGATAACAATAGATAATTTCATCAGATAAATCCTGTATGCTATGATAGGGTGTTGATAAGTTTAATCACTCTCTATCACACGGTCTATAATCAATTCGCCCAACGCGACCCCCAATTTACGCCCGTCTTGGATGCCTAAATCAAACGGGTTGCTCACCCTATCGGTCTGAAAGACCACTTCGAGGGTTGGGTTTAATAAATATTGCCCCGAAATTTGTCCGACATATTTATTATCAACACGCTCTAACGGCACAGATACACCGTTCAGGGTCAATGTCAGGCTATTCACAACGTCGTCTTCTAAATAACCTGCTATCACAAACGAAACGCGATAATCTGCCGTTGCATCAAACCATCCCCCATTCACATCCAATACGAGGCGGGCGGTTGGCTCGGCTGTCCAACGGAATGGACGGCTATTTTGTGCGACTTGTTCATAGCCATTCCAACCACTTTCATATAGCACATATTGTTGTTGTGTATCGCTAAAATAATACGTCAGCCAATCATTTGTAACCAGCGCCAAACGCACATTGACAATGACCAAACGAATATCATTGACGACCAATTCATCGATAAAGGTGATAATCCCGCGATTTTCGATGGTGTTACTTGCCATTTGCATCAGTGTATCTTTATCATGCAGACTGGATAAAATAACAATCTGATTCGCCTCAAAAAAGCTATTCAGGGGTGGCGCTTCGTTCAGGCGGGCGTTTCTGCCTTGTGTCCACAGATAGATACTGGCGATTGCGTGGAATGTGGGCAGTTTGGGGTCGCTAAAATCGTACCACAGGCGGAAATCATCCATACTCAAACGCGGATAACGTGCGTTGATGGTCTGTGCGATGGCGGTGGCATCCTCAAAGACGGTCTGTTCATGATAGCGATCTGGTGTATAAATGTTGATTAACACCGAATCGCCGACCAGCACACTGGCACACACGGCGAACACTATCACACTGACCAGCATCCGCAGAGGATAACGCGAGATGCTAATCAACATTCCAAATACCGCAATGCCGATTAGCACCACAGGATAAACAATATCCCAATTCGGCGAAAGATAACTGAATCCCGCAAATAAGCTGAGTGGAATTATCAGCGTCAATAACACCACGATACGAAATTGTGCGGATGATAAATCGGTGGCGGGTTTATAAATCATCATGCCAAGCAATAAAAACGCCGTCATGATGATATTGGCGTGGTAAAACGAAACCCGCAAATATGAAAAACCGAGCAAATGCCATCCCACCAAGACGGCATACGCACTCACGAATAAAATCAGAGTTGCGAGCATCACCCGACGTACATCCGATGAAAATGTGCGCCCATATCTGAGCAACCAGACAACCGCAATCAGCGCAACTATCCCCAAAAAGATATGCCAATCGGCAGGCACACCGCTAAAATGATAATTCAGAAAATACGGCAACCCTTGCGCGAAGCCTTGCGTGGTATCGAGCGCATTACTAAGTAACAATTTGCCCGTATACGAATGATATATCAGCGCCAAACCGCCATATACCCCACCCACGCCGATAAGGGCGAAGATGCCAGTGGTGAATAAGCGAATCGGTTTTTGATACAGTTTATCCAAGAAAATGAGGTACAACGCAATCGCGGGGATATAAAACAGATTGAAAAAATGAGCGATAACCATCGCCATGACTGCCCCGCCCGCGCCGATGAGATAAATCGATCGCCAGCGCGATTCTGTCGCATACGTCAGCCACAGGAGCGCCAGCAGAAAATACGTCATGGCGAAACCATCGGGATAATTCCATCCGAGCGAGCGCATGATGAGCGGATATTGCCCAAATAACAGGGCAATTATCAACGCCACCCGCGCACTCGCCAATTTATTCAAAATGCCATACACGGCAAATATCGCCACATAATACAGCACAATATGCACCACCTCATGCGCGATGAGTGGTGTCGTGACCTGATTCAACAGATACACGGGCAAAATCACCGTTAGGCGCTCAATAAAATACAACGTGTCCGATGGAAACCACCCCACATATTGCGGGAACGCCAATTGATAGCCCGTATAGATATAATCATCCACCATGATGATAAACTCATGGCTAAAACTGAGGTTGAATAACCAGTTGGGGTTTATCAACGCCAAGAGGATCGGCAATGCCAATAACAGGGTGAGATGGATGAGATTTAGCCTTTTGTGCATCATCGTGCATGTCCTATGGTGTTACTCGTAAAAAAATTACATCAATTGCGCCCCGTGGATAATCTATACGATATGAGTCGAGTTGTTCAAATTTCAGTTTTTGGCGAATGTCTTGCAAAAATGCGTCCGATTTATCGGCACTACTTAACACAATCAATTCGTAAATATCATCTGGTTGGGTTTGCTCTTCAAGACGATGCAGTTGTAATACCCTATCCCAAGACCACAAATAGATACTGCCTACAGTATCAAACAAACGCCGATGCGGGTCATTGGTATACATGATACGAAACGTGTCGAACGAGTAATCATCATAACGGGCATTGATAATTCTGACAATTTGCAGATTATACTCGTAAATATCTTGGAGCATATATCTATCGGCGACATAAACATCGGTGCGTAACGGGTAATATGTGCCTGTATAAGAGCGCGAATCGTGCAAAAGCGCCCCAGCGAACAGTGAAAATCCAACCAACCATAAATCATCATCTTGGGGAATAGGGCAATGATGAGACAGATTATCATGGCAATATACAACATATAATAGTTAAAAATCTGGAATATATCATTCGAGATGAACGTAAAAATGATGAGCGGGAGCATCGGCATAAAAAATGCCAAAGCAGGTGCATAACGATATAACCGTTGCTGTGGGTTACTTAACTGGGGCGCGAACATAACGCCCAAAAACAAAAATGACACCAACACCCAATTCGTATTGTAAAAGTGCATCCATATAAATACATACCCCTGAAATTGATAAACCCCCAAAATGGCTAAAGACCCCGTAAACAAACCCAACATCGCCCGTAAAATCACACGATAATGCCGAATAGCGGGGTTTTCACTAGGGATACCAGATGCTTTTTTCCAGATAAGCGGATTGAGGATGATGAGCAATGATGTGAGTATAAACAATGAAGCCCAATGGGGATGAATATCTTTGATATAATTGGTGCGGAAAAAATAGGCAAACCGAGAAGCGATATCTGTGCGCCCAATGCGGATGGTGTTTTCATACACAAAAGATTGTGTGAAGGCATAATAAACGATGATGATGATACCCGTCGCAATAGCCGCCCCTAACATGGTGAAAAGACCCGTTCTCACAATGTTGATGATAATCTGCTTACGCCAATCACTCAGCAACAGATAATATAAAGCGAGTGCAGGCGCATAAGCAATGTTGAACGGATTTGCATTCAACATCACCGCAAAGGCGCATCCCGCCCCCATCAAATATAAAGCATTGCGTTTTGAACCAACGGCTTGTGTTAGCAGATAAATAGTCAGCGCAAACAACGCCATCGCATAACCGTCTACATAATCCCACCCAACAGACCGTAAAATGAGCGGATATTGCCCAAATAACAATGTGATGATAATGGCTACCCGATTATTATGTAACCGATTCAAAATGCCATATACCGAGAAGGCGCTCAAATAATAAACCGCCAGATGGATAATAAAATTCGCCAATATAGGTGATACTACTTGTCGTACCAAATAAGCGGGCAATATCCAGCTAATGCGTTCAATAAAATACCTATCAGTTGAGGGCGACCAATCCGTGTAATTAGGAAAGTCAAGTTGATAACCCAAATAAATATAATCGTCAGCAATATTAGCGTTAAAAATCCAATTCGGGTTAATCAGCGCCAAGACCATCGGCAACGCTAAAATCGTCATGATGTGGACGATATTCAATTTTTTGAGCATCACATCCCCCTATCCTATCGGCAGGTTAATCGTCTAACGGCGCTTTGAAGTCATAAATGCCATCGCGTATGGCATAACGCAAACGACTTTTTTCTGAAATCATCGTATCGCCTTTGCGGATAAGATTTTCGCCTGTTTCTGGACAGCGAAACAGCGTCTCTGGTGTGTTGGCATCTAACGCATTCACGCCTGTTTTGTCGGATATATTGCGCGTGAAAATGCTAGGCGTGATGAATAACGGGGTGTGTTGCAACAGGGCATCTAACCCAACGAGCAAACTGGTCGGCAATTTTTTGAATAAGCCGAGCCGAAAAAATGAGACGGGCAAGCGTCTTTGAGTCGAAAAACCCGCGCGCGCCAATTCTTGGGCGATATAACGCGGGTGAAAATCGAAATTCAATTCGACAAATTCGATAGGCGTGAGATCATACGGATTCCAGTCTTGTTTGCGGAGCGCATAGCGCAACATGGCTTTGAGGTTACGTTTATTGGCAAATTCGAGTAAAAATATGCTATTGGGCGCGAGGATGCGCTTCACTTCGGCGAAGATTTTGGGGACATCTTGCATGTGATGTAACACGCGGATGATGGTCGCACCATCACACACACCTGCCTGAAGTGGCAAACGATAGGCATTCGCCGCCACATAGATAAAACGCGGGTCACGCCCGTAGTGTTGTTGGGCATATTGCAATTGCGAAAACGAATAATCGAGCAAAATAATTTGCTTATACCCCACATATTCGCTGGTCAACCTGCCGAATGCCGCACCAATTTCGAGCAATCGCTCACCCGATTTGGGCAACAAACGGCGGATAGCGACTCGTTCTGCGCGGTCTTCGTAATCGCGTCCGCGCCCTTCCCAAAAATCAGTGCGGTAATTCGAGCCTTCGTAATCACAAATTGAGGGCATGTTATTATCGTGCGTCAAAATCAACCTCCGGGTGGCAAAATGCCTTGGTCAGGATTCGGTGTTGGCGTTGGGACGGGTCCGCCGATGGGTAAATCGGGCGAGACATACGGTGTTGCATCACCTGTTATCGATGGCGGGTTGGTGATAATCCCGTTATCGGGCGGTGTTTGCCCCTGATTATCGGTTGTGGCGGTCTGTGGGACGAATTGCCCACCGTTCACAGTGGCGATAATCATGCCGATTTCACCATTATAATGATACGCAGGGATATTTTGCGCTTGCATATTTTGTTGCGCTTGTTGGTTAATTTGTTGCGGGGTGTTGCCATCGACATACAATTCAGGGCGAATATCATCATCCAAAAATGGGATACCACCCACAGGAACGATGCCCGTATAAATCGGACGCGATGATTCGGGCATGGGGATATTGATGAGATCATATCCATAACCCGCGGTCATGGAATAGCCAGGCCAGGGTTGGAGCGTGTATTCATTTTCTTTGAGCAAATCTGCCTTGCCAGATAGAACCTCACCCACCAACGTCACGGCTTCGCCAAAATCATCGGGCAAATTCGTCAGACCAACGGCGAGCGGTTCAAAGAGCAGGCGTAAATTTTGGGCGACATCGTGCAGTTGCGTCTCGCGCAAGGGGATGACTGCCCGCACATCCAGCGCAACAGGCACTTCGAGATTGGTCACAGGCACTTCGAGGTTTAAGCATATCGGCAACGGCAACCCATTAGGCAAGCTGAGATTGACCTGTGCGTTATTCAAATTACCAACGCCGGGCAAAACGATGTTGGCATTCACCACCAACGGCACATTATCGTTTAGCGTCACAGTGGTACAAGTATTGAGTGGGATAACCGTGTTCAGCGTGATGCTATCGCGCACGGGAATCGTCCAATCGATCGTGGCGTTATCGAGTCCGATAAAACTGCTATGCAGACCTGCGACTAACGGTTGTGCCACTTGCGACTTGATTTGGAAGATGAGCAAGCCCAACACCAATAATACGACCACTAAAACAACATTCACAATGAATGAAAAAATCACCATAAAGCGCCACAAGAATAATCCGATTGCCCGTAACATATCTTTTCCCCTATGGGTTGATATTTACCAAAAGTATTGCGTTATGCACCCCATTTTACAACCAAACGGCATAAATTACCAACAAGGGGTTTTGGCTAACATCCACAAACAGGATGAACTATAATAGCCAGAGATATATTTAGAAAATTGGATTTTTTTCTGATGAAATCACTGGTCACGATTTTACTGCAATTGGTCAAAGACCGTTCCTCACGAGTCAATATTGTGGCACTGTTACGCTTTTTGGCGATAGTCGCCGTCATGATAACCGTTTACAGCATCATTTTTCATTACATCATGGAATATGAAGGGCGTTCAGAGAGTTGGATAACGGGCTTTTATTGGACGCTCACGGTCATGTCTACGCTAGGATTTGGCGATATTACCTTCAATTCCGATTTGGGGCGGTTATTTTCGGTCATCGTCCTCGTGAGTGGGGTGATGTTCCTATTGATATTACTGCCCTTCACATTCATCGAATTTTTTTATGCCCCGTGGCTCAAAGCGCAACAAAATGCGCGTGCGCCAAAGCAATTGCCCGAAAAAACATCGGGGCATGTGATTCTGACGCATTACGATTTGGTCACACAGAGCCTCATCGAAAAGCTCAAACAATACGATTATCCGTATGTCCTCATCATTTCTAACTTGAACGAAGCCCTGCGTTTACACGATTTGGGTTATAAAGTCATGGTGGGCGATTTAGACGACCCGCGCACCTATCAGCTTGCGCGGGTGCATCAAGCCTTATTCGTGGCGACCACCGCCAATGACCAAGTGAACGCCAATGTTGCCTTCACCGTGCGCGAGATATCTGAAAGCGTGAAGATGTTGGGGACTGCCAACGCAAGCGCATCCGTTGATTTACTCGAATTGGCAGGATGTTCGTATGTTATCCAATTGGCAGAAATGATGGCGAGTTCATTGGTTCGGCAGGTGGTCAATGGCAGGACAAGCGCCCATGTCATCGGCAAATTCGACGACCTATTAATCTCAGAGGCATCCGTTCATGGGACTGATTTGGTCGGCAAAACACTGCAAGAAAGCCAATTGCGCGAAAAACTGGGCGTGAATGTGTTAGGGGTGTGGTCGCGGGGCAAATTTGAATTGGCGACACCCACAACACGGCTTTCTGAACATAGCATTCTGATCATGGCAGGCACACGCGACCATATCAGTCGTTATAACGCCTTGTATCGTGATGATGCCCTTAGCCATATCACGCCTGTGATTATCATCGGTGGCGGGCGAGTTGGGCGGGCGGTCGCTCGCAATCTGACAGAACGTGGGATGGATTATCGCATCATCGAAAAAGCGCCAGAGCGCATTCGTGACCCACAGAAATATGTTTTGGGTGATGCGGCAGAGCTAGAGGTCTTGGAAATCGCGGGCATTCGCAACGCCACCAGCATCATCATCACCACCCATGACGATGATATGAATGTGTATCTGACGATTTATTGTCGGCGCTTATGTCCAGATGCCCAAATTATCAGTCGGTCTAATTTAGAACGCAACACCGCCACCTTGCACCGCGCAGGCGCAGATTTTGTCTTGTCGTATGCTTCGACAGGCGCAACAGCCATTATCAATTCTATTGGGCGCGATAATATTTTGCTCATGGCAGAAGGATTAGCCATCTTTGAAATTCCAACGCCCGATGCGCTGGTGGGCAAAACGTTGGAACAATGTGATATTCGTGCCAAGACAGGCTGTACAGTGGTCGCAGTTCATACCGATACATCGATCATATCCATGCCAGACCCCGATACGCGCCTCTCAGACAATTCGCGTTTGATTATCATCGGCACGCCCGAAGCCGAAGAAAATTTCTTGCGCCAATATTGATACCGAATTGATAACAGAACATTTACAATTTGCCCTTATAAGCCTACGATTGTGCTATGATGAATTATGAATATCGCTATTAGATGGTCATCTTATGGAGCATTTCACATGACGACACCCACTATTGCATGGCAAATTGGCGCGACATCTGCCCCCAAACCGCCAAAAGTCCCCGCCCTGCCCTATTTGGGCATCGCCCTCAAAATGACAGGCGACATCACCAGTTACTTGTTTTCGTTGTATCAACAATATGGGTCAATTTATCGGTTTACGCTGTTAGGACGCGAAATCACCGTCATGTCTGGCATCGAAGCCAATCGCTTTCTGAATACGGATGGCAACGATGTGTTCACCAGCGAGCCATTGTTTATGGGGTTCTCGCGTCAACTCAATACAGAGAAATTCCTTGTTGCGCTAGATGGAGAAGAACATCTTTATTATCGAAAACTGATGCGATATGGATTTTCAAAATCCGCCATGAGTCCACATATCGCCTATTCGGTTGGGGTTGTAGATGACTATACGCGCCAAATGCGTGAGGGCGATACCATCCAAGTTTTACCCAATATGCAACGTTTAGTCACAATGCAATTAAGCCAGGTGATGACACGGCGCTGGGCAGAGGAATATTATGATGATGTGAAAGCGTTTTTGCGCTACATGATGAATATTGAAGTTCTCAAAACATATCCACGTCTTGCCCTTAAGTTACCACACTATCAAAAAGTGCGCCGACGCGCATTAGAATTGGCGCGTAAAACCTTAGCTGAACATCGCGCCAATCCCACGACTAACGAAGAAGAACGTAACTTGGTAGACGATTTGTTGGCGGGCAAAGATTATTATGGCAATCCGATAGACGAAGATACGCTCACCGCGTTGGTATTATCCCCTTATTTCGCAGGGATAGATACAGTTGCCTCATCACTCAGTTTCTTCATCTATTGTGTACTCAAGCACCCTGATGTGTATCAAAAAGCCCAAGCAGAAGCGCGTGCGTTATTTGCCAATGGCATCCCCAAATTGCATGACCTCAAAGATATGGAAACCATACATGGGGCGGCAGTCGAAACACTCCGATTATATCCTGTAGCACCCATGCCCCCCCATACAGCCGTCAAATCCTTCACATTCAACGGCTATCGCGTGGATGCGGGGAGCGAAGTGTATGTCGCGCAGACCATGACCCACTTTATGGAAGAATACTTCCCCAATCCGCACGTATTTGACCACACCCGTTTTGAACGTGGCGAAACGCGCAAAGTCGCAGGCGCGTTTGCTCCCTATTCGTTGGGTCAACATCTGTGTTTGGGCGCGGGCATTGCCGAAACGCAGATGATGCTCACAATGGCGCGATTGTTGAACAATTTGGATATGGAACTCGAAACACCCCATTTGACCATCAAAAGCACACCGTTGCCCAACCCCACCAACAAATTTTATGTGCGCGTGTTGGGCAATCATACGCCACGTTAGATTACCCCCGATAAATTTTGTCTTGTATCACGTGGGCATGAGGCGCAATTTGCATGAGCGCCTCGCCCACCAACCCCACCGCACGATGCACACCTTTGGTGGCACGCGGAGCGCCAATCGCGCTCAGTTTGATGGTGAAGTCATCGGTATTTTCGCGCTGGATGAGCATGATGCCAATATGTTGCTCTAGGCTTGGCTCATGGATAAATACCTCAAATAATACCGATTTGGGGTTGTGATATTGGCTCAGAAAATGGATGTGAAGCGCATCCTCATCTAAATGTTGTGGTGCAATTTTTTCGGCAATATCAGCCAACGTGATGGGCGCTTGAATCACGATATGGGGCATAGTCAATTCCTTTTCGACAGGGTAATTCGGTGTGGGCGTATCGTTGCGCTGATAGGTGAAATAATGGCATATCCGCCCGTCCTCAATGGCACGCCGTTCATATTTGGTCACAACAGGATGCGGGCGTTCATGCGCCCAACGAGTGGGGAGCAAATTGGTGAGCGCGGGTGTCGCTTCGAGCAAGTCGGCGCTCATCTCGGCGTAATCGGCGATGTCGGTCGCCAGATATAGCTTTGCGCCGATTTGCATACGGTCGACAATCCAATCGAGCGTCTCACGTTGCATGAGTCTACGCCCCGAATGACGATTTTTGAACCACGGGTCGGGAAAATTGATATGCACCTCAGATAGGCTATTGGGAGCGAATAAATACCGCAGGGCGCTATCTGCAAAGGCGTATAACACGCGCACATGCGTCATTTTTTCGCGGGCGATGAGGCGCTCGACTTTATCTAAACAATGATGGTCGACTTCGATGCCGATGATATTGGCATCGGGACGGGCTTGATGTAGGTACGATAAAAAATGCCCGTATCCAAAACCAATTTCGAGGATGAGGGGCGCTTGGCGCTGGAATACATCAGACCAATCCAGCGCCCACGGTAAATTCAAAATACTCAAATGCCTTTGTTGTGTCTCGTTTATCATAACAAGACAACTATAGCAGGTTACGCGAGGTCGTCAAGAATTTTTTGGCGGGTCGCCTCATATTCCTCACGCGAAATCAGATTTGAGTTATATAACTGGTCGAGCTGTTGCAAGCGAGCGGCAATATCACCTGATGGCGGTTGTTGTATGGGCATCATGCTATCCAACATCTGATTCATCATCTGCCCAACTTGCGCCATGTCGGTCGGTTGTTGTATATTCGCCTGCCCCATCTGTATGGGTTGACCGTTGACGGTAATCATGAAACCCCGTCCGCCGATACCCGCTGTCCGCATCCGATGACGGGCGCTCATCGTCCCGCCCAAAATGGTGATGAGGGTGCTAAATCCAATCACGCCCATCCATACGAATGAACTGGCAAACACCGAGCCGAGCGAGCCGAATGTCTCGTTGATGACGTTCCCAACGGTATCACCAATGACTTCCCCTGTGATGTCGCGCCGATTGCCCGCATCATCCACGCAATAATACAAGACTGTCCGCCCCGTTGTGCCTGTTGTGCTGGAGGTGGTGCGCGTAGATGATCCCTGCTCGACAACCAATTCTTCATTAGCCGTACACATCGCCCGCGCTTTTTCATCGATATTCGTGACCGAATCAACGATATTACTCGTTGTAAATGGGGTGAAACTGCTATAAATGATGCCACCAACACCCGCAAAAATGCCTATTAATCCTAAAAATACCAAAAAACGTCCCATATTTCACCTGTGTGAGAACTCATTGAAACATTTCGTTATGTCGATTATATAAAGAGTGGGTATGTGTTGCAAACGAAATTCAATAAATTACAAGTCTGTGATAAAATGATGTCTAAAGTTTCTAATATAGGTATGTGTATGTATGAAGGCAATTTCACTATTTTCTGGTGCTGGTGGCATGGATATTGGGATTAGACAGGCAGGATTTGATATTCTGGCATGTCTTGAAATTGATCCACATTGCTGTAATACACTTCGCCACAATGTCATTAAAAATGATTACGTCACACAAATTATAGAAGATGATATAACACAGATTGATCCAGAAACACTATTAAATCAATTCAATCTGATTGAAGGAGAATTAGATTTATTATTTGGTGGTCCGCCTTGTCAACCATTTTCACAAATCGGCAAACAGCTTGCTATGTCAGATGAAAGAGGTATCCTCCTCTTTGAGATGCTCAGATTTGCTCAAATCCTACGCCCTAAAGTTGTTCTCATAGAGCAGGTAAAAGGGTTACTCCAAGCAAAAGACGCTTGGGGTCAAAAAGGCGGTGTATTTCAGACTTTTGTCGAAGAATTTGAAAATCTAAATTACTACGTCACTTGGCAAGTCATTAAAGCGACAGATTTTGGTGTACCACAAAACCGTGAGCGCCTATTTATCGTTTGTCAATATAGTGATGATGTAGCGTTTGAATTTCCGCAACCAACCCATCGAGATCCCAACGACACTAACTTGTTTAATGCCCATTTACCTACATATAAAACAGTAAAAGATGTTTTAGTTGGTTTATCACAACCAGTAACAAAACATCAAACACCGATACCACCAGAAGATAGTCACATGGATGTTACAACAGAGGGCGACCGTCGGCGTATTAAAGGTGTACCACAAGGCGCATGGTTATCAAGCCAAACGCATCTGCCAAAAGAACAACTCTGCAACCTGACCAAAAAAGATACCACCAAATTTAGACGCTTATCTTTCAATTTGCCATCATTAACATTGCGTTGTGGTGAAATTTTCTTTCACCCCATCGAAGATAGAATTCTCACCCCCAAAGAATATCTGCGCCTTCATGGGTATCCCGATGATTATGTCTTGAAGGGGCCCATCAAAAGTCGTTCTGGGCGTGTTAAATCATTAGACCAACATCGGCAAGTGGCTAATTCAGTACCACCACCTGTTGCCTATGTGTTAGCTATCCAAATATTAAAGGTGCTAGAATGCCAAAACTATACGAAATCTTTGGTTACAGATACGATGACAACACCCTAGACGCACAACTTCATCGACAAAAAGCATGGTGTCCCTTTATGGATGCCCCCTGTGATGGTGGTGGTAATCGGTGGTTAACTCAAATCAATTTAGATAAAAAAGAACATAGCCAGTTGAAAATGCTATATCCGAGCCACGATAAATTAATGCCCGGTGTATGCTCTATTCAGCCTAATCCCAATGATATGCCATGGATCATTTGTCCGAATCGCTTATTGGCATTTAGCCCCAAAACACAGAAAGTTGTTCATCATATCCTGTCATATTTTAACTTATCTCCGTCTTCAATTTTAGGGGTATGGTCAGAAGTAAAAATTGAGCATAAAGAAACTATAAATGGTTCAGTATCTCAATTTGATTACACATTCGATTATGTTTTGTTCCCAGTTCAAACTGTATCTCTTGAAAAAGGATTTGAGATTCTCTATGGGGCAAAGCCACAAACAACCTCAAAACTACAAACATTTGGCAAGTTATCAGAAAAAAAAGGATTTGTCGTTCACGATAATCAAATTATCAATTTTCCTATACCCAAACCCATTATTATCGAAGTCATGACATCAAGCACGTCAGGGCAAAACAAAGAAAAACGAACACAAATTCACCAAGCATTTGAAGATGCCATTTTAGGACGTTCTCATCAAGCACCAAGCATCAACTACAGACAAGTTTGGTCACGTATGGTTGGGCAATTATTTGTCAAAAGTGAAGTTGCATTAGGTTGGGGTGGTAAAACAATTTGGGTACTACAAGATGTATTGGCAAAATATATTAGCACGACAACTTTATTAAACCTAGATTACTTCAAATCATCTCAACTCAATGACATCAATATTCTTAGTTTATCTTATCCAACAGATGAATCGAAAGAACCATCGCATTTAACGAATCCACAATTATACTCTGGCAAGATTAACAGTTCGGAAAGTCAAGAACATTCATTATTTGATATTGTTCGCTCACCGCTACAACCACCTATCGAAAAATTAATGCAAATTATCATCTCAAAAGGTCAAACATCAACTATAATAGAAGCCTAACTCAAAGGATGTATCGGCTATGAAAACCCAATCTATCCTCTCGCTGGTCACGATTTTAGTGTTGGTTGCGGTGGCAATTTTGGGCGCGATTACCCTCATCAATACCCGCCCCGCCCCTGTCGAGATTGTGATTAATCCGCCACCGCCGACCATCACACCTGCCCCGACCAATACCCCTGCACCGATTGTGGTGTATATCACAGGCGCGGTGAATAATCCAAGTAGGGTCAGTTTAGAAGTCGGCAGTCGGGTAGGGGATGCGATCGCGCTGGCGGGTGGATTTACAGAGGATGCCAATAGAGAAGTCGTGAATTTAGCCGATATTCTGCGCGATGGCACACAAATCCATGTCCCATCGTTGGATAGCACAATCAACGAGAGGGTGATCATCGCCACACCCATCAGTCCGCCAGTGGTGTATATCAACCGCGCCGATGTCGCAGAATTGATGAACCTGCCCGATATTGGTCAAGTGACCGCCGAGCGCATCATCGCCTATCGAGACGAAAACGGCAATTTCACCTCAATGGATGATTTGGATAAAGTAGATGGCATCGGACCCGCAACACTGGCAAAGTTAGACGGGCTGATCTCATTTGACCCATAATCAGCCCACGCGAACACCCGTGAGTGTATCAAAGTACAGGGCGTGTTCGGGTTGGATGTGGCAATACAGCGTTTCGCCCCGCGTGAATTTCATGTCGAGTGGGAACGCCATCGACCAATGTTCGCCACTAATCCATACCTCCAACAACTGAAAGCGTTCTGCCAAATACGGGAAAATATTTTGCACCACACACGGCACACCATCCGCGCCAAGCGTGAAATACTGTGGGCGAATCGCCATGCTAATCGGCGTGCCATCGGCGAAATCTGTCCGAAACGGATACCCACCAAAATTTTCACCTTGCCAATGACCCGCTTGAGCATACCCATGAAACACGTTGATGGTCGGCACGCCGACAAATTGTGCCACAAATAAATTGATAGGGCTTTCGAGCAGATGGGCATACGTCCCCATCTGAACGATTTTGCCCTCATTCATAACGGCGATTTTATCCCCCAGTGCCGATGCTTCGTCTTGATCATGCGTGACATACAATGTCGTGACGGGGAATTCATGCAATAACCGTTTGAGTTCCACGCGGGCATTGCGGCGCAGGAGTGCATCAATATTCGAGAAGGGTTCATCAAATAACAGCACCCGTAAATCGCGGGTGAGCGCCCGCGCCACCGAGACCCGTTGTTGTTCCCCGCCCGATAGCTGAGACGGTCGCCTGTCGAGCAATTCATCCAAACCGATGCCCGTAATTTGGGCGATGCGCCGAATGCGCGGGGTGACTTCTTGGTCACGATGCCGTAGCCGATAAAAAAAACTCACACTCTTTTCGGCACGCCAATGCGGGATTAGCGCCCCCGTCTGGAACACCATACCGATATGACGGTCGATGAGGGGAATATCGGGCAGTGGGATGTTATCGAATAACACCCGCCCCGAATCGGGCGTGACCAACCCCGCGACCATGCGTAACAGGGTGGATTTTCCACAGCCAGACGGTCCCAAGAACACGATAATTTCGCCCGCATTGACGCGCAACGACACATCATCTACGGCAGTGATGGTATGGGCATATTCGTTGTTGGGCAAAAATCGTTTCGTGAGGTGTTCGAGTATGAGGGTGGTCATGATAAAATCCTTTCAGGTTAATTTTAATTATACACCACCCTATTGCATCGTACCCCAAAATCTGCTATGCTATTTAGCGTTATATTGGCGCAAAAAAGTGATCATTCACACCCAAACATGAACGAATTATTCTCCCCCACAACAACAGGCATGACTATGGCACCGCATCGTACACGATGGGGATTTTTTCGTTTGAGCGCCTAAAAACACAAATTGGCAACCAGCGAAGCGCGTGTGCGGAAAAATCCTCACACGCGCTTTTTGATTTATTTTTCTGGCGATTGACACACGATTCTGGAGGCACACATGAATACGGTAACGATGAAATTTGGTGGCACATCGGTGGGTAGCGAGGGCGCAATCCGCAATTTGGTGGGGATTGTTCAGCAAGCCAGCCAAACCCAGCGCGTGGTGGTGGTGGTCTCTGCCATGTCGGGCGTGACCGATTTGCTCATCGAATCGGTACGCAAAGCGGGACAAGGTGATAAATGGGAATATAGCAACATCTCGGCGAAAATCAAAGAAAAGCATGTGGATGTGATTAACCACATGGTCAAAGCGGGCAAAGACCGCGATGACCTGTTGGCGACTATCAACAAACTCATGACGCAACATATCGAATTATGTCAAGCCATACAGGTGCTTGGGGATGTCACCCCACGCATTATGGATGCCGTTGTATCGTTAGGCGAGCGCCTCAGTAGCCCGATGATCGCCACCATTTTGCGCCAAAATGGTGTTCAATCGCAAGCGGTGGATGCCAGCAAATTGCTCATCACCGATGATATGTTTCAATCTGCCCACCCAATGTTGGATATTAGTCAAAAAAATGCCGATGCTCAGCTTATACCGTTGCTCGATTCGGGGATCGTACCCGTCATCACGGGCTTCATCGGCGGGACTCGTGACGGGGTATATACCACACTCGGACGGGGCGGGAGCGATTTTAGCGGGGCGATTTTTGCGGCGCTGGTCAAGAGTGATGAACTCATCATCTGGACGGATGTGGATGGGGTGATGACCACCGACCCGCGCCTAGACCCCCGTGCCAAAGTGTTACCGTATTTATCGTACACCGAAGTCGGCGAAATGGCATTTTATGGGGCGAAAGTGTTGCATCCCAAAACGGTACAACCCGTCATCGCCATGGGCATCCCGATTTATGTGCGGAATACCTTCAACCCCACCCATCCAGGGACGCGCATCGGCAAAGAGCCACAACCCAGCGCAGGGATTATCAAAGCTGTGACCAGCATCCGCAATATCAGCATGTTGACCGTGAGCGGATCGGGTATGTTAGGTGTCCCTGGCATTGCAGGGCGCACCTTTTTAGCCACCGCCCGCGCAGGCGCGAGCATTTTGATGATTTCGCAAGCCTCATCCGAGCAAAGTTTTTGTTACACCGTGACCGATACCAGCGCCGATGCCGTCAAGCACGCGGTTGAGCAAGAATTGGCGCAAGAAATTAGCCAGCATAATGTGGATGGAATCACCATCACCAAAGATATTGTCATCATCACGGTGGTCGGCGCGGGGATGCGTGGTACGCCAGGGGTAGCGGGGCGCGTATTCACCGTCATGGGCGACAATCACATCAATGTCTTGGCGATTGCACAAGGGTCATCAGAGTGTAGCATTTCGTTCATCATTAACGAATCAGACCTCAAACGCGCCGTCACTGTGTTGCACGAATTGGCGCTGGCGGGGAATGGTGGTTAGTTTTTGAATACGGTGACTATTTTTGTGGCGGATATACGAGGCTGAAGCCTCTAATCCGCCATTACACCCCTAAAACTCTGTTTAGTGTAATGGACGACTAGCCCGTAGGGCGTATGTCGTCCACCGTGATAAATCACCCTAAAAATTCGCCGTTGCGGGAATCACTTTTTCGGCAAAATAATCCAACGGCTTGAGCGTATCCACGTTGTGCATATTAAAGATGATGTGTTGAATACCCTCTTTTGCCAACAATCCACAAAATTCGATCAGCAAGTCGGTTTCTTCGGGCTTGGTGACGTGATGAATGACGGTGCGTTCTATCTGGTTATAATCGCGCTTGAGATCATCACAATGCCCCTTGAGGACGCTAAGTTTATGCCGAATTCCTTCAATGCCCATGCCAGTATCGAAATTGCTCGCATCGGCATATTGCGCCACCATCCGCAAGGTTTTCTTTTCGCCACTCCCACCGACCATAATCGGCGGATGCGGGTTGCTCACTGGTTGTGGATAGCAAATCGTCTCGGCGAGTTGGTAATGCGTGCCTTCGTATGCGCCATCATTCTCTGACCACATTTGTTTGGCAATTTGGAGCATCTCTTCGAGTTGTTCAAAGCGTTCAGCCATCGGCGGAAACGGGATCCCCAAGCCTTTCGCCTCGCGTTCATACCATGCCGCGCCGATGCCAAAGTAGGTGCGCCCGCCACTCAAGACATCCACCGTTGTGGCGGTCTTGATGAGGACACCCGGGTAGCGGTAAATCACACCCGTGACCAACACACCGAGTTTGACCTTTTGCGTCAAGGCGGCGATATAACTCAAGGTGCTATAGGCTTCGAGCATTGGGTCTTGCGCTTTGTTACTGCCCCATTCCATCTGATAAAAATGATCCATCACCCAGATGCTATAAAATCCAGATTGTTCGGCTTTTTGGACAATATTTTTGAGCGTATCGCCATATTTAGACGCACCCCCCGCCCAATTAAAAAACGGAATTTGTAAACTGATACGCATATCATATCCCTTTTTATAGTATGCTAATTATTGTGGGGTATTGTAACACATGGAGATAAGTTTGTGGCTAAATCCAGATTAAATGATACAAATTATTCGCACATCCAAGCTGAAATTCGAGAAATCTTGATTGGCTTGGCGAAAATTGGCAAAACGATTAGCTATTCTGAATTAGCGCGTCAAATCACCTGCGCGAGTATTCATCATCGTGCGCCTATGTTTGAACACATTTTGCAATCGCTTTGCGCCGATGAAGTGGATGAAAAACGCCCTATTTTGGGCGTATTGGTGGTGAACAAAGCAACGGGGCGTTGTGGTGATGGATTTTACAAATGGGCGAGTGGCTATGGCTTCGATACGCACGACCCCGAAGCGTTTTGGGATACCGAGTTTGAGCGGGTTGTTCAATATTGGCAAGATCAAGACTAAACCAGCGCCTGCGCCAATTCGGTCGCCGATTGAAAACGGTCTTCTGGTTTTTTGGATAGCGCCCGCAAAATGGCACGCGCCAAATTTTTGGGGACATCCGGGCGCACATCACGCGGGTCTGTGGGCGGTTGTTGTAGATGCGCGAATAAAATTTGCCCCGGACTACCCTTATAGAGGCGTTCCCCTGTCACCATCTCATACAACACCACGCCGAGCGAATAAATATCTGCCCGATAATCGACCTCTTTCGCCGCCATGATTTGTTCGGGTGCCATATAATCGATTGTGCCGATTGTCCCCGTCCCTGTGAGTTGTGTGCCAGCATAATCGAGATGAGCGATGCCAAAATCCATCAGGATCGGTTGCCAAGTCTCGTTATCGTCATCCAGACGGAGCATGATATTTGATGGTTTAATATCTCGATGGACTAATCCTTGTTGATGGATATAATCTAACGCGCTCCCGATTTTGATCAACCATTGGCTGATGGTCTCGTAATCGGGATGATGATCTTTGATAAATTGCCCCAATTCCTGACCATCGATGAATTCCATTGCCAAATAATGCGCCCCTGTATCCGTGATGCCAGACCCATATAATTTGACAATATGCGGATGATTGAGCCGTGCCAACGTTTTGGCTTCGCGCTCAAATCGTTTGACCAAATTGGGGTCTCGCGCCATATCTTGGGGCAATACTTTGACCGCCACCACTTTATCATCCCCAAAGCCTTTATACACCTCGCCCATGCCCCCCTTGCCGATGACCCCCAATAATTCATACGGACCACAAAATTGACCCGTATACGCGCCCGGATTTTTGATTTCGGGCTTCATGCCTGCCCGTGCCACCGCTTTAATGTCGTAACGCAACCCATATAGGCGTTTATCAATCAAGCCCTCGACCCATTTGCGGATGGGGTTAAACAGCAAACCTGCCACCCCTACCCCGATAATTAAGACGATATTGGCTTGTTGTTGCCCTAAATTGGGGATGATAAAGGTTTGCCCGATCCAAAAATCGAGTACAATGAACCCCACCGCAATCAGAAACGATAACCCAAACACCAAACTGCGTTCAATGACAAAATCAATATCCCACAACCGAAAGCGCAAGGCGGCGAACATCACCGAGACAGGCACTAAAAAGAGCATCACATGACTGAGCGGATAAGATATCGCACGGATGAATTGATACACCTCATCCGTGGCGTTCAATTGAGCATATCCTAAAATGGGTAGTGGTTGAAAAGTAAGTGATGAGAGATGATAATGCTTCCCATGATACAAGAAACTATCACGTATACCTGTAGTCGTTGTGGAAGCACTAACATCGTACGCAATGGTA
>DAOTVP010000004.1:0-19920 GCA_034436155.1 Anaerolineae bacterium
TATTTGTACCATTGCGTACGATGTTAGTGCTTCCACAACGACTACAGGTATACGTGATAGTTTCTTGTATCATGGGAAGCATTATCATCTCTCATCACTTACTTTTCAACCACTACCTAATTAAAAAATATCAACATATTAAATAAAAATATTTTTAGCAAATCGGCACGGAGGTCTACTCTGCCGACGGGACGCATGGTACACTAGACGCGGTGGTCATCACCGATGGCACGGCGTGGGTCTACAACCTGACGGTAGATGAGGCGCACACCTACTTCGTCGGCGACGGTCAGTGGCTGGTGCATAATTGTGGCGGTCCCGATGGGGATGGTAACTCTAACAAAAAGCCAAGACCTCTTATTCCACCTGATAATTCAGAATTTGATATTGCTTTTGGAGTAGGAGAACATTTAGAGGATTTTGCATTGTCATTCTCTAATCGCTATGTCTATCACTTTCAATACTGGCCCGATAAACTGATAACGGATCCTGATGGTGGTAGTTTATTAAGCCTTAGGTTTTCAACAATACGACAAGATATACCTAAAGTTTTGAGTAATTTAAAAAATAAATTTCTAAATGTGAACATCCACTTCAATCTTCAAGGTTTAACCAACTCTGAATTAGACTCAACAACAATGTTCGAGTTAAATCAGGTTATGTCAAATCCTGATATACTCAAAAGGACTAGATTCTACGATGGTATTGGGAATGAATTAACGGGAGATGTGTTAAAGAAGCGTTTAGCAGAACTTGGATTTTAAGTTCTGTTGACATTTGTTGAATTATCGCCTGTGGACGCGATATATTGCGTCCCAACGATAAAAAACATAGCTATTAGGCATTAGTAGAGACTCTATAAAACAATCTACTAGAGTCGGATTTGTACAACCAGACTCGGAGAATAAAGAATGACAACTTGGCGAAGAATTATCCAATTCTATGAACATGATGTCGAACTCATTAAATATCATAGAGAAGAGCCTGCTAAGTGGACTGAGATTCTTGCTTTTGCTGAAGTGATGTTATCTTCAATTCCTAAAATCATGGCTGAGAATCAACTGTCATTATTACAACCATTTTTAATAGGTAAATCACTAGGGTTTAGGATTGATTCTACAAATTATGTATTGGTGATTGACTGGTATAAAGATGGTAAGTTTATCCTTATAGTTGAGGATGCAACTAAGAGAACATTCGAGACTTTATCTATTGTTGAACAAGAAGAAGTGAAATATGATTATTTAATCTCTAAAATGTGTGAATTAGTTAAAAAATATCAAATAGAACCAACTTAATTTAAGAGGATTTATATACAATAGGGCTGACCATCTGCCCTATCCCCCGTCGGCACGGAGGTCTATTCCGCCGACGGGACGCATGGTACACTAGACGCGCTGGTCATCACCAACGGCACGGCGTGGGTCTACAACCTGACGGTGGATGAGGCGCGATTTGGCGATAAATCGGCTCTATTCACCTGAAAAAATGACTGAATGCTGTGTTATACTCAAATAAATAGCATGAGGTGATGAGGATGAACACACTCGAAAATGAAATCATCGAAAAATTTTGGGAATTAGATGACGATGCCAAAGACCGAGTACGCGCTGTTATCAATGATGATAATCCCAATATGCTGATGACACTCGGCGAATGGCTGGACTGGGCAACACAGACCGGTCATTATATCCGACAGAAATATGGTGATAGCTTCGATTCAGTCGAGACCCTGCGCCAATTACGAGAGGAGCGCGATAATGACCGCGTGGGTCGTGGCTGATTCGGGGATATATTTGGCGATTGCGCTCCAAGAACAATTCGCCCCACAAGCACAACACTTGGTCAATACGTGGGTTCAACAAAATTATCGCATCGCCGCCCCCTATTTATTTCGATACGAAATCATATCGGTTATTCGCAAACATATTTCAGGCGGAAAATTAGCCTTGCCCGATGGTGAAATGATTTTGCAAGGTCTATTACGTCAACCTGTCAAAACATTTGCAAACATGGCTTTATTACAACGTGCCTTCGCATTGGCGAATCAATATCAACTCCCAACCGCTTACGATGCACAATATTTAGCCGTTGCCGATTATTTGGGTTGTGACCTGTGGACAAATGACAAGCGGTTATCCAACACCCTGAGCCATCAATTGACATGGGTGAAATGGTTGGGGAATGTAACCTAATCACTCCCTAAATCTACCCACCATCGGCACGGAGGTCACCTCTGCCGATAGGGACGCATGGTACACTAGACGCGGTGGTCATCACCGATGGGACGGCGTGGGTCTACAACCTGACGGTGGAGGCGGTATCGCGCACCCAAGTCGTCCATGCGTCAATGCCCTGCCCTGTCTGGCACGACACCTCGAAAATCGTCACCTGCGGGTTGAGCGCCATCACACCTTGCTTGAAATAATCCATATCAAACGGGATATACGGCAACAAATCGATTTTGTTGATGACCAACACATCCACGCCATGATACATATTCGGATATTTATACGGTTTATCTGCCCCTTCTGGGATGGATGCCACCAGAACATTATGATGCGTCCCCAATTTCCAACCCGCAGGACAGACCAAATTGCCCACATTTTCGATGATGACCACATCCAACGCCGATAAATCGAGGTGCGATAAACCATCACGTATCATGTGCGCCTCTAAATGACAATTCCCGCCCGTGTTGATATGCACCGCCATCCCGCCCGCTTGTTGGGCGCGTTGAGCATCGCCATCGTACCCCGCCGTATCGCCGTTGATGATGCCGATTCGCATATCCGATAACCCGCGAATGGTGTGTTCGATGAGCGAAGTCTTGCCCGCCCCTGGCGATGCCATGATATTCAAGCCGAGTATATGCGCGTTATCTAACGTTGCCCGATTTTCGAGCGCGATACGGTCATTGGCATTCATGATATTTTCGATAATCGGAATATGTCTGGTCGTCATACGGACTCATCCTTTACATCTATCGATTCGACAAAAAATTCTTTGCCCGCCGTAATCACCACCCGATGACTACGGCAATGCGGACACAACAACCCCTCTTCTTGGATAGCATAATCGCGTTCACAGGCTTGGCAATGCGCTTGGGCGGGGATGCGCTTAAAGTGCAAGGTTGCGCCAACGGCGTTGGTATTTTCGCTGATGATGTCCCAATAAAATTGAATACATTCATCTACCAACGCGGTCAAATCGCCAATTACGATGCGAATATCGGTGATAGTCGCGCCGTTGGCATGTTTGAGGGCAATCTCTAATATCGTTTGGGTGATCGATAATTCGTGCATAAGCACCACCTTTTTATCCATTATACCCGAAAGGTGACGCTTTTAGGGGATTTTATGATGAAAATATGCCAATTATCACTCATAAGGGTGACAATTCTCGCCCCATTTCTCTTTTTCATTGGGGCGGATTTTAGCCCCTCTCCAATTTTTGGGGAGGGGTTGGGGGTGGGGTTAATCATCCCGTGATGGGATATTCGATTTCGACCAATTTGGCGGTGATGTTTTCCCATGTGGCGGGGGCATCCCATTGAATCGTGACTTGCTTGCTGGTCACATCGCCTTTGACATCGGTCACACCTGCGACTTCTTTCAATCCACTTTGAATTGTGCGAACACAACCATCACAACCAATGGCATCAATCTTGACCGTTTTGGTTTCCATGATAGAACTCCTTATGTGAAAAAATTTTTCTATAATCCAGACGATTTATAGCATGAATGTCCTTACCCTGCAATCGGCAATCGGATGGTAAAGGTTGCGCCTTGCCCTTCGCCCGCGCTGAACACCGCAATTTCACCTTTGTGTGCGGTGATAATCGCCTTGACAATCGCCAAGCCTAGCCCTGCCCCACCGCTATTTCGGCTTCGGGCGCGGTCTCCACGATAGAACCGCTCAAACACATGCGGTAGATGGTCGGGATGAATCCCCTTGCCCGTATCGGCAACGATGATACTGACCCACTTATCATCATGACACAGCCGTAACCGAATTTGCCCACCCGATGAGGTGTGATGCAACGCATTATTAAACAGGTTGTTGATAACCTGCGCGATACGCGCCGAATCCGCCGTCACGGGCGGTAAATCGGGATCGATTTCTGTCACGAGCGAAATATCATTGTTTTCGGCAATCGGCGCAAAGGTCGCCACCAAGCGCGAGACCATCTTCCCCATATCCATCGGCGCGAGTGTGAGCGGTAATTGATTGGCATCGGCTTGCGCCAATTCGTGCAAGTCGTTGACCAATCGGCTCAACAGGCGGGTTTGGTCATACAAATTAGCAATTTCACCCGCGTTTATCGGATACACCCCATCGAGCATAGCCCGCAAATTGCCCTGCAACACCGTTAACGGCGTGCGGAGTTCATGCGCCACATCCGCCACCATATTACGGCGCAATTTTTCGGCATGTTCGAGTTCCGCAACCATGTGATTAAACGCGCTCCCGACTTGTATCATCTCATTTGTGCCACGCACAACCACGCGCTGATTGAGTTCTTTACGCGCAATCTGATAGGCGGCATCCGCCAAATCGCGCAGAGGGGCGGCGATATTGCGGGCGAAAATCACGCCGAATATCAATCCAATCAATGCGCCTAATCCAGACATCCACCAAATGCGCTCGCCAAGCCACGCTAAAAATTGCGATTGTGGGCTATAATCGCGCCAAAATTTTTCGCTCGCCAATCCCAATCCGCGCAAATATCCCTGTATGTTCCCGCCGATGGTGACAGGCACAGATTCATCAAATTGGACGAAGGGATATTCGGATGTGTCAGTGGGATGCGTATCGAAAATCAGTTGTCCGTTGTTATCGATTAACGAAAAACTGAGGCTGAAATAATCGGGGTCGCCATAGGCACTTTGCACGCCCAACATGAACGCCGCGGCATTATCCCATTCGTTGGTGCGATAATATTGCGCCAATTGTTCAACGGGTCCGTTGGGGTCGCGCAGAACATTGACGTAATTGAATTGGGTGGGTGTCGAGACCAAAATGCCGATGAACGAGGTGAGCATGACACCAATCAGCACCACCAACGCGAAGGCGATGCTCAAGCGCACCCATAAACGGTTCATATTTTCGCGGATAGATTTGAGCATGGGGTATATCCTCATCAAACTATGTTTGTGATGAGGATTATATCATTTTTCTAGCAATCCCTTGACAAGTCGCTAAGGGCGCGTTAAACTATCATTAAACAACAATAGTTAGTTGAATTAACTAACTAAATCGCTCGATACACAAAGAGAGGTCAAATAAAATCATGAAACGTATTTTTGTTTTGTTCACCATTTTGTTGCTCGTGCTGGCGCTCAACCCCGTCAGCGCTCAAGAAACACTCCAAATCTATATCACAGGCTTGCCCGATAGTGGCTTAGAATGGTTCCGCAACGAAGCCTTCCCCGCCTTCCAAGAAGCCTACGGCACCGATGTCCAACTCGACATCATCACAGGCGGTTGGGGCGATTTCGATGCCACCGTCGCAGGTTGGATTACCACCGGTAGCGGTCCGGATATTGTGTATTTAGGCTCAGAATATGCCGCCACCTATGGCAATTTGCTCAAAGATGTCAGCATGTATTTTAGCCAAGACGATTTGGCTAATTTCTTGCCCACGGCGCTCGAAACCGCCAGTTTTGATGGTGCATTACGCGGGTTGCCCTTGTTGATGTCGCCACGCCCCATTTTCTATCGCACCGACCTATTCGCAGAAGGCAGTGAAATCCCCACCACCTTCGCCGAAGGCTTAGAATTTGTGCGTGCCAACAGCCTTGTCGAAAATAATGCTATGGTCAAAATGGGCTTTATGGATATTGGCGCGGGCTTGTTCGATGCCCAAGAATTCATCGCCTACATCTGGAGCGCCGGCGGCGAATTGTATTATGAAGATGGTTCTAGCGCCTTCGATAGCGAAGCCACCGCCGAAGCCCTTCAATATATGTATGACCGCCGTCGCATCATCCTCCCCACCGAATCCACCGCGGGCTTGCCCCCTATCGAAGGCTATCCGATCGCCTCTGGTTACGTGGTGAGTGGTATCTTCCCCTTGTGGAACATGCCCCCAACCACCGATCCGTTATGGGAAAATATCGCCATTGCCCCCTACCCTGCTGGCGAAAATGGTAGCCCCGTTGTGCAAGTCTTCATCGACTGGTTGAGCGTCCCACAATATGTCTCTGATGACAAATTAGAACTCGTGACCGACTTCCTCAAATTCATCACCAGCCAAGAAAATGCTATCGCCCTGAGCAACGTGGTCGGCTTCACCCCTGTCCGCACCGATGCGTGGGATACCTTGCGCGAAAATCCCGTCTGGAACACCCTGCTGGACCTGACAGTAGAATATGGTCGTAGCTTCTCAGACATCCGCGCCAGCGCCGAATTGCGCCCGTTGATTGTCGAACAAGCCACCCTGTTCCTGACCGACCAACAAAGCCTCGAAGATACCCTGCAATTCCTCAAAGAAGAATACGATGCCATTTTGGAAGATAACGGGTATTTAGACTAAACGTATCACCTGTAATAACAGGGCGGATATACGGCTAACGCCTAATCCGCCCCTACCAAATAACCCGTCTGTACGGGTGGCATAGATGCCACAGCAACTTAACAGAAAAATGACCCCCATCCCCGACCCTTCCCCCATCTCATAGGGGAAGGGAGTCATGCAAAAATAGGCTTTATTCCCCCTCCCCATCAAATGGAGAGGGGGCTAGAGGGTGGGATCGGAAAAAACACCTGCCGAAACAGTCATAAAGGCAAAATATCATGTTAGATCAACCAAAATTAGAAACCCTATTTTGGGCTTTTGGGACAATTATTTTTATCATCGTTGGGAGCATCCTCGTTGGGCAAATGGCGCGGTATATCGCCAAAGCCTTCCGCCTGAGCGAGAACGAACAACGTAAAATTTTCTGGGGATTTTTATTCGCCAGCCCGTGGATCATTGGCTTCATCATTTTTGTGGTCGGTCCCGCCCTCGCTTCATTATATTATAGCTTCACCGATTATAAACTCGGCGAGACCCCCGTCTGGAACGGGCTAGACAATTACCGTGAACTCATCATGGCACAAGGGCGCGATGGGCGCAACTTTCGCAGTGCCATGTATAACAGCTTATACTACGCCATCGTAGGCGTGCCGTTACAAGTCGCCGCGGCGCTCGGTATGGCGGTGATACTCAACGCCGCCGTGCGCGGTGTGCGCGTGTTTCGCTTGATATTTTACATGCCCGTCATCCTCGCGGGCGGTCCCGCCATTTTGTTGGCGTGGCGCTATATGCTCGCCGCCAATGGCGGGTTTGTGAATAACACCCTCAGCACATTATCCGACAACTTTTTCTTATTCAACTGGCTGTATCGTGGGTTTATCTTCGCCGTAGAAGGCTTTAACGGCTTCTTTATCGGCTTGACCAAAGGCGACCCCACTGGTCCATTCACATTTTTCTTGCCCGCGCTGATTGGTTTTATCGTGTTATTTTCGCTCGTGCGGGGCGAATGGGATGCCAATAAACGCGCCCGCGCCCAGACGACCATCGAAATCATCGGCTTCGTTGTAGGCGGGTTACTGGTGGCAGTCGGTCTGATGGCAGAGCCGATAGACCCCTCGTGGACGTATATCTGGGGGGTGATGGTCATCACAGGTTGGTGGATAAACACCCATCGCGGGCAACTTTCTCGCGCAAAAATCTGGCAAGTGGCGGGGGTGGGTTTGTTGTTGCTCGGATTCATCCTCACACTCATCACCCCACCCCAAGACGGATTGCCCGAAGATAAATCGGCGTATCTCATCCCTATCAGCATCGCGCTTGTGCCGATTTTGCTCACCTTCGGCAAAGCTATAGACCGCCGTGTATTCGGCGCGAGTATCGCCATCCTCATCGGCATCGTGTTGGTGCGCGTTGCGCCATATCAATTATTAGACGGAAAAGCCGATGTGATCTTGCGCTATCTCACACTTCAGACGGCAATCATCCAACCCGATAATCTCGACTATCTGAACAAAGGCTACATCGGCAGTTACATGGACGCATCGGGCTTGTTCATCGCGCTCATCGGCATTTTGGTGATTGTCCTCCTGCTCACAGACAATCGCATCCGCCGTTACATCCTCATCGGTTCGTGTGTGCTGTTCGGCGTGATGGCGGTCAGTTCTGGTATAGACGGCGTGCGTTATTTTGGGGCGCACGAAACACTCGCGCAAGCCGAAGGCAAGACCAATTTCCACTTTGCCCGTTACCGCGATGCCACCAAAGAATTTCCGAATAACGACCAAGACCCCAAATGGCTGACCAGCGATTTATGGGTCAAGCCCTCGCTGATTTTGATTAATATGTGGAGCGCGGGCGCAGGGATGTTGATATTCCTCGCCGCCCTCAAGGGTGTCCCCAAATCGTTATACGAGGCGGCAGAGGTGGATGGCGCGAATCGGGTTCAGCGATTTTTCAAAATCACGTTGCCGATGATTTCGCCCGCCATGTTTTATAACGTGGTCATCGGCATGATAGGCGCGTTGCAGACCTTCGAGGCGGTGTATATCTTGCGGAATAACGATACACAAACCAGCGTGATGTCGGCGGCGTTTTATCTGTATCAACGCACCTTCGAGCAAGCCAATATCGGCGAAGGCTCTGCCATGAGTTGGATTTTGGCGGTGATTATTGTCGGTCTGACGGTCATGCAATTCCGCTACAGCAATTGGGTGCATTACGAGGTATAGCCCGCCTGTGGCTCAAAGCCACAGGCTATCCAAAAATGTACAAGCACCCTAATGTGGGTTAGTAAATAAGGGCGGTGTATGGCGGTGGACGACATACGCCCTGCGGGCTAGTCGTCCATTACACACACATAGCCTAGTTTTAGGGGGTGTAATGGCTGACTAGAGGCGTTAGCCTCGTATGTCAGCCACAAAAATATACACCGTATTAAAAAACTAGCCTGCTTTAGCAGGCTTTAGGATAAAAAATTAGCCAGAGGCTTTGAGCCTCTGGCGACCAGACAGAGGTATAGAGACATGGCAACACTAACCAATTCAGACACCATCCCCACCGAAAAACGGCGGGTGCAATTCTTCAAACGGAGCATCACCATGCCCAGCATGGGCAAATCGGTCATCTATGCGATATTGCTCCTCTGTTCAGCATTTTTCCTGTTTCCATTGGTGTGGATGATTGGCACATCGTTCAAAACCATCGAAGAGGTCAGTCAATCACAATTGGTGTTATTCCCCATGCGTCCGATTAACGAATGGGCATGGGAGAATTATACCAAGATGTTCAACGACCCCACCTTCGCGCTGGCGTATGGCAACAGCGTGTTCATCGTCATCATCGTGCTATTCGGCACGGTGCTTTCGATATGCTTCGTGGCGTATGCCTTCAGCCGACTCGAATGGCGCGGACGCAACATCGTCTTTGCGCTGATGATGGCGACGCTCATGCTCCCGCCACAAGCCACGCTCATCCCGCAATACGTGTTATTCTTTCGGTTGAATTGGATACCGGGTTTTAATCCCATCACCATCCCTGGCTTCTTCGCAGGTGGGGCATCGTTGGTATTTTTGTTGCGCCAATTCATGTCTACCCTACCCAAAGATTTAGACGAAGCCGCCATGATTGACGGCGCGAGTCCGTTACAAATTTGGTGGTATATCGTCATGCCCCTATCGGGACCCGCCGTAGCAACCATCACCGTATTTTTATTCGTTGGGCAATGGAACAACCTGTTCATGCCCCTCATCTACCTGAAAGACGCATCGCTCACCACCATGCCGGTGTACGTGGCGGGCAAATATAACCTGCAAGAATCACCCATCCCATGGCAAGACATCATGACCGCCAGCGTGCTATTCGTCATCCCCGTCATGATTGTGTTCATTTTAACGCAACGGTATTTTACAGAGGGAATCGCCCTCACAGGCACGAAAGGGTAATCATCATGCCACAGATGATGTTCAGTTTTAACGGGAACACCGTCCCAGACCACATGCTCGATTTGGTGGCGCGGGGCGAGGTCGTCTCTTTTTGTATCTTCAAGAAAAATGTCAAAACACCCGCCGAATTACGGGCAATTGCCGAACAAATCCACGCCGCCGCCAAGCGTGGCGGTCAATTACCGCCGTTAGTCGGCGTAGACCAAGAAGGCGGTCAGTTGATGGTGGTGGCGAATGGCGCGACAGAGCTACCGGGCAATATGGCGCTAGGTGCGACAGGCTCGCCCGAACTGGCAGAAGAAGCGGGGCGTATCACGGCGCGGGAATTGCGAGCGATGGGGATCAACCTGATTTTCGCGCCCACGTTAGATGTGAATATCAACCCGCATAACCCCGTGATTGGCATCCGTTCTTTTGGAGATAACCCACATCTGGTCGCTGATTTGGGCGTGGCGATGATTCGCGGGTTGCAATCGGAAGGGGTTATCGCCACCGTGAAACATTTTCCGGGTCATGGCGATACCGATAGCGATTCGCACCTCGCTGTGCCAGTCGTCAATCAAGACCGCATCCGCCTAAACGAAGTCGAACTGGTGCCATTCATCGCGGCAATTCGGGCGGGTGTCGGCGCAGTCATGTCGGCACATGTGATTTATCCCGCGTTGGATAAAGACAACCCCGCCACGCTATCCAAGCCGATTTTGACCGATTTGTTACGCCATGAATTGGGTTTCGATGGTCTGATTATCACCGATGCCATGGATATGCACGCCGTATCATACTTAGGCACGTATCCTAGCACCACATCGGCGTTAGACGCGGGCGCAGATTTGGTCATGCTCGGACACATCGAGGGGCAAGCCGATATTCACGGGGCGCATAAACATCGCTATAGCCCGCAAAGCCTCGCCCGTATCCGTCAAGCGCAGGCAAAAGTGTCATCCGATTTATACGATTTCAGCCTCGTTGGGCATCCTGACCACTGGGCAATCGCGCAAAAAATTGCCGATAAATCCATCACCGTTGTGCGCGAAAAAGCGGGCATGTTGCCGATTGCATCCGCAAAATCGTTGGGGATCATCACCGTCCAACCGACCAATTTAACCCCCGCCGATTCATCCGCGTTCATCAAAATCCGCTTCGCCGATGCAATTCAAAAACGTCGTCCAGATTCCACCGCCCATATTTTGCCCTATCATGCCGATGAAACGGGCTTGCGCGATGCGCTCAACGCCGTTGCAGGGTTGGATGTGGTGGTCGTGGGGACGCTCAACGCCAACCATGACGAGAGCCAAGCCGAATTGGTGAAGGCACTGATAGCGCGTGGGCAACAGGTGATTGTGGTGGCGCTCCGCACGCCGTATGATTTGGTCGCGTTTCCGCAAGTCGAGACGTATTTATGCGCCTACGGCATTCGTGATGTGACCACCGAAGCCGTTGCGCGGGTGCTATTCGGCGAGATCACCGCTACGGGCGTGTTGCCATGCGCCATCCCTGGCGTGGGTGTGGTGGGATAGATTTTAGGGTGTATATGGGTCGAGTTTAGGGACGATATACGCACTGCGTGCTAATCGTCCCGTACAAGTCACGGAATTTTTTAAGCCTGTACGGGCGGATTAGCGTAGCGTATATCCGCCCTATGATGTGTCCGAGTTTAGGGATGATATACGCACTACGTGCTAATCGTCCCGTACAAGTCACGGAATTTTTTAAGCCTGTACGGGCGGATTAGCGTAGCGTATATCCGCCCTGCAATAATCCGAAAAACGATACCGATAAAAAATCGAAAGGCAACACGCACATGCGTTATCTAGCACTTATCATGTTACTCATCCTCACCTACCCCACCCTCGCGCAGGATGAACCCTTGCCCGCGTGGTGTGTGAGCGTGTGGTATCCCTCATCGGATGCCGAAGGCGGGTACGAGGGGACACTCCAAAACAGCGACCTCATCCAAACGGTGAACGCCTTTTGGTATACCCCCGCGCCTGATGGCTCGCTCATCACTTTGCCCGATGCAGAAAATGCCGATGAGCTATCCGCTTGGCGCGAGGCGGGTTTACGGATTATCCCCAGCATTTTCGGTAGTGTCGCCGATGTGATTAGCGATGATTTGCGCCAGGCGCATATCCGCGCCATTGTAGACACGGTGTTGCGGATGGATTATGACGGCATTGATATCGATTACGAAGGCTTCCCCGCATCCACCCGTGATGATTTTAGCCTGTTCGTAGAGGGGTTATCTGAATCGCTCCGCGCCGAAAATAAAATCGTCAGCATCACCGTCCACGCCAAGACGGATGAAGGGACATGGGAAGGCGCACGGGTGCAAGATTGGACGCGCATCATCCCCGCATCGGATATATTCAACATCATGACATATGATTATACCAACCGCAACGAAGCGCCCGGTCCCATCAGCCCAACGGCGTGGGTGCTGGATGTGCTGGCATACGCGCAGGGCATCATGGGCGAGGATGTGTCGAAATTACGCATGGGTGTCCATTTTTATGGCTATAGCTGGCAACGTGGCACACCGCCCGCCACCACCGTCGCCTATTCGGGCATCCAAAATTATCTCACCAATTTCGACCTAGAGATACAACGTAATCCTGATGATATGGAAGCCTATCTCGATTTCAAAATCACAGGCTTGCCCCGTCAGGTGGTGTATTTTGCAGACCCCATCGGCTTGCAATTCAAACTGGAGGCGGTTGCCCAAGCCTATCCGACCATCGGCGGGCTGGCGATATGGGGCATTGGTGGCGAACATCCCGAATTATGGGATGTCATTCGTGAATATACGGCGGGATGTGTATAATAGGCTCATTATTGTCGTTTATAGCGCCCTATCCCTAGAAATGATAAGATTTTCCCCTCTCCACCGCGTGGGGAGGGGGTAGGGGGTGGGGAAAAGGATAGTATCATCATGGCACAAAAAGCCACCCGTGAGGGACTTAAATCACATAATCGCAGGCTGGTTTTGCGCTCGGTGTTCGCCGATAAAGCCACCAACCGCGCCGCCTTATCGCAATATACTGGATTAGCCAAACCCACCATATCGGATATTGTCGCAGAACTCATCGAGGACGGATTTTTGGAGGAAATCGGTCATGGCGAAAGCACCGAAAGCGGGGGCAAGCGCCCGATTATCCTCAATTTTAGACCGCAAGCGCGGCAAATTATCGGCGTGAGCATCGATAGCACACGGGTGCAAGGCATCCTTACCGACCTGAACGGCGACATCATCGCTCGTCACCGCGCCTACATCGAAGATTCGGGTGGCGAAACACCCTTCGAGGTGTTGCGTCATGTCGTGAATGGTCTCATCGCCCAATCGGATGCGCCCCTGTTGTGCATCAGCGTTGGCACACCGGGCGTTGTGTATAGCGATATTGGCGTGGTCAAATCTGCGCCCTCGCTCGGTTGGCATCATTTACCGCTCGGCGACCAATTGAACACGCTGTACGACTTACCCGTGTGCGTGGGCAACAATACCGAACTCGCCACCCGCGCCCTTGTGTCGTTCAAATCGGCAGAAGAGGTTCATAACATCATCATGATTTTGGTGAATGGCACAGTTGAAATTGGGGTTGGATTCGGTGGGACGGTCTATCACCACAGTGGTGATTTAGGCGCGTTGCGGATGCCCCCCAACAGTGAGCCGTTATCCTCATTTTTGGGGTGGGATTTTATCGCCCGCCGTGTGGCGGAATACCGCGCTATCGCGCCTGATTCACGATTGCCCGAAAAATTTGATTATCTCGATATTCGTTATGGATACAACGCAGGCGATTGGTTATGTGGTGTGCTTTACGAAGAACTGGCGGGTCATTTGGGGCAAATCGTGGCGTGGGTGACAGGCATCATGCGACCCGATAAAATTGTCCTCGCGGGTGAAATTGTCGATATGGGCGATGAATTGGTGACGCTCGCCACCGAAAAGGCGAAAAAATACCTCCCGCCCGATTTGGTGGATGCGGTGGATGTATCGCTCGAAACCGATAACATGTTGAGCCTATCGGGGACGATTGCCCATGCCTTAGAACGCGAATTGGGGGTGCTATCATGACGAAACTCATCGGTGTTATCACGAATGACGCGGGCAACATCTTTCAACGGCAAGTCATCGCGGGCATCCGCACCATCACCAACCAAAAAGGCTATCAATTGGTGATTGAAAATCACGCCGATCCGAACACCCCACCGCTCAATCGGCATAGCGTGGCGGGGATTTTGGTCATCGCCAATGTGTTATCGGATGATGCCCTGCGCGATTTATATGCCTCTGGCAAACCCGTCTCGCTGGTCAGCCATCGTGTGCGGTATACACCCATCCCCGCCGTTCTGCCCGATAATACAGGTGGTATATCGGCGTTGGTGGATTATCTGGTTAAACGTGGCAAGCAACGGATCGTGTTTATTCAGGGTGATATGAACCAGAATGACGGCGTAGAACGCACCCTCGCCTTCCGCCGTCAATTGATGCGCCATAACTTGCCGATTGATGAGCGCCTGTTTTTACGCGGTGATTTTAATCCAGAGATCGCACGCGCTTCGATGGAGGCATTTTTGACGCAGGATATTCCGTTTGATGCGGTCGCAGGGGCAGATTTCATCCTCGCAATCATCGCCAAACAGGTGTTAACGGCGCATCATCGTGAGAAAGGGATATGTGTGGTCGGCTTTGGCGATGGCGCACAGGCGGCAGAAGCGGGTCTGACAACGGTCGGCGTGGATGTGGAGCAAATCGGGATGCGGGCGGCACGGCAACTGTTTGGGCAAATTGAAGGCTTAAAAATCGGCGGTGTGACGGTACTCAGCACCACCATCGTAGAACGCGAATCGTGTTGAGGGCATTCTGATGATACTAACCAACATACGCCTCGTGCATCCAACAGGCATCATCGAAAACGGCTGGTTACAGGTCGAAGCGGGCAAAATCGCCAGTTTTGGCGCTTTATCATCCCCTGCCCCACGAGGTCATGCCCCTATCCTAGACGGCGGTGGCTTGACCCTCTCGGCGGGGTATGTGGATATTCACGTACATGGCGGGAATGGTATCGAAATCATGGACGATGACCCCGATGCCGTCCTCGCGTTGGCACAATTTTATGCCTCGCATGGCGTGACCGGATTTTTTCCCACCACATGGACGGCGGACGGCGACTCGATTTATAACGCCTTGCGCCGTGTGGCACACGCTCAACAGCGCCAAACCACAGAGACCATCGGCGCTCATATTTGGGGCGCTCATGTCGAGGGTCCATATGTGAATCCCAATAAAGCGGGGGCGCAAAATCCGCATCTCATCCGCCGTGCCAATATAGATGAATTCGCCCGTTGGCAATCTACAGGGGTCATCAAACTCATGACTATCGCGCCCGAATTTGAGGAAAACCTATCGCTCATCCGTCATTGTACCGCGCATAACATCATCACATCGGCGGGGCATACCGATGCCACCCAAGCCGATATGCGTGCGGGCATAGAGGCGGGCATATCCAACACCACGCACACGTTTAACGCCATGCGCCCATTGCATCACCGCGAATTGGGGACGGTTGGCACTGCCCTGCTCTGTGATGATTTGTATTGTGAAATCATCCCCGATGGTGTGCATGTGCATCCGGATGTGGTGCGCCTATTCTATCGCAATAAGGGGATAAACCGCACCATCATCATCACCGATGCCGTGCGTGGTGCGGGATTAGCACACGGGACGACTTATCTCCAAGATGGTCGGACGGTGACAGTGCGCGATTCGGTGTATTTGGATGACGGCACATTGGCGGGTAGCACGCTGACGATGGATATGGCGGTGAGGAATTTTATGCAGTTTACGGGTATCGCCTATGCCGATGGGTGGCGCTGTGCCAGCCTGAATGCCGCCCATGCCATACGAATAGACCAACACACGGGGAGCATCGCAACGGGCAAACGCGCCGATTTAATCTTGTTAGATGATGACCTCAACGTGCATCTGACGATGGTCGGTGGCGATGTGGTGTATCGGCGCTGAGGGTTCAAAACCCTCAGCTAAACACATCAAGCACACGAAAGGCGCTAACATCCGCCTGTATGATAAATATTTACCTCAAAATTAGATAAAAATAGCCCCTTCAGTGGGCTTCCAAAATCGGGTAGCGAGAGGCTTTGAGCCTCTCGCAAATATAAGGAAAAACACACATGCACCTATACACAGAAATTCACGAACAACCCGCCGTCTTAGCACGGCTCATCAGCGACGGGCGTGAGCATATCGCCAAAATCGCCCAAAAAATCCGCGAGTATAACCCGCAGTATGTGGTCATCGCGGCGCGTGGCACATCGGATAACGCCGCCCGTTACGGACAATATCTGTTCGGCGCGGTGACGGGGCTGTATGCAGGGTTAAGCACCCCCTCGTTGCATACGCTATACGAACAACCGCCCAATTTGGCGCGGGCGTTGGTCATCGGCATTTCGCAGAGTGGCAAATCGGACGATGTGCGCCAAGTCTTAGCCGATGCCAACCAAAACGGCGCGTTGACGGTGGGCATCACCAACGACCCCGCCTCACCTATCGCCCAGACCGCACAACATCACATCAATCTGATGGCGGGCGAAGAAATCAGCATCGCCGCCACCAAAACCTATACCGCACAATTGGGCGCGATCGCCTCGCTGGTGGTGGAATTGGCAGATAATGCCGATATGCGCTCGCAACTGGATACCCTGCCCCACCTGATGACCGAAACGCTGGCAATGAGCGAATCGATTGCCACATGGGCGGAACGGTATCGCTATATGACACAATTCGCCGTCATCGGGCGCGGGTATCATTACGCCACCGCGTTTGAAATCAGCCTCAAGGTGAAAGAATTGTGTTCGCTCACGGGCGAAGGTTATAGCGAAGCCGATTTTCGACACGGACCCATCGCTATCACCAACCGCGATGTGCCGATTATCACCATCGCGCCCAACGGCGTGCCGTATCCGACTATGATAGACCTCATGACCAAACTCAAAGACCGCAACACCGAGATGATGGTCATCAGCAATAACCCACAGGCGCTCGATTTTGGCACAAAAATCATGCCCATCCCCGACATGCCCGAATGGATGTCGCCGATGGTCGCCGTCATACCCGGTCAAATTTTCGCCATGCACCAAGCCATGGTGCGCGGGTTGCCTGTGGATAGTCCGCGTGGGTTGAGCAAAGTCACAGTGACACGGTGAATGATGGAACGCATCGGCATAGATATTGGTGGCACAAAAATCGAATTGGCGCGGGTGGCGGATGATGGAGCGGTCATCGCACATACGCGCATCCCCACCAATGCGCCTGACGGTGTAGAGGATATGATAGACCGCATCGCCACGGCGTTATCACAAATCGGCGCGGGGGATGATATCCCTGTCGGCGTGGGATGTGCGGGCGTGGTCGAAAACGGGGTCATCAAACGGGCGGTCAATTTGGGTTGGGAGAATATCCCCCTGCAAAATATGTTGATAAACCGTCTGAATCGGCGCGTGGTGGTCGAAAATGATGTGCGGGCGGCGCTCATCGGCGAGACGCGCTACGGCGTGGCACAGGGCAAATCGGATGTGATTTATATCGCTATCGGGACAGGGTTAGGTGCGGCGGCGTTGGTGAATGGGCAACTGCTACGCGGATTTCGCGGTATGGCGATGGAGCTGGGGCAAATCCGCCAACCAGACGGCACGATTATCGAACAAGTCGCATCGGGCAGTGGGTTATCATTTGTCGCCAAACAGGTTAAGCTACCCGTCACCGACACGCACGCGGTACTGAATTTAGTCCGCGAGGGCGATATAAGCGCACGTCTGGCATTGGATACCATCATCAGCACCATTTGTACACTCGGCGTATGGTCATGCACCATGCTCAACCCGCAGATACTGATTATCGGCGGGGGCATGGCATCGGCGATAAGCGAGTGGCTCATGCCCCGTTTGCACGAGGATATTCAAACCCGTTGCGCCGATTTCATCACACACGGATTACAGATTACGCATCCGCAGGTGAGCAATAGCGCGGTGGGCGCATCGGCATTGGTGGGATGAAATTTCAGTCTACCAATGCCTGTATCACTGTCACGTAGCTGATGGGCATGTCTTTTTCGTAGCAATTCCCGCCCAGTATCACCTCGCCCGCTTCGTATTCTTTGCGATACACGCGCAACGCCCGCACACCGTACCATTCATCATCCACTTCGATGAGCCAATTTTCGACCTGATAATCGCGCAACCATAACGGCAAGGCATCAGGCTGGACGCTGGCATCGTACGCCACATACACCCGTGCTGGACGGTGTAGCGTGAAGCGCACCCAATCCTGACCGCGCACATTGCGCTCTTGCTGGCTCATCCGCAAGGCGGGCAATCCGCAAAACATGACGGGGCATTTGGTGATTTTGTAACCCGTATCCATATAGGCTTTCGCGCCGATGTGCATCTCGTATTTTTCGCATCCGACTTCGCTTTGGGTGCGAATATCCGAGACGATGATGTTCTGCTCATCCTCATATCGAATCACATACGGCGGGACGGGGCGCGTCGCTGTGGCGGCGATGACCGCCATCCCGCCCACCACCGACACCAACGGGTCTAGGCTACGCAATTTGTGTTCGCCGAATACATCCGCCAGCATATTGGCGAAGGCTGGCACGAGCGATGACCCGCCTGTCCGCAGGGCGACATCGATTTTATCGGCAGAGATATTCGCCTCTGCCAACAGCAATTCGATGCCCTCGCGTGCTTTTTGCACATCGCCTTCGATGAGGCGCTCAAAACGGTCGCGGGTGAGGATTTCATCAATCTGAATATCGCCGTGAATAAAGCGCAATTGCGTGCTGTCTTTGCTGGATAAATCGCGCTTGGCGTTTTCGATTTGGCGGAATAGGCTATAGCCCAAATTCTCTTTGGCGAGCGTCTCGACTGCCGATAAAATTTTGCGGATGCGCGTTGGCAACGGTTTTTCTTGAAATTCTTTGATGCGTTGCATGTATTGAGGCTTGGAGAGTTCGGGCATGGTCTGCCACGATTCGAGCAATTCCAACATGTCATACGGGAACAGAATTTTTTCTTTGCCGATGACCACATCCTTGCCGAAATATTTCTGCAAGTATTGCATGATGCGCTTGTCGAGATCATCCCCACCGAGCAGAACGCCCCGCGTGGCGATCACATTCGGCGGCGCATCGCCACCGATTTCCGCCAGCGTCAGGTCGAGCGTGCCACCGCCAAAATCGAACACGAAAACCAATTCGCGCTTGGGGCTACGGATGTGTTCCAGATACGTCACACCGAGCGGTTCTTCGGCGAAGGTGATATGCTTGAAACCAGCCAAACGGGCGGCTTTATACAAAATTTCTTCGGCACGAACATTGACATACGCCTCATCCGAAAATTTGACGGGTCGCCCCATGACCACCTCATCACACGCCTCGCCTATCACCGCTTCGGCTTGGGCTTTCATCTGCCTCAAAAACACGGCGATGAGTTCATCCAACGTATAAAAACGGTCAAAAATGCGCGTGCCGTCATAATACGGATCGCGTAGGCGCGTCTTAATCGATTGCAACAAGCGCCCGTGCGCGTTTTCATCGATTAACCCGAATAATTCCTGCACAAATACCAACGCATCTGCGCCACGACCAGAGACGACCACCTCCGCCTCCCCGACTTTACGCTTGCGCCATGCCACCGCCCTGCCCGTCTCGTGTTGGAGATAGCGCATGGCGGCGCGGATGCCGAGCGTCTGTTTTTGCTCACGGTCTACATACAGTAACGAGGGTAATACATTGGGGTTTTCATTTTGCGGGTCTATGATAATCGCTTGGAGTTGATTGGCAGAGTACACTGCCACCGCCGAATTGGTTGTGCCGAAATCAATACCGATACGCATGGTTAGGGGATGCTCCTCTGGTGGATGATAGACACGGGCAAGGGCGA
>DAOTVP010000005.1:0-5813 GCA_034436155.1 Anaerolineae bacterium
CCGTGCCTTGCATGTGCGGGATGACCGTAAAGATGCCCATTTCTTAGGTGGGCATCATCTGGTTTTTGCTCTAATCAATCTCAGACATCTTTTGACAATTAGTTTAAATTAGTTCTATCTCAAACAGTGCTGATCTAATGATTAGAATGCACAAGTCATGTTTTATGGGCTATTGTGTATCAAATAATTTGAGCAATTTCAGCGCCATCTGTAAATTCATACGGGCGATGGGGTCAGACAATTTGACATCACAAATCTCTTGAATCCGCTCTAGCCGATAATTCAGCGTACTGCGGTGAATGTGCAACATTTCGGCGGTACTCACGCCGTTACCACCCGCGTCTAAATAGGTCTCTAACGTATGAAACAAATCGGCTTGTTGCTCAGCTTGCAATTGACGCAAGGTGGGGATGTGTGGATTGTCTTTGAGGGCGGTATGCCCCGCCAAATACAACGTATGGATGTATCCCAATTGGTCAAAATACACCACGCGCTCATCGGGATAGAGGCGGGTGGCGATATGCAACACCTCACGGCATTGGCTATAAGCATATTGAGCTTGTTTCGCACCTGTATGCACCGCGCTCACGCCCAACCGTAACGGATAGGCAACTGGGTGCGCTTCGGCTTCGGCGAAAATATGCTTGGCGATGCCCGTCAGGTCTTGGTTGGCTTGCACCAACATCATCACCTGCCCCGCATATTGCCCAACAACGGCGTTAGTCAACACCTTGCCCAAACGCCGATTGAGCGAGACGACTTGCGCCGATGGTGCGCCGATATAATCCACCACCACCGCCCGAAACGGCTTGCGTAAATCCAAACCAAACCGCAAGGCTTGGTCGGTGAGCAGATTGATACCACTCATCTCGCCTTGCACCAACCGCGCCAAAATATTGCCCTTGAGCGCCGATTCTGCACCTTGTAACGATTCTTGGTGGATAAGCATGAGCGCGGCGATGGTCGCCCCGCTTTCAATGGCGAGATAATCGAGTTCGTTCAATTCGCGCCCATCAGCAATCACCCACAAATAACCATAAATCTGCCCCTGCACCACAATCGGCGCGAGGATGCGCTCCATCTCTAATCCGACATGAGGCATTTTGGGGATGAAAACTGGGCGCAAGGTGGCACGAATTTCGGGCAAAATATCGCTTTCGAGCGCATTGACAAGGCGCGGGTCGGTGCGCCCATATTGTTGGGTATAACGCCGTGCTTCATCTACCTTGCCGATATTGGCATTGGCGAGCGCCTCGAAACGGTCATTTTCGATACTGACCGATTGTTGAATTAGGTCTGCCATATCGGTGGCAAGTTGGGTAATCGTCCCGCCCGCCAAGACCAAATGGGTGAGCGTTTTGTGGATATGTAACGCCCGCCGTACCATATCCATTTTATCTTGGGCGATAATTTCGTTGGCAGTCCGCGCCATCTCGACAAACTTCGCCGTGTAATCAATTTCGATGAGCGGAAAACCATGCGCTTCTGCGATTTCGACCATCTCTGGCGGGGCAAAATCGATACGTTGTCCGACTGCGATGATGAGACCCGCCACATTTTTAGCATCGAGCGCCCGAATATAATCACGCCGTCCATCGGCATCTTGTGGGATATTGAAGGCGGTGGTGAGGATGAGTTCCCCACCATTCAACCAATGCGCGACCTCTGGCACAGCACCGTTATGCACATATCCAATTGGACGATCGAGGTTATGCCGACCTGCGACCACCCGCGCCCCACGAAAAGGTTCTAATTCCAATGCTTGGGCAATAGTTAACATACAATACTCGGCTACGATTGCATATTCATCCAATCAAGAAATAAAAAGTGCAATTTTGTAATGGACGATATAATCGTCGACAAATACAATTCGCCTCTATTTTATCCCTTTTCGTTGCCCTACGATAGAGAGTACCACCCCGCCGATAATCACCATACTCCCGATAATTTCGAAGATGAGAGGGGTCTCTGCGAAGAATAAAAATGCCACTATCGCCGCCAAGACCGATATGATTTGTGAGGAAATGCTCACGATGGTAGCGGGCAAGTATCCGAGCGCATAATTAAATGCGCCGTGTCCGAATAGAGTTACAAAAATTGCCACTGCCCACGCCCATAAAAATGCCTCTGGCACATATCCGAATAACGATTCTTGGCTGAATAGGGCGATAATTAGGCTGGTGACAGATGCAATCCCATACACCATCCAAATATACGGCAACAACAATACCCGTGAGCGCACCCGCCGACCAATCAACAAATACATCGCCCCGCCAATCGCCGCCCCTAAGCCTAAAATATCACCGAGTAACGGATTTGGGTCTGGCAGTGTATCTGGACGAACTGCCGTCTCGACTACCTGTGGCGCTTCGATAGATGGCGCAAGTGCGATAACGATACCGCCTGCTAAGGCGATAAAAATGCCGATGATGACCCACTTGCCTAACTTTTCTTTGAGGAAGGTCATCTCTAAAATGGCGACCCACAGCGGACCCGTATTGGTGATGACTTGCGACACCAAAATCGAGGTGTACGCCAGTGATGCCGCCAAAAAATTGAAGTGGACAGCCAGCAAAATCCCCGCAAAGATGATAAACATGACATCACGTCTGCGGATTCGTGTCAGTTGATGATGATAGCGCCGTAAGATGAACGGTGTGAGGATGATAAACGCGGGAAATAATCGCCAAAACACGACCGCCTGAAACGGCATCCCCAATTGTTGGGCGGCTCTGATACCGATGGGCGCGATGGTGGCAAAGACCAATGCTATCCCCACCACCCAATAAGAACGTACTTTGGGGTCGGTTTGGATAGCCCTAAATGTAGCGGTGCTGGTAATTTGTTGTATCACAGAAAAATTGACCTTTAGATGTGCATAGACGCATAGAGTTAATCATACTCCATGTGCCTATTGCCATGTTATGCCAATTTTATCGGCTCAAAATAGCGATAATTGATGCTGAGGAGTGTCTGTTGGTGCGATGGTCACATTTTTGTATGCCAACATTTCTTGGGCAGGTGTTCGATCGCCATTATTGCTGATGCGACGTGGGGCAGATAACAGGGTGATTTCAAACCCTGCCCCCTCATATAAGGCGATGATGCGCGATGTCGCCTGATTCGATACGACCATCGGATTTGGATAATTCGCCAACCATCGAACTAATCGGCGTTGGTCATCCCACGAAAAATCTTCTTTGGCATAACTGGTGAACGGCACATCATAGGGTGGATCTATATACAAAAAATCGTCATCCTGAATTTGTAATGACCCAAAATCAGCACATGAAAATTCCCATTGTGCGAATAGGGGTTTGTATTGGTCAAATCCATTTTTGGTCAGATACGGAATGTGTTTATATGCCCCAAATGGCACATTGAATAACCCCTTGCGGTTGAATCGGCATAAGCCGTTATAACACGTCCGATTGAGATAATAAAATAACAGCGCCGATTCGGGCGTTTTAGCGCGATTTTGTTTTATCGCCGTGTTGAATTGTTCGCGTTTGGCATAAAAAGTGGATTCGTTGTTATCATCTGGTGATAAATCCACCGCATCAAATCCGCGTTGCATCCAGTGATACAAATTAATCAAATGGGGATTGATGTCGTTCAACAAGGCGCGTCTCGGATTGAGGCTGAGGGCAACCCCCAACCCGCCACAAAATGGCTCAACCAGTCGCATGTGCGAATAGGATTGCCAGATGGGGGTTAGATGTGGGATAAGCCAGCGTTTTCCGCCTGCCCATTTGAGGGGTGGCGTGAGCATGGTTATGAGCCTTCCACTAAAATCAGACGTTTTGCATCCACTAATTGAATACTAGCATAATCTTCTTCGTCAGCAAATGCAAACCGCCAAAAATGATATTCTTTACCTTGTCGTTCAAAAAATAAGGGATGAACTTGCTTGGTTGTTGTTTGTGACCATTGCCGATAAGGATAAAATAATTGCCTTATAATCACATTTTTTGTACGTGTATTTTTAGCCTCTACCAAGACGACTTGATGTTGACCTTCATAGCCCGCATCCACTTCTGTTTGAACACTTTCTACACTGAGAACATGATGATTCACACGAAAACTAAATTGAGGGGTATATTTTCGACCCCGAATCGTCAATACCAATGAGGGGTCATCCATAAATGTCCTCACAAGACTAACCGCATAGGCATAATCGAGATGTTGCATTTCTGAATTGCCTTGCCAAACTGTTTCTAGTGGAAAGTTCAAAATAGACTGATGATAAAGCGGGTCAGATGTGATTTCTGGCAAATCTACATATCCCTCACCGCGTATGATGGCATACAAACCGTTTTTAATCGGTAAAATAAAAAGCCCTAATTGCTTGAATAATTCAGGGCGACTCTCGCGTGTATCTTGTTTGCATAAAATACGGGCTTCACGTTCTCCAGTCGCCTCAAATTGTTTGGTTGCCTTTTTATATCATTGGCACTCAGATAGTAAGGGGCTGTATCAAAATCATGATTATCAATCTGATAATGCTCAAAAATGGCTTGCCATGCCCTATCTGTCATCGTTTATTCCCCAATTTCGACCAAGCGTTGACCACGCTCGACCACATCCCCTTTTTGGGCATACACCCCTTTTATCACACCATCATGCGGGGCGCTGACGCGGATTTCCATCTTCATCGCCTCTAAAAGCACCAGCGTCTGCCCTTTTTTCACGGCATCGCCCGTAGTCACCAACACATCCACCACCTTACCGGGCATCTGTGCCGTCAAATCATCACCGCCACCTGCGCGTTTGCGTTTGCGCGTTTGTGGCGAGGGTTGCGTGAATGTCATGCTCCGACCATCGGCATGGGCATAGCGTTCTGCGCCATTTTGGGCGGTATAGACCACCTCGCGCCCGCCATCCCAGGTGATAAGCCACGCGCCGTGATGCAACGCGGTAGCGTGAATTTCGTATGCTGTGCCGTTGATGGTGATGGTATACGCACCATCACCACCCGCTTCTAAATTGAGATGATAACTATTTTCGCCGTGCTGATATGTGATATTCATAAAAATTTTTTCGCCTTATGGACACGCCGCTTCATCGGGGCGGAGTGTGCTTGATAATTCGTCAAAATACGGGCGATTATCCACCGTCACCGCGACAATCAACGTGGCGGTGCGAAGTGGGGTTATCGGAATCACCCAATAACGCAAATTATACGCGATACGCTCGATGATTGCATCATATTCATATAGGCGAACATCGCCAAACGTGCAACTCTTCACACGACGCGAGACATTATAACTGCTGAGGGCGTTGGCAATCCACGCATCATCGACTCGTTGGCTGGCAATCAACGCCGTTTCTGGCTGGGGATTGCTGGCATCGAAACGCAGAAAATCCAGAAATACCAAGCTGGTTGGCTCGGTGCGATTGAGTTCGACGGTGGTACGGCTAAAATTTTCGGCATCGGCTTGTTTACGTGTCCAGACATCGCTGGGAAAATGACGTGCGGGGACGAGTCGCTCGATATAATCGGCATCGGTCAATTCGCGCGGATTGAGCAAGACCAGCACAAAAATCCCCAACACGGCGACCACGCCAATCATCCCTAACAATATGGGCAAGCGTTTATTTTTCATAGGAAAACCTCTTTTTAATGATGACCCGATAAACATGCCCTCATTATAACGGAATATGACCTGTTTAAGTTCTACAAAATTTTTTACGAGGGTAGTGGTTGAAAAGTAAGTGATGAGAGATGATAATGCTTCCCATGATACAAGAAACTATCACGTATACCTGTAGTCGTTGTGGAAGCACTAACATCGTACGCAATGGTACAAATA
>DAOTVP010000006.1:0-7568 GCA_034436155.1 Anaerolineae bacterium
AAATATCGGTTGTGCTTGCTGTTGCAAACTTTCTAATTCAATAAATTCCCCTTCCAACGGCGGGATTGTGACCTGATTCATGCTTTCGCCGTTGCCCGATTCGATGATAGTTTCGGGTGGGGTCACATTTGGCAGGCACGAGGCATCATAATTCATGACGAATTCGGGGGTCGGTTCGGGTGTGATTTCTGTCGGTGGCGAGAAGCGCATCATCAAATCGCGCCCTTATTCTCCCTGATACACCCCACTGCCCTGTGAGGCATTGTTGTCGCGGATATTCACACCGTCCAGTTGCATGTCGCCGATGTTATAGATGCCACCGCCGAATTCAGACGCGCTGTTATTCTGAATCGCACCGCCGTTCATGACCAAATTGCCCGCGTTGTAAATCGCACCACCGCGCACAGCAGAGTGATTTTGCAGGATGACATCGTCGAGGGTCAAATCACCCGCGTTGTAAATCGCACCGCCGTCATCCGCCACACCATCTGATAGCATCACATTTTTCAGATGCAAACTGCCCGTTGCGGTCACATTGAATATCCGATTACCACCCGTCATGACGATTTGCGCCCCATTGCCGATGAGGGTGATATCGCCTGTGATGTCGGGCAACGATGCGGTTAGGGTGTAGGTGGCGTTTTCGGCGAGGCAGATTTGCGCTTCTTCACCAAATGTGTTAGCTTGTGACATGATATTGAGCAAGGTGGTTACGTCAGGCGCAACAAAATCGCATAAATCACGTATGAATATTTGTGCATCTTGTTCTAAGTCGCCAAATGCGAGTTGTCCTGCATCGGGCGAAAAATCGGCATTGAGGATAAGACCATCAATATCGGTTTCCTCGATAAGTTGCCATGTGCTAGTATCCCAAGAACGGATAATTCCTTCATAAGTGACTGCAAATAAGCGCGTCCCTGTTGCATTAAATGCTAAATCTGTCACACCATATATATCATTAAAGGGCATCCCAGCGTCCAGTATGGTTGTAATTTGTTTCGTCTCTAAATCCCAAATAGCAACCTGATAATTACTATGCCCAATGGCAATAAACGCTTGGCTAGGGTGTAAACTAATTGCTGTTGCCCTAGGTAGGGGTAGAGGTTGTGATGGATTATCAATCGGGAAAAATTCACGAGTTAAGTCATTGGGATTGATAAAAATAATAAAATCATAATCTAAAGCAACAACTTGATTCCCGTCATTTATAAAAACTAATTCAACAATTGCACCATTCCAAAAAGAGTCAACCAGACTACCATTATTCATATCATACTTACGAAGTGTAGGCATGTCTATATCTCCGCTAACAAATAGATAATTCTCATCAAAGCTCCATGTAAGAGAACCCGAGCCTTGTTTACCAACGGGTATAGATAATTCTTTTATCCTAGTTGTCATATCCCAAATATCTATTGCTCCTTCAAGATAACCAACGGCTAACCGCGTACCAGAGGGACTCCAACCAAAAAATCTCACAGGTATATTAGCGTGATTATCTTGGAAGATTAAGGTCATATCACTCGTATTAAACACCTGAAAGTGACCATTATAATACCCGATTGCCAATTTACTGGCATCATGACTCCATTGAATCCCACTAATATCATCGGGGTCTCGCGGGGTAATCGGCTGTGCATGGGTGATTTGAAGGCAGAATAGCATAAACAATAGTATAGTTACAAGTTTCATGATTTACTCCTGTATAGTCCATTGTGGATGTGCATCAAAAATCAATTGCATTTTTTGTTCCATCCACCAATATCGAGCATTTCCTGATAATCTTTCACGAGGATTTTCACATGATGGATACTGTGATGGGTTTTCGCAGTCAAAATCATAAACAGGGGTAATAGACACAAATCCATCATTGAAATCAGTTATATTCCTAAAACCGTCCCAAGCATCTTGATCATGTAAAGTTCGCCATGACCTCGTTGTAAATGCAGGTACAGCGCAACGATCTTGGGATAAATTGCTATATACATCTGTATTTCTTCGATAAACCCAATTTAAGAACATATCAGCGGTTGTCTCTGTATACGTATAATCGGCATTTTGTTGGAATCGAACCCCCTTAGCACCTTCTAATGCCAAATCGCCCCATCCTCTGAAACCGCGTGTCCAGCGTTGTAATCTACCTGAATACCCCATGACTACATTTTGTTTGCAATCTCTCAACGGCTCTGCATTTAACGAACCTGTAAATTCCATTGTTGCACGCACATATTCTTGTAGGCCTGGGATGGGTTGATTTGGGACTGGTCCGATTCGGCTTTGGTTTTCAAACCGATGACCAAGTTCATGCACAAAGGTATATTCGATATTAGCCGAGTTATTCGCAGGGTAAAATTGACCATAGAAAGCAATAGCAAAGTAACTATTGCTGGTGCAGGCTTCATCGGCTGTATCAATCCCTCTGGCTAAGTCCTCAAAATCACATCCCTGTGCTTCTGCTGGACCGTATTCAAAATCATTTGTTACCCGCAGAACATAAAACCCATTCAAATTCGAATCAACTGCATCCATAATGGTAGCAAAAAATTCTTTTTCGGCATCACTTGTGCCATTTAATGCTCTCGCATCAACTGAAGCTGTGTTGATTTGTAATTTAGAGATATAGAACGCCTTCGCCGTTTTCTGCACACCAATTAAAATTTGTTGTAATTCGGTAACAGTCCATGCGCGTTGATATTGCGTCCCTAGTAACCAAGGCATACCATTCGGGCGCTCCGCCTCACTGGGCAAACCATCAGGATACGCAATAATGCCATACTCTGCCAATTCGCTGATACACAAATCAATAGCCTCAAAGTCTGGTTTATACGGGTCTGGATTGAGGCAATTAAAAAAATAAGGACGTAAATCAATACCTGTTTGCCAACTTGCAAATGAACTGGTCGGTTTACAATTTATGTTCGTTTGAATCCCTGCAATCATATCTATCAAATCCACACAAACAGATAATCCGGGTCCTGTTTGCATCATGACAAAACGCGCTTCTGCGCCATGTGGCGACCACATCACAGGAAATGGTGATGAAAATATTGATGGAACCAGGGCGATATTTCCACTCGCATCTCGATATACCAATTGATAGTTATTAGACCCATTTTGTCGCCAATAGAGTATCTCACCTTCACGAACATCATAAAAATAGGGATACAACAGATTTTCATCATCGGGAATGGTAATTCCATCGGATGTGATAAATTGGCGTGGAATCGTGTTTGAAACAGTATATAGAATTTGTGAGTTTGACCAATTCGACGATAATCGCTCTAAAATGTTATACGAACTAGGATTGTTCAAATCCGTAATATCAGCGACATAAATAGACGGAGTAAGTTGCCAACCATATCGACTTGCATGAGCAATTTGATAACCATTCGGCGATATATGAATCTCTCCAAATGTGCTTCCGCCAGATGAATAATTGTAAGTGTTCGTTGCCGAATCCCAGAAACAGACTAAGTTGATGCCAACAGATGCTCTACACTGAAAAGCAAGACGGTATTCACCATTCGGTAAAACACCCCATGAAGGTTGTGAAATACCGCCCATATAACTCAGAATTGGATGCTCGAATTCATAAATAATATCATCAACCCGATTGACCGATTTCAGTTTACCGCCTTCCTGATAGGTAAATACATCCGTGTTCTTCAATATCAAACACCAAATTGGCTCATCAGGCAAACCAGTGCATGTAAGGGCTGGTTGCTGTTGCAAACTTTCTAATTCAATAAACTCCCCTTCCAACGGCGGGACGCTCAACAGATTGAGGCTTTCGCCGTTGCCCGATTCGATGATAGTTTCGGGTGGGGTCACATTTGGCAGGCACGAGGCATCATAATTCAGCACGAATTCGGGGGTCGGTTCGGGTGTGATTTCCGTTGGTGGCGAGAAGCGCATCCTCAAATCGCGCCCTTATTCTCCCTGATACACCCCACTCCCCTCTGGCGCGGTGTTATCGCGGATATTCACGCCGTCCAGTTGCATGTCGCCGATGTTATAAATCCCACCGCCGAATTCAGACGCGCTGTTATTCTGTATCGCACCGCCATTCATGACCAAATTGCCCACGTTGTAAATCGCGCCACCGCGCACGGCAGAATGATTTTGCAGGGTCACATCGTCAAGTGTCAAATCGCCCGCGTTGTAAATCGCACCGCCTTCATCCGCCACACCACCCGATAGCGCCACATTTTTCAGATGCAAACTACCAATAGCGGTCACATTGAATATGCGACTACCGCCCGTCATGACAATTTGCGCCCCGTTGCCGATGACGGTAATATCCCCTGTAATGTTGGGCAACGATGCGGTGAGGGTGTAGGTGGCGTTTTCGGTGAGGCAGATTTGCGCTTCTTCGCCGAATGTGTTGGCTTGTGGCATGATAGTGAGCAAGGTGGTTACGTCAGGCGCAACAAAATCACATAAATCGCGCATGAAGATTTGCGGTCCCTGTTCCCATTCAGCATAGGTGACTTGAGTTGTATCAGGAGAGAAATCAGCCATAAATGTCAATGTATCTAGCTCTGTACTTTCAATCAGTTGCCATGTAGAAGTGTCCCATGAGCGTATCGTGCCTGTTTGTGTTATTGTGAACAAACGCGATCCAGTTTCATTAAAAGCGATGTCCACAATGCCATTATAACCAAATTTAACTTCTCCACCATCCAAAACAGCCAATGTTTCTAGAGATTGCATGTCTACAATATGAAGGTTATTGTCAATAAAACCAACTACAAGAATATCACGGCTCGGAGATGCTTTAATCATTCGGATGTGATTAATATCCACAAAACTTAATTCATTAATAAAACTCATATCAGCAAGGTTGATAAAGATAACCTGTCTAGTATTATTCGTCATTGCCATAGAATTAGACAATATTTGAATTCGATTGTAATTAATAGGATAGCGTTCCAATATGTTTCCTGTATTAGTATCAAACTTTATTGTTGGAAGTTCACCTCCATCACCAACAAATAAGGCATCATCAAGTTCCCAATTTAAATAAGCAATCTCGTTATCACCTGTTTGTAGCGTGATAAGTTTTTGAAAACTTATTGCATCCCAAATATCTACACGCTTTTTATAATATCCAACTGCTAATTTTGTGCCATCATTATTCCATGCAAAGGCACTAATATATGTATCACTGCTTGGTTGTTGAAAGAGAATAATCATATCATTTGACCGAACAATTTTAAAACTACCATCAAAGTATCCTAATGCTAATTTTGTGCCATCATTATTCCATTTGATTAGTGAAACATCATTAGCTGTTACTGCACTTGTATGAGAAAAACACGACATCAAAATGAATGAAAATAATATCATCACAGATTTCATAGATTATATCCTTAATTCCAAGTAGGTTTCTGATTGAAAATGTTCTTTAGCGTTTTTTCCATCCACCAGTAACGTGCATTTCCTGATAAACTTGATCTAGTTGTTCCAAACAAATCTAAATCAAAATCATATATAGGAGATGTAAAAACCCAAGTTTCATTAACTCTATCTGGCGCGATATTTTTAAATCCTGACCATGTTGGAGATAAATTGTGTAATAGTCTCCATGCCTCATCAGGATTGGTTTCATTATTCCAATCTGTAGAATAAAAATCGGGCAATCCACAATATAAAGGAATCTTATTGGCATCTCTTTTAATACCATCTTTATCTTCAAAATCAACCCACGCAGAAACATTAGTCCATTTATCTGTTATGCGTCGATACACCCAGTTGAGAAACATATCAGCAGAAGCCTCTTCAATTTCAAGTGTTTGGTCTGATGGCAAATTCACTTCAAGAGGGTTACGTTGAAATGTTGTTAAATTAAATCGATTGGTTTGACTGTTAAAAGTGGCTACATCACCCCAGCCGCGATAACCTCTAAGCCATTCAGCCCCTGTTCCGGCTCCTGATGCACGCCCCATTACTCTGTTTCCATTACAATCCTCAATAACAATATCTACTCTATCATCCGCAAAGAGATTATTAGGATCATCAACCTGACCATCCACATAATTTGATAGCCGTTTTGTATCACCTACACCACTTTGATTATCAAAGCGATGCCCTAACTCGTGGACAAGGGTATATTTGATACTATTTGAGTTGTTAAAAGAATAATTACCATATAAACCAATTGCCCCCCAATTATTGGATGTACAACCCTCATCACCCGAACCATTGCACAAGTCGGCATTGCTATAAACAAAAGTATTTTGAACACGCAATAAGAAAAATCCATCATGAATAACCCCGTTCCAATCGCGCCATATACCTTGTGTTGACATCACATTCTTAAACAATTGTTGGGTTTTTGTCCCGTTTCCGCCCTCACCAGATGAAACCCCATATTTGAGTAAATAAAACGCTTCCGCGGTATCATAAACGCCTTGCAAAATTTCTTGTAGTTCTTGAATTGTCCATGTAATACCCGCAGAATTCCAATTTACTATCATGTATTGTTGATTAATCCTATCCCAAACCTCAATTGGTTGGGTTGGTACACCACCTGCAAAAGCAATAATGCCGTATTTAGCGAGTTCATTGATATAATCATTTACCGTGAGGGTGGGATTAGGCGGTGGCGGGACACTACACTCGCTTATACTAGGGTCAAAAATCACAGGCTCATTATAACTCTCAATCGCCATCGGTGCATTGATAATCGAATTAGGGGCATGATAATTGGCAAAGCCTGAAAATGTCGGCGATGTAGCATAACTCCATCGGATTTGAATTGCCGAATTGACCTCGCTGTAAATCGCACCACCACTAAAGATAGCTGTGTTATTATAAAAATTGCTATATGAAATTGACCCAATGACTTGTGCAGGAGTTGAGGTATAAATCACGCCACCATATTCGGCTAAATTTCTGTCAAATGTTGAACAACTAATAATTAAGTCGCTGGTCTGTGCGTCTGCATCAATATATATCGCACCACCACGCGGAGCGGTGTTTTGTGTAAAAACAGTATCTACAATTTGAATAGCGGAAGTATTTGGTGAGGTGACAGAAATTGCCCCACCTGTTAAACCAGCAGCATTCTCTTCAAATCGACTGTGATAGATACCAACCTGACTTCCTGTTATCACCATCCCATTTACACCATTGTTGAAGGTCAGATTGTATAAGGTCACATCTGCATTGGTGATAGAGAATAATGAGCCTGTCATCACACTTGGTTGGATGATGGCGCGTGCTTGTTGTGGTTGTGTATAAAAATCATCACCAACCAGTGTGATATGCCCTGAAAGGGTTATAGTCCCATATTGTAAACTATAGGTGTTGTTGGGTACTCGAATAACATAATGATTGGATGGGTCTGCATTTGCCCTCGAAATTGCCCCGCGTAGGCTACAATCCGATGCGATATTCGGGTCGCAGGCAAATAGAGCACCATCGTCCGTGTTACTATCCACCATCAAAAATATCGGTTGTGCTTGCTGTTGCAAACTTTCTAATTCAATAAATTCCCCTTCCAACGGCGGGATTGTGACCTGATTCATGCTTTCGCCGTTGCCCGATTCGATGATAGTTTCGGG
>DAOTVP010000007.1:0-1938 GCA_034436155.1 Anaerolineae bacterium
CGTCCCTGATACAACGGATGGACATGTAGGGGACGATTAGCGAAGCGTATATCGTCCCTGATACAACGGATAGACATGTAGGGGACGATTAGCGAAGCGTATATCGTCCCTGATACAACGGATGGACATGTAGGGGACGATTAGCGAAGCGTGTATCGTCCCTGATACAACGGATGGATATGTAGGGGACGATTAGCGAAGCGTGTATCGTCCCTGATACAACGGATGGACATGTAGGGGACGATTAGCGAAGCGTATATCGTCCCTAATCCACCATCAACCATAAGCCATTTCGCGTAAGGGTGTGACCATACACACCCTCCAAAATATAAGAGAAAAGTAGTGTTGAGAGGAAAAAATATCATGCGTGAAGCAGTTATTGTAGCGGCAACCCGTACCGCAGTCGGCAAAGCCGTGCGTGGTAGCACCAAAAATGTGCGTTCAGAAGATATGGCGGCGACTGTCATCCAAGAATTGATGCGCCAGACCGAAGGCAAGCTCGACCCGCAATTGATTGATGATGTGATTATCGGCTGTGCCATGACCGAAGGCTCGCAAGGCATGAACTTCGGGCGCATTATCACCCTCCGCGCAGGGTTGCCTGTCGAAGTGCCATCGCAAACCGTGAATCGGTTTTGCTCCAGTGGTTTGCAAACCATCGCCATCGCCGCGGAACGTATCATCGCCAACGGTGCAGACATCATCATCGCAGGTGGCGCAGAAACCATGTCGCTCGTGCCGATGACGGGGCATCATCTCAGCCCGAATCCGTGGCTGGCAGAAAATTTGCCCGCCGCCTATATGGGTATGGGGCATACCGCCGAGCGTGTCGCCGATGAATGGAATATTAGCCGTGAAGATATGGATGTGTTCGCCTACGAAAGTCATCAAAAAGCCGCCAAAGCCTACGATGAAGGCAAATTCCAAAACGAAATCGTCCCATTTGAATGGGAAGAGACTGTCATCGGCGAAGACGGAATGCCGACCACCATCAAAATGCGTCTGGATAAAGATGAACACCTACGCCGTGAGACCACACTTGAAGCATTGGCATCGCTCAAGCCGAGTTTCCGCACCAATGGTCGTGTAACCCCCGGTAATTCCAGCCCACTGAGCGATGGTGCGGCGGGTGTGATCATTATGGAAGCCAAAAAAGCCCAAGAACTTGGCTTAACCCCGTTGGCGCGGTTTGTCGGGTTTGCCGTTGGTGGTGTGCGTCCCGAAATTATGGGTGTGGGTCCGATTGTGGCGATTCCCAAATTGCTCAAACGCACGGGCATCAAACAAGATGATATTGACTTAATCGAATTGAACGAAGCCTTCGCCGCTCAATCGTTGGCGGTCATCCGCGAATTGGAACTCGACCCTAGCAAAATCAATGTGAACGGTGGCGCGATTGCGCTCGGTCATCCATTGGGATGTACAGGCTCGAAATTGACGGTGCAAATCGTGAACGAGATGAAACGCCGTAACGCCAAATATGGCATGGTGACGATGTGCATCGGCGGTGGCATGGGTGCCGCGGGCATCTTTGAAAATTTGAACTAAACGGATGATAGGGAAGGGCGCTGAGTGCGCCCTTTTTATTTTGCAGAATAAATGATCTTTTGGGTTGTTATACTTTTTTCCTATCTCAGATTATCGAATAGTTTCTGTTTTAGAGCTTTATGTTCATCGTCATTTATAAGTCCCTTAGCTCTCAAGTCAGCGAGTCTTCTGAGTGAAAATAGAAGCGAGATAAATAAAACCAGCACTAAACCGTGTATCGCGTACATAATCGTTGCTTAAACGGCGATATTTGCCATAGCACCACTCGGACGAGGGAAGCGCCCGATACGGCGACGTTCCAGATAAACCATCTGGCGATTAATTCGTTCCCATGTTCCATCTAAACACCATTTGCGATAATGATAATACACACGATTGGGATTCGGATAC
>DAOTVP010000008.1:0-146704 GCA_034436155.1 Anaerolineae bacterium
CTTACCAAGTCATGGAAGCCACCAGCGCCATGACCGATTCGATGACGGGCGTGGATTCCATGACAGGTGTCGATTCGATGACGGGTGACGAAGAAACTGCCACACCACAAGTCTCACCCTAAACGTGCAGTGATGACGACCAAATACAATGGCACTAAACACGCCACCGCCGTAAATGCCAAAAATGCCAATATTATTGTGACTGTATCCCATACTTTTGGCATATCTTCTTCATATTCACGCCCGAGGGGTTGCGATGTCATCGGACGTGGCGCGGGAGGACGCATATTCGGTTGAGGTGCGGGAATATTCTGCGGGATATTTTGCGCTTGTATGTTATTTTGCCACTGCGATCCACCCGCATACACATTATGAACACGCGGATCTACGGGGACACCTTTATTCGATGCTGATTGTGATGGCGGACGGGGCGCTTCTGGCGCGATATTCATGCGTTGTGTGGGCAATCCAGTCGGTTGTGGTGGTTGTGAATAATTCGGTTGTGAGGGCTGTATCGGCGGAACAGATGCCGATGGCATAGTCGATTGTGGTGGGGGTTGGGGTGATGTCAATTTTTGGCTTGGTGTAGTCACATCGGGCGAAAAATTGCCTGATGATTGGCTCACTTTTTTGGATGACCCGCCCGATTCATACCGTTCTTTGTAGGCGATCAAAATTTGACCCAATTGGTCGGCGGTGCGATACCGATTATTCGGTTCTTTGTCCATCACCTTCCGCACAATTTCAGCCAAATCTTTCGGCACATTCGGATTCACATCGCTCGCCAACGGCACGGGATTACGAATATGCGCCAACGCCAATTCTTGTTGATTTGTACCAACATATGGCAAGCGTCCCGTCAACATCTCGAATAACACAATGCCAATCGAATACACATCGGAGGCGGCGGTGGGTTTTTCGCCTTGTGCTTGTTCGGGAGCAAAATAATGCGGGCTACCCCAAACCACTGATTCGCGTTGTTGGGGTTGGGTGTCGCTCCACGCTTGGGCGATACCAAAATCGGTAATTTTGACGACTTCATTTTTGGTGAGCAACACATTTTGAGGCTTCACATCGGCATGAACAATCCCCGCACGATGTGCAAAACCCAGCCCCGCACAAATTTCGATGCCAAATTTAAGTATTTTATCAAGTGGCAACGCACCTCGCGCCCGAATCATATTTTTTAGGTCAGAGCCATCTACTAATTCCATGACGATATAGTGCGTGGGACCTTGACTACCAACATCATGCACGGTGACGATATTGGGATGGGCAAGATTGGCGATGCTACGCGCCTCGTTCTGAAACCGCGCCACAAAGATTGGATCTACTGTTAGGCTTGGGCGCAAAATTTTAATCGCAACGGTACGCCCCAACGATTGGTCTATCGCTTTATACACCACCGCCATCCCGCCCGATGCCAATTGCGAGACCAACCGATAGCGATTATTCAAAAGAGTTTCAGATGACATAAATACTTTATCCCTTGTGCTGATAGGGCAATTTTAGCCAATTGATATGTTAATTATAGCGCCATTCAAAGTGTCGTCAAAGAATCAAATAAACGCCGATATTCTTGTTGGGCGCTTCTATCGGTTAAACTCGCCAAATAATCGGTGACAACCCGTGCTTTCGGTTGATCATCTAACCATGCCCGATATTCGGGTGGCAATTGGCGCGGTTCAGAGACATAACTCTCGAATAACGCCGTAAGGATGAATTCGGCACGCTTCGCCATCCGCACCACCGTATGGTGATAATACATATTCTGATACAAAAAATTTTTGAGCGCCTTGTTCAAACCGATATACGTTTCACTATGCGAGACGATGTTCGCAGTGTGATTTTGGGCATCCATCGGCGTTTGGATGTTATGCGTGACGATATTTTTCTCGGTTTGGTTGACCACATCATCCACCTGTAAACCGATTTGTTCACGAATAAAACGATGACGGGTGATTTCATCCATCCGTCCCCCATTCCAATTCAGGCGGTCACATAAAACACGCCATAATTCGAGTTCTTTTAACTGGTCTTGGTGAATTAGCCCCGATAACAAACCATCATCAAGGTCATGGGCATTATACGCCAATTCATCGGCAATATTGGCAATTTGCGCCTCGATGCTCCCCCGTGTAGAGGCATTCAACCCCATCGCTTCGCTAATATCGTATTCGCTTTCATGTTTGGCAATGCCCTCTAATGTCTCGTAGGTCAAATTTAATCCCTTCCATTTGGGGTAGCGCCGTTCTAATTCTGTCACCACACGATAACTTTGCTGATTATGGTTGAATCCACCATCGGCTTTCATCAATGTGTTCAATACACCCTCACCAGCATGACCAAATGGGGGATGCCCCAAATCATGCGAGAGACAAATCACCTCGACCAAATCTTCATTCACACCCAAGGCACGGGCAATGGTACGCCCAATTTGTGCCACTTCGAGCGTATGCGTCAGGCGTGTGCGATAATAATCGCCTACATCATTCACGAAAACTTGGGTTTTATATTCTAAGCGCCGAAACGCCGCCGAATGAACAACACGGTCTCTATCACGCTGAAACACAGTCCGATAATTCGGCTCGTGTTCGTGATGTAATCTACCTCGGCTATCTTTACTCTTGAGTGCGTAAGGTGCGAGTGCTTGTGCTTCAAGATCTTCTAATTTCTGACGTGTATAATACATTTATCTATTTCCCCCGCCGTTAAACGATACACCGCCTATTGTAATACGAATGTAAAATTTTCGCCCAATGATGAGAAAAATTGATTGGGATATGTTATAATAGCGCACATCCAAAATAACAGGTGTTTATTATTGGACAACTCAATAGATAAATCATTGTGGTTAGGAAAGTGCCTTAATGGAAATCAGTCAATTAGCCCGCATGATAGAATGGTTAGATGAAGAACGGCGACGTGATAAACAAACTATCGCCATGCTCGAAGAACGTCTGAATCAACAACAAGAAACCATCACCATCTTACAACGCCGTTTGAACGCGGTGGAATCTGACCAAAACCTACTCCATGCGACCAGTTCATCTACGACACAGGTAGATAGTAACTTCTTGGAGCAACTCCGTAAAGAGATGCGCCAAATGATAGAAAGCGCAGAAGCCAAGCGTCTGACAGCAGAACGCGAATTAGAACGCCGTGCAGAATTAGAGCGCCAAAACCTGACGCGCCCTGTGCAAGAATTGACCGAAAAAATTAGTAAATTAGAACGCGCCACCACCGAAGTACCCGTGTTGCAATCGGAACGCGATAGACTTTCGACCATCATCTCCAATTTACAACAACGGTTTGAAGATTTGCTCAAACGGCTCGAAGAACCAGAACGTCGCCTGACCTTCATCGAAGAACAACGCCGTAACGATATTCGGCGTATCACCGAATTAGAGAGCGAAACGCCCGAACTCAAAAAACAATTGGATAGTGTGCGCCCCAAAATCACCTTATTAGAAGATTTAACCCTCAGAAATGAACGGCGTATCCAAGAATTGCAAAATACCGAGCGCGACCGCCGTGAACAAATTCAACAATTCATAGACCAACAAACGCTCATGCTTCAACAACGCGACCAACAAGTCGCCGATTTGCTCAAACGCATCGCCGAACAAGATAACATTATGAAGCAAAATCTGGAACGGTTTGAAAGCTGGTCAGATGCGTATCGGAGTATGAAGAATATCATAGACGATTTTAACCGCATCGGAGAACGCCTAGAACGGCGCATTAGCGAGGTGGCAGAAACCCAACGCCTGAGCGAAGAACGCTTCCGTCAGGAATGGAATGATTGGCGTGCTGATGATAGCAAACGCTGGAAGCAATTCACCCTCTCAACTGATGAATCGTGGCGTTTGCATGATAAAGAATTTGAACGCTTTGTCGAGCGTTTCGAGGCGCTATTGGCAATTGTTCAACCATTAAATGATAGCCTAGAACGACTATGGAAATTGGAACGCGAACGCGCCTTGATGTACCGCGAATATTATCAAAATATGCTGGCACAATACGATACCAATAAGCCCAATTCATCCAACGGAAACGGGTCGAATGTGCCATGAGGGTACTTGGTACGGCAGGGCATGTTGACCATGGCAAGTCTACGTTGGTACGCGCCCTCACAGGCATAGACCCAGACCGCCTCATCGAAGAAAAACGGCGCGAAATGACGATTGATTTGGGATTTGCGTGGTTTTCTGCTCCATCTGGCGAGATAGTCGGTTTGGTGGATGTCCCTGGTCATCGGGATTTCATCGAAAATATGTTGGCGGGCATCGGTGGCATTGACGCGGTGTTATTCGTCATTGCCGCCGATGAGGGCATTATGCCCCAAACCCGCGAACATTTGGCGATTGTGGATTTATTACACATCCCCACAGGCATTATCGTCATGACCAAATGTGATATGGTTGATGACCCCGATTGGCTCGATTTGGTCGAGACAGAAATCGCCGAGACGATGCACAACACCGTCTTAGCCCACGCGCCGATTATCCGCGTCTCTGCCCATACAGGCGCGGGTATGGATATGCTCAAATCGGCGATTGGCGATTTATTAACATCACTCCCCCCACGCCCACAAGATAAATTCCCGCGCTTGCCGATAGACCGCGTGTTCACGCTGAGCGGATTTGGCACAGTCGTCACAGGCACATTAGCAGGCGGATCACTCAAAATTGGTGATGAAATCGAATTACAACCCAGTGGTTTACGAGGCAAAATTCGCGGGCTACATAGTTATAATCAAGCCGTAGAAATCGCACAAGTCGGTAGCCGAACTGCGGTGAATGTATCGGGTATCGAAAAAAATGCCATACGGCGGGGCGAAACCTTGACTATCCCGAACCGCCTCTCGCCTACCCAACGAGTAGATGCGTATTTTCGGTACTTGCCCGACATAGAGCGTCCCCTCAAACATAACGCCCAAGTCAAATTTTTCTGCGGTACAGATGAAGCAATCGGCATCGTGCGCTTGCTCAATGATGACCAACTCGCATCGGGCGAAGAAGGGTGGATACAACTGGAACTCAAAACACCGATTGCTGTCGCCCAACACGACAGATTTATTTTGCGTTATCCATCGCCCGCACAGACTATCGGCGGGGGCATGATTGTCAATCCGCACCCCACACGCCGTTGGAAGAGGTTTCAACCTCACCTCATCGAACAACTTGAAGCACAATTGCATGGCACACCACAAGAACGCCTCGCTCAACTCACAGAAAAACCCGACCCCATCAAAAAATCAGCATTGCACCATGCCAGTGGGTTAAATCCCGCCGATTTTGAAAAAGTCTTACAAATGGCGCTGGATGAACATCTCATCGTACAAATCAGCCACGACCAATTTTTGGCGATGAAAACTGTGAACACCCTCACAAATAAAATGTTGACCATTATCACCGATTTTCAAAACGCTAATCCGCTTAAAGCAGGTATTTTGCGCGAGGAATTACGCAGTCGGTTAGGACTTAAACAACCCTTATTTTTGTACATCCTTGCACAAGCGCCGAATGTGGTCGTCACGGACACCCTCATTCATACCGATAACCATACCATCACCTTCACCGATGCCCAAGAAAAACTCATCCAAAAATTATTAAGTATGATGGATGAAAACCCGTTTACACCGCCGACCATTTCAGAGGCAAGTGAGATGATAGGTGCGCCATTGGTTCAGGCATTAGTCGATTTGGGCGAGATTGTCCCCGTCAGCAAAGACATCATCTTCACACAACAGGCGTTTGTGGCACTCTTAGACGGGGTATTCGAGATTATCGAAAAAAACGGACAGGTGGATGTGGCAATGTTGCGCGAAAAATTCAACACCACGCGCAAATATATCATCCCATTTTTAGAATACACCGACACACTCGGTTATACCAAGCGCATCGGCGATGTGCGCGTGCGAGGAGATAAATCCTAACACATCACACGGTATCTAATTTCACTTGTTCAATTTCGACTGTTTGCAATGTATCTAAATTCACACGGCGAATATGAGCGCCCATCGCCACCAATTTTTGTTCGGCGCGTTCATACCCTCTATCAATCTGTCCGATATTCGAGATGCGCGTCTCGCCTTTTGCCGCCAACGCCGCCAAAACAAGCGCCATACCTGCCCGAATATCTGGGCTGGTGATATTTGGCACGCCTTTGAAAGCAATCGGACCCTGTACCAAAACCCGATGCGGGTCGCATAAGGTGATGCGTGCGCCCATACGGACGAGTTTATCGGTGAAAAAAAACCGACTTTCGTACATCCAATCATGAAAAATCACCGACCCCGCGCTCTGAGTGGCAATCACCAGCGCGATGCTCATCAAATCGGGCGGGAAGCCCGGCCAGGGTTGCGCTTTGATAATCGGTATCCGTCCACCAATATCGGTCTGAACGGTCAAATGTTGATTCGGCGGGATGATAATATCATTGCCATCCACATCCCACGTCACACCCAAGCGCCCAAACACCAGCGCCGTCATATCCAGATGATGCGGGTCGGCTTGGCGGATGCGAATCGAGCCACCCGTCACCACCGCCGCGCCGATATAACTACCGACTTCCATAAAATCTGCACCGACACGCGCCTCTGCACCATGTAATTTATCCACACCCTCAATCGTGAGCCGATTCGAGCCGATACCGTCAATTTTCGCGCCCATCTTGACCAACATCTGACATAAATCTTGGACATGCGGTTCACTGGCAACATTGCGTAAAATAGTCGTTCCTTGTGCTAAAACAGCAACCATGATTAAATTTTCGGTGGCGGTTACACTGGCTTCGGGGAGCAAAATATCCGTGCCAATTAATTTATCGGTTTTCATGGTGAAGATGCCACGTTCAAAACTGACCTCACAACCCAATTTTCTGAAGCCGATGATGTGTGTATCGAGCCGACGTTCACCAATGACATCCCCACCTGGGGCGGGAATCGTCACATTGCCTATACGCCCTAATAATGCGCCCGAAAATACAAAACTAGCGCGAGTTTTTTGAGCCAAATCGCGTGGGACAACCCCCGTATGTATATTTTTAGCGTGAACTTGCACACTATTTTCATCCAGCCAAGTCACCTCTGCACCGATGGCTTGCATAATATCAATTGCCACCAACACATCGCTGATTTTGGGGACATTCCGCAAAATCACAGGCTCATCAGTCAATAAACAGGCGGGGAGCATTTTGGTGATGGCATTTTTATTACCACCAGGGGTCACTTCCCCTTTGAGCGGATAGCCCCCATCAATCACGAACTGTTGCATCGAACTCTCCTATGCTGATTTGTACCCTATCACCCACCGCAACGTTGAGCCGTTGAGCCGCATTGCCCTGATTCACAGCAATTTCTAAATACGATGAACTACCAACCAGTGCCAACAAATCACCCCGCACCGATTCAGCATACGACACACGAATCCCAAAAATTTCGGCATCACCCACAACAATACGCGCATGGGTCGATTCAATGGGTACATTCGATTTGGTATCACCAAAAACAGGACTGAGTACCAAGCGATGCGGGTCTATCCAATGCAATTCGCCAACGCTGGTGATGATGTTGCCAAAACGGTCAATGTGCATGACTTCACCATCTATCTGATTTTCTTGAATGGTCAATTCAGGCATAGGTAAGTGGATAATATCACCCAATTCGGGTCCGAGTTTATCAATCGGCACACCATTGGCGAGATGCGCGACTGCGGGCGAAAAAATATCACGCCCATGAAAGGTATTGCTCACAATCGGCAAGCGATATTCGGTATTAGCGATTTCGTAAATGCGTTTATCCGTGAAATTTGATAGGGCATACGCCAAAACACCATTATCAGGCGCGACAAATGTGTAATTTCCTGCTTGGACGGCGATCGGCAAACGCGCCGTGCCAACACCAGGGTCGACTACCACCATGAAAATTGTCCCATTCGGGAAGTATCGGTAACTATTCAGCAATGCAAAGGCGGCTTGGCGGACGTGTTGCGGGGCAATCGCATGAGTGATGTCGATGAGAGTCGCATCTGGACTAATGCTCTTGATAACCCCTTTCATGACACCATCATAAATATCTTCTGTTCCAAAATCGGTGAGGAGCGCAATTATTTTTGACATGGATTTATACGCCTTCCCAAAAAAGAATGATTATATCGTCATCATTTTAACGCATTTTGCGCTATCACCCTAGCCTATAAATAATGCGCTTGTTATACTCATGACCATCGTTTTATGCCATGAAAGGATTTTATAACCCCATGTTAGCCGTGATAGATTATGGTGCAGGCAATTTGCGTAGTGTCCTCCATGCCCTCCGTTATTTGGGAACTGAGCATGTGAAACTGGTGCATCATCCCAGCGACCTACACGATGCCCATCAAATCATCCTGCCAGGGGTGGGCGCGTTTGGCGCGGGCATGGAACAACTCCATAAACAAGATTTAGTCGCGCCACTCAAAGATGCGATTGCGCGAGGCATTCCCTATTTGGGTATTTGTTTGGGGATGCAATTTCTGTTTGAACACAGTGACGAAATGGGAACACACAAGGGCTTGGGTGTTTTGGAGGGGTATGTCACCAGATTCCCCAACGATATGGGGCTAAAAGTGCCTCATATGGGTTGGAATCAATTGACATTCAAGCGTCATTCGCCCCTCGTGGATAATTTACCCGATGCCAATTATGCCTATTTTGTGCATAGCTATTACTGTGTCCCCAAACATGCTGAGGACACACTCATCACAACCGATTACGGCATCTCATTCTGTGCGGGTATACAGCGCGATAACATCTACGCGGTACAATTCCACCCAGAAAAGAGCCAATCGACAGGATTACGCATCTTGAGCAATTTCTTAAAATTAACAGCAACCGTCTGATAGTAAACGATACACGAGGAGCAAAATATCATGATTATTTACCCCGCGATAGACCTCCGCGGCGGTCAAGTTGTGCGTTTACAAGGTGGAGACCCCAACGCACAGACCACATTCAGCACCGATCCACTCGCCACGGCGCAAAAATGGGCGGATGCAGGCGCAACATGGTTACATATGGTCAATTTAGACGGCGCATTTGGCGATACAAACACCAATTTGGATGTGTTATCACAAGTTGCACAGACAGGCTTATCCATTCAATTCGGTGGCGGTATCCGTCGCCTAGACGACATCGAAACGGCGCTTAAACGAGGCGCAAAACGGGTAGTAATCGGTACGCTCGCCGTTCAAAAACCAGACCTCATCCGCGAGGCAATTACGCAATTCGGTGCAGATGCCATTTGTGTCGGCATAGATGGGCGCGAGCAATTTGTCATGACACATGGTTGGAAAGAAAAAAGCCCATACACCATTTTTGAGTTCGGTCACATGATGCGAGAACGCGGTGCAATCCACGCCCTATTCACCGATGTCAGCCGAGACGGGTATTTGGGTGGGGTCAATTTCGATGACACCATCGCGCTTGGTTCACAAACAGGGTTGCGCGTTATCGCTTCTGGTGGGGTGAATAGCCTCGATAACCTGCGCGAATTAGCAAAACATGATGTGATTAGTGGCGCAATCATCGGTATGGCGTTATACAAAGGTGTTTTTTCATTACAAGATGCGCTGGAGGCAGTGACCAATGTTAGCTAAACGTATTATCCCGTGTTTAGATGTATTAGATGGGCGCGTGGTGAAGGGGATCAATTTCATCAATCTAAAAGATGCAGGCGATCCTGTCGAACAAGCTATCGTGTATGACCGCGCTGGCGCAGATGAGCTGGTGTTTTTAGACATCACCGCCAGCCACGAAAATCGCAATACCACGCTGGATATGGTGCGTCGTGTCGCCGACAACATCTTCATCCCGTTTTGTGTCGGCGGTGGTATCCGCACGATTGATGATATTCGCGCCACCCTCCTCGCAGGCGCGGATAAAGTGAGCATCAACAGCGCCGCCATTCGTAACCCGCAATTGATTAATGACGGCGCGTGGGCATACGGTAGCCAATGTATTGTGGTCGCCATAGATCCCAAATTGATAGACGGCAAATGGATTGTTCATATCAATGGCGGGCGCGTTCCAACAGATAAAGAAGCCGTTGCTTGGGCAAAAGAAGTCGAAGACCGTGGCGCAGGCGAAATTTTGCTCACCAGTATGGACAGAGACGGCACACAAATCGGTTACGATCTCGATATGCTAAGCGCGATTAGCCAAGCAGTATCTATCCCTGTGATTGCATCGGGTGGCGCAGGCAACATGGAACATTTTTATCAAGCCTTGACAGTCGGTGGCGCAGATGCGGCATTGGCGGCATCGTTGTTTCATTACGATAAAATCCGCATACCCGACCTGAAAGCGTATCTCAAATCGCAAGGTGTAACTACCCGTCTGAATGGTTGGGAGGGGTTAGATGCCTTCGCTGGATAACCTCAACTGGGATGAAAAAGGCTTGATTCCTGCCATTGTGCAAGATGCTACCACCAAACAGGTGTTGATGATGGCATACATGAACGCCGAATCGTTGCAAAAAACGCTCGACACGGGTGAAACCGTGTTTTGGAGCAGGAGCAGGGGCGAAATCTGGCATAAAGGTGCAACATCAGGCAACACACAAAAAGTCGTCTCGATCACTATTGATTGTGATGAAGACACCTTGCTCATTTTAGTCAATCCTAAAGGTCCTGCCTGTCATACAGGCGCGATATCGTGTTTTTATCGTGAACTATCAGAATTTATCACACAGGAATAACCATGTCGGCAGATATGATCATGCAACTGGAGAAAATCATTTTAGATCGCCAGCAAAACCCACAAACAGGCAGTTATACCAATCGTCTGTTTGATGAAGGGGTGAATAAAATCGCCCAAAAAGTCGGTGAAGAAGCGGTCGAGGTGATTGTGGCGGCGCTTGGTCAAACACGCGATTTACAAATCGGCGAATTGAGCGACTTGTTTTATCATACCCTCGTGCTAATGGCACAACTCGGCATTTCGTTGGATGATGTGGGCGCAGAATTGAGACGTAGACATCAGAAATAGGCAAAAAATTTTAACGTGTATGGGCATGATAAGGTATGATATATCATGCCCATACGGGCAATATGACGATTAAAAATCAGGGTGCTTCGGTCACTTCAGCTTCGGGTGTCATTTCTGTGCTAGAGGTTTCTTCTGGAGTAAGCGCCAACATATCCTCATACGACATAAATCCACGCCACGCGGGCAAACCGTCTGTTTCGAGGAAAATATCCATAATATCCTTTTTGGGTAATGCCATACCAACAATCAGGCTATCTTCGCTGAGAGCATCGCTGGGCAATCCTGCAAAGGCATATAAAATCATTGGCACATCAGGATAAAACAACGTGAATAAGGCTTGGTCACGGGTGACGAGTTGCGCTTCGGCAAAGGCGGGTTCACCGTAACGTTCTATGACCTGCCCTAATGTGATGGTTGCCGTGAATTGCAACGAGATATAATCGACATTGCCTGTGCCATCGCTCACCAATTGGCAACAGATACGCTCTTGCTCGGCTTGAGAGAATACAATCCCTGTACGTGTCTCTGATTCTTGAAATTCGATATTGGCAATCGTTTCATCTGTGCCGAGTATTTCTTGGGCGGCACTCAAACTGGTCTCGCCTGGTATCACGCCACGCCAGCACGGTAATTGACAATTTTCATCGGTACTGATGAGGCTATCATCTATCAACAAATTATCAGTCAGAATACGATTCACCAAAACCACATTTTCGGCAGGATTTTCGCTGGTTATAAATGCGGTTAGCACATCCAATGTCACACCACCACGAGCATATTCTGTGCCATTCCATTTTATCACTCCAACAGGGTTATCACCGACTTGCACTCGTATGGCAGGCGTTCCATTAACGGATAATTCTTGCCCATAGGCGTAATCGGTCTGAAATTGAAACGGACCTACCCGCCCCATGCAAGCAGTCAAAGCATCGGCATCCATTCCCAGACGCATGGCAACGGTCGAAATCACCGATTGGTCTAATCCCTGATTTTTTGCCAAGTCATAAATCAGGCTATGCGTTGCCCAAAATTTGCCTTGTTGATCGGCACATTCATTCAGGACAGCCAAAAAGGGAGACGCATTTTGGTCGATAATCGGGAAGAAGCGATATTCAATCTTGACTTGCCCCGTCAGGACATAATTTTCAATCAGTTGCTTGATGGTGTCATGATAAGTCTGGCAGTGCGGACATAAAAAGTCGGCAAATTCGATAATGGTAATGGGTGCATCGGGATTACCTAACACAAACGCACCGTCTTCACTCCGTGAATTCGGAATATCGGCATAAAACGCGATTAACTGGGCATCGGTGGTATTCGTAGCAGGTGCAACGCTGATTGCATCCACATCGGCAGTCGCATCGCTGGTTGTCTCGGTGACATCGGCAGTGGGTTGTGTATCCGATGTCGGAGTCTCTGTGGGTGTGCCACCGCTACATGCCGCCAATGCGATGATCATCATCACAATAAAAAGTCGTCTCAATAACATGCTGTGTCCTTTTGGGTTATCGCTTACAATATGTATCAAACCATGTCATCATCTCTGTGAGGTGATGCACCCGATGTTCTGGCTCGCCACTACGCGACATCTCATGACCTTCTCGCGGATAGCGTAATAATTTTACAGTGCCACCACTACGGCGCACAAACGCGAATAATTGCTCACCTTGTTCGATTGGCACACGAAAATCATTTTCGGCATGGATAATCAGCAGAGGAGTTTTGATTTTATGAGCGTATGCCAACGGGGAATGTTCCCATAAAAAGGTGGGATCTTCCCACGGGTCAATATCAAATTCACCCGTAATCAACGATGGGACATCGCTGGTGCCATAGAAACTGATTAGATTATACACCCCGCGTTGCGATGCGGCGCAGGCAAATCGGTCTGTGTGGCTCACCACCCAGGCAGTCATGTATCCACCATAAGACCCACCTGTCACCGCCATGCGTGTGGTATCTATTAATCCCTTTTGAATCAGTGTATCTACACCTGCCATAATATCTTCAAAAGCTGGTTGCCCCCAATTGCGCGTGATCGATTTCTGAAAAGATTCACCATAACCGTCTGCGCCACGCGGATTACACGAAAAGACCACATACCCATTCGCCGCCTGATATTGCCACTCATGAAACATACTCGGTTCACCAGCGCCCCACATAATATGTGGACCACCATGAATATTAACAATCAGTGGATATTGTTTGCCTTCTTCATATCCAACAGGCAACAGATACCATCCGTGAATATCTAACCCAGATGGAGATGGATAGCGAATCTCATGAGTCGATTGAACAGTCACATTATCGAGCCACGAGGCGTTAAATGTGGTGAGGGGAATCAACGCATGTTCACCAACGGGCAATCGCATCAATTCGATTGGGCATACATCGGTACTCGCACAAACTACCAGATCCCCTGATGGACTGACATCCGCCCCCGTCACCTTGAATACACCCGCAGATAATAACTCAACTACGCCACTTACAATATCGGCTTTGTAAATTGGGGTATTGCCTTCGCTATTCAGGCTAAAAATGAGCGTATTTCCGTCTATTGCCCAATTGGTGGTTACTGATGAACGGTCTAATTCCAAATTGATGTCTATCACATCGCCACCATCCAGGGGCATAATGGCAATCCTATCAATGGATTGAAACAGGCTTTTACGCCCCTCGATTGGGAAGCGTGTAAAAGCTAACCATTTACCATTTGGAGATGGTTTGGGTGAAAATGCGGTGTGGGTATCGTCTGTGAGGCGTGTTTCCTCACCGGTATTGACATCTATCCGATAAATCGCGCTATTACGGAATGGCTCATCTTTGCTGATGTCGGCTTGATGGGCAGTATAAATAAAATTGCCGTCATGCGACCATTGTGGCGCTTCGTGATTGCCCGATAAATTGGTCAGACGGCGCGGTTTAGCCTCTTCACCCGTTAGCCCCTCTGCGGTGCGGATAATATAAATTTGCTCATGGCGGTCTGTGAGGTAACTCGTGCCAACACGATACGGGATTTTGGTGATGACCATGGGGTCAAATTTTTTGCGATCTTTTTCATCTTGGCGTTCTTTACGCGCTTTAGCATCATGTTTATCGGCGGGGGGAATTTGTTCTATGCCTTCATTCGCCCGTTCTTCTTCGTTCATGGCGCTCAGAAAGGCAATATATTCCCCGTTTGGCGACCATTCGGGCGATGTTGCCCCGTTCATCATGCTGGTCAGGGCGCGGGCTTCACCACCAACGGTCATCGGCAATAGATAAATTTGGGGTTTGCCATCTCGCGCCGAGACGAATGCCAAGTGTGCGCCATCGGGCGACCAACGCGGTTGAGAATCTTTGCCAGAACGGGTTATTTGACGCGGTTTTCCGCCTTGAATAGGGCTTATCCATAAATTACGCTTGTAACTATTATCATCTTTATCCAACGTGACGCGCACATAAACCACCCAGTGACCATCGGGGCTGATTTGTGGGTCTTCTGTGGTGATGATGTGATATAAATCGTCCACTTGCATTGGGCGTTTTGTCATCTTCAGACCTCAACGTGTGTTATTTGAAATAATTTTAACGGTTTTATTATACCCCAAAATCCCTTAAACCACCTAAAGCCATATTCTACATAAACAAAACTATCTGCTACAATAACGGCGAAAATAGGATGAGAGAGATATGGCGATAGACCCACAAACATATAAACAAGCAATGGCACAATGGGCGAGTGGCGTAACGGTTGTCACCACGCGCCTACCCGATGGTGAAATCAAAGGCATGACCGCTTCATCATTCACCAGTGTGAGCATCAACCCCTATCTAATTTTGGTCTGTGTGGCAAAAAAATTATATACTCACGAAGTCTTGCTCCAAAGTGATGTATTTGCAGTCAACATTTTGAATAGCACCCAAGCCGAAATCGCGCAAATCTTCGCGGGGATGAGACCCGATATTACCGATCGTTTCACACATGTTGGCTATAGCACATCGGAAACGGGATCGCCTATTTTGCCCGATGTGGTAGGATGGTTGGATTGCAAAAAGTATCAAGTTGTGGATGCAGGCGACCACACCATTTTCATCGGCGAAGTCGTATCGGCGTATGGATCAACCGATAAATCACCACTCATTTATTTTAATCGTCAATGGGGCAGTTTTGCACCCAACCAATCATAAGCATGAGGGATATGATGAAATATATTGGCACAATCAAGCAAACACAAATTCAGCGTGACCGCATGAAAATCGGCGAAAAACCAAATCAATATTACAAACCAGACCCACTTTTGGCGGTGGATTCAGTTCGCCTAACACCAAATGGCGTTATCGGCTTAACCGCCGATGGAGGTGAACTGCTCGATGTGCATCACGCCAACCATCCCAATACACGCAATGTCGAAAATCGGAATGGCATCTCGATCGGATTCACCTTTTTCTATCGACAAATGCACAATCGCTTCGGCGAGATGGCAACATTGGGCATCGCGGGCGAAAATATCATCATTGACGATGGTGGCAATCTGGACGTGAAAGATGTTACACCAGGCGCAACACTCATCATCGAAAGCGCAACAACTGGGCAGAAGAATAGTTTCACGATCGGCACAGGCATCCCACCGTGTCGCCCATTCACGCGCTACCTCACGCAAAACCCGACACTCGATGGTGATGAACTCGAATCTCATTTGCAATTTTTATCCAACGGAATGCGTGGCTTTTATATCTTTTTAGAAGAGAATACCGCATTACCCCTCATTCAAGCAGGTGATAAAGTCTATATTCAGGGTTAAAAAATGGGCGCGATATTGCGCCCATTGTGTATTTATTATTCCATCCAACGGCGTGCCGCCAACGCCGCGCCGATGATCCCGGCATCGTTGAGCAATTGAGCAGGCACTAAAGGCGCATTCGTCCTCAAAAACCGGGCGAATTCATCATATTTTTTACTCACGCCACCACCCATAATGATTAAATCGGGCGAGAATAAAAATTCAACATGGGCTAAATATTCATTGACTCGTTTCGCCCAATCTTCCCACGATAAATCTTTGCGTTTACGAGTCGCATCAGAGGCGCGTCGTTCTGCCTCTTTACCCCGAATTTCTAAATGCCCCAATTCGGTGTTCGGCACAAGCGTCTGATTGACAAAAATCGCGCTCCCAATGCCTGTGCCAAAAGTGAGTATCATCACAATACCTTTGTGATCACGTCCCGCGCCAAATCCCATCTCGGCAATGCCTGCGGCATCCGCATCATTCAACACCATGAATGGCAACCCTGTACTATCGGTGAATAGCGCATGTGCATCTGTGCCTATCCAGCTTTTATCGACATTGGCGGCACTATACACCACACCACGTTTGACGATGGCGGGAAATGTGCATCCAACAGCCCCATTCCAATTGAAATGATCAACCAATTGTTTAACGACTACCGCAACCGCTTCGGGCGTGGATGGTTGTGGGGTATCTATGCGATGACGGTCGGTGATGAATACCCCGCGCAACGTATCTACAATCGCCCCTTTGATGCCAGAACCCCCAATATCAATGCCTAAAATTTCCACGATATACCTCCTCAAAATGGCTATGATGATTGTTGCGCCCATAATTCGGTGAAATAAGCGAGTAAGCGTGCGCCATAACCCGTCCCGCCTTTGGTGGGGATGGTGGGATTATTTTCTGCATCCAACATCGTCCCCGCCATATCCACATGCGCCCAAACGGGATAATCTACAAATTGTTTGAGGAATGCCGCCGATGTGCCGACCCCATTTTTCGCGCCACCGCTATTCTTCATATCAGCCGTATCGGATTCGATAGCTTTATCATATTCAGGATACAAGGGCAAGCGCCACACGCGCTCTTCGGTGAAATCACCCGCCTGTGTGAGCAAATTCACCACGCCGTCATCCGTGGCGAATAAGCCCGCCGCGGCTTTGCCTAACGCCACCACACACGCCCCCGTCAGCGTGGCAATATCCACCACCGCCGCGGGATTATAGCGTTTGGCATACACCAACGCATCCGCCAAAATGAGGCGACCTTCGGCATCGGTGCTGATAATTTCGATGGTTTTGCCATTGCTCGCCGTGAGGACATCTTGCGGGCGATAGGCTTTATCGCTAATCATGTTTTCGACAGCAGGCACTAACCCCACCACATGCAACGGCACATTCAAATCGGCGATGATGCTCATGGCGCTAATCACCGCGCCACCGCCACCCATATCGGCTTTCATACCAATCATGCCTTCAGATGTTTTGATGCTATACCCGCCTGTATCGAATGTCACACCTTTACCAACCAAGACAACGGTGGGTAATGTACCCGCTTTATCCGCATTGTGTTCCAAAATGATGAATCGCGGCGTGTGAATCGCCCCACTCCCCTGCGCCACACCCAATAATGCCCCCATTTTGAGCGCCCGCATTTGACCCTCTTCTAAAATCTCAACGCGCAACCCTTTCGCTTTCGCCAGATCGCTGGCGCGTTCTGCCAAATATGCAGGGGTGCAAATGTTCGGCGGGGTGTTGACCAAGTTCCGCGCCATAATTGCGCCTTCGCCGTATGCCTTGCCCCGAATTGCACCTGCTTGAGCATCGGCTAAATCGGTTGGGTTGAATACCAAAATGTGTATTTCATCAATTTCATCTTGTGGGGTGGTATCACTTTTTTGTCCACGATAGGTATATAACCCCATGAGTGCGCCTTCTACAACGGCTTGGGCAGATTGATTTACCGTGAGTGAGTTATCCCCACCGCCCCGTACTAAGGCGGTTGCCACTCGCTTGGCTTTGATTTTACGGGCATGTTGCATCCCTGTCGCCACAGCACGGCGTAAGGCAACTGCCGAGAATTGCTCTGGTTTGCCCAATCCAACCAACACCACGCGCTTGGCGCTAATCGCCCCACGCGGGTAAATCACGGCGATTTGCCCAGATTTGCCCGTAAAATCACCCGCATCTATCAATTCTTGTACTGCACCATTGGTAGCTTTATCAATGGCATCCGTTGCGCCACCATAACCCGCATTACCCTCAACTAAAAATGTCAGGATGGTATCACAATCAGTCTCAATAATGGGCTTAGTATGTATTTGAATATCCACAATTCTATATCCTTTTGGCGATAAAAATTTCTTAAATCAATTTTGTTGATATTATGTCACATTCCACTAACGACTGCCAACCATTATAATGAGCAGATGATGACATCGAGCAAAATCAGAGGAGATTAACATACTCAATGACGACCGATACCATGAGCATCCGCCAGACCGAACAATTTCTACACCTGTATAAGCCACCCGCGATTGATGGCAATTTTAAGGGCAAACACATCATCAGCGTGGAACAATTTCACCATCACGATTTAGAATTGTTATACAGCGTTACGAAGCGTATGCGCCAACGCATTATCGAACATGACCGCGACTTGGCACACTTATGTGAAGGTCGATTGATGGCATCGCTATTTTTTGAAGCCAGCACCCGCACCGACATGTCATTTCAGGCGGCAATGCGTCGTATGGGTGGATCGGTGGTATCTGCCAGCAACGGCGTGCAATTTTCATCGGTTTATAAAGGTGAAAATTTAGCCGATACCGTGCGGGCGGCGGGATGTTATGCCGATATCATCGTCATTCGCCACCCACAAATCGGCTCATCATACGAGGCGGCATATTATTTAGACCGCCTGAATGAACGCATCACCATCCCAACCACCGTGATTAGTGGTGGTGATGGCGCAGGCGAACATCCCACCCAAGCCTTACTCGATTTATTCACCATCGCCGACCTCAAAAACGGACCCGATAATCTGACGATTACGCTGGTGGGTGATTTGCTCTATGGGCGTACTGTTCACTCGCTCGCCAAGTTGATTGCGCTATGGGATGCAAAAAATACAACCCTGTGTTTAGTATCGCCACCATCGTTACGCATCCCCGACACGGTGTTAGATTTCGTCCAAAAACACGGCATCAAAGTACACGAAACGACCGACCTCTACGAGGTGTTGCCTCAGACGGATGTCATTTACTGGACGCGCATCCAAGAAGAACGCTTCGCCCGTAAAGCCGATTACGAAGCCATTAGCGATAATTTCATCATGACACCCGCCGTACTCAATCAAGCCAAACGCGATGTCATCCTCATGCACCCGCTCCCGCGCAAGCACGAGATGGGGACACCCCACGACCATGATATACTCGACCAAAATCCACGCTCGGTCTATTTTCAACAAATGGAAAATGGCATGTTCGTGCGTATGGCGCTGATGGCGATGGTTTTGGGTGTGGATGTATGAGCAAGCAGATTAAAATTCACGGCATGGTAGATCCGCATGTGCATCTACGCGGATTAGAGTGGGCGCACAAAGGCACATTTTATTCAGAGACGTGCGCGGCAGTGGCAGGTGGGTATTGGGCGGTGATGGATATGCCCAACACTACCCCGCCAACGCTCAATCGCACGAATTTAGACCAAAAATTAGCCGAAATTCGCGCCCAAGCCGTGTGCGATTGGGGCGTGTATTTTTGTGCCTCTGCTACGGGCAATTGGGATGAATATCCGCGCATATTCGATGATGTGTGTGGCGTGAAGATGTTCAACAACGACACCACAGGGCATCTGTTGGTCGAAGATAATGCTATCCGCGAGGGGCATTATGCCCATTGGGACGGACGCAAAATTTTTGCCAATCACGCCGAAAACGAGACCTGCGCGGAAATTATCGCCCTCGTGCGGAAATATCGTAAACCGACTCATATCGTACATGTCTGCACCGCTTACGAAGTAGATTTAATCCGCCAAGCCAAAGCCGAAGGCTTGCCGATTACCTGCGGGGTGTGTCCACATCATTTATTTCTGACAGAAAATGATTTGCCCCGTCTAGGCTCGCTCGGTTGGATGAAACCCACACTCAAAACGCAATCCGACCAAGATGCGCTGTGGCGTGGCATTGCCGATGGGGTGATTGATGTGGTCGAATCTGATCACGCACCACACACCCGCGCCGAAAAAGCATCGGATAAACCGCCGTATGGGGTGACAGGCTTAGAAACCACGCTTCCCCTCATGCTCACAGCAGTACACGAGGGACGCATATCGCTCGAAAAAGTCGTGGATTTGGTCGCCAACAATCCGCGCAACATTTGGGGATTAACTTGTCCGCCAGAAACATACTGCACGGTCGAAATTAATGAATCGCGGGTGCTATCAAATGACCATTTACATAGCCTTGTCGGATGGTCGCCGTTTGAAGGGATGCGCCTATATGGAATTGTGCGCGAAACATGGATTCGCGGGGTACAAGTGTATGATGGGGAACGTATTTTGGTGGATGGCGGTTTTGGGGTGAATCTGTATGGATAAATGGCTCAATTTGGGTGTATTGCAAACCAGCAAAATCGCCTATCAATTCACCAAGCCGATGTTATTCACGCAATCGGCACAAGACGCGCACGAAGCGATATTGCGCCTATTGGTGCGGTTAGATGCTTCATCAATCGCGCAAGTCGCCATGAAACGGTTATATCAGACCACATTCAAGCCCTACCCCGTGACGGTTGGCGGGGTGAATTTGCCCCATCCGTTCATCCTCGCGGCGGGATTTGTGAAAGGGCATGGCTTCGAAACGGAACACGACGCGCTCATTGCAGGCAGACAGAAAAATATCATCCCTGGTTGGCGCACGATGCCCAATTTGGTCGGCACGGTAGAATTCGGGTCGTTCACCCGTCATCCGCGCATGGGCAATGACGGCACAGTGATTTGGCGCGATATAGAGACCCATTCCACCCAAAATCGGGTTGGGCTAAAAAATCCGGGCGCAATCGGTGCATCGGCATTTTTAGCAGGGCGTAAAGCCGATTTACCCACCATTTTCGGGGTGAATATCGCCCCAACGCCAGGGGTAGATGATCCCGATCAAGAAAAATCGGATATTATCGAATCTATCAGCGCCTTCATCAGCAGAGGGGTGCGTCCAACGTGGTTCACGCTCAATCTGAGTTGTCCAAATACCGAAGATGACCCCTCATCGCATCAGACCGAAGCCAAAACCCGCGTTTTGTGTCGGGCGATTCAAGATTTATTGGCGCACGAAACCGATAACACCATTCCGTTATGGGTCAAAATTAGCCCCACCCTATCCGATGAGCAATATCGTGTTTTGATGCGCGTATTCGCCGATGAAGGCGTGAGCGCCGTCATCGCCACCAATACCATCGCTATGCCAACGCCCGATAATCCGTCTGTGATAGCAGGTGTCGGTGGTGGGAAATTACACAATCGCGCCGTACGTGTTGCGGGATTGCTGATGAACGAAAAACGGACGCATGATTATGCGGTCGATGTGATTGGATGTGGTGGTATACAAGACCCAATAAGCTATCAACATTTCAGACAACACGGTGTCATTGTGGGGCAATATTGGTCTGGGATGATATTCAAAAGTCCACTCATGGCGGGGCATATCTTAGCAGAATTGGAGGAACTAGACGCATGAAAACACTCACAGAAGAAATCGCATCCTCATTGGTAAAAATCGGCGCGGTCAAATTCACAGCCGATAAGCCAATTCGGTTTAAGTCGGGGATTTTATCACCTGTCTATGTGGATAACCGCATCATCCCCTATCATCCTGCCGTATGGGAACAGGTGATTACGCACTTCATCCACATCGCCATGCACGTCTGTGAACCGTTTGATGTGGTGGCGGGGATTGCAACGGGTGGTATACCCCACAGCGCCGTTATCGCGTATAGCCTCAAAACCCCATCAGTTTATGTCCGTAAAGAAGAAAAAGAACACGGGCTTAAAAATCGAGTCGAAGGCGGTGATGTGAACCATAAACGGGTTTTGCTGGTTGAAGATATGATAACCACAGGTGGCAGTAGTTTATCGGGCGTTCAAGCCTTGCGTGATAGTGGCGCTCTTGTGAGTGATTGTATCGCCATCGTCAGTTACGATTTTCCAGAGGCGAAAACTGCTTTTGCCGAAGCGAAAATGACATTACAAACGCTCACCACCTTCCCCATCATTTTGAATGAGGCGAAAACATTGGGTGTCGTGAATGAGGCGACATTCGCGCTGGTATCCGATTGGTTATCAAACCCGCATGGGTGGGCAGGAAGGCACAATTTAGCATGACAGGCATGACGAAATATGAAACACGCGCCAAAACTGCCAATTCGTTGTTATGCGTGGGGTTAGATAGCGACAGCACCAAAATCCCCGCCCGATTCGCTAATGTATTCGCGTTTAACCAGTGGATAATTGACCAAACGCATCCGTATGTATGCGCCTATAAACCCAATTTAGCCTTTTATGAGGCGCTCGGCGCACGCGGTTGGGGTTATTTGGCGCAAACAATGGATTACCTCAAGCAAAATTACCCCGATATTTTCACCATTGCCGATGCCAAACGCGCCGACATCGGCAACACCAACACGGGATACGTCCGCGCTATTTTTGACGAATTGGGTTTCGATGCCATCACCTTACACCCATATTTAGGCAAAGAGGCATTATCCCCATTTTTAGAACGGGATGATAAAGTCTCGATTATCCTGTGTCGAACATCTAACCCCGAATCGGGCGAATTTCAGACGATGATGGTAGGTGATAAACCTCTGTGGCGCATGGTCGCGGAACGTGTCGCCACGCATTGGAACACAAACAATAATTGTATGTTGGTCATGGGCGCGACCTATCCACACGAATTAGACGGATTGCGCGATGTGATCGGGGATATGCCCCTGCTCATCCCTGGGATCGGCGCACAAGGCGGTGATTTGGCGGGTGTGATGCGCTATGGCATCGCCCAAAATGATTTAGGGCTGATTATCAACGCCTCGCGCAGTATCATCTTCGCACAAAATCCAGCTTATGAAGCGCAGACACTCCAAACACAGATTAATGGTTTTCGCGCCCGTACAACGTGTTGATGATACACATCACCAACAATTTATGTTCGGCTTCGTGCATCCGTTGTTCAACATCTTCAAGGGTATCATCAAGGTACATCGGCACAACCACTGTGCCGATGACCTCACCCCTATCCACTTCGGGGATGACATAATGCACCATACACCCCGTTTCATCAATGAGTCCTTGCCGATAGGCATCATATGCCCGTTGAATGGCATTCGTGCCGATGAAAAAGTTAGGCAAGGCGGGGTGTAGATTAATCACCTTGCGCGGAAAATGGTCTAAAAATGCAGGTGATAAAATGTGCATCCAACCCGCCAAGACGATTAAATCGGGTTGATACGGCGCGATTTTATCGGCTAAATCGGCATCGTAAGTTTCACGCGATTTATCGGCATCTTTATACGGCTTGAACGGAAAATACAATGTGGGGATACCCGCTTTTTCTGCCCGAATTAATCCGTATGCCTCTTTGCGATTGCTCACCACCAGCGCAATCTCGGCTTTGAGATAACCATCGGCAATGGCATCTATAATCGCTTGCAAATTTGACCCATTGCCAGAAATCATCACCACCAATTTTTTCATAGCATTTTCACCCCACCATCCCCACTAATCATCGTGCCGACACGGGTGAGTTCGGGCAAAATCGCCCGCGCTTGGGCTTCGTGATCAACAGGGACGACCACCAACATGCCCAAACCCATATTGAACACATGGAACATTTCATCATCAGAGATGTTGCCAAGCCGTTGAATCATCCCGAAAATCGGCAATTCACGCCATGTCCCGCGTTGGATGGTGGCGGATATGCCCTGTGGGAAGATGCGCGGAAAGTTATCTATTATTCCGCCCCCTGTGATATGCGCTAATCCACGAATATCTATCCCACCATGCCATAGGGTTTGAATTTCATGCACATATGGACGGTGTATAGCGAGTAATGCCTCGCCGATGGTCTGACCGCCGAGTTCGGTTTGTGGACTTGTCCAATCTAAATCGGCTAAAATTTTACGCGCCAACGAATAGCCATTGGTATGTAACCCTGTCGAGGCTAACCCCAGCACCACATCGCCCGATTGAATCCGAGAACCATCTATCAGGCGCGGTTTATCCACCACGCCGACAATCGTCCCAACCAAATCGATTTCGCCCGTCTGATACACACCGGGCATTTCTGCCGTCTCGCCACCGAGCAAGACGCATCCCATCGCACGACACGCTGTCGCACATCCACCAACGACAGTCGCAATCTGTTCGGGATGGAGTTTCGATGAGGCAATATAATCCAGAAAAAATAACGGCGTTGCGCCTTGCACGAGAATATCATTCGCGCAATGATTGACCAAATCTTGACCAATGGTATCCCATTTATTCATTTTGGATGCGACCATCGTTTTCGTGCCAACCCCATCGGTAGAGGCGACCAAAATCGGCGCGATAAAATGTTTGAGCCGATCCGCCGCGAATAACCCACCAAAATTACCCGTGTCGGATAGCACCTCTGGCGTGTAGGTGGCGCGAATAGCTTCTTTCATCAAGTCAACCGCTTTTTGCCCCGCTTCGATATCCACCCCTGCCGATGCGTATGTGTTGTCGGTCATGTCAAGCCTCCTGCGGTGCGTCCGATGTCTTTGCGATAGTGCATTCCATCAAATTGAATATGACGAATGTGGTCATAAGCGCGGTCTAATGCCGAAAGGAGCGTATCGCCAAAAGCAGATACGGCTAATACACGCCCGCCGTTGGTGAGAACCTCATCCCCTTGTTGCGATGTCCCTGCATGAAACACCATCACGTCTTCGGATGATTGATTTAACCCGCGAATGGGCAAGCCTTTCGGATAGCTGGCGGGGTATCCGCCCGATGCCAAGACGACAGTCGCACAAAAAGCATTTTTCCAGTGGATGGTCATTTCGGCTAACCGCCCGTCTACGCAAGCCGTCATCACCTCGTATAAATCCGTCTCTAGGAGGGGTAAAAGCACCTGTGTTTCGGGGTCGCCAAAACGGGCATTAAATTCCAAGACTTTCACGCCGTCCGATGTCAGCATCAAACCCGCATATAACACCCCCACAAACGGCGTGCCGTTTTCTGCGAGTACATCTATCATCGGTTGCATGATGATCTTTTGGATATGGGCTAAATCATCGGCAGATAAATCACTAATCGGCGCAAATGCGCCCATGCCACCCGTATTCGCACCTCTATCGCCGTCTAAAGCCCGTTTATGGTCGCGGGCAGGAGGCATGAGCGAGACAGTTTTGCCATCACAGAACGCCAATACCGATGCCTCGACACCATATAACCGTTCTTCGATGATAATTTTAGATGAGGCACTCCCAAATCCGCCCGAATGAATCAGATAATTCAGCGCCTCTTCTGCCTGTTCTTTGTTATCGCACACCACAACACCCTTCCCTGCCGCCAATCCATCGGCTTTGACGACAACCGGATGTTTGCAGGTTTGCAAATAGGTGCGGGCAGATGCCTCATCGGTGAATTCGGCATACTGGGCGGTGGGGATGTTCTTTTTGATCATCAGCGCCTTCGCAAACGCTTTGGATGATTCGATTCGTGCCGATGCCTGAACGGGTCCAAATACGCGCAAGCCAATTTTGCCTAATTCATCGGCTAATCCGAGCGATAACGGCACTTCGGGACCAATCACCACAAGGTCAAAACGCTGTTCATCGGCAAATTTGACCAATGCGGGAATATCGTCTGGTGATATAGCCACATTGCACCCAATAGCTGATGTGCCTGCATTGCCAGATGCAATCATAATTTCACCAACATGGGGCGATTTTTTCAATGCCCACGCGAGGGCATGTTCACGCCCTCCATTTCCGACAATTAAAATGTGTGCTTTATCCATTTATTTCGTCCGTCCCCATGCGCCCATAATGGCGACACGTCCTTCTTGTTCCTCGAATAACCAATTGGGAATGGCAACAGGGTACTGCCCAGAAAAACAAGCATTACAATGTCCAGAGCGATTTGCCCGAACACCTTCCATCACGGCTTTCGACAACCCCTCTATGCTCAAATACGCGAGGCTATCCGCTCCGATTTGTCGTGCGATTTCTTCAATAGTGTGATTATGAGCAATCAGTTGTTTATACGTCGCCATATCTATCCCCATAAAACACGGGTGACGCACAGGTGGCGATGACACGCGCACATGCACCTCTTTCGCACCACCATCGCGCAATAAACGCACCAACGGACCCGATGTATTGCCCCGCACAATCGAATCATCCACCAAAACCACCCGCTTGCCCTCTAAATTTTGCACCAACGGATTGTATTTGAGATGGACACTATTTTTACGCAATTGGTCATCAGGTTGGATGAATGTCCGCCCGATATAGCGATTTTTGGTCAACCCTTCGGTATAGGGCAACCCCGATTCGAGCGCGTACCCGATCGCGGCAGGTGTGGCAGAATCGGGGACACCGACCACAATATCAGCATCCACAGGCGCTTCGATTGCCAGTTGTTTTCCCAACCGTTGGCGCACATTATGGATAAATTGCCCCTCCATCAGGCTATCAGGACGGGCGAAATACACATATTCAAAAATACACAACGACTGTTTGGGCGATTCTTTGCCGAGAATTGAATGAACACCGCTATCATCTATTCGCACAATTTCGCCCGGTTCAATTTCGCGCACAAATTCCGCGCCGATGGTGGATAAAGCACACGATTCAGAAGCTAAAACATAACCATCATCGCCCAATTTGCCCAAACACAACGGACGCAAACCCAGATTATCGCGCACGCCGTACAACGCATTGCGGGTTAAAATGGTGAGCGAATATGCCCCTTCCGCCAGTTGCATCATCGCTTTGATGCGATGTTGCCATAAATCGAGATAATCGCCTTCAATATCCAAATAATCCCCATCGAGCCATGTATCGGGCGGGGCGGCGAGCATTTGCGTGATGACTTCGCTATCGGTGGTGGATGATAACCCAACCCCGCGTTTGAGCAACATCTGGCGCAGGTGTAGGGTGTTGGTCAGGTTGCCATTGTGTGCCACGCCCAATGGACCGTCTATCGTCTCGATGAGATATGGCGATGTGTTGCGTAAACCAACGCCACCGGTGGTCGAATAACGATTATGCCCAATGGCGATATGCCCCTCCAACGGCTTGAGATGGTCTTCATCGAATATCTGCGAGACTAAGCCCATCCCTTTATGAATATATGCCACCTGTCCATCGCTGGTGACGATACCCGCCCCTTCTTGTCCACGATGTTGCAAGGCATACAACGCGAAAAATGTGAGCCGTGCCACATCTCGACTGCGGGCATAAATGCCAAAAACGCCACATTCCTCTTTGGGTTTGTCGTCATCATACGGCATGATTAAATCTGTATCGTGCATGGTGTGTTTTTTGTGCCTCTTATGATTGATAAATTGATATAGGATTGATAATCGGTGGGCGAGGCACGCCTCGCCCCTATAGTTATCGTGTGAGATAGGATTTCATATTTTTCTGGATGCGTTCTGCGATGGGCATATCACCCAACACAAACGCCTGCTGTGTCAATTTTTCGTATGCTTGTATATAGCGATGTGCCACCTGTGCGATGAATTCATCAGGCATAATCGGCGGTGTACCTTCACCTTTATAACCGCGCTCTGCAAACCACAAACGTAGATACTCTTTATCGAAATGCTCCGGTTGATTGGGATTCGCCTCATAACTCGATTTTATCCAATACCGACTCGAATCGGGCGTATGGATTTCATCGATGAGTACCAATTCGCCATCAATCGTGCCGAATTCATATTTGGTATCCACCAAAATAAGACCCGCTCTATCGGCGAGATGTTGCCCACGCGCAAATAGCGCCAACGCAACATGCTCAATTTGTTCCCATAAGTGAGGCGGGACAATCTGATTTTGGATGATTTCATCACGAGTCAGGCGTTCATCATGCCCACCATCCGATGCTTTGGTGGTCGGTGTGATGACAGCTTGGGGCAAGCGATCATTCTTATTCATGCCATCGGGCAAAGTGATGCCGTAGGGTGTACGTTCTCCGTTGGCGTACATCGTCCACATCGAAGTGCTGGTGACACCCGTCAAATATCCACGAACCACCACCTCTATCGGCAACGATTGGGCTTCTCTGGCAACCGTGACATTTTCATCTGGCGATGCAATCACATGATTTTTCACAATATCGCGGGTTTGCTCAAACCACCATAAACTGAGTTGATTGAGTACCTGTCCTTTATACGGGATCAACCCCAACACACGGTCGAATGCTGATACACGGTCGGTCGTGATGAGGATACGTTTATCGCCCAGCGAATAAATATCGCGCACCTTGCCCGTGATTTTAGCCCCTAACCCGTCTAAATCCACACTATCCAACGCATGAGGAATAGCCGATAACAATTGGTCAAATGTCACCATCTAAACATCCCCTTCTAGCGATGTGCGAATCGTATGCGCCAATTGCTTGGCGCGTTGCGGGGCTGTCCCAACATGCCCACTGGCATCCAACAATTCAGAGACTTCTGTTTGTGGGACAAATTGCAAAATCCGTTCATCATTCATGAGTAAGTCTCGCAGTGGATTTTGTTCACCTTTACGAATCGCATCCCACGCCTGCAAACTGCGTTCACGGATGACCTCGTGCAATTCTTGGCGATTGCCACCGCGCTTTGCCGCTTCCATCAGTAGGCGTTCTGTGGCGGCGAATACGCCATAAATCTCGACATTTTTACGGATACCATGCTCATCAATCCGCAAATTCTTGAGGATTTTATACGCACGCGATAAAATTTCATCGGTCGCCAAAAAGCCTTCGGCAAAAATAATACGCCGATTGGCAGAATCATCGAGTGTGCGTTCTAATAACGAATGGGCGGCATTATCCCATGCCACGCGGGGTAAAGTCGCCACATATCGCGCCAGACTGTCAATATTTTCGGCATTAATCGGGTTACGTTTGAATGGCATGGCAGATGATCCAACTTGTTTCGCGCCAAATGGTTCTGCCCATTCGCCAAACGGTGGCGATTGTAACAAGCGCACATCAAACGCGAGCCGATACACTGTCATGGCGATACCCGCGAGGCTATTCATCACCAGCCAATCCTGACGGCGCGGGTAGGTCTGATGCGCGATGAGGAACGGGTCAATGTCGAGTGAGCGCATGATGTAGATTTCCATCTGTTCGGGTGTGATGGGTGTATCATGTAACAACTCGGCATACGAGGCGGCAGTCCCCACCGCGCCCTTAAACCCCTTCCCTTGCAATTGGGCATACACCTGTTTGACGGCGAAAAAATCGCCCAACAAATCTTGGGCATAATTCGCCAACCGATAGCCAATGGTGGTCGGTTCGGCGGGTTGTAGGTGGGTGAACGCCATACACACATGGTCGGCATATGCGTCTATCATATCCGCCAACAGCATCAGCAATTTTTTGGTTTGCGCGATGATAAATCCGAGCGCCTGTTTGAGCCGTATCGCATCGGCGTTATCTTCAATATCCATGCTGGTCGCGCCTAAATGGATAATGCCAGCCGCATTCGGGCATTGTTCGGCAAAGACGCGCAATTCCGCCATCAGGTCATGATGAATCTCGGCTTCAATGACATGAGCGCGGTCTATATCCACATCATCTTGATGATCGCGGAGTTCATCCACCTGCGCCTGTGTGACCAAACCTGCATCCACCTGTGCCTGCGCCAATGCCACCCAAACCTTACGCCAGAGACGGCGTTTATGGGCATCTGACCACAAACGGCGCATCTCATCAGTGCCATAACGCCATGTGAACGGGCTTAAAAATGTTTCGTGAGAAAATGTCTCTGTCATGCGTATTTCATCCCATTCTGGAAGATGCGTAAACCCGTCATACCAATTTCACCCCGCCCAAAACGGGGATGTTGCCACGCGAAAACGTGATTTTCGGGATGAGGCATGAGTCCGAATACATTGCCCTGTGGGTTACATAACCCTGCAATATCCGCCATTGCGCCATTCGGATTATAGGGATACGAGGCGGGGTTGCCATTTTTATCCACATAGGTGAGCGTGGCGAGTCCATCATCCCACAGGCGGGTTAATGTGGCTTCATCACGCGCCATCACCCGCCCCTCTCCATGCGCGACAGGCACATAGAGCAAGTCATTAATGCCTTGTGTGAATAAGCATTGACTATGTGAATTGACTTTGAGATACACCCAGCGACATTCAAAATGACCTTGCTCGTTATATGTCAGCGTCACATCGCGGGTAGAAGTCGTATAGGGCAAAATCCCCGCTTTGACCAATGTCTGGAAGCCGTTGCAAATCCCCAGCACAGGGCGACCTTCTGTCACAAATTGATTGAGCGAATCGCGGAAACGTTCGCGCAAATCCAACGCCCATAACACGCCCGCACCCAAATCATCCCCATACGAAAAGCCACCAGGGAGAATCAGCATGTGATGATCCAGCATGTTCACATGCCCCGCCATAATTTGATTGATATGGACGATATGCGGTTCACCACCCGCCAATTCACATGCCAACGCCGCGTCTCTATCGCGGTTTGTACCGTTGGCATGGAGCAATAACACACGCGGTTTATGCGTTTTTGTGGATGGTGTCCGCGCAAAGGGTTGTGGTGATTTTGTCGGTTGGGACGGATTTTGCGACTCAGAAATGGTCAGCACATCGCGCCAAGCATGTTCTAATGCGTCTACAGATACCACATGTGCAACATCATCAATGATGATATGTAATTCAGGTTCTCCTGTCACACTTCCCAATTCGCTCAAGGTACAATCGGCAAAATGGGCTTCGATTTGGGAACGATGTTCAGGCTTCACTTCGATGATAAACCGCGTAAGCGATTCGCTAAATAATATCCACGATTCGGCGATGTTAATCTTCGCGCCCAAGCGCCCGCCGATGCACATTTCGGCGAGCGCCACGCCCAAACCGCCTTCGCTCAAGTCATGGCATGAGGCAATCCAACCATTTTGAATGGCAACGTGTAATTTTCGCAACATATTTAAGGCATTCGGGTTGGGTTGGGGTGCTTTTCCACCATGTTGACCATACAACAAGGCGTAATGACTGCCACCAAATTCGTACCACGTCTGACCGATAAGGAATAATTGATTGCCCGCCGCTTTCAAATCCATTGTGACTGTTTTCTTGACATTTGGCACAATCCCCACTGCCGAGATGACGAGCGTGCCAGGGATTGCGTGGCGTTGACCATCTTCGCCAACATATTCGTTATTCAGGCTATCCTTGCCACTGATGAACGGCGTTTCGTATGCCAACGATGCCGAATAACAGCCCTGCAAACAACGGACTAACGCGCCTAATCTATCGGGCAATTGGGTGTTGCCCCACGAAAAATTGTCGAGGATAGCCGTTTGATCAGGGTCTGCACCAACAGCGACAATATTCCGCATGGCTTCATCCACCGAAGCCCACGCCATCGCGTAGGGGTCAATTTCGCCATACAACGGGTTAAATCCATTCGAGAGCGCCACCGCTTTTCGACTGCCCTTACGCACCGTATCCAATGGGGCAATCACACTGGCATCGCTCGGCGCGTGATTATCCACCCCAACCAATGGCTTGACCGCCGTCCCGCCTTGCACCTCGTGGTCATATTTGCGGATGACCGCTTCTTTGCTACGGATAGACGGCATCGCCAATAATTTGAGGATCGTATCAGTAGGCGCATCGGCGACAGATTGCCCTGCGGTATTTTCACTCGGTGTCGCTGACCAAACCGCTTGTAACTGGCGGCGCGGTATGCCATTGTGCAAAAAGTCCATCGCCATATCACCGACCAATTTTTCACCGTAATACAAGGTCAAGCGACCCGTCGGCGTGAATGTGCCGATGATAGTGGCTTCGCACATGTGAACCTCACAAATAGCCACAAGCGCATCCCATTTTTCAGGCGGAACGGCGAGTACCATGCGTTCTTGCGCTTCACTGAGCCAAATTTCCCACGGGCGCAATCCTGCATATTTCAGGGGGACATGCGCCAATTGCACCGTTGCGCCGATTTCCGCGCCCATTTCGCCAATGGCGGATGACAAGCCACCCGCGCCACAATCGGTTATCGCGGTGTATAAATTCGCATCTCGCGCACGCAAGACCACCTCTTGGACTTGTTTTTCGTGAATGGGATGCCCAATTTGCACCGCCCCACCCGATAATGTGGCGGTGGTGTTATCCATCTCCATACTGCTGAAGGTCGCGCCACGCAAGCCATCGCGCCCTGTGCGCCCGCCGATGACGACAATATAATCGCCCGCTTGCGCCGTGTTGCGATGCGAATTGTGAGGCAAAATGCCCAAACATCCACAAAACACCAACGGATTAGCCGTGTATTTATCGTGATAGAAAATCGCCCCGTTCACAGTGGGGATGCCCATTTTGTTGCCGTAATCTTCGATACCCGCCACCACCCCTTGCGCCACTTTACGCGGATGTAACACATTATCGGGCAGTTTATCCATCGGTAAATCGGGCGTGCCGAAAAATAGAATATCGGTATTGGCAATCGGACGGGCAGACACACCCAACACATCCCGAATCACACCACCGACACCCGTATTCGCGCCACCAAACGGTTCTAATGCCGATGGGCGGTTATGCGTCTCGACTTTGAAGGCGAGATCGTATTCATCATCAAATTTGATGATGCCTGCGTTATCCACAAAAGCAGAATACACCCAATCTTTCGCCAGTTTATCGGTTGCGGATCGCAAATATGTCTTGAGCAACCCGTCTACGGTTTGTTCCACAGAGGGGCTATCTGGAGGGGCATCTGGCGCGGGACCCGTATAGGTGATGTGTGCCTTAAACGTCTTATGCACACAATGTTCGCTCCACGTTTGCGCCAACATTTCAAGTTCAGCATCAGTTGGGTTACGATTGATGTCGGCGAAATACGCCCGAATCGCCCGCATTTCGTGAAGATCTAACGACAAGCGGCGCTCAGTGCTGATTTTCATCAATTCGGCATCATCCACATCGTTGAGGCGGATGATTTCAACCGTGTCATCCACTGCTTGATATGGCACAAACGGCGCATCGATCGGCATATCCAACGCATAGCGTTGAATGAGCGGGTTAGAAAAATGCGTCTTGGCGAGGTGATTTAACTCAGCATCGCTAAAATCATCCTCAAACACATACCGCGCCCCTGTCGCTACACGGTCTAGCCGATAAAGCCCCAACACATGCGCGGCGTTGTATAAACTCTCGGCGGCGGGGTCGGTGACACCTGCTTGGAGGGTAACATCGAGCGTATGGGTCATGTTTGGAGTGTGATAAGGGGTGTTAATCGCGTATTGTTCCGTTACGGGGTCTACCAAAAGTTGCGTACAAAGGGTGTGAATATCGTCTTCGCTTAAATCTCCACCTAAGAAATATAATCGAGAGGCGATAACGGGTTTGTGGCTATCAGATAATCGCTGTACATGGCGTGCTTTATGCCACACATCCACACGAAAAATCGTGGTAGATGAGGCAGTGGGATGTGCAAGTTGGTCTTTTATCATTCTACCTACTCATCAATTATTCATCAGTTGATGAACTGTTTTTTTTAGATTGGACACGCATAATTTGAACACAGACAAGCCCAAATGTAAAGGAAATATTATATGGATTCGCCATCTCTTAAAACGCATGTCTACGAAAAAAAGAGCCTCATCAAGACAACGATGCGCGATATGCTCGATTTTCACTCATCTCCCAAAGCCCTACCCAAACTCACCCCGCCACCGCTCTTCGTACAAATTAACAGCGAATGGATAAAATCGCTCACCGAGGGCGATTTGCACTTTACGCTATGGTTTGGCTTCATACCCATCAAATGGCACGCGAGGCACGAGGCAGGTCCGATAGAAACATCCTTTGCCGATGTCATGGTGGCGGGTCCGATGGGTTATTGGCGACATGAACACATCTTTGAAGAAGCCGAAGGCGGTATCATGTTGACCGATAGGGTGACATTGGGACATAAACGTGGCATACAGGGGTTATTAACCCGCCTGATGTTCGATGGCATCCCGTTGCGCTTTTTATTCTTTTATCGGCACATGCAGACCAAACGGTCATTGAGCAAAAAATAGCCAAAATTTCACCATTTGCTCATTTTTTCACATTATCATGATGATGTTTTTATCGTTCAGAATGTTCTGAAAGTTGTCTATGTCAAATAAGATTATCATCATCGGCGCGGGTATCGGCGGATTAACCAGCGCGGCATTGCTCCAACAAGCTGGTTACGATGTCACTGTGTTGGAGGCACAAAGTTATGCGGGTGGATGTGCCAGCACATTCATTCATAAAGGATTTCGATTTGAATCGGGCGCGACAGTGGTTGGTGGCTTTCAACCCAACGGACCGCACGCGCTGGTCGGCAATAGGCTCAATCTAACATGGCGGGTGCGTCCACACGATCCCGCGTGGGTGACGCATTTGCCCGATAGGTCGGTGGCACTGACCGCCGATAATGCCGATGTCCTACAAAAATTCCCCAATACTGCCAAATTCTGGGAACAACAAACACGTATCGCCGCTATTGCATGGTCGTTATCGGCGCAAGGGCTACCCTTCCCACCGCGTAGCGTGGCGGAATTTTTGCAATTGGCAAAGGTGGGACTCCTCAATTTTCCGCGTGATTTACAGATTATCCCATTTGCGTTCAGTACCGTGTATGATTGGTTGCGCTGGCATGGGTTACACAAAGATGAGGCATTTGTGCGCTTTTTAGATGCCCAATTGCTCATCTCTGCCCAAACGACCACCAAACACGTCAACGCGCTCTACGGCGCAACGGCGTTGGATTTAGCCCGTCAGGGTGTGTATCATATCGAGACGGGCATCGGTGGCGTTGCCGATACACTCATCGAAAAATTGCAATCGCTGGGTGGCAACATCCACTACAAACAGCGTGTGACCCAAATCGAGATGAAAAATGGGCGTGCCACAGGTGTCTGGACACAAAAAGGACGCAAGGGCAAAGAACAAACCTTTTTTGAGGCGGATTTTATCATCGCCAACACCACCCCATGGGACTTAAATAACCTATTGGGCGAAAATAGTTCTCGCGGGTTAAAACGCGAATCGGCTCGGCGCAAATTGGGCTGGGGCGCATTTGTGTTGCACTTGGGCGTGAATGCTGATGCTATACCCGCCGATTTTCCAGACCATCATCAAGTCATCGGCGATATGACCCTCCCGCTTGGCGAGACGAACAGCATTTTCATGTCGCTATCACCAATATGGGATACCTCGCGTGCGCCAGTCGGTCAACGCGCCATGACCATCACCACGCACACCCACGTCAGCCAGTGGTGGGATTTGCTCAAGACAGATGAAAGCGCCTATTATGCCCAAAAAGAGGTGTATACCCAAAAAATTCTGGCACAAGCCGAAAAAGTGATCCCCAATTTGCGAGATAACATCACTCTGCTCCTGCCAGGGACACCCGTCACGTATCAATTTTATACCGATAGGCACATGGGCATGGTCGGCGGATTTCCACAGACCTCGTTATTCAAAGCGCGTAGCCCGCGTACAGGCATTCCGAATATTCGCTTGGTCGGCGATTCGATTTTCCCCGGTCAATCTACGGCAGGGGTCAGTTTGGGCGCGATTCGCGTGGTGGCTGATGTTCGGCGCGTCATGCCCATCCGTCAAAAACAGGCATCGCTCATCACACAAGAGGCACAATCATGAACCCTGTCATCGTCTGGTATCGGCGTGATTTACGCACCTATGACCATCTCCCCCTGCATTACGCTATCCAAACAGGTCAACCGATTTTGCCCCTGTTCATCTTTGACCCCGCTATTTTGGATAGCAAACGTGCCAGCCCTGCCCGTTTAGAATTTATGCTGAACGGGTTATCAGCATTGCGCGATGATTTGCAGAAAATGGGTGGCGATTTGTATCTCGCATCTGGCAATCCAAAAGAGATACTCGCAGATTTAATTACCCAAACAGGCGCAACCGATTTATTTTATGGCATCGATTACACCCCCTACGCCCGAAAACGCGATGAAGCGATTGCCAACACGCTAAACATCACCATTCACGCGCTTCATGACCGTCTACTTGTGCCACCGCAAAACATCGCCACCGCAGAGGGTAGACCGTACACGGTTTATACTCCATTCAAAAATAAGTGGCGCACGCTCGAAAAACCAATTTGTGTGAATATAACCTCACCCCAATTTTATGATACATCGCATCTGCCCCAAGCCGGATTTCCGCGTGTTCATCCGCATGGCGTGAAAATCCCGACTGCCACATCGGAATATGGGCGTGAGTTATTATCTACATTCATGAGTCGAGGGGTATATACCTATGCCGATGGGCGCAATCGGTTGGGCAATCCGTCCGATAATCCACAAACGCAAACCAGTTTTTTATCGCCCTATATCCGTTTTGGCTTGATTTCGATACGCGATATTTATTGGAGCGCACGCGAAGCCTACGAAGCCACCCCATCCAATACAAAACGCGATTCGGTCAGCACATTTGTCGATGAAATTATCTGGCATGAATTTTACACACATATTTTATGGCATTTTCCGCATGTCAAGACGCACAATTTCAACCCCAAATTTGATGATATGGCGTGGCAATATGACCACGATCATTTCACGGCATGGTGCGAGGGACGCACAGGCTACCCGATTGTGGATGCGGCGATGCGCCAATTGGTACAAACGGGTTGGATGCACAACCGTGCGCGGATGATTGTCGCCAGCTTTTTGACCAAAGACTTATTGATAGATTGGCGTTTGGGCGAAGCCTTTTTTATGCAACATCTGCTCGATGGCGATACTGCCGCCAACAACGGCGGATGGCAATGGTCGGCAGGCACAGGCACAGATGCCCAACCCTTTTTCCGCATCTTTAACCCCTATACCCAATCTGAAAAATTCGACCCCTCTGGTGATTTTATCCGTTATTGGATACCTGAACTTGCCGATGTCCCCGATAAATTTATTCATGCGCCTCATACCATGCCCAACCCACCCAAAGGCTACCCCGCCCCTATCGTAGACCACGATTTGGCGCGTAAAATAGCACTTGAAGCACATACGGGCTTAAAAAAAGAGGATAAAACATGAAAAAATTATTTTTACTGCTGGCATTTTGTTTGTTGATGAGTAGCACTGTTTTCGCACAAGAGGATACCCTCCCCGCCCAAGATTTAGCCGATCCCGATGGCGCATTTGTCACGCTTGACGGAGTAGAATTTTATTATATCGCGCTCGGCGATGAAGATGCGCCTGTGGTGATGTTGTTACACGGCTTCGGCGGGTCTACGTTCACATGGCGCGATAACATGGGCGTATTCGCCGAAGCAGGTTATCGTGTGGTGGCGTATGACCGTCCACCATTCGGATTATCTGATAAAACGCCGAAATTAGATTTATCCCCATCAACCCAAGCCGACCAAGCCATCGCCCTGATGGATGCGTTAGGCATCGAGACGGCGACCTTTATCGGGCATAGTGCAGGTGGCGGAGTCATTTCGTATATCATGGCGCAATATCCAGAACGGGTAGATGCTGTCGTATTTGTGGCAGGCGGGGCGGCAGTACCCTCACAAAATCCAGAAAGCACGCCCGAACCGAATAGCGGTGGCTCACCCATTGGAGGCATCGCGGGCGTGGCGGCGAATTTAGACCCCGAAAATCCGATGGCGCAAAATTTGGTACGCCAATTTTTGACTCCCGACCGCTTCGTGGGGATATTAATTAGCGCCTATCACCCCTCGTTTGAAGTCACACAAGATATTCGAGATGGTTATGCGCGGGTGTTGCGTGTAACTGGTTGGGAAGGGGCGCTCATTTCGTTATTCCAAGCGCGGGACGGTGGAAAGCCCCTTAATTTAGAGGCGTATGGATTGTTTGATAAACCCATTTTGATTATCTGGGGAGAAGATGATACTTGGGTGCCATTGCATCGTGGTGAAGCAATTCATGCTTTCTTCTCCCAATCCCAATTGGTCACATATCCCAACGTAGGTCATATGCCGATGGAAGAGGCAACTGACTTATTCAATGCGGATGTTTTGACATTTTTAACAGATGTGTATTCAACTTAGGAGTTTTGCATGTCAGAAAGATTAACGGTAGGGGATAACGCCCCTGCCCTAACCCTTATCAATAGCGCAGGCGAGCGCGTCTCGCTGGCGGATATTTGGGCAAAAGGGAATACGGTTATCACCTTTTTGCGTCATTTTGGTTGACTGTTTTGTCGTGATTGGTTAGCTCAGTTGGAGCTACATAAAGAAAAATTTGCCCAAGCGGGCTTGCAAGTGGTGAGTGTTGGCATCGGCGAACCAAAACATGCCGCCCGTTATTGTCCCAAATTATCGCCGAGTACCATCTGCCTCGTGCCAGAAGAAGGGGGCGATAGCGCCCATCGTGCCTATGGACTCAGAAATGCCACAGGCAAAGAGATGTCAAACCCAGAATTGGGTAAAGTTGCCGTCAGAAATATCTTGAAGGGTAATCTTGGTGGCATACCCAGTGGCAATGTGCAGATGATGCCAGGGACATTCGTGGTGAATCAAGATGGCAAAATCATTTTTGCTTATTATAGTCAGCATATCGCCGACCATCCGCAAATTGACGATTTAATCGCGTTAGTCAAATAAGGAGACAAAATCTATGCCGTCTGCACTCATTTGGGGCGCATCAGGTGGTATCGGAAGCGCACTGGTCACATTACTCAAACATAAAGGGTGGATTGTATTCGGCGCGGCGCGGGATGAAAGCAAAATCCCCGCCTCTGCCGATGGACAATTTACGTGTGATGCCGATGATCCCATCAGTTTTGACCAAGCCGTGAGCCTCATCGCCCGCCAAACAGACGGCATCGATTGGATGGTGTATGCCATTGGTGGCATCAGGGCAAATCTCATCGAAAAGATGCCTGTAGAAGATTGGCACACCACATTCAATATCAACCTACATGGTGCGTTTTATGCCACCCGCGCCAGCTTGGATGTGATGAATAAAGCGGGTCATATCACATTTTTAGGCGTGTATCCAGAAAAAATCACCCTACCCCGCATGAGCGCCTATACTGCGTCAAAAGTCGCATTAGAGGCGTATGTAAACATCCTCAAAAAAGAACAGCGCAAACTCACCATCACTTTAGCCCGACTGCCTGCGGTGAATACCCCATTTTGGGAAAATGTGCCGTTCAAAATGCCCGATTATGCCCTATCACCCGAAGCCGTTGCAGAAAGTTTATTCATCCACTATGATAAAAATATTGGTGACGATTTGAATATTTAATTGCCCACATCTGTTTTCGCCCACATCATGCTTCTCATAACCTTCTCATTGCCAATTCATAGAAAACTATGGCGGTTTCTTAATAATCATGCCATATTGAGTGGGATAGATGCAAGCATACGAAAAGAGTCTGTGATGACGTTACAATTACAACACACTTGGGAATATCGGCTTGTCGCATGGGCAGAAGAGGCATTGCAAAATGCGCTACCAATGCCACATATTCATGCGGATAATTCCCTTTTAGAAATGGCTTACCAACATTGTAGCGATGTCACCAAGCATCATAGTCGCACATTTTTTATCGCATCGGGATTATTACCCCCCGAAAAACGACGCGCAGTACGCGCCCTATATGCGTTTTGTCGTGTGACGGACGATATTATTGATAAAAATGCCGATGCCAATCGGCGCGAGACCGACCTCGAAGCGTGGCGTGAACGGGTGAATTTAGCAAATCCACCACACGATGACCTCGTGGCATTAGCATGGGCAGATGCCCGTTCCCGCTTCAATGTGCCACATGGGTACGCCACCCAATTGATTGATGGGGTCAAACAAGACCTCACCAAAACCCGTTATGCGACATTTGATGAATTGGCAGAATACTCGTATGGTGTGGCTTCGACAGTTGGATTGATGGCGATGCACATCACCGGATTTAACCACGAAGATGCGATTCCCTACGCCGTGAAATTAGGGGTCGCGTTGCAAATCACCAATATTTTGCGCGATGTTGGCGAAGATTGGCGCGGAGGGCGGTTATATTTACCCCAAGATGAACTCTCGGCATTCGGTTTGGATGAAAGCCGTTTCGATACGCATATCATTGATGATAAATGGCGCAATTTTATGCGCTTTCAAATTGACCGTAACCGCAAATTGTATGCCGATTCATGGCAAGGCATCGCCATGCTCAATCGGGATGGCAGGTTAGCAATCGGCGCGGCGGCAGAATTGTATAAAGCAATTTTAACCGACATTGAAGCCAATGATTATCAAGTCTTTAGTCGCCGAGCGCATATCAGCACCTTTGGCAAAATTGCACGAATTCCACGTATCTGGTGGCGGATTCGCAATACTCGCATCGCATAGAAGAAGGCAATATGACCTATTTTGGATTTTTAGCTCGTTTTGTTGTTCTACCAACCATCATCATACGCTGGCTCATCTGGCGTGATAATCAGAAGAAAAAAAATCTGCCCGAAGCACTCACCAATTGGGATGCAGAAAAAGCCCTGTTGGCTCATTCGGCAGTCGCATTAACTTATACCACCATTTGGGATAATTATCTGGTGGCGACTAAAGTTTGGGGATACGATCCCGAATTGGTCACAGGGATTCGTTTTGGGTGGGTGCCTGTGGAAGAATACACCTTTTTTGTGTTACAACCCCTGCTGACAGGCTCGTTATTGCAATATCTGATGCGTCGTATGCCACCGTCTGATGCGCCGTATCCGCCTGATAAGAACCTTAAACCGCGTTTATTAGCGACTGGGGCGCTTGGCATTATTTGGTTGATGTCACTGCGTAAGATGTTCGAGGGCAACCCCCAAAATACCTATCTGAGCCTCATTACAGCATGGGCATTGCCCCCTGTGATGTTCCAAACGGCATTCGGTGGTGATATTTTGTGGCGCAATCGCAAACTGATTTTGACCAATATCCTGATTTCGACCGCTTATTTGGGTGTTGCCGATTCCATTTCGATTGGCAAAGGCACATGGGGCATCAATCCAGAAAAGACCATTGGCGTAGATGTCATCCCCCATTTGCCATTTGAGGAGTTTTTCTTCTTCCTCATCACCAATGTGTTGCTGACGTTGGGCGTGACGCTGGTCATGTCGAAAGAAAGCGAAAATCGCTTGCCAGACCGCCTGCGCGATGCGTATTACAAATTCAAAGCCCGTTGGCTAAAACGCAATTCATAAATCCGTAGTGGCGGATTAGGCGAAGCCGTATATCCGCCATATCTACACGATACACGAGGCGTTACATATGTCTGATATTTGGGAATTTAACCGCACACTGACCAACCGCCTGATGAACATCAACTTGGTCAATCTGGAATTTGGGCGACAATTGATGAGGCTCAAAAATCCGTTTTGGCGTGGATTTGGCACACAAGCCGTTGCATGGGCGGTGATTAACATTGGCATCGCCCTATTCGGCAAGATGGGGACGAATAAGCGTATTGATTCGCTCGATAATCCATATGATGAAACGGTGATGAAAGCCGAGACGAAAAAATTACGCACCATCTTATTCATCAATACACCACTCAATTGGTTGTATATGCTCGGCGGGTATCGTTGGGCAAAACGCGCCCAAGATGATTATCAAAAAGGCAACGGATGGGGAATCGTATTACAAGGATTCATCTTGTTTTGTTTCGATTCGACCCATAGCTTTATCATCTCGCGGTTAAAACGATAGAGTGTCGTTTTTGGCACGAGATTCATCGGCAATCCGTTTTTTATAAGCGACCACTTTTTCTAATAACGCCGTATCGTGCATGGCTAACATCTGCACCGCGAGTAACCCTGCATTTTTACCACCACCGATTGCCACCGTTGCCACAGGCACGCCTGCGGGCATTTGCACGATGGATAAAAGCGAATCCAATCCGCTTAATGCCTTGCTCTGCACAGGCACACCAATCACCGGCAACGGGCTATAGGCGGCTATCATCCCTGGCAGATGCGCCGCCCCGCCTGCCCCTGCGATAATCACCCGAATACCCCGTTCATGCGCCGTTTTGCCATACGTTGCCATATCATCAGGCGTACGATGCGCCGATACCACGCGCACTTCAAACGGCACATCAAATTCACGACACACATCAATCGCACCTTGCAAGGTGGGCAAATCGCTATCACTGCCCATGATAATCCCAATCATCTTTTTTTACTCCTAAATATCAAATGCAGAGGCGGCATCCAACGCGATTTCTTCGGCTTCTGCGATACGATCTGCCAAAACGGTGATATGCCCCATTTTACGCCCCTTACGCAATTGACGCTTGCCATACAAATGCACATGCGCCCGATTTTGCCTTAAGGCGCGGGCTAAATCGGCATTATTCATCATACCGTCTTTTGTGCCGAGTAGATTGACCATCACCACCGCAGGCGCACGTAAATCCACCGCGCCGAGTGGCAACCCCATGACCGCCCGCAGGTGATTCTCAAATTGCGATGTGATGCACCCCTCTATTGTGTAATGCCCCGAATTGTGTGGACGGGGCGCAATTTCATTGAATAACACCGATCCATCGGGCAACAAAAATAATTCCACGCCAAATACCCCTACCCCTTCGATGGCATTGACCGCTTGTATCGCCACATAACGCGCATTAGCAATCGTTTCGGGGGATAAATCGGCTGGCGCACGTACCACATGACATACATGATTTTTTTGTATTGTCTCGACCACAGGATACGCTACGGTTTGCCCATCACGCCCGCGCACCACCATCACGGCAAGTTCATGCGTGAATGGCACGAATGCCTCCGCCATGAGCGTCCTATCACCTTGCGATAACCGTTCCCAATGAGGGGCAATATCGGCTTCGGCGTGGATAGTCGCGTTACCATAACCATCATAACTATTGCGTCTGGCTTTGAGCAAAAACGGGTAGCCATATCTTTCACCGAAATGTTGTGCGGTGATAACCGTATCCAATGGGGCGAAAATGGGTACAGGGATGTTATTTTGTAACATCGTCCCTTTTTGTACCAATTTATCTTGAATTTTGTCGAGTGTATCGGCAGTGGGATACACAGGGATATTCATCGCCTCAAACTGGCGCAACACATCGGCATCTACAAATTCATTTTCGAGTGTAATCAGGTCACACAACGCGCCAAAGGCTTGGATAGCCGATTCATCCGTCCAGCGCCCGACAATTTGATGATGCGTCAGGCGCGAGGCGGGCGTATCGGCGACTTGTTCAAAAATAGCGGTTTCTAATCCGAGTGATATGGCGGATTGGGTGAGCATTTGCGCCAACTGTCCCCCGCCTAAAATCCCAATTCGCATAACGATTATTCCTCTAAGGTGATGCTTGATAATAAATAAGTATCGCTTGTCGGCGAAATCGGCAAGCGCATAAAACTCGGTTGGATATAAACCCCCATCGCTAATTGATATGTCCCAATCGACAATTCAGGTGGGAATATCAACGAAAATGATTGTATCACCCATTCATCCTCGCGCCAATCATACGGGGGTGTGGTATGGCACAGAGGCGCATCCAATTGCGCCCGTACCATCACATTTTCGGTCGGCATAGGAAAATCATAAGCGTGAATGAACAGCGTATACGTTTCAAGTGCATCGGGAATATCTCCTATTCGGCGCATGGCAAGCGTTATATCCAACGAGGTGTGTTTGTTGATGATCTGTGGGATGACCGAGAGCAAACGTAATTCGAGCCGTTCACCAAATCGTATCGCTTGTGCCGATTCAAACACGCTGACATCGGGTTGCAACGTGTAAATGGCATAGCGGGGTGTCTCTATCGGTTCTGTATAAACCGTCTGCACATCGCCCCATAAGCGTAATCGCTGTTCAAAATGGGCATCCCATTGGATGATGCTGAAATACCACGCTTGGGGGACATTCGGGATAACTTGGCAAACTGTGGCATCTAACCCGTTCACCAGTCGTGGATGTAACGATTCGCTCCGAAAACGCAAAACAGGATGTGATGATGGAAACGGGGCGAAATATAACCGCGCATCAGACGGGGTGTTATCACGCAAATAAGCAACACCCTGCCCGATATGCCGTTCCATACGGGTGTATAACGCAGGGACATTTAACCACGCATTCACAGCATTGAGGCTGTTGCTTCCCGCCCATGTGAATAATAAAACAGGGATTATCCACCCCACTCGCCAACGTTTGCCCCAATCAACCATCGTCCAAGCGCCGTATCCGATGATGAGCGCGACAGGAATCACACTGCCAATATTGCGGATGAGGCTATTGGCGTGGGTGGTCAATATCCCCACAGCCGACACGCCCAACAAGCCGATAATCCAAATAAATTGACCTGTGCGCCATGTATGAATAACCAAGCCGATGAAACCAATAACGGCTAAAATCAACAGAGGGGTATCTAAAACTGGTCGAAGTGGGATATTATGATGTTCAAACCAATCGCCTTCGATTGTCCACATGCGTAGCCACTCGCCGATATTGGCAAAAAATGCGTCTATCCCTGTGATAGATACGCCTGAAAATCGTTGGAACGCCAAATCGGGATAGGTTATCCAATACAAAAACATGGGGATACAGACGATGAACGCCGTTAAGCCCGCCCATGCGTTGTGTCGCCATAAACGGCGGTCATACAGATAAAATGCGATGAGTGTTAAGCCAGCATATATCATCCACGTCCGCGCCGAAAAATAGGTATAGAGGGTTAAGCCTAAAAACAACCCGCCAACTATCCAAAATTTACGCCGATGTGTTTTGAATCCGCGCCATAAAAAGGCAAATGTCAACGCGCCCATCAATGGAAACGTGATAGCACGAAAAGCCAATTGACTAAAATGGACATGCCAAAATAAGATGCCGATAGTCAGCGCAATCCATATCGCTTGTGATTTGCCGAATAATTCACGCCCAAGCCGATAGGTCGCCGCAACGGTCAAAATCCCTATCATCACAGAAGCGATTCGCATGGTGGTGGATGACGCGCCCAAAATGGCGAACCACCCCGCCAGCCAATACATCCACCCTGCCTCGCGCCCATAATTGGCGGGGAAAAACGGGGTTAGTCTTGGATTTTGGAGCAATGATAACGCATCTAGCCCATATACCGATTCATCTGGGGCTATCATGTCGGTCATTTCTGCGAGGGGATATAACCGCAAAAAAGTGGCAATCAGTAACACACCCACCAACATAAAAAGAGGTATGGCATATTGCACACCATACCCAATGTTCTGTTTCACTTCATCAGCAGATGAAGCATCAGACATGCTTATACCAAACCCCTGTACATTCAGGGACGACCACCATTTCTTCTTGACGAACTCGATCCGCCAATTCATCACCAAAGAAGAAGCGGATCAACTTTTCGGCTTCATCTACCGATTCAAATTTGTAATCGGTGCGAACCCAACGACGTATAAAACCAATACTCTCGATATATTGATAATATTCGGCAAGTTCTGGCGTGGGTGGTGTTGGTCTGCCATAACCTGTGCCGAGTGTTTCGATAATCATCATCGTCCCATTCGGGCGGGTGATACGGCGCATCTCTTCGAGCATGGTTTGAATGTGTTTATCCCAATCTTCAGGATACCAACCAATCGCATGTCCGAATGTCCACCCAGCAACGGTTATATCTGCCGATTCGCTGGCTAAAGGAATAGCATGATTATCGGCAACCGCATATAACACGGAATTTTTGATGGTTGCTTCTAATTGCTGAAGCATGTGAATGTGCAAATCAAACGCGACCACCCGCTTGGCTTGGGTGGCTAACCAACGGGTTAAACGTCCTGTGCCTGCGCCCAATTCGACAATTTCGAGATTTTTGAGGTGGCGCGTGGTCAGGAAAACATTGGCAACATTGCCAAAAAAATCTTCCCGCGAGACCAATTGATGGTATAAATCGGCTTGGGATGTGTAAATCGTCTTAAAATGTTCTGACATGATTACTCCGAGAACTTTTTGATTTGGGCAATCAATTTATCTTGATTAATTTCTGGATGCTTATCCAACAATGCCTTAAAGCGTCCCATATATTCCACAATTTGCGATTTTTCATACGCTTCAAAGCGCAAGGTGATAGCAGGTTGGGTATTGCTGGCGCGGACTAAGCCCCAGCCATGCTCAAACACGGCACGCGCACCATCGACAGTGATCATCTCATACGATTTCGCCAATTCTTGTGCGATTTCATCAATGATGGCGAATTTGACATTATCGGGCGCATCGAGGATGATTTCTGGCGTGGCAACCAATTTAGGGATTTCATCAAAAATTTCGGCGATGGTTTTATCTGTCCCAGAAATAATTTCGAGCGTCTTGAGCGCGACCAACGGCGCATCATCAAAGCCGTAATAATTTTCGCCGATGAACAAGTGACCACTCACCTCCCCACCGAGCAACGCGCCAATTTCGCGCATTTTTTGTTTCATCAAACTATGCCCAGATTTCCACATCACAGGCTTGCCACCATAGCGTTTGATTTCATCGGGCAAGGCTTGCGAGGCTTTCACATCAAATACCACATAGGAATCGGGATGACGACTCAACAAATCCCGCGCCAACAACGCCAATAAACGGTCGGCGGCGATATGATGCCCATGATTATCGATAAATCCGCAACGGTCACTATCGCCATCAAACGCCAAGCCCAAATCAGCATTGAGTTCGACCACTTTTGCCTCTAAATCTTTGGTCATTTCGGGATCTTCAGGATTAGGCAGATGATTCGGATACGTCCCGTCCGATTCGAGATACAAACCATGTACGGTGATGCCCAACTTTTCGAGCAACGGCGGGATATATGTCCCCGATAAGCCATTGCCCGCATCCAAGACAACCGTCAACGGTTTTTTAATTGTCACCATACTACCGATTTTATCCATGTGTTTGTGAATCATGTTCAAATCGGTATCGAGAGATCCTTGCCCAACGGCAAACGCATTGGCTTGGATAATCTTGAGCAAATCTTGAATTTGGTCACCAGCGAGTGCCAATGTGCCATACGCCATTTTGATACCGTTATAACGGGTATCGAGATGACTGCCCGTAATCATCACACCACCGCCTTTTTCGCCATATTGAGCGCACGCGAAATAGGTGGTCGGTGTGAGGACTTGCCCAATATCAGTGACATTCATCCCCGTAGAAAGCAACCCTTCTATCATGGCAGATTTGAGCGTGGTGGATGATGACCGATTATCACAGCCAACAAATACGCGATCTGTGCCAAATTTTTGGGGCAAATATGTGCCAAGTGCCTTGCCAACCGCACGCGACAAATCAGGGGTGATTTGGGGCGGGTCGCCGACAACAGTGCCACGAATATCATATTTTCTGAATACAGATGTATCGAAATTCATCGTGAGGTCTCCTTTATTCTTTACGCGATTCTAAATAAATCTGATACACAGGGGCGGCATTGCGAAACAGTTCCCGTCCCGCATCCAACAAACTCGCCCCGCGCCCTGTGGCTTGATAGGTCATATTGATAGCCAACATCCGCATTTGGACGCGCACATCGGGCAGTTCTGAGGGTTGATATACCCATAAAATACGCCAATCATCGACAAAAACATTTTGCGTGGTATGAATCAGGCGATGCAAAATATCGAGCGTGGCTTCATCAAACCATTCGTGGTCTTTATATCCATACGGGCGACGCATCGCATCTACAGGTGAGCGAAAAATCGTATGATTTTTTTCGACCATCAACCATAATTCACGCAAGACAGCAGGCAAATTGGGGTAATTTTCTACCACTTCACGATGCTTTCCCCACGATAACGAGGCGCTCCACGCGATGCCGTGTCCTATCAGAGGATAGGTTTCAACCTGAAGCAACGCATCAGGGCTATGATGGGTGTTGATATACCCCATTGTCGCCTGCCACGCCGAGAATCCATCATCTGGACGTTTTGGGAATGGGCGGTTCGGTTGAGTTGAAGCTGTTTTATCGTCACTCACGCCACTATCACCCTATCGCTATGTCTTTACCATCATATAATGCTTTAAATGTGAGGGTTGCGTCACTCACACTATTGGCATCAATCACCACTTCTGTGCCAACGGGTGGGTTAGTCTTGAGCAAGAAATCGGCAAGTGGTTCTCGCACACTACGGCGAATGATACGGCGCAACGGGCGCGCCCCATATTCGGGTTCATCATTTTGCCTCATCATCCACGCGATGCTGTTATCTGTAAACGTGAGTTTTAAGCCACGTTCTTCTGCCATCTTGTTCTCTTTTTTGAGCAACAGGCGCAAAATTTTGCCCAAATTCGACTCATCCAACGCATTGAACATGATCACTTCGTCTAACCGATTGAGAAATTCGGGTCTGAACCACGAGCGCACATCGTCCATCGCTTCTTCGCGGGCATCATCATCAATGACAGGCACAGCGAGGGCTTGTGATCCTAAATTGCTGGTGAGGATGATGACCGTCTCGCTGAAATTGGTCGGATTACCCCGTCCATCAGTCAGACGACCCTCTTCGATGACCTGTAATAAGATGTCCATGATGCGCGGATGGGCTTTTTCGACCTCATCGAATAACACGATAATATATGGTTGTTGGCGTACCCGTTCTGTGAGTTGACCGCCCGCCTCGCTATCCACATAACCACTCGGTGAACCAATCAACCGATTGAGGCTCGATTCGTCCTTAAATTCAGACATATCCAATGGCAACATCGCGTCTTCTGTGCCGAACATGAATTCCGCCAGCGCCTTCGCTAATTCCGATTTACCAACACCTGTCGGACCTAAAAATAAAAATGCACCGATAGGGCGTTTTGAATCTTTAAGACCAACACGCGCCGTCTTAATGGCACGACTGACCGCCATCACGGCGTTATCTTGCCCGATGATACGTTCTTTGAGATGGTCTTCCATGTGGGCATAACGCAGGCGTTCATCTTCACCGAGCTTATTCACAGGGATGCCCGTCATTTGGCTGGCGGTGATGGTAATATCTTCGACATCCAAAATATGATCACGCGCTTCAGGCTTGAAGGCTAAATTTTCTTGTTTGCTCATATTGACCATCGCCGCAGTGCGATGTAGCAATTGTTCGGCGCTGAGGGGCAACGGTGTAGCAGACATGTAGCGTTTTGCCAAGCGCGATGCCAGTGATAACGCATCGGGCATAATCTCGATATCATAATCGGCTTCGAGGTGTGATTTGCGAATACTCAACATCTCGACAGTTTCTTCGATAGACGGTTCTGGGACGCGCACAATCTGGCTATTTTCGGTGATGGCGCTCACACCGGCAAGGCGTTGGTTATATTCGAGTTCGGTGGTCGAGACGATGATCACGGGGTCATCGCTCAGAAAGGCTTTCTGAATCATCGGCGTGGCTTTAGAAAATTCGGCTTTAATCGGTCCGCCAAAAAACCGATGAATATGTGGTATGAATAAAATACCACCTGTGGCTTTGCTCAAGCCTGCCCGTACCGCTTTTTGGTCGTTATCGAGTAATGCCACTTCATCAATTTGCACCAGATTATTCAGTCCACTCGGACCCTTCCCCTCCGCCATGAGCAATGCCAAGCTATAAGCGAGGGTGCGCTTGCCCACACCATCGGGTCCGATGAGGATCACATGCCGTTTGACCGATTGCGAGATGATATTGATAATATGACGCAACAGGTCTTCACGGAAATAGACCGCTTTTAACGTCCCCGATTTGGCATCTGCCACAAAATCTTGGGTTGTGCCATCGGGACGACGGCGGATACTGCTATAATCCATCACAATATCTTGAATCGCTTTGGGTGTGATACCATGTTGGCGCAAAATGCCACTGGTACTCATGGCGCTTTCGCTAAGGACGGCTAACAGATGATCGGTATCTACGCGCACTTCATCCTGCGAATTTGCCAAACTGAGCGCATCGTCTATAAGGATAATCGTCTGACGCGAGAGTGATACCGTCTGGTTGCCCTGTGCGACAAAATCTAAATTCCCGCTTTGATCGCGACGACTTTCAATCGCCAATTCAACTTGTTTATCAAGCCGTTCTAAATCTACTCCGCGATTGGTCTTAAAGATCTCAAATAACCGATGCGCCGCGGTATTTTGTTGACGCAACAATGCCAAGAGCAACAATTCGGGCATGATTGTGTCTTTGCGAAATTGTTTTTTGAATTGTGCCGCAGAATTTAATGCCCCTACGACATCCTTTGAAAGCAAATCTGGGTTCAGTGTCCCCATAATCTCACCATCTATCCTTGAAAATTGTTATGTCTATAAAGGTATCGTGAATTTGCTCGTATCGCAAGTGAATTTATTACGGTCTCGATAGATTAACCGCCAACGTGCCTAATGCGGGTGATGCACCCAGCAAAATCCGACACGCAGACCACACACCATCATCTTGCGGTCCGTATGTGACAACATACCCACCCACTTGCGGGAATAAATCAACATCATACGGCGAATACAAGGCAACAGCTATCGTCTTTTCGGGTGGGAGCGCATTAATGAGTCGCGCCTGTGCGGTGATTTCGATGGCGTTACGGGTGAATACCACCACTTTATCTACCCGTGTGGATAATCCCACCGCCGATTGTATCTCATCGCGGGTTGGTATATTGCTAATCGGCAACCACTGAATAGACGGGTGATACTCGCCACACGCACGGGTGATAAGTGTGCGTTGTCCGGGATAGATGATAGCAACACGATCATCTGGGGTTATCGGCAAGTGTTGATAGGTATCATACGCCACCGTGACCCCCGCATCAAAGACTTGTGGCAACAAATCGGGTGTATTCGCGGATTGAATACGCACATTTGCATCGTTAGAATCGAGCGGTTGCCAATCGAGCAAACCATAATCGGCTTTGGCAGATAAAATTCGGTATACCGATTCATCGATGCGTGCTTCATCAATCCGACCATTGTTCACAGCATCCAAAACGCCTTGCATGGCGACCATTTGCAATCGTTCACTAAAGCCTGTGCCATATACGACTAAATCTATACCTGCTAAAATAGCGCGGATTGCCGCCTCATCGGGCGCATAACGGGCTTCTATAGCATCCATATCCATCGCATCGGTCATGATGATGCCATTATACCCCAATTCTTGGCGCAATAACCCTGTAACCACGTTGTACGAGAGGGTTGCAGGCGTTTCGGTCTCATCAAACGCAGTGAACCAAATATGCGCCACCATCACCGCCGCGACATCGGCATTGATAGCATACACAAACGGGATAATTTCTCGATTCAACAAAAAATCACGACTATGGGTGATTTTCGGCAACGTCAGGTGTGAATCTTCGAGCGTATCACCATGTCCCGGAAAATGTTTGACAGTTGCCAATACCCCACCCGATTGCATTCCGTCAATGTAATGGGTCAGCATCCGCCCGACCAAATCGGGGATAAACCCAGGTGAACGCCTGCCGATGACAGTATTGGCGCGGTTGGTGTCTAAATCGGCGACAGGCGCGAGGTTCATATTCACCCCAACGGCGCGGATTTCGGTCGCCATCGCTTGCCCCATGCGATATTGCAAATCGGGATTATCCGTTGCCGTCACCAACGCAATCGGGGGCAGTTCGGTGAACCCGTCTCGCATCCGCATAATCCAACCACCCTCTTGGTCAGTGGCGATGAATAACGGAATTGCTCCCACATCCGCCATTGTCTGTTGATATTCATTGACGACTCGTGTTGTACCTGCGGGGTTGCTGATGTTGTTATCGAATAACACCACCCCCGCAGGTTGCCACATTTGAAGCATCTCGCGTCCCACAAAACTCACCCCTTCACCATACGTATGCACCATGAACATCTGCCCCACTTTTTGTTGAAGTGTCATCTGATCTATGCGGGCTTGGATAGGATCGGATTGGGATGATGCAGAAATAGCAAATGTGCCTATTATCATCAAAAACAATACAGCCACACATACTCGTAAGGGTGCAACATGTTGCGCCCTTACAAACATCATAAGATATATTCGTATCATTCAATCTCCCGCAAAAAAGTCGCCCCACCATCGGTTGTGGTATAACGGACAACATCATTTTGGAATGCTGTACCACGTCGCTCTTCTAAGATAACAGACCATGTTTGGTCATTATTAAACTCGGCTTCGATAGGGTCGCATCCGCCGATTTGCGGATTGAGCGTATAGGCGCTCAAAATTTGTCGCCATGTTTTTCCGCCATCATCCGACATCAAGACGAATGTCTGAGCATCATCACGTAGGCGGGCTTGGATGGGATAACGCACAATTTGTAGGGTCAATCTGGGCGATAAGCGGTAATCTTCGCAAATGACAATCGGCGCAACGACACGCCCCATATCCAAAAAATGTCCTGTGCCGATGAATAACATATTCGCGCCGATGAGCGTTGTGACGAGTATCAACATCGGATAGCGCCTACCCCGCCAGAGTTGCCATATCGCCCATAACAATGCGGTGATGCCAATAAACAACATGACTAAAAAGAGCGGGGTTATCGCCAAAAGACTCAGCGTAAGCGGGTAAAAAATTCCCAAAAAGAGCGCAAAAAATCGCTTGGTAAAATAGGCAAATGAAAATGTGAAGTGGTGTGCAGGAGAAAATGCCACCGCCACCAAAATCGTGATGAGTATCCCCAAAACAATCCAAAAACCATACTGTCTGATGTATTTCATGATGAAAAAATCCCGTTTTGAATGAGGATGAGATGCAAAAAGTTAAGCCGTTCATCTGCTGTCATCGGACGCGGTTGTCCTTGCCCTTCGATTAGGATAGGATATAAATCTACAAAGTGCAAGCGCCCTTCATAGATAAAAAGTTGGTCTATAAAAGCCCGTTTGCCCGCAAAAAATTCTTGGTCAAAGAAAAAGTTGCCTAGTCCGTAATGGATGAACGATTCGCGGGTTTGGTCTATGGGATAAAATTCCATCGATTGCGGAAAATGGGCTTGTGAACCCAGCACCACATCCGCGCCGAGCGATGCCAATAACCGAAAATCGCTTCGATGTTGTGCGGTCGGCTGATATTGGTCAAATTCCCAATATTGCACCGATAGGATCACCAGATCTACGGTTTGTCTGAGTTCAGAAATCGCCGTCCGTAACCATTCTAGGTTACATTCTGCCGCGCCAGGGCGAATACCGCCCGTCAGATTGGCATCTTCATTGACTAACGCATAATATGGACCCGCCCAATTGCAGGCTATCATGCCGATGCGGTTGCCGTTATGGTCAATCGTATACGGTGCGCGTGCCTCATCCAATGTGCGACCACCGCCAATGACAGTCATATCGTTATCGGCATACCAATCAAGCGTATTCAAATAGGGATCATAACCGTAATCGTTGTTATGATTGCCCGTCAATTCGATTATGTCTGCACCTAATAAACGCAACACCTCAAAATGTGCTGGCTTGCTACAAAAACTCATCACGCCCATGCCCGCACGGGGGCAATCATCCACAATCGAGACTTCGTTGCTGATATGCAAAAAGTCGGCTTGTTCGATATAGGGTAAAATGGCAGATACCGCCCATTCTACGCCGTTAGTATCCAATGCCGTCCTCGTATCACGAGTCAGCGCCGTGACCCCCGTCATCAGCACACGGGTTAAACGCGATGGATAAAAATTCGGCGTAGCGACATCTCGAAAGGCAAATGGATAACGATCGAGTTGGTCTAGCGGATGTAATTCGTCTACCATCAATACCCGATAACGTGGAATAAGTTGGTCGAATGGCAACAATGTGAATAATCGTCCATCACGCCAGAGGGTGTTATACAAAGCATCAGCAGGCACAATTTGCACCCCAACAGGAATTTCAATGCCGAGTGTCACCAGTTGCGTGGCGGTTGTATCGCTCAATACTAACATTGAATCGAGTAACCCCGCTTGGATGGTGCGTAAACGGGCGCTTTCGATATTACTTTGGGTGCTGTTAAATCCAACCACAGGCAAAAATAAAGCGATACCCATTTCTGGTGTTGATGGGACAAGATTGTCGGGCGGGCGCGGGGTGTTGGTCATGAAAATAGCAGGTTGGGCGGGTAATATACCCAAATCTACGGCGAGTGTGGCTTGGGGGGATGGTGTATGAGTGATGCTATCGGCATAAAATTGAATATATTCCGCCACATGTGCCGACCAATAAATGTTATTATGTTCGCCTGTCGGATGGATGATATAGGTGTATGGCACACCCCGTTGGGCGAGGCGCTCATCCATCATATCTAATCCGGGCGCGGCATAGTCATTCGCACCACGATCCAACCATAAGCGCATCGTCTCGATATTCGGCGCAGATAGGGCTAAATCCAACGGATTGGCTTCTGGAGGGGCGTGGAATCGATCAAAAAAGGCGCTATGCCCACCAATAGCATTGAACAAATCGGGGCGGCGTAACCCAATTTGATACGCCCAAAATCCACCTCTGGAAATACCGCCGATGGCACGCGCCTCTTTTCGGGCATCAATACGATAGAGGCTTTCGACCAATGGCATGAGGGTATCTAAGAACACATTTCCCCACGAATCAAATCCGAAGCGATTTTCGTTGGCAATCCAATTGCCAAATGGCAACACAACAATCATTGGAGGCAAAACACCACGCGAAATGGCATCATCCAAATAGGTTTGTAACCCCAAACGTAACCAATGATTATCATCCTCATTCGAGCCGTGCATGAGGTATATCACAGGGTAGGTTTGGGCAGTTTGGTCATAACAAGAAGGCAAATAAATGGTGTACACCATGCGTGTCTGGATGACATTGGCGTAATAATTGGGGCGTTCTGTGCGCCCAGTTGATTCGGTACAAGGCAGTTGTGTCTGAGAGGATGTCGCCGAAAAGCTGATAGCACCTAAAAAAAACAATAAACATAGTATAGCTAATCGCAAAATTGACCTCTTCCAAAAAATAAATCAATCCACGCAAAAGCATGGATTGTTCACATCAATCATATCAAAACGAATCTTTCAGATTTATTCAGATTCGCCATTTTCACCCGATTTTTCGTTCAGGCGATAGCCAATCCCGCGCACATTGACGATTAAATCGGCTTCGGTGCTGACTTCTTTCAGTTTACGGCGTAAGTTGCTAACATGTGGGCGGATGACTTCGCGGGCTTCGACCTCTTCAACCGCATATCCACGCACTTCGCGCACCAATTCGCTACATGTCACGACACGACCACGATGTGCCGCTAAGTAGAGCAACAAATCAAATTCGGTGGGGGTTAAATCTATTTGTTTTTCTTCAATCGAAATTTGATAACGTTTGGGGAAGAGCAACATCGGACCCAGTTGCATACTGGCATTCATGTCGGCTTCACTGAGGGTATCTACGGTTGGTTTAACTTTTTCGTCATTGGTTTTCTGAAGTGTCACATCTGATACAGCTAATTCATACACATCACTTTTAATCGCATCTAACAAATTGCGCCGACGTTTGAGATTACGCGCCCGTTCTACACCACGCGCCACACTTTGGCGAATATCGGCGTTAGAACTGGGTTTGATGAGGTAATCGTGCGCTCCCAAGCGTAAGGCTTCGACCGCGTTGCCTAATGTGGCATACGCTGTCATGAGGATGACAATAACCTCTGGGGCTTGCTCCCGAATACGACGCAATAATTCAATCCCATCTATACCGGGCATCCGAATATCGGTCAGCACCACATCAAAGGCTTGGCGAGCTATCATGTCGAGGGCTTCTTCGCCATTTGCCGCTTCGCTCACCATATACCCCACTTTTTGAAGCGTTTTGCTCACCGAATAGCGATTAGCTCCTTCATCATCAACCACCAAAATATATGCCGCCTCTTGTGTGATGCTGGTTGTGCTGGTCATAACACGCTACCCTTTAGCTCTTTATGCTTTACTTATGCTGTCTTAATCATAGACCATCATGATTTATTTTTCAATAGGACTAGGCAAAAACTAGCCCTCTCTATTAGGGACATAATTAATAAAAACCGAATAGATCTTAGACGAAGAAGCATCAGCAACAAATCCATCAGCAATAGCTATATCAGCCCATAAAATCATGGCAATTTGATCGTTCACACACAAAATCGGCACATTTGGGCGTATTTGTTGTGGAATTTTGTTATTTATCATCCAATTTTTAATACTTTGATGCTTGCCCATCATCCCTTTTGGGGCAAAACGGTCATGCGGACGGCGTGTCCTGAGTGTGAGATTTGCGCCATCAGGTAGGGTTAGATATGCCACAGCCGATTTATGAATTTTTTCCTCAATTGTCAATTGCCAGCCACCTAAAGTATAGATTTCGCCAATTTGGATAGGTATCTGACTATTCTCAGGCAAGAGTAATTGATCTTGTGGAAGCGATTGTACGGTAGAATGATGCTCCAAAATCAAGTCATCATACATCACACACAATTGCCACCCATGCGGAAATTGCGCGATTGCGCCGTTCTCGCCCATCATACCGATATGAACCGCATGAGTGATATGTTCATAGGTGATATTGGGGATGTCATCGAGCAAATGCGTCAATAATTTTCGTTGATACGCCACATGCCATGAGCAGAATTGTCGGCGCGGGATCAAAAACTTGCCACGATCGTGTTTAATCTGAGGCAAAATCGTGGTGATAAATGTGCGGTGCAATGCGTCTTGCGATTCGGCGTGAATATCGGCAAAACGGGCTAATGCCGATGATACCTGTGGGTTGATAGTCGCCAATAATGGCATGATTTGGTGGCGAATTGCGTTGCGTGTGAGGGTTACATCGTCATTAGACGGGTCAAAGACGGGGTTTAATCCGTTTTCGGCGCAATATAATTCCAGTTGCTTGCGCGATGTCATCAATAACGGGCGCACCAGTCGTAAATGAGGCGCATACGGACATGGCGAAATCCAGCGCATCCCAAGCGAGCTACCCGTCCCGCGGATGAGTTGAAATAGCACCGTTTCGGCTTGGTCATCTTGATGATGCGCCGTGACGATGGTGGTCGCGCCAATTTGTTGCGCCACATCCGCCAAAAATTGATAGCGTGCTTGGCGGGCGGCTTCTTCGAGGCTGAGTTTTTGTGCAGATTGCATCGCCAAAACATCGCCATGACCGATGGTATAGGGTATATTTAAGGTTTGTGCGAATTGCCCGACCAAATGCGTTTCTGCCGTTGCTTCTGGGCGCAAGCCATGATTAAATGTAGCGATGTGAATTTCAAGTTGCAGATTATGGCATAAATCCGCTAAGATATGTGCTAATGCCATAGAGTCGGTGCCACCCGACACCCCTATCACCAATTTTTCGTGTGGGGAAAAGAGATGCAGATGCCGTATAAGTGCTATAAGGTTTTGGCGTAGAAAATGTGTTATTTCTTTCGTTGGCATAGCTATGTTATAATCCTCGACTGACCTGCAAGGCGAATTTATGCCGTTAGGAGCAGTGTGTGTTAAGTCCATTCGATTATTTTTTTGGCTTATTCTCCCTAGATATAGGGATAGATTTGGGAACAGCAAATACATTGGTGAGTGTGCGCGGTAAGGGCATCGTCATCAATGAACCATCCTTTGTCGCCACAGAACGTCGGACGGGTATCCCGCGCGAAGTCGGGGCGCGTGCCAAAGAGATGTGGAGCAAAAATCCCAAAGAAATCATTATTGTGCGTCCTCTACGTGATGGAGTCATCAGCGACCCTGATATCACAGCGGCAATGTTGACCCACCTCATCCGTAAGGCTCATGAACATACATGGGTGCCTGTGCCACGTCCGCGAGTGGTGATCGGCATTCCTAGTGGTGTGACCGAAGTAGAAAAGCGTGCTGTATACGATGCCGCCTATAACGCAGGTGCGCGGGTGGTGCATTTGGTCGAAGAACCAGTCGCCGCGGCAATTGGCGCGGGTTTGCCTGTCACCGAAACACGCGGAAGTATGATTATTGATATTGGCGGTGGCACAACCGAAATCGCGATCTTTTCGCTCGGCGGCATCGTCATCAGTCGCTCCATCCGTGTCGCGGGTGATGAAATGGATGAAGATATTGTACAACATATGCGAAAAAAGCATAACTTACTCATCGGTGAACCCACTGCAGAACGGGTCAAAATTGAAATTGGATCGGCATATCCCCTCCCCCAAGAACGCACCACCTTGGTCAGTGGACGCAATTTGGTCACAGGATTGCCAAGTAAAGTTGAGGTCAGTTCGGTTGAAATCCGCGATGCTATTAGCGGGTCGGTGAATATCATCATAGATACCGTAAAAGATGCGCTCGATGATACCCCACCTGAATTGGTCGCCGATTTAATCGAAAGTGGGATTTGCTTAGCAGGTGGTGGTAGCCAACTCAAAGGACTCGCCGCACGCTTATCTGATGAACTGAATATTCGCGTTTGGGTCGCAGAAGACCCCATGACCGCCGTCGCCAGAGGCGCAAGTCGCATCATGGAAGATTATAACAACCTGCGCCGTCTGTTGGTCGGCATTGAACGTGGCAGTACATGGCACTAAAACACGATAAACAGGTGATGATGTGAGACGTGGTTGGCGCTCTAATCGAGTATTTTTCTTTCTATTTTGCTTATTAATCTGTATTTTGCTCATCTTTGGGAGCATTTCAGGCAGGTTAAATGGGATTGAAAATATCCTCAGCGCCCCACTTGAGGTCATTAGCACCTTTTTTAATCGGGCGGCGCAAACCGCTAACGATTTTTTTAGCAATTTCGTCAATAATCAGTCGCTCAGAGAACGCAACGCCGAATTAGAAGAGGCACTCGCCCGCGCCCAAGCCGAATTGGTCGAATTGCGCGAAATCGCTAGTGACGCAACCCGTCTATCTGAACTGCTCGATTATGTCTCGGCGGTTCAAAATCAAGAAACACTCACGGCAGAGGTCATTGGATATGACCAAAACAACTTTTTACGCACAATTATCATCAACAAAGGCGCACGCGATGGTGTGGCAGTGGGGATGCCGGTTGTCACACGGCAAGGATTAGTCGGGCGGATAATCGATGTGACGGCACTCGCCGCCCGCGTGTTACTCATCACCGACCCTAGCAGTAGTGTGAGCGCCCGCCTACAAATTTCTCGGGCACAAGGCACGGTTCAAGGATTGCTCACAGGCAGTTTACGCATGGGGCTTATCCCATTAGGGGCGACTATCGAGGTTGGTGATGTGGTGCTAACATCGGGATTGGGGGGCAATTTTCCGCCAGATATCGTCATCGGGCAAGTAACCAGCGTGCGCCAATTTGAATTTGAACTCAATCAAGAGGCAGAAGTCCGCAGTTTAGTCAATTTTGATACGCTCGAATTCGTGTTGGTCATCACCAATTTTGTGCCAATAGATATTTCTGTATTCGATGAAGAAACAACACCCTAACCTCCAATGGCAAACTTTCTCAGCTTTCCTATTCTTATCCTTGCGGCAGTTTTACAAGCCACCTTCATGCCCCAAATCCGTTTGTTGGGGGGGAATCCCGATTTAGTCTATCTAATTGTGCTGTCATGGTCTATCAATGCATCGTTAGATAGCAGTGTGTTATGGGCATTTGTGGGTGGCATCTCGCTAGATTTAATGTCGTATGCGCCATTAGGCACATCTACTTTAGGATTGATCATCACGGTATTTGTCATCAGTGGGATTGGCGGGCAGGTGTATCGCATTGGTTTTGTATTGCTCATCGGATCGGTACTCATCGGCACATTCTTTCAACAAATCCTCATCATGACATTGCTCACCATCACAGGGTATTCGGTGGATTGGGGGCTAAGTTTGGGCTATGTGGTTGCGCCAACCATCTTCTATAATTTAGTGTTCATATTGCCCGTTTATTGGTTTATACGGCGGATTCAACGCCGTGTTTTACCAAGAGGTGAGCAGTAAATTTGAATCATTCAGTCATTGTGAGGTGTGCTTGATGAAAAACAGACTGATGCCCTTTCAGGGATGGCGTTTGACGATGTTTCAGGCGGTGATGGTGGCGACATTTGCCCTATTTGCCCTGCGGATGTATCAAATGCAAATCATCAATGGGGCAGATGCACAAATCGCCGCCGATGACAACCGCTTTAATACACAACCACTTCCTGCTGATAGAGGTGTCATTTTTGATAGGTACAATCAAACGCTTGCGCGAAATGTGCCTGCATATGTGGTACGCATCACCCCCGCGTTATTGCCCAATGACCGCGAGGCAGAACTCGCCATATTTAACAAATTATCTGCCTTAACAGGTGTACCGCCCACGCGGGCTATCGCCGATGCCAGTGGGCGCAATGTTCGCAGTATCGAAGAATTGGTGGCAATTGGTGAAGGTATCGCCCCATTCCGCCCCGTGCCAATTGCCCAAGATGTGCCATTGCGCGTGGCGCTCCAAATCATGGAAGAAAGTTACGAGTTGCCCGGTGTAGATGTATTGGTTGGTGCGGTACGGCAATATCCAACATCCGATGCAACCGCGCATATCATCGGCTACATGGGTCCCATCCCGCCAGAACAGCAATTAGCACTCATCGAACAAGGATACGATCCTGCATTTGATCGCATCGGTTATGACGGGTTAGAACGCTTTTTAGAGACCTTACTCTCTGGGCAACGCGGGCGTATCGTGCGTGAAGTGGATGTGGCGGGGCAAGAACAAGCCATTGTTGAACGGGTTGAGCCTGTGGCGGGGCAAAATATTCGCCTGACGATTGATGTAGAATTGCAACGTGCCGCCCAACAAGCCCTGATTGACCAAATTGCGACTATCAATGAACGAGAAGGTCGCATTGTCACAGAAGCGGGTGTTGTGCTGGTGGTAAACCCCAATACGGGCGAAATTCTGACGATGGTGAGCTATCCCAATTATGATAATTCGCGCTTTGCCCGCAGTATTGATGTCCAGTATTATCTCGATTTACTAGAGCGCAACCGTAACCCGTTGCTGAATCAGGCAATCGGCTCGTTATATCCACCAGGATCGGCATGGAAGCTCATCACCGCCGCGGCTGTCCTCGAAGAAGATATTATCGATGCGGGGACAGCTCTTTTCGATGGTGGCGACTTGTTGGTGCAAAATTTTTATGCTCCCAATGACCGCGCCCAAGACCAACGATTTGTGTGTTGGGCAAGAAATATCGGCGGACATGCGTTTGTCAACCTCGTAGATGCCATCGCTTATAGTTGTAATGTGTATTTTTATCAGGTGGGTGGTGGCAATTATCCCGCCGTTTCGGAGGCGCTTTTACGGCGTGGCGGGCTGGGAATTAATAATCTGGTACGCTATGCGACTGCGCTCGGTATCGGTTCGGAACTAGGTGTCGAGTTACCGGGCGAATTGGCGGGACGAATGCCAGACCCAACTTGGAAACGGATTACCAAAGGTGAAAATTGGTCTACTGGTGATACGTATAATGCGGCATTCGGGCAAGGATATGTGAATGTCACCCCGCTACAACTCATGATGTCGGTGGCGGCATTGGTCAATGATGGCGTGTTGTATCAGCCCACTATTATCAAAGACTTTTTAGATGCAGAACGCAATGTCACTGTGCCATTTGAGCCCAAAATTTTGCGGACAGTCAATTTAGATTATGCCAATCCAGATGGGTCTATCTATTTGCTACAACTCGAAGATATGCTCATCCAACGCGAAAATAGCCTTGCCTGTGTCTGTGAGTCTGATAGTCCATTTTATAATCCGTTGCGATGCGATCCCGATAATTATGTCGGCACTGTCGATGTCAATCCAGCGTTAGAGGTGGATGACTTTCGGGAATATCGGATTCATATCCCACTCAATTACAATTTTAATGGTCAAGTTTGTCAACCTTTGCGTTGGAGTAGCACGCCCTTTATACCCGCCTTCCTCAGTAGTGAAAATTTAGAATATGTGCGTATAGGGATGCGCGAAGCCGTCACCCGTGAATTTGGCACGGCAAAAGGCGCAAATCTGCCGTATGTTGAAGTAGCGGGTAAAACAGGCACTGCCGAATACTGCGATGATATTGCGGGACCGTTGGGGTTATGCAAACCGGGCGGTTGGCCCGCTCATGCGTGGTTTACAGCGTATGCACCTTACGAAAATCCAGAAATTTTAGTCGTCGCATTCATCTATAACGGTATCGAAGGCTCATCAAATGCGTTGCCTGTGGCGGTTAAGACGATCGAAGCCTACTTCAGATTGAAAAATGAACGTGAAAATCGCCCCGCCAATCAACTTGCGCTCACGCCACCATGAAAGGTTCTTTGAACGTGCTACCCTCTTTGTTGCCATCTCGCCAGCTACTCATCTATTGGTTGCCTGCCCTTATCGCAGGCGCAATTGTTTGGATAACCTTTCTCACTATCGGACAGACCCCACTGGTGCGTTCTAGTGGCTTGGCGTTGGTGATTGTAGGCATTAGCCTCACGATGCGCCGATTTGGAGCAGTGGTAGCGACACTCGGTGGGGTTTCATTGGCGCTCTCGCCCGCTTTTTGGTCACAGACGGGTGGCGCGACCAGTTTTGTGCCTGCCACGGTGGTCATTGCTATGATTCTGGCGGGTGCTATCAGCATTTTAGTCATCCAATTTCTCAAACGCCCCTATTTGGCGCTCGGCGTGGGTGTATTGGTCTTTGCCGTGATATTCATGAGTCAAATCGGCACACCGCGCAGTTTACGCCTGACCTCGCTCATGACAGCATGGTTGCTATTTTTGTTGATAGAAGCTCTCTTTCAGAGCAATCCGCGCCCCGATGAAAAACCTGCCATGCCGATTATGCCCCAGCAATATGTGGGTATGTTGCTGATTTTAGGCATCGGTATCATCAATGACCCATTATTTGTGTTGATATTACCCGCAGTCGCGCTAGGTTTATGGTTATCATCCACACGTATCCCGTTATGGTATTGGGGCATCATGCTCATCCTAACGGGATTAGGCATTTATGGCATCACGATCAGTTATATTGACCCCGATTTATGGGGAACATCGGCATTAGTCGCACATCAGACGCAACTCATCACCCCATATATCATCGCCGATGGCTGGCGCGAGGGGTTGCGATGGCTCGATTTATTGGGGATGAGCATATCGCAATTCACCATTATCGGCGCACTCTTGAGCATCTTGGGGTTGGCTCGCATGGCGCGGTGGTATCCTGTTTTGGGTGTTGTGCTGATGGTGGCGTATGCCACCCATGCCATATTCGCCTTAGTTTATTTTGGTCAAGATCGCCCCGTGTTGATTATGCCCCTCTTCATCATTCAGATGATCTGGTTGGCGTATGCCATTTATTCATTTGGTGAATGGTTGAGCAAATTCAAACGATTTCAAAAAATAGACACCCGCCTTATCGCAGGCTTGTTATTCTCGGCATTACCCCTATATTTATTCATTGAATTGATGAGCAATTTGTCCTAATCAATAGCACATATTCAAAAAAACGTTATCCTTATACATAGTTTACTGTGACACACGAGTGGATATTATGCGTGATGAGATTGTTATCATAAAAGGTAGTAAAGATGGTGTGGTGGTATCATTAAGCCCAACTGAGGAATGGTTGACCATCACCAGTGAATTAGCCACAAAAATAGATGAAAAAATTGCCTTTTTTGCAGGCGCAAATTTAATTATCGAATTGGGAGAGCGCCCTGTTCCCAAACATGAATTGAGCGGATTAAAAGCGTTGTTAGAACGGCGTGGGTTATCTATTGGCGTGGTTGTCAGCGCCAGTAAGACCACCCTAGATGCCGCCGATGCGCTCAATTTACGAATCCAAAAATTGGTGGACGAAAATGCAGAAGAAGCCGCGCCCATCCCTATACCTGAAGATGGCACACACGGTATTTTGATTCGTAATACAGTGCGATCTGGACGGGCAATTCATAGCCAGGGGCATATCGTCATTTATGGCGATGTCAATCCGGGTGCCGAAGTGGTCGCTGGGGGCGATGTGTTCGTGTGGGGAAAGTTGCGCGGGAATGTCCATGCAGGCGCGTATGGGGATGAAAACGCGGTGGTATGCGCCCTCGATTTACAACCAAATCAACTACGCATCGCGGGTTATATCGTCACCTCACCGCCCGACAGACGGCGCAAAGTGAAGCCCGAAATGGCAAGTATTCGCAACAATCAAATCACAGTCGAAAGCTGGAATGGTTAACAGGTAGAAAGGATAACACACATGGGGGCAACAGTCATCACAATCACCTCTGGTAAAGGGGGCGTTGGCAAAACCACCACCACCGCCAATTTAGGGCTTGGTTTAGCCAAATTGGGCAAAAAAGTGGTGGTCATCGATACCGATATCGGGTTACGCAATTTAGATATTATCCTCGGCTTAGAAAGTCGGGTGGTGTATGACCTAGTAGATATTGTCGAGGGCAACTGTAAATTGCGCCAAGCCATGATTAAACACAAACAATTTCCAGATTTATACCTTATCCCCGCCGCCCAAAAGCGTGATAAAACAGCAGTCAGCCCCGATAATATGATTCAGATTACGGATGCCCTACGCGAGGAATTTGATTTTATCTTAATCGATTCACCCGCAGGCATAGAACGCGGCTTCCGTAATGCGATCGCGCCAGCCGATTTGGTCGTGGTTGTAACCAATGCCGAAGTGTCGGCAGTGCGCGATGCCGATAGGGTGATTGGTCTGGTCGAATCGAGTATCAAACAACTTCACACTTCGCGCCCAGCAAAATCCAATACACCGATTCGATTAATCCTCAATCGGGTACGGGCAGAGATGATTCGGCGGGGCGAGATGATGTCGGTGAGTGATGTGAATGATATTTTAGGGGTGGAGATTTTGGGCATCGTCCCAGAAGATGAACAAGTGATCCCCGCCTCAAATACAGGCGTGCCAATTATTTTGTATGACCAATCGAAAGCGGGTAGCGCATATATGAATATCGCCCGCAGGCTCACTGGTGAAAATATCCCCATGACCCAATTAGAACCGACAGGTGGATTATTGCAACGCCTCAATCGGTTGTTCGGTGGGCAATCCACCCCGAAAGGTTAAACGCCCATGTCTGGATTATTTAGGATACGCGGGCGCAACAAAGAGCAATCTAGCGCCCAAAAAGCCAAAGAACGGTTACAACTGATTCTCGTACATGACCGAATCAACTTGTCACCAGAACGATTTGAAGAGATGAAAGCCGAAATTTTGGCGGTTATCTCGAAATATGTCGCTATTTCTGGGGATGAGGTCGAAATTGCCCTCACCCAACGTGGAGACCGCAACCATAATTTGCTCATCGCAGAAATCCCCTTCTCGCAAAGCCTAGAAGGAATAGATAAAGCCGATGAAGAGGATGACCCCAGAAATCAGATGAAATCAGACGACACCCAACCCGATAACCCAACGATTGCATAACGCTACGGTCTCAAGCCCTTCACATCAGAAAGCAGAGACTTATAATAGCCATGTGATGTATCGTTAGCATCAGATGGTATTGGTATGCAAAGAACAAATATTTGGCGACAATTCGATTACGTGTTGTTATTCTCAACCCTCGCTTTGGTGGTGTTTGGCATCATCATGATTCGGAGCGCCACCAACGGCGCAGTAGACCCCGATTTAATTAGTCGCGTCCCTAGTCAAATTCAATTTGCCATTATCGGCACTATTTTATTATTACTGATGACCATGCTCGATTATCGCCTTTTGGGGAGCATCCACATGTGGCTGTATCTGTTTATGGTCGGCATTTTGGTGATGGTGCTATTTTTCGGGCAAGAGGGTGATGGTGGCGCACGCAGTTGGCTCAATGTGGGTATCTTGATTCAACCGGCGGAAATCGCAAAATTGCTGATTATCATCACGCTGGGGTATCACTTTGCCAATCGGTATCAGAATATGGATAAACTCACAACCGTGTTTGGGTCGCTGATTCATGTGGCGATACCCATCGGCTTAATCTTTATCCAACCCGATTTAGGAACGGTGATTGTCTTCAGCGTGTTGTGGTTTACACTGGCATGGGCGGCAGGTTTGCGAATTAAACATATAGCCATGTTCATGATTGTCGGTTTAGTCAGTCTGCCAATTGTATGGTCAATTATGCAACCCTATCAACGAGAACGCATCACCAATTTCATCATACCTGATACAGGCGATGAGAATTTCGGCTCGCGTTATAACATCCGCCAAGCGGCAATTGCCATTGGGTCTGGCGGATTATTCGGCAAAGGTTATGGCAACGGCACACAAACACAGTATCGCTTTTTGCGCGTGCGCCATACCGATTTTATTTTTTGTGTGATTGCCGAAGAATTTGGGTTAGTTGGCGGGACGACAGTGATTATCGTTATGGGCGTGGTCATTTTACGCATCTTACGCGCCGCACGCCTCGCCGCCGACCCGTTGGGAAGTATGATTTGTTATGGCATCGCCGCGACCATCTTCTTTCAGAGTGTGACGGCAATCGGCATGAATATCGGCGTACTACCCGTCACCGGTCTGACATTACCCCTCGTCAGTTCAGGCGGGACATCGCTGATGTCTATCCTCATCGGCATCGGTTTGGTACAAAGCGTGGTTGTGCGCCGTCGTCGTTTTGCATAAAATAGAATCATCAAATCAATTTTCACACAGGAGCATGATCTTGACAGAAAAAGTCGTGCGGACTCGTTTCGCACCTAGTCCTACGGGACCGCTACATATTGGTGGGGTACGTACTGCCCTATTCAGTTGGTTACTCGCCCGTCATCATGGCGGAAAATTTATTTTACGCATCGAAGACACCGACCAAAAACGCTTTGTAGAGGGGTCTATTGAACTCATCACCGATGCGCTATCGTGGCTTGGCATCGATTATGATGAAGGTCCAGATAAAGATGGTGGTTACGGTCCGTATATCCAATCGGAACGGCTACCCCTCTATCAAAAATGGGCGCAATGGCTGATAGATAACGACAAAGCCTATCGCTGTTTCTGTACACCAGAACGGCTAGAACAAGTCAATCAAGAAAAAGTGGCACGTAAAGAACCGCCCGGTTATGACCGCTTTTGTCGGAATTTATCGCAAGCCGAGATTAACCAAAATATCGCCGATGGTAAACCGTATGTCATTCGGCTTAAAGTGCCGTTAGATGGTCAAACGATTGGGCATGACCTGATTCGCGGTGAATTAATATTCGAGAATCACACACTCCAAGATGCGGTACTGCTCAAAAGTGACGGCTATCCGACCTATCATCTCGCCAACGTGGTTGATGACCATTTTATGGAGATCAGCCATGTCACCCGCGCTAATGAATGGATTCCATCATTCCCATTACACCTGATTCTATGGGATGCGTTTGGGTGGGAAAAGCCGATTTATGTTCACTTACCTGTGTTACTCAACCCGAATGGCAAAGGTAAAATGAGCAAACGCTTTGAAGCATTTAACGAAGACGGCAAGAAAATTCTCGTCTTGGCAAAAGAATATAAAGATGCGGGTTATTTGCCAGAAGCGATGCTCAATTTTATGATTAACATCGGTTGGAATTTTGGCGATGAACGCGAAATTTTCACCGTCCAAGAGGCGATAGAACGGTTTGATATTGCAGGTGTGAACCCTGCCAATAGTGCCTTCCCCATTGAAAAACTCGATTGGATCAATGGTGTTTATCTGCGCGAAAAATTATCGGTCGAAGACATCGCCAAACGGTTACGACCAGTGTTTGAAAATGCAGGCTTAAAGGTGAACGATGATAAGTTGCTCAAAATCGTGCCACATATCCGCACCCGTATCAAAACATTGAATGAAGCGGTCGATGTGGCAGGGTTTTTCTTCCATGAGACATTCATCCCACCCACCGCCGAAATGCTCATCCCTAAAAAGATGGATAGCGCAAGCACCAAGGCATTACTCGAAGAAGCCTACAAGCGTTATGCCGATGTGCCAGAAGCCGATTTCCTCACCGAGACGCTCAAAACAGTGGGCATTGGGTTGGTGAGCGATTTCAGCCTGAATAATAGCCAAGTATTTGGCGTGTTACGTGTTGCCATGAGTGGACAAAGTATTTCTACGCCCACCTTCGAGACGATGGAAATTTTGGGTAAGGCGGAATCGCTCAAACGGATTAAAACGGCAATTGACATTTTAGCCACACAGTCATAGATTTTAGACACGATCTGGGCGGATTTACACCACAAGGCGTGTATATCCGCCCAATTACCACAATTCTATATCAATCTTTATCTGGTCGTATATCTCAATTTCTGCTACACTATACATACCCCATTGGGAGATAGTTTAAGGGCAAAACAGTGGTCTCTGGCTCCATTGATCTTGGTTCGAATCCAGGTCTCCCAGTTTTACTCATCTTATTTTCTAAATGGTAACGTTTTCATCACATAAATTTCATCAAACCATAAAAATTGATTGACCAATTCCTTGACAACTTTCTCATGTTGCGTTAATATCTGTTCTGAGAGCGTTCTCAGAAGAAAAGGTCAAACTAAATTTTTTTGAAGTGAGAAAATGTCAAAATTAAAGCCAAATGCCAATCACAAGGCAAAAGACCTCAATTTAGAAGACATCGCCAAAGAAGCAGGTGTTTCGCGGGCGACTGTTTCACGGGTCATTAATAACGAAGCCTATGTGAGCGAAGAAACCCGCCAACGGGTACAAACCGTTATCGAAAAATTAGGCTATACGCCGAATAGTCGCGGGCGCATTTTGGCAACTGGACGCACCAATATCATCGGCGTGGTCATCCCACAAAGTCTAGCCACGGTCTTCGATGACCAATTTTACTTCCCTACCCTACTCAATGGTGTCGCTCAGGCGGCAAATCAACGCAATTACGCCATGTTGTTGTGGATACAAGAATCCAGCACCGATGAAGAGCGGTTTTATGAGCGGATCCTCAAAAATCACCTCATGGATGGCGTGTTATTGGCATCGACCCAACAAGATAACCCATTTATCCCACGCTTACTCGATATGGGAATTCCGCTTGCAATGGTAGAACACCCGCATCAATGGGCAGATCGCATCAATTTTGTCACGGTAGATAATCAAGCCGCGGCATGTGTTGCGACCAAACATCTTTATCAACAAGGGCGACGCAAAATTGGGCATATCACAGGGGCATTGAATAATATAGATGGTATCAAACGGCTAGAAGGCTACAAACAAGCCTTAGCCGAACTGGGCATCCCATATCGTGAAGAATTGGTTTTTGAAGGCAACTTTGAAAGCCGTAGCGGTTATATTGGAATGCGAGCTTTGCTAGACGCGCATGTGGACGCGGTATTTTGTGCCAACGACCAAACGGCGGTTGGCGCACTGAAGGTATTAGATGAACTCGGTGTTCGTGTACCGGGCGATATTGCGATTGTCGGGTTCGATGATTTGCCGACCTCAGAACGCAACAAGCTCACCACCATTCATCAGCCCATCCACACCAAAGGAGCGCAGGTAACTCATCTGTTGCTCGACCAGATTGAGGGAATCAGCGATGGTGCCCGCCATGCGCTGTTACCAACCCATTTAGTTATCCGTGAAACGTGTGGTGCTTCCATCACGCACCGTTTCTAAACGTCAAAGAGGAGGTTGCCTACGCTCGATTGCTACATACATCATAACGCGAAACGAATCAAAATGTCAGTCTATTTCATAAACTACTTATCTCGATTCAGAGAGGAAGGTTAATATGTCTAAAAAATTAGCACGTTTAATTATCATCGTGAGCGCCCTGATGCTCATCATCGGCGTGATGCCAACCTTTGCACAAGACCGTACCGTCATTATTTGGTACGTCGGTTTAGGCGCAGGTGGGCAACCGGAACAAATTGATGCCCAAAATGCAGTTGTCGAAGCCTTCAATGCCTCGCAAGACCGCATTGAACTGCAAATCCAAATTGTGGATAACAACGTGGCTTATGACACCCTCGCCACGCTTATCGCCACAGGGCAAGCCCCCCACATCATCGGACCCGTTGGCGCAGATGGTTCAAACGCCTTCGCAGGTAACTATCTTGACCTCGAACCCCTCATCGAAGCCAGTGGCTACGACCTCTCTCAATTTAGCCCTGCCTCTGTCGAAGCCTTCCGCTTCCCAGATCAAGGCTTGATTGGTTTGCCATTCGCCACCTTCCCATCGTTCATTTATTTCCGTAAAAGCCTGTTCGATGAAGCTGGCGTTCCCTATCCCCCACAAGAATACGGCGCTCCCTATGTGTGGAATGGTGAAGAACGCGAATGGAACATGGACACTCTGCGCGAACTCGCCATGTACATGACAGTGGATGCCAATGGTAATGATGCCACCATGGAAGAATTTGACCCCGCCTCTGTGGAACAATGGGGCTTTGTGTCGCAATGGAACGAACCACGCGGTATCTCGACCATGTTCGGCGCTTCTTCACTGGTCGATGAAAATGGCGATGCCGTGTTGCCACAAGCATGGATAGACGCATTCACTTGGTTCTACAACGGTATCTGGACAGACAAATTCATCCCCAATGCTTCTCAAGTGGGTAGTGACATTTTAGCAAATGGCAATGCGTTCTCGTCTGGTCGCGTTGCGATGGCACACACCCACCTGTGGTATACCTGCTGTATTGGTGATACCAATGATTGGGATATTGCAGTTATGCCTTCATTCAATGGCGTGACCACCGCTAAATTGCATGGTGATAGCTTCCGCTTGATGCGTACCTCTGCCGATATGCCCCTCGAAGAACAATTGGCGGCATTTGAAGTATTAACCTATCTGTTGGGTGAAGCCTCTGATGAATTGTTAGTTGTGTATGGCGGTATGCCCGCTCGTGAAGAAGATACCGCCGCCTTCTTTGCGACATTAGATGAACGCTTTGACCAAGGGGTCAATTGGCAAGTCGCAATTGATAGCTTGGCTTATGCAGATAGCCCCAACCACGAATACAACATGCCCAACTATCTCAAAGCCAAAGACCGCATCGGCGCGTTCCAAAGCCTGTATGAAAGCACACCAGATCTCGACATCGTTGCCGAACTCGAAAAACTGGTTGCCGATTTGAACGTGATTTTTAACGAATAATTTGACCGTTTTTCCGCGCACATAACAGCAGGGGCAATTATGCCCCTCTGTTATCTATCATCCACACCGTCAAACATGAGGACTATGTTATGGAAATGGCACAATCAACTGTCACATCTCAATCCATACCTAAAACCAGTCGATTTTCGTTATATCGGCAACAACAAATTTGGGGATGGATATTTTTATCACCTTGGATTATCGGATTGGTGTGCTTCACCATTTTACCGATGATTGCATCGTTTGTGTTCTCTTTTTTGAATTTCAAATTGGCAGAACCCAATAACATCTATTTCAATAATTTCGACAATTACAAATATCTCGCACAAGACCCGCTTCTCGGTCCTGCGTTTGCCTCTACCTTCAAATTCGCCCTGATTGCCTTGCCACTTTCTATCATTGTACCAATTAGCTTGGCGGCGTTGCTCAATTCTAAATACCTCATTGGCAGACCGATTTTCCGTACCCTGTTCTATATGCCTTATATCGTGCCTGTTGTATCTTCGGCATACATTTGGGGTGGTGTTTTGAACACCGATTCGGGCTGGCTAAATCGTATCTTATTCGAACTCGGTCTTGGCAAACCTAATTGGTTGTTTGATGCCAACTACATCTATCCTGCGCTGAATATCATCGGGTTATGGGGTGTTGGTAATGCCATGCTCATCATGTTGGCGGCAATGCAAGGTGTTCCCACAGAACTTTACGAAGCCGCACGGGTGGATGGCGCGGGCGGATTCACTATTTTCAGACGCATCACCTTCCCCATGATTTCACCTATTGTCTTTTATAACCTGATTTTATCGGTTATTGGCATTTTCCGTTATTTTGAAATCCCCTTCATCCTCAAAGAAGGTTCGGGTGACCCTGGTAACGCAACTCTATTTTACAACATTCATCTGTATAAAAACGCCTTCGCACAACAAAATATGGGTTATGGGTCTACACTAGCGTGGTTGATGTTTGTGATAGCGATGGGCATTACCCTATTCTTGTTCGCTACCGCACGCTATTGGGTTTACTACGGAAGTGGAGAAAAAGCATAATGACCACACAAGCACGCATGAATACAATCGAAAGTTATGTCAATACATCTCCATTCTATGGGCTACAACTCAAAAAAATGGCGATGTATGCCACTGTGAGCCTGTTTGCAAGCCTCATCTTGATGGGATTTTTATTCCCATTCGCCTATGCGGTTGTCACAGCCTCTAAAAGTGAACCTCAAATCAAATCAGGGACTGTTTTACCCTACACGCCACAGACATTTCGTTATAATGACAAAGACTTACCCCTCTATCAAGTTCCCATGCCCGATGGCACAACTAAAAATTTAGCTGGTTTAAATCTCAGGCGTGGCGATACTGCTCAGAATGAATTTATCGACCCAGAAAACCCCGAAGAAATCATCATCTGGCAAGGCAATTGGCGTAGTCTAAAAGCCGTTGATGCACTCGAAATTCATCTGCTCGAAAATTTAGATGCCGTCTGGAATAACAAACAAACCAACTTCCCTGTGATGCTCAGAAATACGATGGCAATTGCTGTTTTGGGCATGATTGGGACACTGTTATCCTGTATTTCGGTGGCATATGCCTTCGCACGCTTCCCAATTCCGCGTAAACGCGCATTGTTTTTGATTTTGGTCAGCACCATTATTTTGCCTAGTCAGGTAACGCTTGTACCAACATTCGGCTTTTTCGCCGCTATCGGTTGGACAGGCACATGGTTGCCCCTCATCGTCCCACACTTTTTTGCGAATGCGTATAATGTATTTTTACTCCGTCAATATTTCCTCACCTTGCCCAAAGAACTCGACGAAGCGGCGATGATCGACGGCGCGGGTCCATTCCGTATTTTAATCTCGGTGATCGTCCCACAATCACTACCTGTTATCGTATCGGTGGCAATTTTCCATTTGGTATTCGCATGGAACGATTATTTTATGCCCCTCATCTATTTGTTGGGTAAAGATGATTTGATGCCGATTTCAGTCGGTATTCAACGCTTCAATTTTGTATATGACATGAAACCGCATCTGCTCCAAAGCTCGATGTTGCTTGGGTTAATTATACCAGTATTGATTTTCTTGTTCGCACAACGCTTCTTCATGCGCGGTGTGGTGATTACAGGCGTGGAGAAATAGTCATGTTCAAACGGCTTTCGCTGTTGATAATCATAGGGGTGATGTTGTGCATCTCCCCTATTCATGCCGATGAAGAATCAGTTTTATGGGTAGATGTTGGCTCACCAATGGGCGATATATCGCCATATGTGTATGGTGCAAATTATGGATTACTTAATGTGATTCCATTTGATTTATACCCGCTCGCAGAGGTATCCGGAATCCGTTATTTGCGCTTCCCAGGTGGACGGGTGGGTGATACAACCGATATCCAACCATTTCAACTTGACCAATTCATCACCCTGTGCCGTTTTATCGGCGCAGAACCTAGCATTAGCGTGCGCCTCGAAGGTGGTACACCAGAAAAAGCGGCGAAGATGGTGGAATATGTCAATATCACCAAAGCATACGGTGTCAAATATTGGAGCATCGGCAACGAACCCAATTTGTTTGATGATTACACCACCGAACAACACAACCGCGATTGGCGAGCAATCGCCGAAGCCATGCTCGCTGTAGATCCCTCTATCATGCTTGTCGGACCTGATATATCGCAATTTACGGGGGTAGATAGTTATGAAGGCATCGCCAGAGCGCACACATTTTTGCGTGAATTTTTGCGAAACAACGGTGATATGATCGATATTGTCTCGGTACATCGGTATCCATTTCCACAAAATAACCAACGTGCCACCATCGAAACATTGCGCCAAGATATTTACACTTGGGATAGTATTATCACCAACTTACGCCAAGTCGTTTTGGACGAGACGGGCGAGAATTTACCGATTGCATTCACCGAAGTCAACTCCGATTGGAGCGCCAACATCGGGACAGAAGCTACACCCGATTCGTTCTTCAACGCGCTTTGGTGGAGCGCCGTTCTGACCAAACTCATCAATGCAGAGGTCAATATTGTCGCCTATTTTAATATGCAGACCAGCGACCAATTGGGTGGGCATGGGTTATTTGCACGTTATCATGTGCGCCCTGCTTATTACATCTACCAACTGTATCAACAATTGGGGACAACTTTGCTCGATTCTGGGACAGATACCCCGCGTGATGTGTTAATCACCGCATCCCAACGCGATGACGGTGCAGTCACCATTATCATCACGAATGTGAGTGATCATTTGCTCACACGCCCATTAGTCCTTGCCAATAGTGAAAATCATTTAACCAATGGAGACTACTGGTTATTCGATGCAACACATCAGGCGGAACAATTGGCATGGACAGATGCGATTCAAAATGGTGTGATTACATTACCACCACAATCCGTCACCTTGCTGGTTATTCACCCTTGATGGGGTATTTTTTACCCCATCAAACAACATCCCAACCGAATTCGTACACCCTTCAAATTGAGCCGAATGCCATCTGTACCTTACAATCAATATTGAAGGGATTTAGGTGGTTTGGATGATGACAGATTGGTTGCTGATCGGATTTTTAGCGAGTGTATTTTATGGTGGTTTGTGGATAATCACCCTACTCTTGACATACGCCCGTATGATGCGTCTGTACATCCAATATCGACAACTGAGGCAAATCGCCGATCAACCCATCATCATCGAACCAATTCCCCCCGCCGATTTGCATGATACGCAAGAGATGAAGCCTGTTTTGCGTAAAATCATCTCAGCTGATGTATCGGTGCATATCCAACCCGATGCCGAATTAGAAGCCCGCACACAAGCCGAAATTGGTCGGCATAAACGCAACCTCAAACGCATTATCGAACATCTCTCATCAAACCAACTCGCCAGCTAGATTTAGGCTTGATAGCCCCTCAAAAATTGCTAAGATGAAGGTCTATTAAAATTGGTCTGCTTGAAAGATAAGTTATGAGTGACACACCTCCACCATCACAATTCGATAAAAAAACCATCTCACGAATCGGCATTGTCGGCGCAGTTTTGGGCGCGGTCATTATCGGCATATTTTTGTTGCTCTGGGACATTTTAGGCGATATAGGCATGAGCGATTTTCCACGCCTCGTCATATCAGTTTGTGTGCCACCGAGCCTGATGGCATTGGTTTTTGGCATCTACTTCTTAACAACACGTCCAGCGAATTGATGTGCGTTTTGATAAACTATGTTAAAATGGTAAAAATGTATCGGCATAATTAAAGAGTTGTGCGATGATATACCCTGACCTCATCACCAAAGGGCAAGGAGCGCGTGTTGCGTTCATCGAAAATGTGGATGCCCACCCTATTGCAGAGACTATCGTCGCATTCGCCAATAGCGAAGGTGGCACAATCATTATTGGTCTCAAAGAAAATGGTGAGTATGCACCTATCAAAGTCGATGCCGAAAAATTGGCGGGGCAGTTACAAGAAGCCGAAGAGTTATTCAGCCCCGCGGTTGTGGTGGGGACATGGGAAGAACTCGATACACTCAATTGGGGAGATGCTCTACCAGAAATCCCCGCCGAGCAAAAATTATATGCCCTTAAAATCCCTAGAAGCCCCGAATTACACGCTTTAACCGATGGACGAGTGTTAATTCGCAGTGGCGCGAAAAATCGCCCGTTAAGCGGAGAAGAAATTACCCGCTTAGTCAGCGCAAAAACCAGCGGGGATTACGAATCGGAAGTCATCCCTAATATCACCAAAGACCATTTTAGTAAAAAGCTGATAGATGCGTATCTCGAAAAACGGACAGAGCGCACCAAACGCCCGCATACAGGCAATTTAGATGATTTGCTCATAGAAATTGGCGCACTCAATCCCGATGGCAAACCGACTGTCTGCGGGGTCATGTTGTTTTGTGAATATCCACAACAGTGGATACCGCAATCGAGCGTGGTATTCGCCAAATTTTTGGGCAAAACGCCGCGTGGCGAAAGTGGATTAGCGGGATACATCCGCCGAGAAGAACTTACAGGGTCACTACCGCGCCTCATTGAAAGCGCGTGGAATCTCATCTGGAGCGAGATGGCAGTCGGAGCGGTTGTAAAAGGATTAGAACGCGAAGAAACGTTTGAATATCCCCAATTTGCCGTCCGTGAGGCGATTGTGAACGCGATATGCCACCGTGATTATCGACTCAAAGGGCGACGCATCGAAATTCGCATGTATTCAGACCGCCTCGAAGTGATTTCGCCCGGTGGGTTGCCAGCTTTTATCACCGTAGATAACATCAAAGATGAGCATTTTAGTCGCAATCCGCGCTTGGTGAATGGCTTGTTTCAGTGGGGCTATATTGAAGAACTCGGCTTAGGCATTGACCGCATGATCGAAGTGATGAAACAGGCGGGGCATCCCCTGCCCGATTTTGATGCTCATCCCCATAGCTTTGCGGTGACGTTATATAATACCCGGGAAAAGCAATTCAAAAATTTGGTCGAGGTAAATCGTGAACCGAATCATCGACAAAATTTGGCGCTTGAGTATATCAGAAAGAACGGGTCTATCACCAACCGCGAATATCGTCATATTTGCGAGGGGGTATCTGCCGAAACGTTACGCCTCGATTTGGTGGATATGGTTGAAAGGGGATTAATTCTGAAAGTCGGGTCTAAAAAGGGAACATATTATATTCTAAAATAGGTAAGGTGCATCGACACATATTAAAGGACATTTTCGATGAGTTCTATTTTACCACTCCTGACACTTATCGCTATCGGCATTCATCTGGGCTTATTGGTGATTGCCCGTGTGCGTTTTGAATTAGAAGGCGATATGATGCGTTTGTTTGCGATCATGTCGGTATTGTGTAGTGTGGCAATTGGGACTTATCTATTACCCGCCGATTTTCTCATCGCCAACCGTTTTAGTCGGGTGATATTCGGCACAATTGGCTTTGCCCTGGCGTTTATCGCGTTTGGCACTATCAGTTTGCATGATATTCTACACCAAACTCATTCGCAAAATACGACCCGCCGTTGGATGGGTTTAGGCGCATTATGGATAATTGCCATTCTTATCACTGCCCTCATAGACCCTCATCCGCTTATACCACCCGTCAATTGGCTAGATGCGCTGTTTGCACAACCGTCGCTTGCCCTGTGGGTGATTTTGGCGGGTGGCGCAATCACCTATGGATTGCTCATTTTAGTATCATTTTATCGATTTTATAAAGCACGCCTGCCCGAAGTCGCCAATCGCACCTTATTTTGGGTGATGGCATCTGCGCCGATTATATTCGCAATCATCGCTACCAGTGGCGGAAGCGATAATTTAGGCGGGGTCAGTATTGTATTCAGCCTAATGGGTGCTTGCATTACATTATATGCCTTAGCGCAACACCGTTTATTCGATATTCGTACCGCCTTTTTGATGGTGTTGCGCCTATTAACAGCGATAGGTATCGGCGCAATTTTGACCGTTGGCGCGTTATATGTATCGGCACAAGCCAACCTCACGACCGATACAGAAGGCTTGTTTGGAATGAGCATTTTGGCGCTCATTGTCGCCGTGTTATACATCCCCTTGCTCCAATTGGCACAATGGCTTATCTACACCATCACCGCCCGCAACCGCCAAGACGATGCCTACATCACTCGTCAATATAGCCAGTTGGTTTCGGAGATGGTTGAACTTGAATCACTCATCCCATCTACCACCACGACCCTCACAGAATTATTGCGGGTGCGTGGATGTTGCCTCATTTTATTGAGCAATACCTCTATCGAATCAATTGATTTATTGGTGCGCCAACCCAACAGCCCGAATGACCAAAAAACGGGCAAAATATCGTTAAATAGCCCATTGTATCTCACACTTGCCAAAGACCGCCAACCCATCACCCAATTCGATATCGAATTCGGGCGCTATTATCGCAACATGCCCAATAGTGAACGACAATTTTTCCGCGATATTCAGATGAGCGCCTACGCGCCTGTCACGTTAGACCAGACCCTCATCGGCGTGTTGGGATTCGGTCCTAAAATCAACGACACGGCATTTATGCCGTCTGATTTGGTCTTATTGACCACCCTCGCCCAGCAAACAGGCATTGCATTACGAAATGCCCGCTTGGTCGAAGATTTGCAACACCTGAATAAAAGTATGCGCTCGCTCAATAACACACTCAAAAACACCAATGAACAATTAGAGCGCATGGATGCGGTAAAAACCGACTTCGTGACCATTGCTAGTCACGAATTGCGTACCCCGCTCGCGCAATTGCGCGGATATACTGATATTATAGATGCGCTCAATGAACAAGGGATGCTCGACCAAGACCAAACAGTAACGTTAGTCGGGAATTTACGCAAGGCGACAGAACGCATGGAAGAGCTTATTTCTGCCATGTTAGATGTGAGCCAACTGGATGTGGATGCGATGGATTTGCGCTTCACATCCACTTCGCCAGAGGCAATCATCAAAATGGCGATCGAACCTCTGACTGATGCGATCAAACAACGCAAACTCACCCTGTCGGCACGCGGATTACGTGGATTGCCCACCCTGCCCGCCGATCTACAACGCCTTGTACAAGCCTTCCGCAATGTGATTGTGAACGCCATCAAATTCACACCCGATAACGGACGTATTGATATTACCGCTTCGCTCCAACCTGCGACCTCGCCCGATGATGTCGACCGTGTGTTGATTCAAATTCGAGATACAGGGGTTGGTATTGATAAAAAAAACCTAGAGATGATATTCAAGAAATTTTTCCGCGCCTACGATCCATCGCTTCACTCGACGGGAGCATATAAATTTTTGGGCGCGGGACCTGGTTTAGGGCTGACAATTGCGCGTGGGGTGATTGAGGGGCATGGTGGCAAAATCTGGGCAGAAAGTGATGGTCATAGCATGGAGAATTTTCCGGGCGCAACCTTCAATATTTTACTCCCCGTAACCATCCAAGAAGGTATGAAGCGCGTCTTGACCTTTGAAGGCGCTACAGCCGATAAAGCCTTCCAAACCGCCGAGATGACGAAAATACCCAGTTCCTCTTCTGTATCGGCGCATGATGGGAGTGTCACCGATATTGATGCCGATACAAATATGAATTTGGATGCAGAAACCAAATCGGCAAACTAGACTGTGAGCAATTGCGCGGGCATATCCTCTTGGATTAACTGACGAAGAGATTCTTGAAATGCGGTTATATCGCCCGTGGTGAAATAACGATGTGGCGTGTTTGCAGGGACAAAATCAGAAGGCAACACACGCCCAACTTGTTTGGCAACGGGTAAACCAGGATCTACCAACGCCACACTATCGCCAACGAATTGCATAATTTCATCGGCTAAAAACGGAAAATGCGTACATGCCAAGACCAATTGGTCTGCGCCTTGTTCTAAAAGGGGTTGGATATATTCTTGGATGATGTCGCGTCCTTTTTGTGTCGAAAATTCACCTGATTCGACCAATGTCACCAAACGCGGGGCAATTTGTGTAATCACACGCGCCTCTCGTGCATATTGATTTAACACGTTACGATACAATTGACCATCCGCCGTTGCTTGGGTGGTTAAAACACCGATCACCCCCGTTTTTGTAGCGACAACGGCAGGCTTCACCGCGGGTTCTATCCCCACAAATGGGATGAAGGGATACAATTGGCGCAAAGAATATAACGCCGCGGCGCTGGCGGCGTGGCACGCCAAAACAACAACTTCTGCCCCTTCTTGAATGAAAAAATCAACAATGGGTCGCACAAAACCTAAAATCTGGTCATGACTTTTGGGTCCGTAAGGGACATTTTTTTGGTCGGCGACATAAATCGTGGGGATATGTGGGTATAAACGGTGGATTTCACGCAATACGGATAATCCACCGACACCTGAATCAAAAACACCGATTTTCCCGCTCATCGTCCAGTCGTATTGTGAAATGATTTTTCGCGGGCGGCATCTACAAATGCCTTAAATAAATCACGCATTTGCGCCATATCTTGCAAATCTTCTGGATGCCATTGAACGGTGAGCGCAAAGTGTTTATCGGGCAATTCCGATGCTTCAATAACGCCATCGGGTGCGTATGCCGTCACTTGCACATTCTCCGCAGGCTTCATAACGGATTGATGATGCAAACTATTCACCATAATCTGGTCAGTTTTGAGGATTTGCGCCAATTTGCTATTAGGGGCAATTTTTATATCATGTAGTAAGGTATTACGGGGCATCCCTTTTTCAATGTCATGTGTAAACGGAGTCTGAATTTGGGATGGAATATCTTGATACAATGTCCCCCCCATCGCCACATTGAATACCTGATGTCCCCGACAAATACCAAAAATGGGCAAATCATCGGCGACTGCCCACTTAGCAATTTGAATTTCAGCAATATCGCGTTCCCGAATGATGAGATCGGTTTTTTCATGCGGGGTCGCGCCATAAAATTCGGGCGCAATATCCCCGCCACCGGGCAATAAAATACCATCTACGCGCTCGTAGATGGCGCGTAATGTTTGTGGATCTAAATCGCATGGGATGACAATCGGCAACCCACCCGCTTGAATGATTGCCTTCGCATTCGGTTCATAAGCGGCAATATAGCGATTGTTATTGCGCTCGATGATAGACCCAGTAATACCGATGAGTGGTTGCATAAATCGTTTAGTCTCTGCGTTCCTTCAAACGGGCGGCTTTACCACGTAAATCGCGCAGATAATACAATTGAGCGCGGCGCACTTTAGCACGACGCAAAACTTCAATTTTATCGATACGTGGGCTATGGAGCAAAAATGTACGTTCCACGCCAACACCATGACTAGCAATACGGCGTACAGTGAAGCTGGCATCATTGCCCATCCCTTTACGGCGACGGATAACCAACCCTTGAAAGACTTGGACACGCTCCTTGTCACCTTCGACAATGCGTACATGCACTTTAACAGTATCGCCAACGGTCACATCGGGATGTCCACGATTTTCCATAGCGAGTGATTGTAATAACTCGTTCACGATGATTATTCCCTTCAATCCAAAAAAATACGCCCCAAACGGCGTATGAATTATCTCTTGATTTAGCGAATTATCATTATAACAACCCTGATGGATATTCTCAAGGGTTTGGGTGGATTTCTAACAAGCGTGCTACTCGAAGCAACGCCGTGATGGTTTTGGCATCTTGAATTTCACCCGAATCAATTTTCGCCAGCGCATCGGCAAGTGGCAATTTGATCACTTCAATAAATTCATCACCATCCATATCGAGGCGCGATTCGACTAAATTTCGCGCCAAAAACAGATGAATATATTCGGTAGTATAACCCGGTGCGACAAAAATACCACCCAACGGTTCTAATTGTTGCGGTTTATACCCTGTTTCTTCTTGCAATTCACGTTCTGCACAAACAATCGGTGCTTCATTCGGCTCAAGCGTACCTGCAGGGATTTCGAGCATCACCCGACCCGCCGCCAAGCGAAACTGGCGCACCAACAACACATGACGTTGACTATCGAGTGCAACGATCGCCACCGCGCCCGGATGCGTGACAAGTTCACGCAAGCTGGTTTCGCCATTGGGTAATTCCACCGTCACCAAATCGAGTTTGACCACCCGCCCCTGATACACCGATTGACGATCTAATGCTTTTTCATCTAATATATCGCTCATGGTATGATTAGCTCTTGGTTGATATAAATCAGGTTAATGTTGCTAATGCCATTGCGAGCGGCAATGCTATTCACAGGCACACCATACCGCAACGAAATTTGGAAGAGTGTTTCGCCCTGTTGAACGATATGCGTTACACCACCTGCGCTAGGCACAGAGGTCGATACGCTATTGGCTTGGGCGATGCCACTGATAGATTGTGTGGGGATAGATGTCGCAGGTGGGCGCACGCCTGTCGTGCCACATCCGGGTATGGTTAATTTTTGACCGACCAAAATCAGATTAATATTGGTGACACCACTGACACGCGCAATATCGTTCACTGTCACACCATATCGAAGCGATAAACGGAATAAGTTTTCACCTTGTACGACTTCATGCACACAATCGCTACCCGACACAATCACTTGCTGTGTCGGGGTTGCCGTTGGGAATGCTTGTTGTGGTTGATCTATCACACTAGGCGTAAAGGTTGGCAAGGGTTGCAAAACCGCTTGAGCGGTTTGTGTTTGGGCGATTGCCGTGAATGTCGGCTCTAAAATAACTTGCGTAGCACGCGCATACAGAGGATCTAGGGTGGGTGTAGGGGTTATTCCACCTTCAAATTGACTTTGTTGCGGAATTTGGGCGATTTGTTGAGGGGTCAATGTTGGCGAGGGTGTCGGCGGGATTTGTTGCTGATTGGCATCTTGTGGTGCAGATACCGCATTCACAACTGAAATATCATTGTTGGGAACTTGTGCATTTTGGTTATCTACCGATTGCGCCACAACCGGATCCGAGACCACATCACCCGATGATGGCACAGATTGGGCTTGTGTGGGTGATGCAATCGCCGAAATGCTATCATCCACCTCATTCGTTTCGCGTAAACAACCTACTAAAATCAAGGTGAGAACACCCAATAACATCATCAGTTTTGTCGAGTTCGCCATCATCATAGCTCCTAGCAGTGTGCCAGCATGTACATTATTTATTATACCGAACTTATCGCAAAACCACACGTCTTATTCACCATCTTCTCTATTGTTCTCTATCATAAAGTGCGTTACATTAGTCAAAGTTTATATCATGAGACGATACATACGATTTACTGGTAAAAAGATGATAGACAATATTCAATGGCTTGGACACGGCAGTTTTGTCATCCAAAGCGACCCACTTATTTATATCAATCCGTGGCGCATCGCCCGCAAGGTATTCCACCCTGATGTCATCCTCATTGGACATGATCATCACCAACATTTTTCGATACCAGACATCGAAAAATTACGCGGTAACGACACAAAGATCATCGGCAACCCCGCCGTCATCAACCAATTGCCAGAAACCATCTTATTACGTCAGTGGAACACCATCAATATCGGCAGGGCGAGCATCAAAGCAGTACCCGCCTATTCACCCAACAGCGCCAAACATCCCATTGAAGCGGGCGGATTAGGGTTTGTTATCTCGCTCAATTTTTATGATATTTATTATGCAGGCGATACGCAAATCATCCCAGAGATGAGCCGTATTCAACCCGATATTGCTATTTTGCCGATTGATGGCGATGGCACACTCACCGTAGACGATGCCGTTGAGGTCGTCAAAATGATGCGTCCCCGTTGGGTATTCCCAAGCAATTGGGGTTATCCTAGCGAAGGGGCAACCGTTCACGATGCCCAACGATTTCAACGATTAGTCGGCGATTTTGCCACCGTGATCATCCCTCAACAAGCTAATTAGGAGTATAAAATGCGCTTTTTTCTTCGCTTGATATTGATTTTGATGTTATCTATCCTATCTATCATCCCCCTATCGGCGCAACGTCCCGATGCACCAACATACGGCGTGCGTGGGGCGTATGCCGTTGGCACACGCGATTTGGTGATCGAAGATGCCAACCGTCCGTTAAATGTAACCATATGGTATCCCGCCCAAAATCCCGATGATTTGCCCCAAGAGACGGAGTATCGTCTCGGCATTTTGCGTTACGAAAATGGTCGTGCCTTGCGCGATGCCTCGCCACTCGCCGATGGTGCGCCCTATCCTGTGGTGTTATTTTCGCATGGGAGCGGTGGGTATCGTTTTCAAAGCACATTTTTAACAGAACATCTCGCCAGTTACGGCTTCATCGTCCTCGCCACCGACCACCCCAACAATACGATTATAGATGCCCTCAACCGAGAAACATTCGTCCAAAATATCCCCTCAAATTTTGCCTATCGTCCCCAAGATATGATACGCCTCATCAGATTTGGCGATAGCCTGAATGCAGACGGTGATTTTGCGGATTTGCTGGATATGGATAAAATTGCGGTGATGGGTCATTCGTTTGGTGGATACACCGCCCTGATGACGGGTGGCGCACAACTCAATTTTGATAAATTAGCGACCATTTGCAATTCAACATCAGAATTACTCTATAATGATAATGCCTGTTTTATCGGCGATTTCGAGACGCAAATCAGCACCTTATGGGGATACGATAATCCCCCACTTGGTGCATGGGATAGCCTCACCGACCCACGCATTAAAGCGGTTATCGCCCTCGCCCCATGGAACGCACCGATTGTCAGCATCGATCCCACCACGCCCTATCCCCCTACCCTCATCATTGCAGGGTCAGCCGATATGACCACACCTGTCGAGCGCGATGCACGCCAATTTTATGCCATGCTCCCATCAGAGACAACCACTTATATCGAATTAGACAACGCAGGACATTATATTTTTGTCGATAAGTGCTTCGCCCAAGCCATTCAATTCGGATTTTTTAGCAGTTGTTCCGACCTTGTATGGGATATGGACAGAGCGCACGACCTGATCAATCATTTTGTGACGGCATTTTTATTGGATGAACTGCTCGGTGATGAAAGCGCCCGAATCATCCGCGCACAAGATACTTTCACCGCCGTCACCATCCAACGCCCATACCTACAAGCCGATAGGCGGGCAATCACCATCATCAGCACCGCGCCACACGATGCAAACGCATTTACGCAGGGCTTGGTTTATCACAACGGATTATTTTACGAGAGTACAGGCTTATATGGGCAATCGTCATTACGCGAAGTCGATCCAGAAACAGGTGATGTATTACGCCAAGTAGATTTACCCCGCGATTACTTCGCAGAGGGGTTAGCATTGGTGGATGACCGCCTCATTCAGCTCACATGGCGCGAAAATGTGGCTTTTGTGTACGATATAAACACCTTTGAACAAATTGATACTTATACCTACGATGGCGAAGGTTGGGGATTGTGCTATGACGATGAATTTTTATACATGAGTAATGGCTCAGATACCATCACTATCCGCGACCCACAAACATTCGAGGTTATTTCATCCTTCACTGTGACACTTGATGGGATGCCAGTGGTGAATCTGAACGAATTAGAATGTCCATCAGGCGAGAGTTTTATTTTGGCGAATGTTTGGCAGAGCCAATATGCGGTGATTATCAACAAAGAAACAGGGATTGTCGAGGTGGTATTAGACGGGCTTGATTTGGTGAATCGGGCTAATTTAGGCAGTGATGTGTTCAATGGAAGCGCCTACGACCCACAAACTGATACGTGGTATATGACGGGAAAGTTATGGGATACGATATTCATCGTAGAATGGTGATTCAGCAAACGGGGCGCAACGAATTGCGCCCCGTTTTATACACCATTTATGCCGCAGGGGTTAACGATCCGTCTGCCGACCATGCTAATTTTTCACCAGATGCACTGTAAATATGCGGTGGGATTAGCCCATTAATCACATCGGCATCAATTTCGACACGGCGAATATCGGTACGACTGGGGATTTCAAACATCACATCCAGTAACACTTTTTCGATGATAGAGCGCAAACCACGCGCCCCAGTTTCACGTTTAATCGTGAGGTCTGCCGCCGCGCCTAATGCCGATTCGTGGAATACCAATTCGACATTATCGAGTGATAGCAAGTGCTTATATTGTTTGACCAGCGCATTTTTCGGCTCGATGAGAATTTTCATCAAAGCATCGCGGTTTAGTGCGTCAATGCTCACTAACACAGGTAAACGCCCAATTAATTCTGGGATAAGCCCAAATTGCATCAGGTCTTCGGGGGTGACTTTGCGGAGCAACGATGATAAATCATCTTTGACACGCTCCACCGTTGCGCCAAAGCCCATCGAGCCACTCGTACCTAAACGTTTGCGGATGTGATCATCGATGCCATCAAATGTCCCACCGCAGATAAATAAGATGTTACGAGTATCAATCTGCAAAAATTCTTGGTGGGGATGTTTGCGCCCGCCTTGTGGTGGAACATTGGCTATCGTGCCTTCGATAATTTTTAGCAAGGCTTGTTGAACACCCTCGCCCGATACATCACGAGTAATTGAGGGGTTATCGTTGGATTTGCGGGCGATTTTATCGATTTCATCAATGTAGATGATGCCCTTTTCGGCACGTTGGATGTCACCATCGGCGGCTTGAATCAGGCGCAGAAGGATATTTTCGACATCTTCACCCACATAACCCGCTTCAGTGAGCGCGGTAGCATCGGCAATGCAAAACGGCACATCCAACACACGCGCTAGGGTTTGCGCGAGGAGTGTTTTACCACTCCCCGTCGGACCAAGCATGAGGATATTGCTTTTATCCAATTCAATACCATCGGCGCTTTTACCCATTTGAATGCGCTTATAGTGGTTATAAACCGCCACACTCAGCACACGTTTGGCGTGTGTTTGCCCAACAACATACTCATCTAAATGCGCCATCATATCGCGTGGCGAGAGTAAATTCGTCACACTGAACGTTTCAGTGCGTTGGCTAAAGGTGTGTTCTTCCTCTATGAGGAGGTTATAACACAATTCCACACAATAATTACAGATGAATACACCATCTGGTCCCGCGATGAGGCGTTCCACATCTTCATGGTCACGCCCACAAAATGAGCAACGATGGTCATTGGATTGTAGACCCACAATTAATTTCCTTTTGCTTTATCCAATTCTAAAACAGCATCAATCAAACCATATTCTACCGCTTGGGTGGCGTTGTAATACACATCGCGGTCAGTATCACGTTCAATCACTTCAAACGGCTTGCCAGTATGCTTGACGAAAATGTTATTCAACAATTGTTTGAGTCGGATAATCTCATTGGCTTGAATGACAATATCCGAGGCTTGTCCTTGCGTCCCACCCAGTGGTTGGTGCATGTGGATGGTCGCATTGGGAAGCGCATAGCGTTTGCCCTTCGCGCCTGCGGTTAATAAGACCGTCCCAAAACTGGCGGTGATACCAACGGCGGTGGTGCTAACTGGTGGGTTGATGGCTTGCATGGTATCGTAAATCGCCAAACCCGAATAAATCACCCCACCGGGCGAGTTGATGTACATTTGGATGGGCTTTTCGCTATCCTCTTGATCGAGAAACAACAATTGAGCGACGATCAAATTCGCCACTTGGTCATTCACGCCCATACCCATAAAAACAATCCGATTTTTGAGCAATAGCGAGTAAATATCATATGCCCGTTCACCACGACTACCTTGCTCAATCACCATTGGAATTACATTTTGAAAGTTCATATCATACGGCATATTGCCAAACGGCAAAACCGCCTATCTCCTTTCGTTCTGTATATCAGACACGCATAACCAAACAAATTTTACACACTGGTTTGTGATGGCGATTCTGCTGAATCAGAAGCATCACCCGTCTTAGACATTTCTGCATCATCTTCAACACTGCTCAGGTCGGGCAATGCCGCGCCTGTGGCAATATCAAAAATACGATCATATAAACGTTCTTGTAAAACCTCGTTTAACACAGAAATGCGCGTTGATTGGTGATCAAACAGTTTACGAATTTCTTCGTTTCCCGCAAATGGGAGGAGGATTTGGTCTATCTTCGCCTTAACATCTTCGTTAGTTGCACTAATGCGTTCCAATTTAAGCAATTCACGCAAGACGATAATGCGCTTCAGGTCTTCAATAGCAGGTTCACGATATTGTTCATGCAATTGCTCAAGGGTCATGTTCATGACGCGCATGTACATATCTAAACCGATGCCTTGTTGTTGCAAACGTCCTTTGAACGTCTCGATTTTATCTTGAATTTGGTCTTCAAGCATGGCATCTGGGAAGCTAATTTCGGCTTGTGCAACAATTGCCTCAATCACCTCTTCAACAAACGCATTTTTCGCTTGACGTTCCAACTGGGTTTTAATGGTCTGGTGCAATTTAGCCTTGAGTTCATCAAATGTTTGCAATTGACCTTCGGGGTCATCTTGGGTCACTTTTTGGGCGAATTCGTCATTCAATGCGGGCAGAGTGATTTTTTCGACCTTCTGAATAGATACATTAAATTGTACCAAACGCCCTGCAATATCTTCGTAATCGGGATCATCCTCTGGCACAGTGAGTTCAAATTCGAGTTCATCACCGACATTCGCGCCAATCAATTTTTCTGCAAAGCCGGGCAAAATGGGGTCATCCTCGCTAGATAAAGTGATTTGTGCGCCATGTTCATGAGCAAACTGCGTCCCTTTGGCAGGACGTTCATCTTCCGCTTCTTGGTCTTTATCGGCTTCGGCATCACCTTCTTTGACTTCGAGGGGTTTAGGGTCATCGGCAAACGTGCTATGGAGATCAAATGTCACACGATTACCCAACACAATTGGCTCGGTGCTGTCTTCGGCTTCGGCTTCTTCTTCTTGCAGGCGTTTGATTGAGCGTTCTACCATCTCATCTGTGACTTCGGGGGCAGTATAATCACGGCGCACCGCACGATAATCTCCCAATTTCGCCACTGGTTGCAATGGGACGGTATAGACGAATATGGGAGATTCCTCGAGTTTGAAATCTTCAAATGAACCCGGTCCGTAAGGCTGTAAATGGTCATTGGCTTGCAATGCTTCGCGGTAAATATCTTGGCTCAGATTTTCAATGGCTTGATTCAGAATTTCTCCCTCTAGCCCATTTTTGATGAGAACATGATATGGCGCTTTGCCTTTCCGAAAGCCAGGGATGCGAATTTGATTGGCAACTTTGCGTGCGGCTTTTTGTTTGGCTTCGTCCAAACGCCCCATCTCAATAGTGACCGTTAAGCGAACTAATTGGTTTTCGAGGTGTTCTGTTTGAATATTCAACGCTAATTCCTTTGTTCACGTATGGTTATTGTATCATTAATCAAATAAGGTGAGTGTAAAACTTGTATCAGATTTGTATCAGAAAGCAAGGGCGCTCACAGGATGAGCGCCCCCATTTACCATAAACAGTGGGGAAAGAGGGACTTGAACCCTCACCTCCGAAAAGACATAATCCTAAGTCATGCGCGTCTGCCAATTCCGCCATTTCCCCAAATTGTATTTCAAAAGTGATTATAAATTATAAGCCAATTATCAACCAATTTCAATGCGCGATATATCTTTCAAATCCATATCGGCAACACGGTCTAAAATACTGGTGATAACCAATTGTGCGAACTTAAACAGGGTTTGTAATTGGGCGATGCGATCTAAATAAAGTTCCGCCCGTTCTTTATCTGCACCGTCCATGTTGGGCAACGCCGCCGATAACACATGCACATTATCATCCATCACATGCAAGGCACGGTCTACATCGCGCATTTCGCGCCCACTAAGGATATTGGTGATAATCTGGATAAAATCGGTGCTGGCTTCATAATATTTACGCCGTCCACTTTTGCCACGCAACCACACTTGACGCACCATACCCATGTGTTCGAGCGTCCGCATATTCATGCTCACGCTGGCTTTGGATATGGTGAGGCGTTCCATGATGTCATCCAGTGATAATGGCTCTGGGCTGAGCAACAGGGCGGCATAAATTTGCCCCATCACTTTGCTAAATCCAAAATAATCAGCCAATTGACCCAAGCCATCCAACATACTGTCATGCACCACCGTTAATTCAGGCGGGGTTTGTGCGCCATTTTTATCAGACATCTAAGCCTCTTCATCTTTTTAAGAACCGACTTCGATAAATGCCACCACCACGTCGGCAAACATGTGCGGCGCTTTGCCCAACAACATTTGTCGGGCTTTTTCGGCATCATCAAATTTTGCGAATGACCGCCCTTGATGACTCCATAAAATAACGAAGCCATCTCGAACACGGACAAAAAACTCATCTTGTAACCCATGCTCAACCAAACACTGAACGACTTCTTGAACATGGGCGCTATCATACAGCGTATTGAGATAATAAGACCGCTTGCGTTCCCGTTCCCACAATGAAATAAGCGATTCTTTATATTTATTGGGCAACGCATTCAAATGTACATGGTCACGGTCGAATCCTTTGACCAAACCAACGTGCATCAATTGTTTGAGTTCAAAATCAGTGATGGGTGCGCCAAAATCGTCATCTTCAAAAATCCGATATTGCCCGTTCACCAATTCTTGCACCAATGTCTCACTCCAACGCACCACAAATGCGCCATCTTTCATGACAAACACCCGTGAGCGCAACACAAATGATTCATCTGGCAATTCAATGGGTAATGTATCTTCATCCATAATATTTATTCTATCACTCCATCGTTGTTTGAACAACTGATTATCGTAGGTCAAAAGTCAGTTACAAGGCGTTACAATTTGATATACTTAAATTATAGAGGCAAGTCAGGTTCTGATGTAAGTCAATTACACAGAGAAAGGACATAAAAACCATGAAACGCTGGATAATTATCGGCGTGTTGGTGTTTTTCGCATCTCTATTGAATATCGGTGCAAAACCATCACAAGCCCAAACCATTACATGGACATCGGAATTTTTCAATAATATTTATCTACTCGGCTCACCGATCTATACCCGCCAAGATAATCTGTTGGCATTCAATTGGGGTGTAGGGTCGCCGTATGTGACAGTGCCTGCCGATTATTTTTCGGCACGCTTCACCGCCGATGTGTTTTTCACCGCGGGATCGTATCAATTCACGATGATAGCCGATGATGGTGGTCGTGTCTTTGTCAATGGCATCCAAGTGATCAACACATTCGATAATTTGCGCCCCAATCAAATCATTACAGGCACGTTCAACTTTCCGATTAATGGATTTTATCGCATCCAAGCAGAATTTATCGAACTGACTGGTGCGGCATCATTTTCGGTATCGTGGCAAACCGTCGGTGGTATCTTTACCCCTACCCCAACACCATCCGCAGGCACATCAAGCGTGTGGACGGGGACATTCTATAACACATCCAACTTTTTAGGACCCGTTGTGGCGACTGTCACCGATACCAACATCAGCAAGAACTGGGGGACAAATGCCCCTCTCACAGGGGTCAATGCCGATAACTTCTCAGTGCGCTGGACGACCAATTTATATCTGTTGCCCGGTAGTTATCGGATAGATGTTCACGCCGATGACGGTGTACGGGTGTATGTCGATAATCAAATTGTCATCAACGAATTGCATGTCTATCTGGGGCAACGGTATTCGTATAGCTTCACTGTCCCTGTTGCCAGAAGTTACCCCTTCACGGTGGAATATCAAGAGGGTACAGGGGCGGCATTCTTAGAATTTGCGCTCACCACGTCCAATGGTGGTGTGGTTGGCGCACCCACTGCCACCGCTACGCCGAATGTGCCAACGACTAGCCCAACCGGTTTGTATGCAACCGTGACCGCCTCGCGCTTGAATGTGCGAAATCTGCCAACTGCAAGTGGATCGAGTGTGTTAACCCGTGTGAGTGGTGGCGAAATTTATGCCGTCTTAGCATATAGTCCAGATAACAACTGGGCGCAAATTAATGTGAATGGTGTCGCAGGGTGGGTCAATGTGCGTTATGTCAATATCAGCACCAGCGCAGGTGTGACATCGCCAACGGGTGTTGTCGCAACCACCACCGCTTCGGTGAATATGCGTCAGGGTCCTGATGCCAGTTTTAGCCGTATCTTGACCATCCCCAACTATACGCAACTCGCGGTTATCGGGCGCAATGCCAGCAATACGTGGTGGCAAGTCACTTATAACGGACAGACGGGTTGGGTTAGCGCCACGTATGCCCGTGTGCCTGCAACGGCTAATCTGAATGCAGTGCCGATTACAGGGTAAATTCACTCGTGGTGGCATGATAATCATGCCAGTATAGATAAAAACAACACTGGTTGAAATCGTAGGGTGGCATTGGGCATAGCCGTATATGCCACCTATCACTCACTATCATTCATAGCGCAATGCGTCAATGGGGTTCAGTTTTGAGGCGCGATTGGCGGGATACGCCCCAAAAAACATGCCGATGCTCATCGAAATGGCGACCACCAATAAAATCGTTGTAAAGCGCACCGATACATCTAAATCAGGGACGAGCGCCGTCACCAATAACGATAACCCTATCGCAATCGCAATCCCAATTCCGCCACCAATGACCGATAATGTCATCGATTCGGTCAAGAATTGCAATAGAATATCGCTATTTTTTGCGCCAGTGGCTTTGCGTAGACCAATTTCACGGGTACGTTCTGTGACCGTAACCAGCATGATATTCATGATGCCAATCCCACCGACGATCAGCGAAATACCCGCCAAGAGCGATAAAAACAGAGTTAATAACGCCGTAATTTGGTTGAGCGTCTCTAAAATGGCACTCTGGGTGACAACCTGAAAGTTATCTTCATCCCGAAAACTGATATTGCGTTCTTCGCGCAAGGTTTGACGGATTTGGTCTGCCAGCGATTCAACCGTGTCGCTACTACGGGCTTGTATCGCCACAAAATCAACTGGACGTTCACCTGTCAATACGCGCTCACCGCTCAGGCGGGTTTGCGCGGTACTTATCGGCACGAGGATAATATCATCGGGATCGCCACCCAAAAACGTGGTCAAGCCTTCTCCACCTTCGGTGGATAATACACCGATAACCGTAAAGCGCACCCCTCCAATACGAATTGTTTGACCAATGGGGAATGTATCTGGAAAAAATCTATCCACCATTTTTTGCCCTAAAATCGCCACACGAGCGATACCATCTATATCATTCTGGGTGAAAAAGCGTCCGCCAATCACATCCCGATTGAAAATAGTCGGATACAATACATCCACGCCTTCTATACGTGAGACATATTCGACACCATTCGCCACCACAACGCGATTCATGTTGTCTTGAGGCATGACGTATAGAGCATCTGGCACGCGAAACACATCAGATAACGCATTCACTTCATTGAGGGTAATCAGTTTAGAATTTGGCTCACCAATTGGCGCAAATACCACCACCAAATTCGAGCCGATATTTTCAAATCCCGCGATGACGAATGATTCAAGCGCCTGCCCAATCGAGACCAACACAATAACCGATGTCACACCAATCGTGATGCCTATCATCGTCAAAAATGAACGGAGTTTATTGGCATTCAGCGCACTCAGCGCCACACGAATATTTTCGAGCATCAACATAATTCATTCAAACCGTAACGCATCAATCGGCTTCATACGGGCGGCACGACTGGCAGGGTACGCGCCAAAAAAAATGCCGACAATCGTACTGACGATGGTCGCCAATAAAATAGCATCACTGGAGAGGGTGAGCGTGATGTCATCTATCAGTGCCGTCCCCAATAATGCCGCACCCCATCCGACAAGGATGCCCAACGCGCCACCAATTAATGATAATACCAGACTTTCGATGAGAAATTGCAATAAAATATCGCCCCCGCGTGCGCCAACCGCTTTCCGCAAACCAATTTCACGGGTGCGTTCTGTGACAGAAACCAGCATGATATTCATGATGCCAATTCCACCCACCAACAACGAAATCCCCGCAATCATGCTCAAGAATAATGTGAGTAAGGTGGTCAATGTGAGGACAAAATTACGCAATTCGCTTTGGTCATTGATACGATAATCTTGTTCACCATCAAATAAAATATCGTGCGCTTGGTCTAAGTAGGCGCTAATTTCGGCTTTGGCGCTGTCGGTGGCTTCTTCGGATACCACTTGAATATAAATGGAGGATACCCGATAACTGCCATCACGGGCGCGGGCATTTTGCACCATGCGCGTCTGGGCGGTGGTGATGGGAATGAGGACAGTATCATTCTGCCCGCCAAATCCGTCTACAAATTCCATCACACCAATCACCGTAAATACCCGCTCATTGATGCGAATCGTCAAGCCGATGGGGTCTATATTTTCATCACCGAATAAAATTTCGACCATATCCGCGCCTAAAACGGCAACACGGGCATTCTCGTCTAAATCGGCTTGGCTGATAAAATCACCACGCGCCAAATTCCAATTTCGCACACTCGGCATTTGTGGAACAACACCGTTGGCGGTGATATTTCGGCTACCGCTATCACCCGCTACCAACGCCAAAAATGCGAATTGTGGCGCAACTTGGCGGATACTTGGCGCGATGAGGGGATTATTTAAGTCATTTGCCTCTTTCATCGTGAGGGGTTCAACACGGGTACGGGTGGCGCTACTGGGGCGTTGCGATGTGATGATGAGCGAATTTGAGCCAATGGCATCAAATTCTTGTGCGACAAATTGTTCAACACCTCGCCCTAAACTGACCAGCCCAATCACCGCGCCAACCCCAATCACAATGCCAAGAGTGGTCAGGGCAGAACGCAATCGGTTACTTAATAACGCATCGATGGCAATGCGAAAGGTCTCGACAACATTCATCGTTTATTTATTGCACCACAACAATTTGTATCAACTCGGCGATGAAGGTATTCAAGCCATAGGCATACGAATCGAGATAATCTTGGGTGATGTGTTGTGCCATATCATACAAACCCAATTCGTGTAATGCGGTCACATGCGGACGAAAATCGCGTAGACTCAGGTGTACCACACCATTATCATCCGTGATAACACCCCATGCCAGCGTTTTTTGTTTATTATCATCTTTGGCAGTGATGAATCGGCGCAACGATGAGCCTTTCGCCACCCGTCCCAAATTAGAAAAGACCTCTTCCCCTTTGAGGATTTCGTTCAGCACATCAAATCGGCTCGGCAACGTATTGAGCAATTTTTGTAACACTGGCGGGACGTGCGCCAACATCTGGATGCCCGCAGTGCTAGAACTTTGCCCTGATAAGGCAATCTCCCGATACCGTGCTAATAACTCACCCAACCCACCAATCATACGCAAATGATATGTGCGTTGCTCATTAAATTGTTGATAGGTGGTCATCTTATCGCGTTGCGATGCCATGTAATACGCCCGTAGTGAGTCTAAGGTGCGTTGATGATTGACGTGCAAATCGGTTATCGGATTACGGAAGGTGGTCGGAAATAACCGTTCTTTGGGGTTATTTCGACTGGCATCTATCGGCAAAAGCAACGCGGGATTTTTGATCGCCAGCGCATTTAATTGGTCTTGAATCAATTTATACGCTTGTTTATAACGCGGGTCGCGGTTGGTCTTGAGGAAGTTGAGCATGTAATTCATCTGCTCAGACGGTTTGTAATTGAAGGCATGTAGCCCACGATAAATAATCATTAGGTCGTTGATTGTCACCCGTGCGCCCAGTCGTTGGATGAGCATTTCGCGCAAGGTTTGCATGGCAGACAAGCGTACCTCATGATTTTCTGCGCCCGTTTCTTCTGATAAGCGTGACTTTTGTGTGATTTTGCTGAATTGTGGGGTTTGTCTGAGCATGAGCGTTTGGATATTTAACTTTGGCGCAAGGGCGCTTTGTGGATTCACCGCATTAAAATATACGCCCCAATTGACCGCCTCGCGGGTCATCATTTCAGAAACAGCCGCGCCCCACGCGCCATCAAAGAAAATGTGCGATTGGTCAAACACAAAACTATCTTGTGTGCGGAAAATCGTCAGGGGATGATCGCCGATGCCCCGTTTACCCCGCCGAATCCAAGTCAGTGGGTGGCGCGAATCGCGTTCATCCCAATTGATGAGGATGGGCGTTTTCTTGAGCATGGCGATTTCGCGTTGGGTGAGGCTATCCAATTGTTCGTATAACCCCTGATGCAATGCGCGGGGTGTGATGACCATCACATCATCCACCATTGGCAACATGGGTTGTGGGGGCATGTGCAGAATGGCTTGGGCGGCGCTATGCGACATTTGTGGACGCAACAAAATTTCGGCTGGGATAAGATGATACCGTCCATGCCGAATCACGCCGATATAGGCTTCACTAAATGGATAATGCACCCGCGTTTCGTTGTAACCGTTGGGTTCTAATGTGGCTAACCACGACAATTGATATTGATACGAAGCCAAATCTCGCTCACTAGCCACCTTGAAGCCGATCGCCACCTCGCGCTTGCCCACTTCGTCTAAAGAACGGATATACGGAGCGATAAATTCATCAAATTTTTTGCGCCGAAAATGAGAAAAGTCTTCTTCGGTGATTTTATCACGCCCAAACGGACGGATTTTTTCCCATCGCGTGTAAATATCTACAGGCACACGCCCCGCGCCATGTTCGACCATTAATTTACAAAATATACGTTCTCGCCATTCATTTTCTAAGATGCTCGGCAACAATTTCAAAAATTGGGCGCTGGTCATCAACCATGCCGCCAATGCCGATTCAGGTCGCAAATGAAGCATGTGCGTATTAAAACCAATCGTCTCGTTGGCATGACGGGCGCTATCTTCACGTAGGGCGAATTCCAAATAAAATTGCCATGTGCCATCGGGGAAGGCAACGCTCAAATCTTTACCCGATAGGCGTAATAATTGCTGATAACCATGAATCACGGCGGCGGGTGGGATGAATAAGGCGCTATAAACCATCCGTCCAACCGTAGTTTGAATCCCTCTGAAAAGCAATTGAATATATTTTTGCGATTCGTTCTGGCTAATTTCGCGTTTGTCTAATTTCGCCAACGCATTCAGAATCATACCAGGGACATTACCCGCAGGGACGGTTTGGGCAATTTCTTCGCTGATGCGTTCAATTTCGGGCAACGGCAAGCGCGACAAGCCCCGAATTTGTGGGTCGGTGAATACCTGACGCAACCGCGCCACCGTCGCAATAGTGGCTTGTTGGATTGAATTATCGGTTTGTTGGTCTGTTTGATGTGTGCGCTCTTCGCTCAATTGTATTCTTCCTTTTTGCCACCGTAATAGACCTCTTGAAAAATGCCTTCGAGTTCTTCCGCTTCGGAGGGGCGCTCTGTTTCGCCCGCGATGAGCGGATTGGCTACTTTTCGGTCTGCGACGACTGCTCCATCTCGTAACATAATCACGCGGTCGGTATGTCGTGCAATCCAAGGATCATGCGTGACGAATACGGTGGTAATACCACGTTCTTTATTCATGCGCTGAAAAATTTGCATCACTTCTGTGCCACTGCGACTATCCAAATTGCCTGTTGGCTCATCGGCTAAAATCATCGCAGGTTCTGTGACAATCGCCCGCGCAATCGCCACCCGTTGTTGTTGCCCGCCCGACAATTCACTAGGGAAATGGTCGAGCCGTTTACCCAATCCTACCGATTCGAGCGCCTCTCTTGCCCGTTTAGATCGCCCCGATACACCACCATACATGAGGGGTAATTCCACTTGTCGGAGCGCCGTGGTGCGTTTGAGCAGGTTAAAACTTTGAAAAACAAAACCAATTTTTTTGTTGCGGATGATTGCCAATTGTTTTTCGTCCAATTTGCTCACATCCACACCATCCAAATAATATGTGCCTGTGGTGGGTTGGTCAAGTGCGCCTAAAATATACATCAGCGTACTTTTACCGCTCCCCGATGGACCCATAATCGAGACAAATTCGCCCTCGTAAATTTGTAAATCCACACCACGTAGGGCGTGAACTTCGACATCACCCATCTGATACACTTTGGTGATATTGCGAATATCAATGACGGCACGCCGACCTTGCACATCTTGGACAATCTCGGATGATTTTTGCCTTTTGAATAATTTTAGCACCATTTTTAATTCCCGCGAGGCAATAATACAACCACATCACCAACAGCAACACCAGAGACCACTTGTGTCACCCGTTCATTGCGTGCGCCGATTTCAATTTCGATTTCTTCAAACCGCCCTTGCCCACGTTCTACGGTGATGAAGGCTTGTTGTGTGGTGCGGTCTATGCGAATATACCGATTGGGAATAAGCGCCACATCCGTCAATTCTTGCGTGGCGATTCGCGCTGTGACGCTCATGCCAACTTTTATTGACGCATCGGTTTCATCCAAACGGACGCGCACCACATAAGTCACCAAACTACCGATTTGTGTTGGTGTGAGCGAGACCCGTTCTACAACACCTGTAATTTGGGCATCAGGCAAGGCATCCAACGTAAATTCGACTCGTTGCCCAGTTGTCACCTTGACGACATCTGTCTCATCTACGGGCAAATCCACTACAAAGTTGCTCACATCCATCAAAATCATCGCAGGCAATTGGGTAGGAGGCAATTCGCCAACGGTCAAATTTTGTTGCGCGATGATACCATCAAACGGCGCACGCAATTGAGTGCGGTTTAATAACAATTCAGCTTGGCGCAAGGTGAGCCGTGTGCGTTGCAAGTCTATCTCTGCCAATTCAATATCTTGGGGTGTCGCACCGTTAAGCAACCGGTCAAGGGTTTGCTGGGCTTGTATCAGACCCACTTGTGCCGAACTGAGCGCACTGGTATTGAGCGGGCGGTTTTGTGCCGCATCATAATTGGCTTGGGCGATTTCGACTGTGCCACCCAATTGATTCAGTTGCACATCAAATTGAGAGGGGTTAATAGCAACGGATGAATTAAACCCGCCGATGAGTCCGTTGATATTCGTCACCACCTCATCCAGTATATCGGGCGGGACAATATCTATAATTTCTTGGGGCAAATTATTGATGTCTAAAAATGGGATGTTAGGCGCTGAATTCAGCGCGGCATCGCGTTGGAGTTGGGCTTGCCATAAACTATTGCCCGCCAATTCGACTTGGAGACGGGCGATTTCTTCGGCAGTCTGATTTTGCGATAAACTGGTGCTATATGAGGCATTGACGGCGGCTTGGGCGGCATTGACGGCGGCTTGGGCAACGGCAATATCTTCTTCGCGGGCGGGTGATGTGAGCGCATCAAACGCCACTTGTTGCAAATCCAACGCCACTTGGGCATCGAACAATGCAGATTCGTAATCAGTCGTATTAAGGCTTGCCAACACATCGCCCGATGTGACGGTCTGACCTGCCACGACCAAAATTTCACGGACAGGCGCGACCAATTCAAATAATAATGGCACTTGTCGGGTGGGCGCGATTGCACCTGTGGCGCTCACCGTGACGGTTAAATCACCACTTTCGACCACTGCCCTATCCACCACAAGCGGTTGGTTATCTGCTTCCGATTGGGCTTGATTTTGCCAAAACAGGCGAAACCCACCAATGGCGAGGGCGACGAGTATCAATATAAAAAGTAAACGACGCAAGAATTTTTTCATCAGTCTATCATCTTCACCCTAAACACAAAACGCCCACCTGTTAGGCAGATGGGCGCGTGAATCATCAAAAACTAGGGTAGATTAGTAACTACCACACGTCCCGCATCCGCCAGCTTCGTTAAATGTACCCGATTCTTGTTCATTTTTGGCTTTGAACGACTTGCCACAACCACAACCGCCTGCCGAGTTGGGATTATCAATACGGAAACCACCACCCATCAAGCTATCGACAAAATCAATGGTTGCGCCATACAAATATCCCATGCTGGTGGGATCGACAACCAAACGCACCCCATCCACATTGACAACCGTGTCGTTAGCTTCTGGAGCGGGTTCAAACGCCATGCCATATTGCAAACCAGAGCAACCACCGCCCGCTACGAAAACGCGCAATACATGGTTAGGAATTTGGCGTTGTTCGAGCAAATTACGGATGGTCATCGCCGCGGCGGGTGTGACGATGAGAGCGGTATCATCTACTGTGCCAATTTGGACTTCATTTTGTTCAATCACTGCCATGAGATTTCCTCAATTCTTTTTACAATTCATCAGTCTTTACAGATAGTAACATACTCTGAAAAAATGGTCAATAAAAATGATGAACATCATAAAAATTAACTATCATTTGTCATGGGTGGGATAAAATAGGCACAGCTATTATCCCCTTGCGAAACGCGAGTCATCACACGCGGAATCACGCCTAGCATCGAAGAAATGAGGCGCATATCCATGCTACACAGGGCATCGGTGGTATGCGATAACTGATGATAGGGGCAGTTGGTCGTCCGCAAAATATACCCTTCGCCATCATCACAGGCTTCCCAATAGGCTTGATAGCCATGTTGATTGAGATAATCGACCGCATAATGCAGACGTTCTGGCATTGTCATGCCCTTCACATGGGCAGAAAGCGCCATATTTTCTGCGACACCTTCCAAAATGACATTCACCTGTTGGCTAGGCAATTGATTTTGCAGTTGTTCGAGCAACAATGCCGCCAAATTTTGATAATTATTCGGAAAGAATCGTAAGGCTTTGGCGGTGAGGGTGTAAATATGTTGCGGTCTACCGGGCGATTTTTTATGTCGACGTTGGCTGATGTTGATGAGGTCTTCTTGTTGTAGCAATGCCAAATGATGACGCACGGTGACGGGTGTTATATCATCATCGCGCCGCTTTTTGAGGATGGTCACAATTTCATCGACTGTGGCATCACCAATTTCGTGTAAAATTTCTAAAATGAGTTGTCGTGTCTCTTGCATACGCACTTTGTATCAATTATCAAATTTAAGATATTATAACATCATTCTCATGAAATTGCTGATATATCAACAATTGTCACCACAAAATTCCCTTGTACAATTGCGCATGGTGCATTTATTCATGCAATTCTAAGGAGATAAAGTTCCTTGAGCCTCACAGTTGCTTTTCAAGGTGTTCATGGTGCATATTCAGAACAAGCCGTGCGTCAGCATTTTGGCAATGATGTCATCACCTACCCCTGCCCTAGTTTTAGCGATTTATTTGATGCGATTAACAATCGTACTGTGGATTATGGCGTGTTGCCCGTTGAAAATGCGTTGGCGGGCGCAGTGAATCAGGCATACGAATTGCTCCTCGACCACGATTTACGCATTCAAGCCGAAATTATTTTGCATGTTCATCATGCATTGCTCGCCCCCAAAGGCACAACCTTCGCCCAAATCAAACAAGTGCGTTCACATCCACAGGCGCTCGCCCAATGCGAAAGTTACTTGCGCCGTCATAAAATTTTAGCCATCCCCGATTATGACACCGCAGGCTCGGCGAAAAATCTAGCCGAAAACCCAACCCCCAACACGGGGGCTATCGCCAGTTTATTGGCGGGTGAGTTATATAATTTAGAGGTGTTAGCATCAGACATCGAAGATGTCGCATTTAACTTCACGCGCTTTTTTGTACTCGGTCATGATGACCCCCCTCGTGGGGATTATAATAAAACATCCATCGTATTCGCCGTCCGCAACCGTCCCGCCGCTTTGTATGAATGTCTGGGCGAATTTGCAGAACGGGGATTAAACTTGACCAAGCTCGAATCACGTCCGCGCCGTAATCGTCCGTGGGAGCCAATTTTCTATCTGGATTTTGAGGGACATTGGCAAGATACCCCATGCCAAGAAGTGTTAGCGCGGTTATTACATCGGACATCGTTCATTAAAATGTTGGGGTCTTACCCTGCGGTTGTCACAAAATCAGTCGGTATATGAGGATTAACAGGCATGAAAAAATTGAATGTGGCTATTTTAGGTGCAACGGGCGCTGTTGGTCAACGATTTATCCAATTGCTCGAAAATCATCCGTGGTTTGAGGTGACAGAACTCATCGGCTCGGAACGGAGTGCGGGCAAAAAATATGGTGATGCCACCAATTGGATTTTAGACGGTGCGCCACCATCGGCTATACGCGATATGACCGTTAAAGGGTTGTATGATGCTATCGATGCGCCGTTGGTTTTTTCGGCATTGCCCAAAGAACCCGCCGTAGAACGTGAACCCGACCTTGCCAAAGCGGGGCATGTGGTATGCACTAACGCCTCTGCCCATCGCATGGCGGATGATGTGCCGTTATTGCTCCCAGAAATCAACGCCGAACATATCGGGCTTATCCCGATTCAACGCGAAAATCGGCATTGGGGGACAGGGGCGCTCATCGCCAACTCGAATTGTACGGTGATGCCCGTTGTCATGGCGATTAAACCACTCATGCCATTCGGCGTGAAGCATATTCACATGGTCAGCCAACAAGCCATTAGCGGGGCTGGTCATCCGGGTGTCGCTTCGTTGGATATTATGGATAATGTCGTGCCATATATCGGCGGCGAAGAGGAAAAAACCGAATCGGAATCGCGCAAGATGTTGGGCGAATTTACGGGCGGAACCATCGCGTATGCCGATTTTCTGGCGAGCGCGACTTGCACCCGTGTGCCTGTACTCGATGGTCATACCGTTTCTATATCGGTCGGATTGGATGCAAAAGTAGGCATAAACGACATTCTGCACGCATGGGAATCGTTTATCGCGCCAGATCCTGTGCCGAATTTGCCAAGCGCCCCCCAGCATATGGTCACGTATTTGCCCCAAAATGACCGTCCACAACCACGCCGTGACCGTATGGCAGGCAATGGGATGACCACATCCATCGGACGTTTACGTGAATGTCCGATTTTGGGTTATAAATTTGTGGCGCTCTCGCATAATACTATTCGTGGGGCGGCGGGATGTAGCATCCTCAACGCCGAATTATTGGCAGTTAGTGGCTATATCGGCAATTTTCGCCCTATAGCATAATGCAGTTCGTCTTGTAAACTAACGGTTATTCAATTAACCGTAGCTTTTAACAACCAACTGTGTTGTTTTATTGTATACGTATCAACTGATTTCAGTAGGAGAAACCATGAGAATTTTCATCACAGGCATTGACGGCTATTTGGGCTGGACGTTGGCGCAATATTTGGTGGCGCGTGGTCATACCGTAGCAGGTGCAGATGCCATGCTTCGCCGTCAATGGGTCGAGGAACTCAACAGCCAAAGCGCGATTCCCATTTATAGTCGTAAAGAACGCATCGCCGCCTTCAAAGAACACTACGGTGTGGATTTAGATTTCCGCGAAGGTGACTTTATGGATTATGAATTCACGCGCAATTTCTTCGCCGAATTCAAACCCGACACGATTGTGCATTTGGGTCAAGTCCCCTCTGCACCCTATTCGATGATTGACCGTGACCACACGGTTTTCACGCAACAAAATAACGTCATCGGCAATTTGAACATCCTCTGGGCGATGAAAGAGGTTTGCCCCGAAGCGCATTTGGTCAAATTGGGGACAATGGGAGAATATGGCACGCCCAATATCGATATTCCAGAAGGCTTCTTTGAGGTGGAATTTAGAGGTCGTAAAGATTATCTCCCCTTCCCACGCCAAGCCGCCAGTTTCTATCATTGGAGCAAAGTACACGACTCGAACAACACCATGTACGCCTGCAAAATTTGGGGTTTACGCGCCACCGACATCATGCAAGGGGTGGTGTTCGGCACACGTATTGACGAAATGGGCGAAAATCCAGACCCACGCCTGCGTACACGCCTCGATTTTGATGAATGTTTCGGGACAGCCATTAACCGCTTCTGTTGCCAAGCGGTCATCGGTCATCCATTGACCTTGTTCGGCGCGGGCAAACAAAAACGGGGGTTCTTGCCCTTGCGTGATTCGATGCAATGCCTGACCATCGCGTGCGAAAATCCGCCCAAACACGGTGAATATCGCGTTTTCAATCAATTTGAAGAAACCTATAACATCTTCCAATTGGCAGATATGGTCGCAGAAGTCGGCGATGAATTGGGCATCCCTGTCGAAATTGCCGAATACGATAATCCGCGTTACGAAGCGGCAGAACATTATTTTAACCCAGACCGCAATCACCTCATCAACTTGGGTTATAAACCCTCGCATGATGTGAAAGCCGAAATGCGGATTATGATTCAAGATTTGATGCAATATAAAGACCGCATCGAATCGAAAAAAGATGTCCTCGTCCCCAGCATCCGTTGGGAAGGCGTGCGTCGTCGCTCGAATATGATTGCCAAGCATCAAAAACAACGAGCATAATTGGATATAGCATCGTCACACCAAGCTAAGTATTCTGTAAGGGCGCACGATGGTGCGCCCTTATGCAATGTGCAATTTATGATTATTCATCACCCAATTAAAAGGATGACCGATGATTCAATTTCGCAAATGGAATGAAGTTTCATCAGAAGACCGCGCTAAAGTGATGCGCCGTGCCGAACAAGACATCAGCGACCTCATCCCCACCGCGCAAGAAGTGATAGACCGTGTTCGCAAAGAGGGCGATGCCGGCGTGGTACATTATGCCCGCAAATTCGATGCGCCCAATTTCAGCATCGAGATGCTCAAAGCCTCGTCAGAAGATTTTGCCAACGCCCGCGCCCAAATCAGCGCAGAGGTGATTTTCGCTATCCAACAAGCACACGCCAACATCAAAAAATTTCATGAAGAACAAATGCCAGAAGCCATGTGGTTCACCGAAATTCAACCGGGTATCATGGCGGGCGAAAAAATTACACCCATCACCAGCGTGGCGCTGTATGTACCACGCGGTAAAGGCGCATTTCCGTCGGTGATGCTCATGTTGGCGACACCCGCTATTGTCGCAGGGGTCGAAAAAGTGATTGTCGTCACCCCGCCAACACCCGATGGCAAAGCCGATGCCGCCTCGTTGGTCGCCGCCGAAATTTGTGGCGTGGATGAGGTGTATGTGGTCGGGGGGATGCAAGCCATTGCCGCGGTTGCTTATGGCACGCAATCTATCCCCAAAGTCGATAAGGTGATTGGACCAGGGAGCAGTTATGTTTCTGCGGCTAAACGTCTACTTTACGGCGTGATTGATGTCGGGTTGCCCGCGGGTCCGAGCGAATCCATCATTTTATGTGATGAACACGCAGACCCACGCCTCGCCGCGCTGGATTTATTGGTCGAAGCTGAACACGGGGCAGAATCCGCCGCCACGTTGGTCACACATAGCGAAAAAGTGGCACAAGAGGCGTTGAATATTCTGCCCGAATACATCGCCCAACTTCCGGAATGGCGACGTAAATTTGTCGAGAATGTGTTAGCAAATTATGGTGGCATCATCTTGACCAACAGCCTCGAAGAATCGATACAATTCGTCAACGATTACGCGCCAGAGCATCTCGAAGTTTTGGTGGATGAACCCTTCATCGCGCTGAATAAAATCCGCAACGCGGGCGAAATTCTGCTCGGTCATATGACCCCTATCCCCACAGCGAATTATTGCTTGGGCTTAAACGCCATTTTGCCAACGGGTGGATTTGCGCGTAGCTTTTCATCGGTCAGCGTGTGGGATTTCCTCAAACGCAGTGGCATCGGCTATTTATCCAAAGAGGGTTATGGTCGCTTGCAAGGCATCACCGCCACTCTCGCCGATTACGAAGATTTTCCCGCGCACGCCTTTGCGATTCGCAAGCGCAACGAAATTTTGGGATTGTAGAACCCTTTTTATTCACACCTATGAGTAGCATTTAATAGAGGGCATCTCCTTTGTGGCTGACATACGAGGCTAAAGCCTCTAGTCGTCCATTACGCCCCTCAAAATTGGATAGGTGTAATGGACGACTAGCGCAAAGCGCGTATGTCGTCCACAAATATAAACACCTTTAAGATTATGTCGTCTCAAACAACCTGCCAACGGGATATTTCATGACAAACATCCTCCAGACCATCCAGCAATTGCAATTCACCGATAAACCACAAGCCGAATCACTCCTCATGGAATTCATCCGTGAGACATTCGATTTAGCGGTGCAAGCGGTGGAATTGCGCCCACTCGCCATCTCGCTCAATTCGTTTAACGGATTTATCACCCTCACAGACGACAGAAAATTGTTTTTCAAGACACATACCGAACAAGATACCGTCATTGACGAATATTATAACGCCCGTCTGCTGGCGGATGTGGGGTATCCGATTATCCAACCCCTGTATAGCACCACCAAAACGGGTCAACAATTTTTGATTTACGAAGTCATCACTGCACCATCGGTGTTTGATGTGGCATGGGATTTGGAACTGCGCCAATCTCGCAACGAGCCTATCGCAGATGATATGAATCGGCTCAAACGCGCCCAAAATGATGCCGATGATGCGCTGTTCACGTATTATCAGACCAGCCTCGAATCCCCTACTCCAACACCCAACGCGCCCATTCACCAATTGTTTTATCATCGGCTGACGGGCGGACGCTACGACCGGTTTTATGCCAATGACATCCCCATCGCCTTACCTCATGGCACATTCACCATGGGGGATGTAAAGCGCATGACATGGGTCATTAACGGGCAACAATACACCAAAACGATTAACGACCTCGTAGCGGATGCGATTCGTCTGCTCAATCCGACCATCCCACACGCCACCATTATCGGACACGGCGATGCCCATAACGGCAATGTATTTTATATGCAAGATAAAACCGCGTTGCTGTATTTCGATCCCGCTTTCGCAGGCAGACATTCACCCTTGTTCGACCTCGTGAAGCCGATTTTTCACAACGTTTTCGCCATGTGGATGTATTTTCCGTATATCAAAAAAGAGACCACGCCTATTCAGATACAGGTGCGCGGGGATGAATGGCATATCACCTATGATTATACATTGTGGTCGGTGCGGACGATGTTTTTGGGGAGTAAATTTGAGCGCGTGCTGATTCCGACTCTCAAATTGCTGAAAGAACGTGGATTTTTGCCCGATCATTGGCGTGAAATAGTCAAATCGGCGTTGTTCTGTTGCCCATTCTTGACGCTGAATTTGGCTGATAGCAACCGCTTTCCGCCAGAAATCAGTTTGGTCGGGCTTGCCATGTCGGTGGAGATGGGCGGGAATGCTATCCACAGCAATCATATTTTGGATAAATGGCTGGATGTGGCGCAAAATAGCCTATAACCTATTCAAAATCGGCATTGGCAAAACACGCGACCCGAAATCCTTTGTTGCTATACCCCCCATTGAGGGGGTTATTGCGATTGCTAAATAAACAACCAATGCGGTCTGCATATGTGGTATACCAAGACCCACCGCGCAGAATGCGCTCATCGCTATGTACCCCACTCAGGCGATTTTCGCCTGTACGATATTTGGTAATACACCATTCCCATACATTGCCCGCCATATCCACGCATCCATACGGGCTATCACTTTTGCCTTCGTAGTGATACACAGGTGTGGTTTTACCGATACCCGCTTTATCCACATTATGATTGCACAAACTGGCATCCCACACATCCCCCCACGGATATGCCCGATTATCATCTCCCTGCGCGGCGCGTTGCCACATGGCATCAGTGGGGAGCATCATTATCGCGCCTGTTTTATCGCTCAACCATCGGCAAAATTTGACTGCCTCGTACCATGTCATGGCGACCACAGGACAATCATCACAATTCCAATGGGGACTATCCCAATAAAACGGGATTGCCCCACCACCATGATGAATATATTCGGCATATTGTTTGTTGGTGATGGGATATTTCGCCATGTAAAATGCGGGGACATCCACCGTCATCGGTTGTTTGATATACAAATCACCATCTAACCCGCGTGGCATGAGTGTAACCTGCCCTTGTGGGATAAAACACCAATCAAATGGGGGTGGTAGGATGATGTCGAGCTTGTACATGATGATTCCTAGTCGCGCAAGACCTCTAATAATCGCTTGTAAGTAGGCGATTCGTCCATGAAAATGTATTGTGTGGGTTGCGAAACGATGTGCATCCCGCCGACACCCCGTAAATATTCCACCGCGCCCAGTAAATCTTTGGTGCGGACGGTGAGCGTCACGGTGAACCATTGGCGGTCATCGCGTGCAACATATACAGGCGCAATGGTCGGACCCAATAACCCGCGTGTGAGGGGGTTATCCACCACCTTAAAACCGACTTCTTCCATGCTTTCGCCCGACATATTCACGGTGATTTGTGAATATTGCTTGCCAATCAGCGAGGCATCTATATATTCGAGCATCTTGCGTACTGTTTCGAGCAGATACGGATTTTGTTGGAGCGCCTTTTTATTGCCGACTAAGCAGGCTTGCGATTCGACAATCACGCCGTCGGGCAACGGGCGCAGATGATTTTCGCGCAGGGTTGTGCCTGTCTGGACTAAATCCACGATAATATCGGCATAACCGATGGTCGGAGCGGCTTCGATTGCCCCTTCTGCCTTGACCAGATTGAAGTGATGAATCCCGTTGGCGTGTAAAAATCGGCGTGTCAGGTGGGTATAGGTGGTGGCAACGCGCAAGTTTCGGCGTTTTTGTTCACGGAAATCCATCGCCACATCCACCAAATCCGCCATAATATCTACATCTACCCATGTTTCTGGGACGGCAACCACCAACGAACAGTGTCCATAACCCAATTTGTCGTGAATGACAATCAGGTCATCGGTTGGATTTTCTTGGACGACATCATAGCCTGTAATGCCGATATGCGCTGTACCATCCGCCACTTTATACAACACATCGCGCACCCGTTGGAATAACACATTCAGGTTATTCAGTGAGGGGATTGTGCCTGTATATTGGCGCGGGTTGGGATGATTGACTTTCATCCCACAATCTTTCAGGAAATTGGTGGTTGGTTCTGCGATTGCCCCTTTGCTAGGGAGTGCCAATGTGAATTGTTCTAACATATCATAGTCCATACAGTGTTTTCACCAAGAGATCAATTTCATCGAGGGTATAATCGCGCTTGCCGAGCCGAATTTGGTCATCTTGGGATGCCCATAAAAACAAAACTGACCGTGTAACCAATTCTGCATCTTCGATGATAATCACCCGAACACCGCGTTTACGGAGTTCGTAAGCCCAACGGCTGGCGGTGGCGGGATAATTTTCGGGCAGAAGGTAAACAGTCGGCGCGGTAGTAGGTTGGCTAGGCGAAAGGCGTTCTAATAATTTATCGGCATAATAGGCGAATCCAACGGCGGGCGTTTCTGTATCATCACCAATCAAGCGCGTGAGTTCGTTATAACGTCCCCCACCTGCCAATTGGGTAGCATCATTGGCGCGGATTTCAAACACCACCCCCGTGTAATAATCCCATGTACGGGCTAAATCAGGTTGGATATACACCTGTTCCATCGGGATTTGCGAGGCGCGTAATAACCCAATGAGCGATTGCCATTCGCTGAATAATTGTTGTGCAGAGGGGTCATCACCGACAAATTCGGCGATTTTGGGCATTGCCTCATCCACAGGATGTTCGATATTCATCCACTCTTGCAAAAAGTAGAGCGCATCGTTAATTTGCCCTTGTTGACTGGCTTGTTGACGTTTTTTGGCAATCCGTTGGGTGATGTCGGTATGGGTACGCCCGCCGAGCGTATCGCTCCGCGATGTATTGACCAACATTGCTAATGACGATACATCGGATATATTTGATGTTTGTGAGGGGATGTATCGCGCTAAATGTGCCAACACATTCATCTTCCCCTTAGACCCACCTTTCAACAGATGGCGCTGACTGAGTAAAAAGTGTTGGGTGCGTGGGTCAAGTTCAAATTTGGCGAGAAGGCGTTGTGTCAGTCCGACATGACCAATGACCAAACGCCAATCTCGAATATCCAGTTTGAGGAGACCATGCACCGCCATGCTGATAATTTCGGCATCGGCAATCTGATTCGCCATGCCGATTAGTTCCGCCCCCACACTATAACGTTGGTATTCATGGTTATGTGTGTTGGGATCATCTTCAAATACCGCCCCACTAAACTGCCAACGCACGACTGGTTTATCGTGTTGGAGAGTATATAGATGCGCGGCGGCGGCGGTGAATTCGGGGCGTAATGCCAAAATTTGCCCGTGTCGCTCAAACGTGAATAATTTTTCTGCCACTTTATCCCCCGCTTTGGTGAGGAATAAATCGGCATTTTCGATGATGGGTGTTTCTATCAGCTCGTAGCCATAATGCCCCATGTGTTCCTGTAAGGCATGGGCGAGTTGTTTGATGGGTTGACCATCTTGTTTAATCCGAAAATGTACTCGTTGCACCACAAAACCCTAATCTCTCATCTTTATGAATAAACACGCCATAATCATAACGTGATTTAAGATGAGAAAAAAGGCGCTTTATGATAGCTGAGCGATTATACACCCTTAAACCACTTGAGCAGACGATTGACAACGTTCTTCTTTTCGCCGATACCCTTATCATATTCTTCGCGTAATTGTTCTGTGAGATATTGCAAATCGGCGAGTTTCATCTTCGCACCGTTCACCGTCACCCAATCGCCATCCATTTCAAGGTCTTTGGGTTTACGATTATACAGGCGTTGATAGGCTTCTGTATAACTGGATATTATCTTTTCTGGCGATGTCACCATAACAATAGACCTTATACACTAAATGACCATTTGCTTACTTTACACATTATAAGACATTTTTCTTAGAATGTGACAATGTTCTAAAAATATTTCAACACACATGCTGATTATAGCCTAGCAGTTACGACACTTATAGAATAACATGGTTTGAACTTATATTGAAATTGGTATCATCTTAGAAATGAGGTGTTTTTTGTTCACGCATACCCATTATCAAGAGGCAGTCGAAGCTATTCGTCATCATACCAACCTGCAACCTGAAATTGGTTTGGTTTTAGGCTCTGGATTAGGTGGATTAGCCGATATGCTCGAAGACCGAGTCTCGATTCCCTATTCAGAAATCCCGCATTTTCCGACTTCCACCGTTCATGGACATCATGGCGAATTGGTGATTGGCAAATTAGCGGGCAAAGTTGTCCTCGTCCAAAAAGGACGCGCCCACTTTTATGAGGGATACACGCTACAACAAGTCACGTTTCCAATTCGTGTGATGCACTTTTTGGGGATTAAAACTATCATCCTGACCAACGCCGCCGGTGGATTAAACACACAATTCAGTGCGGGTGATGTGATGATGCTCAATGACCACATCAACATGGTCGGATTTGCAGGATTTAGCCCCTTAATGGGACCCAATGATGATGATTTGGGACCGCGTTTTGTCGGGTTAGTCCAAACGTATGACCGCGAATTACGCAAATTGGCGCACGAAGTTGCCCAGAAAAATAACATTCCACTTCGAGAAGGGGTCTATTGTTGTTTGGCGGGACCGACTTACGAAACCCCCGCCGAAGCGCGGATGCTCCGTATGATTGGCGCGGATACGGTTGGCATGTCTACCGTGCATGAAGTGGTGGTGGCGCGTCATATGGGCATGAAGGTCATGGCATTTTCATCCATCACCAACATGGTGATTGATAATTTAGACACAGATCATGAAACCAACCACGAAGAAGTTTTAGAAGTGGGTCGAATTATCGTCCCCAAACTCATCACCATATTGAAAGGGGTTGTAGAAAGGATTTGACTCCGTGAGCAATATCATCTTTCTGATTGAGCAAGTGGCGGTCGGCTTATATATCCTCGCTGGTGTGGCAATTTTGATGTTGTGGTCGCGTTGGCGGGCGGCACAGTATGATATTCGCGCAACGCGGTTTGAATTAGAACGCGATTTAGCCCGTTTTCGGCGTGATAATGCCCTCACAATGATGATTTTGGGGGTCGAATTTATCTTGATTGTGGTCGGTATTCAGCAAGTCGTTGCGCCAACCGTCCGCAGTGACCAAGAATTGGCGCAATTTGTCGCCATGAATAATCCCGATGAAATCATCGAAGCACCTAGCGATGGTGTTTTCGCTACACCGACACGTCCTGCACCATTGGCGAATTTGCCCATCGCGCCTGTTGAATTACCGCGTGAGGATGAATTTTCGATTTTGGCAACACCTACCCTCACACCAACCCCCGTGGGGACAATCGAACCCAATGCGCCACCTGTGTATGGATGCGATACCCCCAACGCCTTTTTGCAAATTCCTGCTAACGGGATGCGCGTTTTTCAGGTGATTCGGGTCGCAGGGACGGCATTTGTAGATGATTTTTCATCTTATAAAATCGAAATTAGCGGACCGACAACCCTCAATACATTTTGGGTCATCGATGAAGGGGCTATCCCTGTCAATGAATTAGGGACACTCTCGCAATTTAATCCAGACCCATATGAACCAGGCACATATCAATTTCAGCTCACTGTATTCGATACCACCCGCGAGTTAAAAGCCTCATGTATGGTGACGATTTACATCAGTCGTCCGATCCCAACACCCACACCATTGGGGGGATGATTTTTGCTATTCTCTAACAATTTTACGGTATCATGAATAGCATAATGATGATATGGAGGAGATACGGTTATGTTTTTCGATTTCACCTATCTATTAATTGTGGCGTTGCCGAGTATGATTATTTCGGGGTTGGCACAAGCTTACGTGCAATCGGCATATGCCAAATGGAGACGAACCGCCAATTCATGGAATATGAGCGGTTTTGAAGTCGGGCAACGGATTATGCAAACCAGTGGGTTGCGCGGGGTGCGTTTTGAAGGCACTCCGGGAGAAATGAGCGACCATTATGACCCGCGTGGTCATATCGTGCGGATGTCGCAAGATGTCGCAACACAACCATCCGTTGCGTCTATGGCGATTGTGGCGCATGAACTCGGTCATGCTCAACAATACGAAGAAAAATCACCCTTGATTGGCTTGCGTCAATTTTTGTTACCTGCGGTGCAAATTAGCCCGATGATTTCGTATGGTCTGATTATGATGGGGATTATCTTCAGCATGACCAGCATGTTGTGGTTGGGGATTATCGCTTTCGGTATCACCGTCTTATTCATGCTGATTACCCTACCCGTTGAATTTGATGCCAGTCGGCGCGGGTTAAAATTGTTAGAACAGGCGGGGTTTGGTCAAAATAGCGCAGATATGGCAGGCGCAAGGGAAATGCTCACCGCCGCGGCGCTCACCTATGTGGCGGCATTTGTATCATCCTTGTTGACATTGGTTTATTATCTGATGCTGGCATCACGCACCATGAATAATCGTTAAACAAAAAGGGCATCCATAAGCGGATGCCTTTTTTTAATGATTACCGATTCAGAAAATAAGCAAGGGTGTTCAACAATTCGGTTTTACTCACAGGTTTCGCCAAATAACCGTCACAACCTGCATCTAAAAAGCGTTCTCTATCCCCAAACATGGCGTTGGCAGTGAGCGCCACAATAGGAATATGAGCCAATGATGGATTGGATTTTATCCGTCGTGTCACCTCAATACCATCAATATCGGGTAAATTGATATCGAGCAAGATGAGGACGGGTTGCTCGACTTCTGCCATGTGTAACCCAGTCATTCCATCTAAGGCTTCTACCATTTCGTACCCCCCACTACCAAGCATCTTCCGTACAAGACGCATATTTTGTGGGTTGTCTTCCACGTAGAGAATTTTCATTAAATTAGCCCTCACAGTGGTCTTTATGAATGTTGTATGAATTCAATTATCAACTGTTTTCAAACGAAAATCAAGTTAATCTTAATTTGATAAACGCAATTATTGACCAATTTGGGCAAATTAAGTACGTTTATATACACTATACTACTCATTTCGTTTAGAAAGAATTGAGAATAATCGTCCAATGCGTTTTTGCCACAATCGAAAAGTCACGCGCAGATTCACCAACGCATACCCGGCACGCCGTTTACGTTCTTGGCGACGATTTACAGGTTGATCGCCCGGTTGCGAGACTGTCCACTGAATGACAGTTGCCGCCCATGTCAGACCACCACCAAACCCCACAAAAATGATATAATCACCCACATTAATGCGTCGCTGTTCCACCGCTTCGTAGAGGGCTATGGGGATAGAAGCGGCGGATGTGTTGCCATAATGGACTAAATTGCTCATAAATAAATCATCACTTAAATTGAGGCTACGCGCCGCGGCTTGGATGATGCGTTCATTGGCTTGGTGCGGAATAATGAGTTTAACATCTTTGAGGGTGATGCCCGCCTCTTTAATGGCTTGTTTGATGCTCTCACCAATCACCCGCGTGGCAAATTTGAATACCTCACCGCCCGCCATATACATTTTATGCAATTTGGGTTCGCGCAACCCCTCTGTGGTGCGGACTTGCATCCCGCCATAAGTGGGTAATCCGAGCAAATCATAACCCGCCCCATCAGAACGTAATACACTCGACAAAATACCTCCCGGTGTCTCGCTGGCTCGTAAGACCACTGCCCCCGCGCCATCTCCAAATAAAATGCAGGTGCTCCTGTCTTGCCAATCTAAAACACGACTCATGGTTTCTGCCCCAATCACCAGCGCGATCTTGATACTCCCCGATCGAATCGCCTGCGCCGCCATATCTACCCCATAAACAAATCCCGAACAGGCGGCAGATAAATCGAAAGCGCCCGCATTATTCGCCCCCAACCAATGTTGAATGAGGCTGGCAGTGCTAGGGAAGATATTTTCGGGGGTGCTGGTCGCTACGATGATCAGATCGATCTCTTGAGGCAAAATATCGGTGATGGCGAGGGCTTGTTTGGCGGCGAATAAGCCCAAACGGGCGGTTGTTTCATCTTCATCAGCAATCCGCCGTTCCCGAATCCCCGTGCGCGATTGTATCCACGCATCGCTCGTATCTATAATGGCGGCGAGGTCTTTGTTGGTGAGGATACTGCGCGGGACGCGCATCCCCCAACCCACAATATGAGCATAAATCGGTTTATTTGAGCGCCAATCGCGTTTTTTATCACGAGCCATTTTGCTTGTATTCCCCAAAAATCAACACGGCATTATGCCCACCGAAACCAAACGAATTGCTCATGGCAATCTCTATTTTATGCTTTACACCAACTAACGGGGTATAATTCAAATCACATTCAGGGTCGGGATATTCAAGATTCATCGTGGGTGGAATGAAATCTTCGCGGATTGCCATAATCGTAAAAATGGCTTCGACAGAACCCGCCGCGCCCATCAAATGCCCCGTGACCGATTTGGTCGAGCTAATGGGGATAGTATACGCCAATTCGCCAAATGCGCGTTTGAGTGCCAATGTTTCACTACGGTCATTGAGTGGTGTACCTGTGCCGTGCGCGTTGATATAATCAATTTTTTCAGGTGTGAGATTGGCATCACGCAAAGATTGACGAATCGCTTCGGCGGCACTTTCGCCTGTTTCGAGCGGTGCGGTGACGTGATAGGCATCGGATGTATGCCCATATCCTAAAACTTCGGCATAAATTTTTGCCCCACGCGCCAACGCATGATCAAGCGATTCGAGGACGAGAATCGCCGCGCCTTCTGCCACCACAAACCCATCCCGATGGGCATCAAACGGACGCGAGGCTTGACGCGGGGTATCGTTTTTAGTCGAAATCGCCGTCATATTGTTAAATCCCGCAATCGTAATCTCTTCAAGTGCCGCCTCTGAACTACCCGCCAACGCCACATCAATCCGCCCGTAGCGTATCATTTCCATGGCTTCGCCGATGCAATTATTGCCTGTGGCGCAGGCAGTTGTAATGGCGAAATTCGGTCCGCGGATGCCATATATCATCGAAATTTTCGCAGACGCAGCATCAGGCAACATCATCGGCACAAGCAACGGACTCACGGCTTTCGACCCGCGTGTAAAAAAAGTGCTGGTACTGTTATAAATGCTGGCGATTCCGCCAATGCCTGTGCCGATAATCACCCCAACCCGATATTCATTCTCACCCGTGATTTTGAGGTCGGCATCTTCAATGGCTTGCTTGGCGGCATACCACGCCATTTGTGTAAAACGGTCTGTTCGGCGTGCTTCTCGTTTGCCGAATAATTGGTCAGGATTAAAATTTTTGACCTCGCCACCGAAATGGTTTTCGAGGCGAGATGTATCGAGGCGCACAATCGGATCTATGCCCGTAATCCCATCGGCGACATTACGCCATGCCTCTGCGACAGAATTTCCATTGGGGCAAATAATCCCCATTCCAGTTACCACGACTCGTCGGCGTTCCACAATTCCCTCTCATCCTATTGTTTTGGGGATGATTTTCATCTTTCAGATGATTATAATCACTTTTTACATATTGTAGATGATACACCTTTAATTGGCGGAAAGAAAACGGTTAGTTCATATCTGATGATTCTCGTAACAGGTGCAACAGGATTAATTGGCAGGCATCTCATCAACGCCTTGATGAAAACAGATTATCAAGTGCGGTGTTTGGTCGCGCCTACCAATGCAAAACACCTTACATGGTCTGACGATACGCCCAACGCCCCCGAAGTGATTATCGGCACGTTGCTTGATGAAGAAATTTTGTATCAAGCCTTAGGCGGGGTACATGTGATTATCCACCTCGAAAGTGGGCAATGGTGGGCAACGCCACGCCAGTTAGAACGGATAGAATTGGTCGGGACGCGCAACCTCATCGCCGCCGCCCGCGCCAACCGTGTGGGGCGCATCATTTACATCAGTCATTTAGGCGCGGCATCCTCATCGGCATTCACCCTACTCCGCATCAAAGGACAAGCGGAAAGCCTGATACGTGATAGCGGATTGGCATTCACAATCATCCGCAGTGGCATTGTTTTCGCGCCTGATGATGCGTTCATCAACCATATTGCGATGGGCTTCAGCCTGAATCCGTTATTCACGTTGATGGCTGGACAGGGCGAAGTGGTGTTGCATCCGATGTATATTGATGACCTCATTCGAGCAATTATCATCTCGTTAGAGCGTATCGAAACAGTAGACGAGACTTTTAACATCGGCGGGCAAGAATATATCACCTACGAAGATTTAATCATCACCATCATGCGCCTGACGGGTAAAAATCGGTTTATCATCAAAATGCCACCGTATATCTTGCGCTGGCTCAATACAGTCTGGCGCATTTTTGTGAGGCGGACACTATTCACCAATCAGTGGTACGATTTATTAGCCACCAACCGCACCGCCCCACTGGGCAACACCTATCACTATTTTGAATTCCAACCGCGCCGTATCGAAGATACGCTCTTGACGTATTTACCCCAAAAGCGGTTTTTCTTGGCAACACTTCGGTATTTATTCAAAAAACGTCCACGCGGTATTTGAGAGGATTATCATCATGCTACACAATCAAAAAGTTGCTTTTATCGGCAGTGGCGCTATGGGCGAAGCCATGATAAAAGGGTTACTGCACAAAGACCTCATCCCTGCCAATTATATCACCGCCGCCGACCCACATATCGGACGTGGGGACGAGTTGAAAACGAACTATGGTCTCAATTTTACGACTGATAATGTCGAGGCGGTGCAAGATGCCAATGTCGTTGTGCTTTCGATTAAGCCACAGATGATGAATAAAGTGTTGGCACAGCTCAAAACGCATGTCAAACCCGATGCGCTCATCATCAGCATTGCCGCGGGTGTGACCATTCAACGCATTGTAGACCACCTTCTGCACCCGTATGTAGTGCGTGCCATGCCCAATACACCCGGTCAAATCGGCGAAGGTATCACCGTCTGGACATGCACCTCCGAAGTCACCGCACAGGGGCGTGAATGGACATCGGACATTTTGGGCGCGATGGGCGAAACATTATATGTCGAAGATGAAAATTTTCTGGATATGGCGACAGCACTCAACGGAAGCGGACCGGCATATGTATTTTTATTGATGGAAGCCCTCATCGATGTCGGTGTCCATATGGGATTTTCGCGCCAAGTTTCGCAAAAATTGGTACAACAGACCATGCTTGGGTCGGTCAAATATGCCATCCAATCGGGGATGCACCCCGCCGAATTACGCAATCAAGTCACCAGTCCTGGCGGGACATCTGCCGCGGCATTATATGAACTCGAAAAAGGTAGTATCCGCACCGTGATTGCCGATGCCGTATGGGCGGCGTATCGGCGCTCGGCAGAACTCGGCAAAAATGGGAATAAGTAGGAGTATGCGTTATGATTTTAGAAATTGCAGAATTTTATATCCGCGATAATACACAACCCGCGTTTGAGAGCGCACTCAAAGAGAGCCTCGACAAATACATCAGTAAAGCCAAAGGTTTTATTGATTGTCAACTGCACCAAAGCATTGAAGATAGTACGCGGTATATTCTGCTCATCCATTGGGAAACGCTCGAAGACCACACCATCGGATTTCGCCAAAGCGAACAATTCAAATATCACCGTGAATTGATTAGCCCCTATTTTGCCAAAGACCCGTTTGTGCATCATTTCAATCGGCAATTTTAGCCTATTGTCACGGTGTAATGGCGGATTAGCACAGCGTATATCCGCCATGAAGCGCAATCAATCAAAAATTGATAAGTAGTTTGTGAAAAAGTGGACAGATGTTTGTGGATAAGCTACAATAGTGGCTTTATAGTGTATACATTCAAAGAATGGCTTTGTGCATCTTTTTTGAAGATGTAAAACGATTTCATTAGTAGAAAAGTTAGGAGACCAAACAATGGCGGAAGCCTCTAACCTCTTTCAGTCAATATTAGACCAAATTGAGCAGTTTAGCCCCTCTATCGAAGCGGTAGAGGTGGGTTATGTTCAAGAAGTTGGTGATGGTATCGCACGGGTCACTGGGTTGACCAACATCCGTTTTAGCGAATTGGTGACATTTGAAAATGGTGTCGCTGGGATTGCCTTCAACCTCGAAAAAGATAATGTCGGTATCATCATCATGGGTGAATACGACACCATCAAAGAAGGCGCAGAAGTCCGTCCACAAGGGCGTATCGCGTCTGTGCCTGTGGGTATGGGCATGGTCGGGCGTGTTGTGGATGCGCTCGGCAAACCCCTCGATGGCAAGGGTCCCATCGCCTCTAACGAATTTTACCCAATTGAACGGATTGCGCCCGGTGTGCGTGAACGTAAAAATGTGAGTCGCCCTGTGCAAACAGGCATCCTCGCCATTGACTCGATGATTCCAGTCGGGCGCGGGCAACGTGAGTTGATTATTGGCGACCGCCAAACGGGTAAAACCGCCGTGGCGATTGACACCATCATCAATCAAAAAGGGCAAGATATGTATTGCATCTATGTGGCGATCGGCAAGCGTAAAGGAGAAGTCGCCCGTTTGCAAGCCATCCTCGAAGCCTATGGTGCTATGGAATACACCACGATTGTCGTTGCATCGGCATCTGACCCCGCCGCTATGAACTATATCGCCCCCTATTCGGGTTGTGCGATTGGCGAATGGTTCATGGAAAATGGCAAAGACGCGCTTGTGATTTATGATGATCTCTCGAAACATGCGTGGGCATACCGTCAAGTCTCGTTGCTCATGCGCCGTCCACCTGGACGCGAAGCCTATCCGGGCGATGTGTTCTATCTGCATAGCCGTTTGTTGGAACGCGCCGCCCAATTGAGCGATGAACGTGGTGGTGGTAGCTTAACCGCGTTGCCTATCATCGAAACCTTGCTCGGTGACGTGTCTGCCTATGTGCCAACCAACGTGATTTCAATCACCGATGGTCAAATTTACCTCGAATCCAACCTATTCTATTCGGGTCAACGCCCCGCGCTGAACGTTGGTATTAGCGTGAGCCGTGTCGGCGGTGATGCACAAACCAAAGCCATGAAAAAAGTCGCTGGTGGTCTGCGGTTAGATTTGGCGCAATTCCGTTCATTAGCGGCATTCGCCCAATTCGGATCTGACCTCGACAAATCGACCCAACGCCAACTGGATAGAGGCTTACGCCTGACGGAATTGCTCAAGCAAGGGCAATATACCCCCCTGCCCCTCGCCGACCAAGTGGCGCTCATCTTCGCGGGGACGGGTGGTTATTTGGATAGTATCCCCGTAGCGCGTATAAAAGATTGGCAAGCGGCATTTTTGCGAGCATTCAATACCCAATATGCTGACATTGCCAACACCATCAACACCGAAAAAGCGTTATCGGATGATACACGCGAAAAATTAACAGAAGCCGTTAAATCGTTTACCGAAAACTGGAGCTAGTCGTCATCTCAGACGACTCTGCAGAGGGGATAATTCCCCTTCTGCCCATGATTAAAGAGAGGAAAAGATGCCCAGTTTACGCGAAGTTAGAAATCGTATCAAAAGTGTCAAGAACATCGAGCAAATCACCCGCGCACTCGAAGCTGTTTCGGCTTCCCGCGTGCGGAAAGCACAAGCTCGTGTATTGGCGAGTCGTGCTTATGCCGAAAAAGCGTGGGAAATTTTGCTCAATATCCAAGCCGCGACCAAAGGCGGGGGCAATTTACACCCACTATTGACAGAACGCGAAGATGTCAAGACCATTATGATTGTGTTGATCACCTCCGACAGAGGTTTGGCAGGTGCATTCAACACCAATATCATCCGTGTGGCACAACGCTTCGCCGACCGTTTTGGCAAACCTGTGAAATACGTGGCGGTCGGACGTAAAGGGCGTGATGCGCTGGTGCGTGCGCGTGAAAACGTCATCGCGGAATTCAGTAATTTGCCCGAAGATGTGCGGATTGCCGATTTAAGCCCTGTCTCGCGCCTCGCACAAGATGCGTTTTTGAGCGGCGAAGTCGATGATGTGTTCATCGCCTATACCGATTTTATCAACACCATCACCCAACGACCTGTCGTATCGGGATGGTTGCCCCTTGTACCGCACGAAATTGACCATAGTATCGGGGGTGAATTCTTGAAAGCCGTCCCGGTAGTGACGGGTGGCAAACAAGATTATGAATATGAACCGAGTCCAGAAGCCATTTTGGACGAGATTGTGCCACGCTTTACCGAATTACAATTGTATCAAGCCATGCTCGAAAGCCGTGCCAGCGAACACTCGGCGCGGATGGTTGCCATGCGGAACGCTTCGGATAATGCGTCACAATTGACTGCCGATTTGACACTCATCTACAACAAAGCCCGTCAAGCGACCATCACCGCAGAAATTTTGGATATTGTCGGTGGTGCAGAGGCGCTTCAAGATACATTGGATAAAGCCACGGATAACATTTTGGTGCAATATGAAAAAGAACTCCGCAGAAATCCAACTTTAGAGATGGGTGGCGGTGTTGCAGTTAAGGAAAATGACATCGAGGCGACCCCGATTGCCGAAAATAAGCCTAAAGCCAAAGCAAAAAGCAAAAAATCGGCAGATGGTGATGATTTAACCAAAATTGAGGGTATCGGACCCAAAATGGCGACCGCCTTACACAATGCGGGTATCACTTCATTCGCCCAATTAGCCGAAGCCAGTCAAGACCAACTGCGGTCGGCTATCGAAAATGCGGGCATGAAATTTGCCCCTAGCATCACCACATGGGCAAAACAAGCCAAGTTCGCCGCCGATGGTGATTGGGATGGATTACAGGCGTATCAGAGCATTTTGATTGGTGGTATCGAACCCAATAACGATGATCTGACCAAAATTGAAGGTATTGGTCCCAAAATTGCAACGGCGCTGAATAATGCAGGCATCTTTACTTATGCCCATTTGGCGAATGCAACCGAAGACCAACTCCATGCCGCCATTGAAAAAGCGGGTATGCGCCTCGCACCGAGTATTCCGACATGGGCAAAACAAGCCCAACTCGCCGCCGATGGCAAATGGGATGAACTGAAAGACTATCAAGATAAACTCGTCGGTGGACGCGAAGTTTAGTGAACAATTGAGGAGAAAAGAGTATAATGAACGAAGTTCAAGGTCAAATATCACAAGTGCTTGGGGCGGTGGTTGATGTCTACTTCCCCGATGGCTATTTACCCCAGATTTATGATGCTATCCGCGTCCCGCGTGAAGGCGATTTAGATCTCATCCTCGAAGTGCAACTGCACTTGGGTGATAACACGGTTCGTACCGTAGCGATGGATACCACCGATGGTCTGCAACGCGGTATTCCAGCCTATGCAACAGGTAGCCCCATCACCGTCCCTGTGGGCGATGCCTCGTTGGGCAAGGTGTTCAATGTGTTGGGTCGTCCAGTAGATGGCACAACCATCCCCGATGACGCGCCACGCCGTCCAATTCACGCTTATGCGCCCAGCTTTGAAGAACAATCTACCAAAGTAGAAGTGTTCGAGACGGGCATGAAGGTCATTGACCTCGTAGCTCCCATGACACGCGGTGGTAAAACCGGTATTTTCGGGGGTGCTGGTGTGGGTAAAACCGTCACCATCATGGAATTGATTAACTCCATCGCCACCCAACACGCTGGTTTATCGGTGTTCGCTGGCGTGGGTGAACGCACTCGTGAAGGAACACAACTGTATCAAGAAATGGAAGAATCGGGCGTGTTGCCTAAATTGGCGATGGTATTCGGTCAGATGAACGAACCCCCTGGCGTGCGTTTGCGCGTGGCGCTGAGTGGCTTGGCGATGGCGGAATATTTCCGTGATCAAGGCAAAGATGTGTTGCTATTCATAGATAACATCTTCCGTTATTCACTGGCAGGCGCAGAAGTATCGGCGCTTTTGGGGCGTATGCCTTCTGCGGTAGGGTATCAACCCACCCTCGCCGATGAAATGGGTCAATTGCAAGAACGCATCACATCCACCAGCACAGGCGCTATCACCTCGATGCAAGCCGTTTATGTGCCTGCAGATGATTATTCAGACCCCGCCCCTGTCGCCGTGTTCACCCACCTAGACGGGACAATCGCGCTGGAACGTTCCATCGCCGCCAAAGGGCTGTTCCCCGCCGTAGACCCACTGTCGAGTACCAGCAAAATTCTCGACCCGCTTATCGTTGGTGAAGACCACTATCGCACCGCCCGCGAAGTTCAACAAGTGTTGCAACGCTACAAAGACCTGCAAGACATCATCGCCATTTTGGGTGTCGATGAACTGTCGGCAGATGACAAATTGTTGGTGGCACGCGCCCGCAAAATCGAACAATTCCTCAGCCAACCGTTCTTCGTGGCAACCCAATTCACTGGGCGTGAAGGGCGTTATGTGAAAGTGAAAGATACAGTGGCGGGCTTCCGTAAGATTTTAGACGGCGAAGTAGATCACATTCCCGAACAACTCTTCTACATGGCGGGTCCCATCGAAGAAGTCATGCAACGTTATGACGATTACATCAAAAATCAATAATGGCGCATTGGGGGATAATTCCCCCTGATACCCATCCATAAGGATACAACCGATGGTAGATACAATTCATATCGAACTCGTCTCGCAAGAGAAGAAGGTTTTTGAAGAAAAAAGCGCCACTATGGTGCTTGTACCCGCCGAAGAAGGCATGATGGGCATTTTGCCCAATCATGCCCCGACCATTGCCGCGCTCGGTTTTGGCGAATTGGTGGTACGAAAAGGCAACGCAGAAGAACGGTTCGCCGTTTTTGGTGGCGTAGTCGATGTGCGTCCGGGTAAGATTGTCGTCTTGGCAGAACTGGCAGAATCATCATATGCGATTGACATCGAAGCCGTCGAAAAAGCCCGCGCCAACGCCGAAAAATTATTGCGTGAAGGGCTTCCACCCGAAGCTAACCGCGATGCGACATTAGCATTGCGTCGTGCCAATCTGGAATTGCAAATCAGTCGTAATTTACGCCAACGCGCCCCTGTGATGCGGATACTTGGCGAGGACGAACAAGCCTAAGTAGTAGGCATAGCGTCTGGTTTATCTGGCGTAAACGGCGTTATACTAATCAGGACGAGGTGCAAATGCCTCGTCCTTGCGTTATATTATTAGGAAAACGTACAACACATTATGGCACTATTCAGCAAATCTCTGGGAATTGATTTGGGTACGGTCAACGTACTCATCTATGAAAATGGTCAAATTGTCTTACAAGAACCATCGCTCGTGGCGCTCGCCGCCGAAGAAGATGCGCGGGGCAATATTAGCGTCCTCGAAATCGGACAGCCCGCCCGCGAAATGATGGGGCGTGTTTTTGACGAGGAAATTCAGGTCGTGCGTCCCCTCCAAAATGGTGTAATTGCCGATTATGAAGTGGCAGAAGCCATGTTGCGGTATTACATGAGCAAGGTGGCAGGACGCTTACGCTTATTCAAACCTGTGGTGATGGTATCTGTGCCTTATGGGGCAAATAATGTCGAAAAACGCGCCGTGCGTGATGCCATCCTCACGGCAGGCGCACGCGAAGCCTATCTGATTCACGAACCACTCGCCGCGGCGATTGGATGTGGATTACCCGTTGGCACACCTGCGGGTGATATGGTCATCAATATCGGCGGAGGCATGACCGAAGCGGCTGTCATCAGCATGAATAATATCGTGCGGGCAGATAGTGGTCGGATCGGCGGGCTAAAACTCGATGAAGGCATCATCAGCTATGTACGGCGCAAATATAATGTGATTATCGGGGAACTATCAGCCGAATCGGTGAAAATTCAAATTGGCGCGGCGGTGCATCAACCAAACGAACTGTCGATGGAAGTTCAAGGCATTGATAATGTGTCTGGATTGCCCCGCACCATCACCATCAGCACAGGAGAAGTGGTCGAGGCGCTCGAACAACCTCTGGATGCAATCGCTCAAGTCGTCAAGAACGTGCTATCCACCACACCACCCGAATTAGCATCGGATATTATGGATAGAGGCATCACCCTCACAGGTGGTGGGGCATTGTTGCGAGGCATTGACCAATATCTGACCAACAAAACCAATGTGCCGTGTTATCGGGCAGAAAATCCGATGATTGCCGTGGCAGTCGGGGCAGGTCGCGCCCTAGAAGACCCTGCCCTATTCCGCCGTTTAGCCAGTCAGTGATTATTTTAGGTAATAGGTCATGCGTTGCAGATGTGCTACGGGGTCTATGTATTGAACATGTACCCCTTCTGGCACATTGATACTAATAGGGGCATAATTGAGGATAGCACGAACACCCGCCTCAATGAGTTGATTCGCCACTTCTTGGGCATGTTCGGCAGGCACGGCAACCATGGCAATCTGAATACCTCTAGCCATAATCGTCTCTTTTAATTCAGACATGGGCTGAATGACAAAATTACCCGATTGCTTGCCAATTTTTTGCGGATTGTTATCAAATACACATGCAATATGAAATCCTCTATCAGCAAAACCCCGATAATTGGCAATCGCCTGACCCAAATCGCCCGCACCAACCAGCGCAATTTCCCATTCACGATTCACCTGAAGCACCTGACGCAATTTATCTTCGAGATAGGTTATCTGATAACCCGTGCCTTGTTTGCCAAATCCCCCAAAGTGAGATAAATCTTTGCGAATTTGCGCCGAGCTAATCCCCAAAATACGTCCTAATTCGTGTGACGAAGTGACCTCACGTCCCTCTTGAGAGAGACGCATCAATGCACGCAGATAAATTGGCAAACGCCCAATGACAATATCTGGAATGATTTCATCTGGATTACTTGAATGCGATGGCATCTATGCCGCGCTCCTATCTTACATCGCTGTCTGTGATAATTTGCACAAGAAAATAAATTTATAGTAACACCGATTTTTATGATATGCCAGATTTGATATAATATTCTAGCAAAAAATCCATTTCATCATCATTTTCTAAGCCAACCGCGCTATAATAGCCCCAAAATCAATCAACAGAGAGAAATTTACCCCGTTATGTCCGTCAGAAAATCCTTATTCTTCCTCAGCTTACTGTTAATCGGTGTGCCAATGCTATTGTTATGGCGCACTCAATCCCCACGCGCATCATCTGAAAATCCGTTGGATAATGTGCAGATTTATACCGTTGGCAGGGGTGATGTCGAATTTGTCGTATCGGCAGTCGGTCAAATTGAAGCCGACCAAGTGGTGAATCTGAGCTTGCTCACGGGTGGACGTGTGGCAGAAATTTTCGTCTCACAAGGCGATTTTGTCGCACAAGATACGCCCCTCCTCCGACTCGAAAATGAGACACAACGCCTCGCATACGAGCAAGCTATCCTCGAATTGCAAAAAGCCGAGTTACAATATAGCCAATTGCTTGAACCCGTAGATGAAGATGCGATTGCCCTCGCCCAAGCCAATTTGGATAATGCGCGGGCGCAATATAACAGCATTGCGAATTCTGTCACCAGTGATGATATTCGCGCCGCCGAATTGACCTATCAGAATTGGCTACAAACCTATAACGCGCTCATCGCTTTGCGTGATAGAGCGCCCGGTGGGTATGGTAGCACGGCTTATAATACATACGATGCCCAAGCAGGCGCGGCATCCTTCCAAGCCGAGATTGCCCGTTTGCAATTGGAACAGCTTCGCAATAGCACATCACCACAACTCGGCGCGGCAGGGGCGCGTATCCGTCAAGCCGAAGCGGAACTGGCGCGGGTACAAGCGGGGGCGCAACCAGCCCAAATTCAACAACAAGAAATTTTATTGCGCCAATTACAAGAACGGGTAAACCGCGCCGAAACAGCGTTTTATCGCACCATCCTCACAGCGCCGTTTGATGGGGTTATTTCGGCGCAAAATGTCGAAATAGGGGCGGTGGTCGCCCCTAACGTCAAAATCATGGAATTGACCGATATAAGCCCGTTGTGGGTGACGATTCAGGTCGATGAATTGGATATACGCCTACTCCAAGAGGATATGCCTGCGACCATCACATTAGATGCCCTGCCCGATGTTGAAATACCCGCCATTTTAGAGTCTATCGCGCCCATTGGACAAAATATCAATGGGATTGTGAGCTATGCGGTGCGCTTCGCATTAACAGGTGATGACCCACGCATTCGTGTTGGGATGACCACCGAAGCCAATATCATCATCGAGAGTAGGCAAAATGTCATCACCATACCAAATGCGTATATCCGCCGTGACCGCAACAATCGCGCCTTCGTGAATATTGTGGATGGCAACACAATTCGGCGCGATGTCGAAATCACACTCGGATTGGTCGGGCAAACGGTCAGCGAAGTCACTGATGGATTAGCCATTGGGGATGTTATCGCGGTGGATATTGCCCAAAATCGCTTTTTACAAAATAACTAGAACAAATCATAAAGACGCGCACAAACACGTCCTCAACTGCGGTTAAATAGGCGCGATAATAACAAGCCGATAAATCCCAATCCCGCCAAGACGATAATTGGCACAATCGGCGCGACATCCCCTCTTGGCGCAACTGTATTGGCAACGGTTGGTTGTAAAATGGGCGATTCTGCATTGGGAGAAGGCGCAAAGGCGACAATATTCGGCGGATAGGTGAAGGTCGGCAAAATAGGGCGCGGACTGGCGGTTGCATTTTGTTGTAACACACCGACTTGTTGACCGGGTGGCAAAATCTCGCGCACGGCAACTGTTAGGGTGAGTTCACCACCAGGGGTTAGGATGATTGCCTCAAATGTGGCGGTACGATTCACCACATCAGGATCTTGGGGTGTCGGTGTGATGAGGGTCAAATCATCAATTTCGGCTGGATCGCCGATAATATCCACCAATTCGCCAAACACATACCCCATCCCATTCGGCGATTGCTCATAGCGAATCCGATACCACAAATAATAACGCCCCACCACCACATAGCGTTGCCCAAACCGAATTGTACCCAATTGTTCGGCGTTAGGGTCGGCTTCGAGGCGAACATTCACTGCACCAGCACTCTCTTTTGCTTCTAATTGGACGGGACCGGGTTCTGTGGGCGTGAATGTTGGGAGGGGCGTATTTTCGAGTGTTGCACCAACCGTTGGCAATGGGGCGATGGTCGGCAACACTAACGGCGCAGTCGTGGGAGTAGGCGCTTGTGCCTGCCCCGTTTGAACAGTATGTTGGGCAAAATTCATCATCATCGCCACAATAAATAGGCTCACGATAACAATAGGGGTAAGTTTTTTCATCATCATCACCATGAAATCCGATTCACCACCGAAACACGACCTTGTTCTGCGGTTAATCGTTGACCATTAAAATCTAAATAACCCTGATATTCTTGATTGGGGATGCTCACCACTTCCCACCCACCTAAATTAAAGGTCGGGCGTGCGTCATGTGTGGCGCATTGTTGACAATCGGCGGGTATCCATTCGCCATTGTATTTTCGGGCGATGTGTAAATGGGTGGCGGTGGAATATCCACCTTCACACGATGCCCTACCGATGGGATCGCCCCGCTTGACACGAGTGCCGACAGGGGCGAGTTCTTGAGTAGCGATGTGCAAATAAAATATTACCCACCCCGTGCTATCATCACCATCGCCGTCTAAGTCGAGCCATATACCGCCATATTGACTACGCGCAATAATGCCATCCGCAACGGCACGCACCCAGTAATCCGATACAAAACAGAATACCCCGTCTGTCCGTTCATCTGGCGGGGCAAAATCTAACGCAGACCACGCGCTACTACTCGCCCAACCACCATGCGCCCCACCCGTGAAAAACCAAATTTCACCAGACGCAAATGGCAATCCTAAATCGGGTTGGGTTAAATTACTCGGCACGATGGGATCTTTATCTAAAAATGGGTCGCCAAAATAGGCGTAATAGGTGGCATAAAACCCTTGTGTGGAACTAATCGCGCTACGCCAACTGTTCACATCGCTATTCAAACTAAAAAAATAATGCAAAGCAACGGTGGCGGCATTTAAGCCAGAGTCGTATAAAAAGCGTTCCCCCGTTTCAAATTCGAGTGTGGTCAGGGCGCGATATTTCCAGCCATAATACCCCGCATTGAGGTGATACGCCGCCCAACTCAGCTGGCGATATAACCCAAAACGATTCGTTTCGAGCGAAAATATCAACGGAAATGTTTTTTGGATTTGATTCGGATTCGGATTGCTCAGCCAACCCGCCCGATATTCGAGCAATGCTAACAATAAGCGCGGGTCTACACTATATTCCACTGAAATCTGCTCCACAATTTGGGCAGCAGTGCGCTTTTGTTTGAGGTTACTCCCATCAGATTGGCGATAATCCACCTCATCGGTGACTGTTCGCAAAAATCCGGGCTGGTTGGCAATAAATCCCGCCACATCAAAATCGTTACTGGCGCGTACTAAACGACTATCAGGCAATAATTTGAGCGGTGGGGTGAATTCCGTGGGTAAATCGGGCAATTTGATAATTTGTCCAATACTGAGGATATTCGGATTTGCTAATTCGTTCACGGCTAATAACGATTCGAGAGTTGTGCCATAGCGTTCTGCGATGCTGATGAGGGTATCCCCTGCTTGCACGATATGTTGCTGTAGCCCTTGCGCGGGTATCTCGAAGCGCGATGGATTGGGTGTAGCAACGATATTCACATTCATCGGCACAGGTGATAAATCCACAGGGGGCAAATTGACAATCGGCACAGATGTGGCTGTCGGTTGTATCGGCGGATTTGTGGGGAATGGCGTTACATCAGGCACAAATTGTACCATTGGCGGGGTCGCGGTGATATAAACAATCTGTGCATCGTCACCACCGAGCGAGCAAGCCGTTAGCCCATAGAATACCCCCATCATACCTATCCAAATCCGTAACAACTGACGCATCATGCGCTCCTCATGACCATTTTCGCAATCTAAAACGTTACAAGATGATGCTATCAGATGTCAAGCCTGCTATCAGACGTTCACCCAACGACATGAAAAGAGGGGCGATATGCCCCTCTGCTTAGGCTTGTACAGCATGACGTTGGCGGATTTGTTTGCGTTTGCGTGCTTGGAGATATTGCGCCAAGAAATAACTTCCCAAAACAAACACAACTACACCCAACTGTGCCACAATACCTTCCCATGTTGGATAGACACCAAACCATTGCCCCAACCAATAAGGGAAATTAACACCTTCAATGGGGTGAATAGGCATCCATCCCACCACCTGAAAAACACGCACTGTATTCCCCACCAGCACGGTCAAAACCCCTACAATTAAGACACCTGTGATGATGAGCATCCGCATATAGGGCAAGCGCGTTTGTAATCTAAACGTGATAAATCCAACAATGCCAACGGCAATCATGCCCCAAAACACGCCTTGTATGACAATGAATATACCCGCATCCAAAACAAGTGCCTGTAAAAATAATACCGTCTCAAATCCTTCTCGATATACACTGGTGAAACCTAAGATGATAAGCCCAACATATTTTCCGGATTCACCGCGTAAAATTTGTCCTTTTTGTTGATGCAAGCCCGCCATATGATCTACCCAATAGGTTTTATGAAAGAACCAATTGGTGATGAGCAACAAAACCCCTAATGCAATCAGCGAGACAATTGCCTCTAACCGTTCCCCTAAATCACGGAATAACCACAGTAATGAATCAGCAATAACCCATGTAAACAAGGTCAATACTAGGGCGCTCAACGCGCCAATAAATAATGGGCGACGATATTGTTTATTCACGCGGGTCATACCAGCCGACAAAGCGGCAATAATCACAACTGCTTCTAATCCCTCACGGAATACGATAACGGCACTATTGAAAATGATGGTCAACGGTTGGCTAGATGCCCCTAAAATAACTTGCGCCTCACTTAAAACGGCATCTAACCGCACACGAGCTTGTTGAAATGCCTCATGTGATTGGCGTGTGGCGATGATACGCGCTAATCCATCCCCATTGGCATCGCCATACCAAAATAGAGATTCCACTCTGAAGGCGGTATCGGGCGAAAATGCCAATAATTTTTGTTCTGGACCAAAATCAAATAAGGCATAGGCTTGAAGGCGGGTTTGTTCTGCATCATGATAACGACCATCTTTAACGGCTTGTTCCGCATCATCCAGTAAGGTGTTAATCACAGTGAACATGGCAGATGTACTCCCTGTGAGATTAAGGGGTAATGTCGCGGTGATAATCTGTTTGACATCTTCGACTAACACACGAACTTCGCCACTATCGCCCAAATTTTGAATCAGTCTATCTAGTTCAGTCAAATATGTACATAAATAAATTGGCATATCTACGAGGCGTGTTAAATTAAAAGCTGACTATTGGTAACAAAAGCGACTCTTTGAATAAACATTAGACTTTGCAATACACAACTTCTAATTTGAGCATATTCACAACAAAAATTAGGACATCCTAAATTTTGCCTATAAAATAATTGTTAAGTATCATTTTTTGAACAATAATTGACGAACACCTAAAGTGTGGTTTATAATCGAACACAAATTTAATTATTCACTAGGAGATAAAAATGCCAACTGTTTCTGAAATTCATGCAATGATGGTCAAGGGTTTTGTTCCAGAAAAAGCCGAAGGTGTGAACGCCGTGATCCAATTCGACCTGAGTGGCGATAACGCGGGTCAATTTTATTTGGTGATTGAAAACAACACTGTCACCGCGTCTGAAGGTCTGCACGAAAACCCCAAAATGACGCTCAAAGCCACCACCGAAGATTATTACAATGTCGCAACGGGTAAAACCAACGCCATGCAAGCCTTCATAACGGGCAAAATCAAAATCACAGGCGATATGAGCCTCGCCATGAAGATGCAATCGATGTTCAAAACCAGCTAAACATCTATTTTTGATGCGATCAAAAAGGGCGCACCATGTTGGCACGCCCTTTTTGGTTTATAGCTCCAAACCGCCGAGTGAGGCGCTATCCATCGCCTCTTCGATAGCTTCGATGAGATCATCATCTTGTCTATCTTCGGCTTCATCTGCCAAGCGACCTAATACCCGTGTGGCTAAATCACCACCAATTTCGCCCAAAGACCACACCGCCATGAGCATAATCTCGCGGTCGCGTTCATCACGGGCGATTTTGCCCAAGCGTTGAATTGCCTGTTTGAGTTCGAGTTCACCCGCCGCCCGTACGGCTTCATAACGAATTTTAGGGTCTTCGTTATCCAGTTCTTTGACAATCGTGCTATTCCAACGGGTATCATACGAGCGCCCCATCGCAAAAACCGCGCTGGCTTGCATTTCTGGCAGATGACTTTGATATGCCTCGGAGATCATCTTGGGCAGGCGGTCATCGGTACAATTGGCGAATGCCTCTAATGCCCGCCGACGAATTTCGACTGGCTCTTGATGATTGTTCCACGTCTCGAATGCCAATGTGCGGGCGTGTTTAATCTGGGATTGGTCTACCTCTTCATATTCACCCCGCAAAATAAACCGCCCCAAAATGCCGAATGCCACCACGCGCACCTCAATCGATTTTTCAGTGCGGATGAGTTTCATCAGGGTTTGCAAGGTATCGATCGATTCATCATCCCATAAGAGTTCCACCGCAGAGGCGCGGACTTGCGGGTCTGGGTCTGCGATTGTCACCATCGCCCATGAGCGATAATCGAGCATATAATCGTGTTCTATCGAATCCACCAATTGCTCAATCACCGCTTGGCGGGTATGCGTAGGCAACGCTTCCCAATGGGGATACAATTTTCGCGCATCGGCTAGGGTTAAATCAGATAATCCATTCACCAAAATGGTGTGATGCGATAAACCAAAATCATCACCCAATTTCAAAACGGCTTCAAGTTCCTCGATGGACGGCTTAATCGCCGTGCGTGTGTTGATATAATCTTCATCTTTATCCAATTCTTCGAGTGGCAATTCGAGATGATAATCATCCTCTAAATCGAGTTCATCCCACTCATCGGCTTCATCGAAAAAATCATCATCGTAATCGTTCATCATGCCTCTTGTTTTCCTATCTGCTAACGAAGCAATTCGCTGGCGGGGTTAATCACATCATTAATGATGAGCAATACCCCTAACGACAACAATAAAATAAACCCAATCATGTGAACATACCCCTCGCGTTCTGGGGCGATCGGCTTACCCCGTACCAATTCGATGAGGGCGAATACAATCCGCCCGCCATCCAGAGCGGGTATCGGCAACAAATTGGTAAAACCCAACGCAATGCTAATAAGGGCGATGAATTGCAAAAAGTCGCCAATCCGATTTTGCAAAATCGCATCTTGCAACACCACACCACCCATCTGACCAACACCTAACGCGCTAATCACACGTCCCTCTTCGGCAGAGAGTTGACCTCTGAACAAACGCACGGGAAATTCTGCAATTCGGGCGAAAATATCCAACGTCTGGCGAATACCATATTCGATGGACGGGATAATCGGCGATGGCACATAATCGAATTCAGTGGATTGAATATACGCCAATGCCCCATCGGGTGATGAATACTCCGATAAAATGCCAATGCCCATCGCGCCTTGTCCGGGTGCGGGATTGGCGCGAATCGCCACCGAGACGGTTAAAATTTCATCCCCGCGCAAAATTTGCAAGGTCGCTGTTTTGCCCAAATTGGCATCGGTTAGCAGTTTAAGTTCGCCCACAGGCGAAACCGCATCCAAAAGCGATTCATCATTGAACGCCATGATTAAATCTTCGGGCAACAATCCCGCAATATCAGCCGGGCTACCCTCTTCTACGGATGCGACATACACATAACTATTGGTCGCTTGCCATTGTGCTATCAACTCTGGCGTGACAGCGATAGAAAGCGTTAAGTCTTCAAATGTGTCATCTTCATAGAAACGACGAACTTGAAGGGTGATGGTTTCATCTTGGCTATTGGTGATAATCGCCTCAAATTGGGCATTATTTTCGATAAAATCGCCATTGATACGGGTTATCCAATCGCCTTGCATGACCCCCGCTTCTGCCCATGCCGATGTATCATCTAATGTGACTACGCCAAGCCGAGACCCCATTTCGGTGGGCAAGCCAATCAACCCAATCACCACAAATATGAGCAACGCAAAGATAAAATTAGCGAGTGCGCCCGCCACCATGAAAAAAATACGTGGGAGTGGTTTGACTTCGTAGATTGAGGTCGGATTCAACACGCCCCGTTGCGCCAATTCTTCGCGTTCAGACAAGTATTCTTTGGGCGGATTAGCCGATGTTTTCTTCTCCATCTGTTCAACGTGCGAATGAACCAATTCTTCGCGTTGGCGTTCTGTGGCTTCTTCGCCCAATGGGCGGATTAAATCTTCACCCAACGGACGTACAAATCCGCCTAATGGGATGATGTTGAGGGTGAATTCAGTCTCGCCCCAACGAAATAATTTCGCCACGCGAGGCGGAAAACCAATGCCAAATTCTAATACGGTGATGCCAACGGCTTTGGCGGCTAATAAATGCCCCAGCTCATGCACTATCACCGCGGGGATAAGCACAATGATGAACGCAATCAGCGTCAATAAAAAATCGTTTCCGATAAGCGACTCAAACATAACATCTGCCTCAATTTCTACATGCCCAATAGGCATCTCATCTGACTATAAAGGCGCAACAGATTGCGCCCTTACACTTACACGTAAGCTACTTTTTTATTATAGGCGACTTTTTACACATCGCGCATAACTATTCGGTGAGATATGCACCACCACCCACGCCTGCCATACGCACATCTTTCACACCATCTATCGCCTGCAACGATTGGGCGACCCGATCGGCATAAGCGCGAGTACAAATACAATGCACATTCGGACCTGCATCTAATGTATAACAGACTTGTACACCCTCAGAACGCCAATGGCGCACCGCATCCATCACGGTTAAGGTGGCTGGCAACCAATAAAATAACGGCGGGCGACTGGTCATCATGACGGCGTGCATGAGGTTGCTATCATGTTCGACCACATCGGCGAAGGTGGCAAAATCGCGGTCTAAAATGGCTTGTTGGCAAATTTTCAGGCGTTCACCTGCCCCATTCACCCGCGCATTTTGCAAGTCGCTGGTGCTGGCGGAGGTATGCCCCACCCGTGAGCCAACCGCTTTATGTTCGCCACTGATAATCGCAATTACATCCACCAAATCCCAATAATCGGGGTCTGCAAACGATTCGGCATACGATGACTCGTGGCTATCGCCCTGATGCCATATCACGAATCCACTAGGGATCGACCGTGATGCCGAACCAGACCCCAAACGGGCGATGGTGGTCAATTCGCGTTCAGATAAATCTGCGCCCGCCGCACGAACCGCCGCCACCGTGAGCGCCGCAAATGATGATGCAGACGAAGCAATACCTGCGCCCATCGGAAAATTATTGACCGATTCGACCGATGCAAACATTTGGATATTCAGCCGTTGGCGGATAAATGAGAGGTGTTCAGACACACGATTTAGGGCTTGCCCTGTGGTTTTTTCGGTATTGAGGACTAATTCATCAGACGTGAGTGATTCGTCCCATCTTACACGGGTTTCGGTATAAATCCCATCTAAATTCATGCTGATGGATGAATTCATCGGCACTTTGAGCGATTCATCACGATTGCCCCAATATTTGATAAAGGCAATATTCGAGCAAGCGCAGGCAGTGGCTTGTTTCACAGAAAAATCTCCTCACAATTTACATATCCATAATCCTGTTCATCTTAACCGATTTACGCCGATTTAGCGAGACAGGTTAGCATTGTATAGCGGGTGAAGAATGCCTATAATCAGTGTCGCTTAGCCGTCTGACTTACGGAGACTTCATGCCTGCTTTACTTGGATTATTGCGGACGATGCGTCCGAAACAATGGACAAAAAACTTACTTTTTGTCTTTCCTGCTATCGTCTTTGATGGCAAATTATTTGAACCCCAACCTTTTTTACGGGTATTCGGCGCATTTGCGCTATTCTGCCTGATGGCGAGTACGGTCTATATTATCAACGACCTTGTGGATCTCGAAAATGACCGTCAACATCCCAAAAAGAAAAATCGCCCCCTGCCTTCGGGCAAATTGCCTATCTCTTTAGCAATTGGTGCGGCGATTGTGTTCCCAATCATCACATTGGGGACAGCATTTTTATTTAGCCAACCATTGGCGCTGATTTTAGCGACTTATTTCGTGATGCAATTGGCGTATTCGTTTTGGCTCAAGCATGTGGCGATTGTCGATGTATTGGTGGTCACAGCGGGATTTATCCTGCGCGTGATTGCGGGCGTGGTGGTGATTGAGGTACAAAATTTTTCGCCGTGGTTATATGCCGTCACAGGATTGTTGGCGTTGTTCCTCGCGGTGGGCAAGCGCCGTCAAGAACTCATCACCTTGGGCGAAAATGCGGTGAATACCCGCCCGATTTACGAAGAATATAACCTGCCCCTGATTGATGATATGCTCCGTGTGGTAACGACCAGTACCTTCATCACCTACATGCTGTATACCATCGAGGCACAAACACGGCTCGGATCAGATTTGATGTTGGCAACTGTGCCATTCGTCTTGTACGGTCTGTTTCGGTATTTGTATCTCATCCATGTACGGGGCGAAGGCTCTGCGCCCGATGAGGTGTTGCTCAAAGATCGCGCCTTACAAATTGACATCGTGTTATTCGTCATCACCAATATCATCATCATTTATGTGTTGCCCCGCCTATGAAAAATACCTATAGCGCCCCTGCCAAAATTATCTTATTCGGCGAACACGCCGCCGTGTATGGCAAACCCGCCATCGCTGTGCCTGTATCGGCATTACGCGCATCAGCATCGGTACATCCCGAAGCGACAGGGACTGGTTTGCATATCGAAGCGATGGATTTGGCGCAAGTGTTACCCGTCACCATCGAAAGTGATTTGATGGATAATGCGCTCATCTATACCGCGCAACAAGTCCTAAAAAAATTAAATGCCAAACCACCTGATGCGATCATCAAACTGACCTCACAAATTCCGATGGCGAGTGGATTGGGCAGTGGCGCGGCAGTTTCGACAGCATTGGCGCGGGCAGTGGCGGGCGCAGTGGGACAAGTGTTGGATGATGATACGCTCAACCACCTCATTTTTGACATCGAAAAATTGTATCACGGCACGCCGAGCGGGATAGATAACACGGTTATTGTATATGAACGCCCCGTCTATTTCATCAAAGATAAGCCATTGCAATCGCTGACGATTGGCGCACGTTTCACATTGGTAATTGGCGATACGGGTGAAGCAGGCATCACACGGGTAGCAGTTGGCGATGTTCGCAAGTTATACGATGTACATCCCGAAAAAATCACGCCAATCCTCGATGAAATCGGCGCTATTTCTGAACGCGCCAAAACCATCATCGAAACGGGCAATCCGCATGATTTAGCCCCTTTAATGACGCGCAATCATGAATTACTGCGTGATTTAACCGTCTCTGCCGATTCGCTCGAAAAATTAATCGCTGTTGCGATGAATGCAGGCGCGTTGGGCGCAAAATTATCGGGCGGGGGACGCGGTGGCAATATGATAGCCCTCACCCACCCCGAACAAGCGCAAACAATTATTGAGGCGTTGCTCCACGCAGGGGCAAAAAACGCCTTCATCACAACGATTCAATAGGATTGATAGATATATGCACACATTGATTAAACTCGGTGGCTCTGTCATCACCAACAAACGAATCGAAAATAGTTTTAATGCCGATGTGATGCGTCAATTGGCGCACGAAATCGCCCAAGCACAATATACCAAACCGACTTCGCTCATCATCGGACATGGGAGTGGGTCATTTGGGCATTTCGCCGCACATCGGTATGGCACAATGAACGGCGTAACAACGGCTGACCAATGGCGCGGATTCGCCGAAGTTGGACGGGTAGCGGGTGAACTGAATCGATTGGTGATGGATGAATTAGTCGCGGTGGGATTGCCTATTTTGAAAGTGCAACCATCAGCATCGGCGTTGTGTCATGATGGTGAACTCGTGCAAATGGCGCTCCATCCCCTGATAACAGGTTTAGAACATGGGCTTGTGCCATTGGTGTATGGCGATATTGCGCTGGATGATGTGCGTGGCGGGACGATTATCTCGACAGAGACCATTATGACCTATCTCGCCAAAAATTTGCCTGTGGAACGGGTATTTTTGCTTGGTGATGTGGATGGTGTTTTTGACGGGGATGGTCAAGTCATCGCACGCATCACACCAAATACACTAGAAAAATATCAATTGGCGCTCGGCGGGTCGTATGGGACGGATGTCACGGGGGGGATGTTCGCCAAAGTGCGCGATATGGTGAATTTGGTCAAAGAGCGCCCCCATTTATCCATTCGGATTATGAATGGTGGGGTGAAAAATCGCCTGTTGTATGCGCTCACAGACGACTTACAAACAGGGACGCTCATCAGCAACAATGATTAACATTGTGTAGCTATACGGACGCGCTTCTGCACGTCCATAAAAATAACCTAAATTTATTGATTCGCTTCTGGGCGGAATACACCTTCAAATAAAACATCATACAGGCTCGACGTGAGTTGGTCGAACCATTCTTCAATCACTACGGGGCTATCCACAGGCGATACATTCTCGGTGATAATCAACATCCGCCCCAATTGGCGCACGGTACGCGATTGTATGGCAGGCACATTGCAAGCCGTCACATTCCAGCTATAAATCGGTAAGCCATAATAATTTGAGACACTCTCGGTGAAATCGGCGTTGCCTTCTGTGATAAACGTCTTCGCAAACGAATCGCTTGTGAAGACTGCAACCGCATCGGCTTTGGATGCAAACACCAAGACCCATTCGCGCACCGATGTGATGGGCAAATTGATCAAATCACACGCCACATTTTCATGCCGAATCGAGGCGCTGAACAAGAAATTGTTCGCGGCTAAGGTTGTGGTCGCATCGGCTTGAACACCTTCCGCCATCAATGCAATGGTTTGTTCAGCAGAAAAAACGCCTGTAAAATCACCATCCACTTCAACATTATCCAATGGTTCAAAATTAGTAATGATTGCCTCAAAATCGGCTTCGGTAGCAGGCGTAGGTGGTTCGTATTCACTAATTACTGAATTGCGGTCGGTGATAATCACCACTGTGTTAAGGGCGGCACCTGGGGCGGTATCGATTTGCGGATCGCGAAGACGTAGATTCGCCACAACATCCTGCCCCGACATGACCTCGCCAAAAATCGTGTGATTATAATTCAGCCAATCGGTGACAACGGTGGTGATAAAAAATTGGCTACCATTGGTATTGAATCGCCCGGCATTCCGATCATTCGAGTTAGCTGTCGCCAATAAACCAGCCCGATCAAATGTCATATAGGCAACATATTCATCGACAACGGTGTAGCCCGGTCCGCCAGTGCCTGTACCTGTGGGGTCGCCACCTTGCGCCATAAAATCTTGCAAGACGCGATGAAATGTGGTGTTGTTATAAAAACCATTTTGCGCCAAAAACACAAAACTGTTGACGGTTTGTGGTGCGAGCGTCTCGAATAAATCCACATACACCGCGCCTGATTCGGTACATAACACAGCGCTATAATCGACACCAATTTCTAAAACTTGTTCTGGTTCTACAAATTGGCGGGTGGTGGGTTCTGGAGCGGGTGTGGCATTGGCACAAATTTCATCTGGGGTAAGTGGGTCAGCTTCTTGTGCTTGGCTCATGAAGGGCAACACAAACAGACCAATCAACACGACAAGAATTATTTTTTTCATCATTATCTCCAAATAGATGCTTAACAAAATAGGCATGTCTGCCTATTCACCAGTTTAGCATAACTCTATAGGGTGAGGTAGATAAGCGTCAGACAAACGTATGGCATTAACCCGACAATTTATGATAAGATTTGTCTCATGAATAGACGACTATATAAATTTCTACTCATTATGACACTCATCGGGGCGTTATGGGCATTTACCGCCTGTGCGCCAGAAGAAACCATTGTGATTCGCATCACGCCAACACCCGCGGATGTGGTGGATTTGCCTACTCAATCCACGCCAGAAACCGCTACCCCAACCACAGAAATCACACAAACGAACACACCATCTATCACCCCCACACCGAGCATATCGCCAGAACCGATTACACCCACCCAAACCCCGCAACCCATCCCAACCATCGGCGAAGGGACATATATCGGTCCGATAATCCCACCCGATTATGTGATGCCCACGTTGGCAGTGCCATCGCCCATCATCCCAACGGTGACACCAACCCAACAAATCATCACTAGCACACCAAGCGGTCCGACACCCACCCCAATCCCGTTATTAGATGCCTCACGCATGGGGCTACAGCTCTATTCCAATGTGGGTCAAGCCGAATGGGAAGACTATGTACGTCGTGCAGAACGGACAGGCGTGCAATGGATAAAAATTCAGGTCAATTGGGCATTTTTGCAACCCGATGCGCCCAATGTTTTCAATGACCAAATGCAATTGTTTGAGCGTCAAGTCGAGGCGGCATCACGCCCGCCGAATATGCGTATCATGTTGAGCATTGCCAAAGCGCCTAACTGGGCGCGTAGCACCACGCAAGAGGACGGTCCGCCCAATAATCCACAAGATTTAGCCAATTTCATCACATTTATGTTGCGCGATACCAAGATTGGGCAATCGATCGATGCGATCGAAATTTGGAACGAGCCAAATCTCATCCGTGAGTGGCGTGGCACATTGCCGTTTAGCGGAAGCGGGTATATGCAACTCTTTAACCCTGCTTATAATGCCATTCGTGCTTATTCGCCGACTATCCAAATTATCACGGCTGGGTTAGCGCCCACGGGCACACTGGGCAGTGATACAGTGGATGACCGAACCTTTTTACAACAAATGTATGGCGCAGGTCTGGCGAATTACACCGATGTATTCATTGGTGTGCATCCATATGGATGGGGCAACCCGCCTGATGCACGCTGTTGTAATGCCATCCCCGACAGAGGATGGGATGATAACCCGAAATTTTTCTTCATCCAAAATATTGAAGACACCTACGCCATCATGCAAGCCAGTGGACATGGCAACGCCAAGATTTGGATTACCGAATTCGGTTGGGCGACATGGGAAGGTTTACCCACTCAAGCGCCTGAATTATGGATGACGTATAACACCGCGCAAAACCAACTGAACTATACCATTCGGGCGTTCCAGATTGGGCAATCGTTGCCGTATGTCGAGGGCATGATTTTGTGGAACTTGAATTTCGCCAATATGTTCCGCGTAGAACAGCGCGATGAAGTAGCAGGTTACAGCCTGATTAACCCTGCCCTATTGCCCGCCGAGCGCCCGCTCTATTGGGCATTATCGCAAGCCACAGGCTATGACGGATAAGTTTATTAGGGCGGATATACGAGGCTAAAGCCTCTAATCCGCCCATACACAAACAAAATCTCTATGGTTGTAGGGGACGATTAGCGAAGCGTATATCGTCCCTATGCTACGCCCATTTATGATCAAGACCTCATGGCACAATTAACCCTAACTCGCGGGCGAGATCGGTCAATGTGCCACCTGTACGGGCATAACGGATGGTCATCACACGACTTTGGGTGGTATTACGTTCTGTTGGCACACGGTCATCAGGGAAAACAGTCAGCCAAAAATCGCGTGCGAATAAAAATTGCTCCCGTTGTGGGCTATAATCTGTCCCTGCTTGCATGATAATCCCTTGTTCATACAAATAATCGGCAATGAAATAGAGCGCCTCTGTGGATAAGTTATTTTCGCCATACGGACCATCGGCGCTCCGCATCCATGTAACGTAATCATACGCACCATTCCAAAACAATTCATCACGGGCTACGCGGATGATACGCTCGACTTCGGCATACAATTCATCGGTTCTATCACCACCGTTCACCGACATCGAGACCACCAAGACATCGCGGTCATCGAATAACATCAGCCCCGCATCTGCCGTGAGCCATTCTTGACGGTTATTATTTTCATCATCAGGTCCGACAAAACCATCTTTGCTCACAGGCATCCCCCCCAAATGGAGCGCCGTTGTCTCTAAAAATCCGGGGAACCCCTCAATAATAGACATAACGGATTTTGCCACATCGTAAGCATCTTCGGGCAAATGATGATACATCCAATAATAGTAACGGGCTAAATCCAGCGTGGTGAAAGTATTGTTATAGAAACGGGGTACGCCATAAATCCGAGTGGTGCGCGTATCAAATTCACGCACGATAAAATTGGGGTTATTTGTGCCACCCTTATCCCATTCGCGCAAGCCACTTTGTGGTGAAATGCCAATCACGTCATACGACCACTGATTAAATGCTGAAATGGGATGATAAATATCAACATAGGGGGTATATGAATATGTATAGAGCAACACATCACCTGTCGAAAAATTATCACTATACACAATCATGCGATACGCATCATTCAGGATGTCAAAATGGTTATCCCAAGCATCGAGATAGGCTTCTGGCACATCAGCCCGCTTTGCGTTCCAATATTCGACAGGCAAGCTACCCCAAATTTCAGATGGGACGAAGTTGAGGAAGTAAATCAAAATAGGTCCCTTGATGGCGGATACAACGGGCAATTGTTGGGTGATATTCACGCCCGCCAACAATTCATCGGCGGTGAGGTCATAGAATAAAAATCCGAGCGGACGGTTGAGCGCCAATTCGATGAACGTGGCGGTGTGCGGGGCATTCTCTGCAAATAATTGCGGGTCGCTATCAGGCGAAAATAAGGTAGATTGCGCCGATAGCGATGTGAATAACAGTAAAAGCAGGGCAAAAATCATCAAAAATCGTGTGTTCATATGGTCATCACTCCAAAATAAAAGCGAGCAAGGATACCAATCCCAACTCGCTTTTATCAGTCATCCCGCTAAGCGGGTTTCTACATATCTTTCATATCATCCGGATTATCCATATCATCGAAGTAATCGGCACTACGGTCTAATGCACCTTGCGCTTCGAGTGACACATCAGGCGCAATCAACTCGCGGTCTTGATAGGTATGGAAACCCGTACCAGCAGGGATCAGCTTGCCGATGATAACATTCTCTTTCAGACCATACAAACGATCTACCTTGCCTTCGATTGCCGCGCCTGCCAACACCTTAATCGTGTGTTGGAAGCTGGATGCCGAGAGGAAACTATCCGTGCTGAGGGCGCATTTGGTGATGCCCAACAACACAGGCACGCCCGCCGCGGGTTCTAAGCCTTGCGCCAACAATTGCTCATTCATATCCAACAGGCGCAAGCGGTCAATCATCTCACCAGGGAGCAATGGGCTATCGCCACTACGGGTAATTTGGACTTTCGAGAGCATTTTACGGATGATGACCTCAAAATGCTTATCGGCAATATTCACGCCCTGATTGCGATACACCTTTTGGATTTCGGTGAGCAGATACATCTGTGTAGCATCTTCACCTAAAACGCGCAAAATTTTATGCGGACTCTTCGAGCCTTCGGTCAATTGTTGCCCCGCATAGACCTCTTTGCCTTCTTCGACATTGGGCAACAAACGGGCGGCAGATGGTAATTCATATTCGACCACCTCGCGTTTTTCATAACGCACATAGATAGTATGCCCCTCTAAGTGGACGGTGCCATCCATTTTGGCGACCAATACTTCTTCGCCATCATCATAGACATAACGGGCGAGTGGTTGCCCTTCTTTGACCTTCGCCTCGTCTTGGACTTCAATATCCCAGCCCACGGGAATATCATGTTGTTCGCTAAACACTTGGCTATTGATGACTTGGGCGATACGTACCCCATCACGCTTGAGTAAGCGTAACGTGCCACCAATATCGGTCATGACCGCCTCGCCTTTCGGCTTCTTGCGCGCTTCAAACAATTCTTCCACGCGAGGCAGACCACTGGTGATATCACCCGATGCTTGCGCCGTCCCACCTGTATGGAAAGTACGGAGTGTCAATTGGGTACCGGGTTCGCCGATGGATTGTGCCGCCACAATGCCAACCGCCGCGCCAATTTCAACCATATCACCACGACCCAAATCGCGCCCATAACATAAGGCACAAATGCCATGAATGAGGGCACATGTCATCGGACTGCGGACATACACCTCTTCGATGGTGCTATTTTGGATGATGTCGGCGACATCTTCATCAATCATGCCGTTGCGTGGCACAATCAAAATGCCCATTTCAGGATGATAAATATCGCGTGCGGCGCACCGCCCGACAATCCGTTCAAACAAGGTCTGACCCGCCACATCTTCGCTACGGCGGATGATCATCCCGCGTTCCGTGCCACAATCCACACGGTTCACAATCACATCCTGCGCCACATCCACCAAACGACGTGTCAGATACCCCGCATCGGCGGTACGGAGTGCCGTATCTGCCAACCCTTTACGCGCACCATGTGTCGAGATGAAATATTCCAGCGCCGTCAAACCTTTACGGAAGTGGCTGACGATGGGCAAGTCGATAATCCGACCAGAGGGGTCTGCCATCAAACCGCGCATCCCCGCCAATTGGGTGATTGGACCAAAACCACCTTTTGTCGAGCCAGATAGTGCCATAATCGCAATCGGACCGTATGGATCGAGTGTATCACGGATGAGGTCTTGCAATTTATCTTTAGCACGTCCCCATTCGTCAATAGTGGCTTGATAGCGTTCATCTTCGGTCATCAAACCACGGCGATAATCCCGTTCTGCCGCCTCAACAACGGCTTCGGCATCGGCAATGATGCGTTCCCGTTCTTCGGGGATGGTTAAATCGCTCACGGCGATGGTCGTCCCAGAGATGGTCGCATAATAAAAGCCAAGATTTTTAATGGCATCGACCAAATCGGTGGTACGGTCAGAGCCGATTTTACGATAGGCGCGGTCGACTAAGGTTTGCAGTTGCTTTTTACCCATTGTTTCTTGGACATAGCGCAATTCATCGGGGAGAATCCGATTAAAAATCGCACGCCCAACGGTGGTCAATTCAGGTTCGGCTTGGGGTTCACGATGGTCATAATAATTGCCGAGTAAAATCGGGGTATGCAATCCAACCAAGCCCAACCGATACAGATATTCGACCTCATCCATATCCACAACGATACGGCGCTCATTCACATTCGAGAGTTCGACCTTATCTTGCAGACCTTTTTTCTTGATAACCTTGAGCATCTCGTAGCCGTTGGCGAGCAAACAATCCACTTCGCCTTCGAGCAATGCCCGTAGAGTGCGATCGAATGCCGATTCGACCACTTTTTTACGACCTGTATCATCCACTTGGATAGTATCTTCATACAACACCATGCCCGGAATCACACGGCGCATGGCGAAATAATACCCATTACGGCGGAACGGAATACCGACACGCACTTTGGGATGATACACATCCTCAATGTGGCGGAATTTATCTGCTTTTTCTTTGAGCGTGACCACTTCGACAGTCGGGTCCATAGTCAGGTAATAATTGCCCAACACCATATCTTTAGCAGGACCCACAACTGGTTGACCATCGGCAGGTTTGAGCAGATTCTTGGTACTCAGCATCAGCTCACGGGCTTCTTTGACCGCCTTATCGCTGAGTGGCACATGCACCGCCATTTGGTCGCCATCGAAGTCGGCATTGAACGCCGAACACACCAAAGGATGAATTTGGATAGCTTTACCTTCGACCAATTGCGGTTCAAAGGCTTGAATACCCAAGCGATGCAAGGTTGGCGCACGGTTAAGCAACACAGGACGTTCTTTGATGACTTCCTCAAGCACTTCCCAGACTTCTGGTTTTTCGCGCTCAATGATGCGTTTTGCGCCCTTCACATTGCTGGCGTAGTTATGACGCACCAAACGGCTAATCACAAATGGGCGATAGAGTTCCAGCGCCATCGTCTTGGGCAAACCGCATTGATACAACTTGAGGCGCGGACCGATAACAATAACCGAGCGTCCCGAATAATCGACCCGTTTACCCAACAGGTTACGGCGGAAGCGACCTTTTTTACCCTTGAGCATATCGCTCAGAGATTTTAATTCGCGCCGTCCGCGGCGGCTGAGAGCTTTACCGCGTTGGCTGTTATCAATCAGGCTATCTACCGCCTCTTGAAGCATCCGCTTCTCGTTACGGACAATCACATCGGGCGCACCCAATTCGAGCAAGTGCTTGAGGCGATTGTTGCGGTTAATCACACGGCGATACAAATCGTTGAGGTCACTAGTGGCGAAGCGCCCACCATCCAATTGCACCATCGGGCGCAAATCGGGCGGAATGACGGGCAGAATGGTCAAAATCATCCATTCGGGACGATTTTCACTTTTACGCAAACTCTCGACCACGCGCAGACGCTTGGTCGCTTTCTTTTTACGTTGCTTCGATTTTGTATTGCGAACTTCGTGCCACAGTTCCTTCGCCAATTTATCCAAATCCAAGTCTTTCAGGATTTTATAAAAGGCTTCTGCGCCCATATCGGCAGTGAATACTTGGCTGTATTTCTGGCGCAATTCACGGTAGCGCGTCTCAGATAAGAATTGCAAGACGTGTAATTCTTTAATTTCCTGACGGGCTTTTTCGGCGGAACTACGAACACTCATCATACGTTGGTCAAGTTCGCCCAGATGCTCTTCTTCGAGGCGAGCGACTTGATGCGAGATTTCATCGACCTGACTATCCAACCCGTCAAGGTCGATTTGGCGTAGCCGTTCAATCTCAATTTGAATTTCGCTCAGATGTTGCGTGACAGACGCATTCACACGGGCGATATGATCATTATTGACGATCTCGCCTTTGGTGACAACAACCAAATTGGTGCTTTCAAAGTTGATGTCTTCATCAATAACTTGACCACGCAACCCTTCTAAGCGGGCTTGAATGGCTTGCGCTTCAGACATCAAACGGTCGCTCAGGCGGGTAAATTCTTCATCATAATGACGGTTAATTTCTGCCGCACGCGATTCAAATTCGTCTAATTGGGTATCGCGTTGCGACTTGATGGTCTCCATCTGCTCACGAATATCACCACCAAGTTCATCTTCTTTAGATTGCAATTCTTTATCAATTTTATCCAAAGCACGACGACGCGCTTCTTCGTCAATATGTGTCACAACATATTGGGCGAAGTACAGAACACGGTCTAAATTACGGCGACTAATATCGAGCAAAAGCCCCAAATAACTCGGTACACGGCGAGTATACCAAACATGCGCCACAGGGGCGGCGAGTTCGATATGCCCCATCCGTTCACGACGAACCGATGAGCGCGTGACTTCAACACCACATTTATCGCAGATAATACCACGATAACGGATATTCTTATATTTTCCACAATAACATTGCCAATCACGGGTGGGACCAAAAATTGCCTCACAGAACAAACCATCTTTTTCTGGACGCAAACGGCGGTAGTTGATGGTCTCTGGTTTTGTCACTTCACCATAAGACCACGACTTTATTGCATCTGGCGATGCCAAGCTAACGCGCAGTGCGCTAAATTCCTTCGCCTCTAATGTAGACGAATTATCTTTTTGCATGTAGCACGCACTCCTCTTGATGGACTACCAACAACGAACAACCCACAAGGACTAAAAATACAAAAAGTGCGATAGAAAAAAGGGGTCATTTTTTCATCGCTCACGATTTCAACTGTAAAAAATTTGTTATAGACGACAAAATATACCAACCTTGCATTTTGCTGTCAAGGGGCAACTATGAGTATTTGAGGTGTTCTTGT
>DAOTVP010000009.1:0-60177 GCA_034436155.1 Anaerolineae bacterium
GTTCACAAATGACCTCCTCCCGTTTCTTTTTAGTTGGAGATAAGTATATCGCAAGTTTGTATTAGTCACGATGTCTCTGAACACCCCCTGTTCACGATGTCAGTGAACAATACAATATGTAGAGGCGGATTAGGGCGCAAGCCCGTATATCCGCCTTTTTATAATATCGGCACGAAAAATAGCAACAGGTGAATGGTGATTTGGCATACCCACGCCGCCGCCAATCCGTTGCGGTCATGCACGTAGCCATACAACATATTCGCCATGACCATCATAAATCCCGCAATCAAGGGCAGGGCGTTGATGTTAATCAGTGGGAAAATCTGCAACATCGTCCAGCCTGTGCTATATGCTCCAACTTCCCAAAATGGACGGGTGCGTTGTAATATCCCCCGAAAAAACAACGTCTCTGCCAGTGGAATCACAAATATCAGATAGGCTAAAACGATTCCCCCCGTCATATTGGGGAACATCGCCTGCGCCAATTGGGTGAGTGTTTCACCACCGAATAGCAATAACGGCACGCCCAACACCAAGCCAAATACCACACCCCATAACACATTATCCGGGCGTTCCTGAGCGATTCGCGTGGCATCGCCGAAGAGCCACGCCAACACGCCGAAGACGGCTAACATGCCCCAGGTGATGGTATAGCGCACATCCGCCCCGCCTGTGCCGATGAGGGGCATCAGCCCAACGCTGACGGCTACCGCGAGTAGCAAGCCGAAGATGGGATCGTTGGTCGCGCCTCGATACAACGCATATCCGCCGTCTTCATCATCATAATCGGCGTATTCATCGTCTAATTCGTCATCTAGCGGTGTGTTATCTGGCATATTTTTTCTCAATTCAACAAGGTACGCAATGCCCGAATCACCACTTGGGCGCGTTCTGGTGTGACCCAATAATGTGTCACAATCCGAAATGTATGCGTATAACCCGGATACAACGATAATTTGATGCGATATTCAGCATCGAGTTTATCAATCAATTCTTGTGGCGAGAGTTTCGCAGTTGGCAACACCTCGAAAAATACGAAATTGGTGTGAATACTCTTGACGTGAATCCCTGCGATGTTTTGAATCCCTTCGCCGATGGTACGTGCTGTTTTGTGGTCTTCATCGAGCCGTTTGGTCATCATCCGCAGGCTAATCAGACCCGCCGCGGCGAGTATTCCCGCTTGGCGCATCGCCCCGCCCAATAATTTACGCATTCGGCGGGCTTCGTCTATAAATTCCCGACTGCCCACCAATACCGACCCCACAGGCGCACATAACCCTTTGGATAGACAAAATGTGACCGAATCGGCGCTGGCGACCAATTCATCCACAGGGATGTTCAATTCGGTGGCGGCGTTAAAAATCCGTGCGCCATCGATATGCAATTTGAGGTTATGTTGTTTGGCGATTTTGCCCACATCGTCAATATACGACTTGGGGAGCGCCACCCCGCCGAGTGTCCCTTGTGTATTTTCGAGGCAAATCAATTTGGTGCGCGGAAAGTGAGGGTCATCTTCGCGGATAGCCGTTTGAATATCCTCTAGGCGCAATGTGCCATCGGGTTGATTGGGGATGGTGTGTAGATGCACCCCGCCAAGTGCCGAAGCACTGCCTGTTTCGTATCTGAAAATATGCGCCTTGTTGCCCAAGATGATTTCATCCGTCCGCCCATTGCAGTGCGTCATGATGGCGACCAGATTGCCCATACTGCCACTGGTGACAAATAAGCCCGCCTCTTTGCCGAGCATTTGCGCCGCCTCTGCTTCAAGCTGATTCACCGTAGGGTCTTCACCATACACATCATCGCCGACAATGGCGTGCGCCATCGCCTCGCGCATTTCTGGCGTGGGGTGGGTGACGGTATCACTGCGTAAATCGATTGTATCCATTGCGTGTCATATCCTTTTTGTCATCAGTTGTTATATCATGTTTTAGTGCATAAATTCATTTTTAAGCGTGTCGCTGGATGCTCAAAGCATCCAGCTAGGCATTTTTGGAAGCCACCTGAAGGTGGCTAAGTTGGTTGTTTTCGCCTCATATTCGTATAAATGAGCATCCTTTAGGATGCTTTCACAATGATGTTAGCTTGTGGTTTTGAGCCACAAGCGCAATTTTCAAAACAGGCTTGCCTGCCCGCTTTTGGGCTTTTTGCGAAGCGGACGCGGCGCATAAAATCCGTGTTCGTTCAGCCAATCGTCATCGGGTCCGTCCCAACCAAATTCGTTAAAATCCACCCGATTTTTATCGTCAAAAATCACCCCTTCCGCTTCCAAAAGTTCGCGTTGCAATAAGGCTTGCTTGCTCCCTTCTGGAAAGCTGATTTTGCCCATGCTGTTAATTACCCGTTGCCATGGGATACCGCTATTATCGGGCGTGGCGTGCATGGCGTTCCCAACCCACTGCGGGGATAATTTATCGTACGCGGGCGGTTCGACACCATCTGGCACGGGAATCATGGTAGCGATTTGCCCGTAGGTTGCCACCATGCCACGCGGGATTTGCTTCACAATCTCCCACACCATTTTATAATATTCGGAGACATTCGGCGGTTGACGCATGATAATTTAATCCTCGTCTTGGTCTAATTCGGCGATAATTTCGGCGATAGTCGGCGTATAATTTCCCACACGGCGCACCACCAGCCCACTGGCGATATTGGCTAATACCCCCGCTTGGGTATAAGTTGCGCCCGCACATAACGCGCCTGTTAGGATAGCGATGGTTGTATCCCCCGCACCAACCGTATCGTAGACATCGGTGACGTGTGGCGCGGGGATGTGATGATGTTCCCCGTTGGCTTGGGCAATCGTCATGCCATCGCCCCCGCGTGTGATGACCATCGCACCGCGTAAATTCAGTGACTGGCATAAATGTTGGGCGGCATGGGCGAAATCGGTATCCGTTTTGAGCGACATGCCGAGCGCGTTTTGGGCTTCATCGGCATTGCATTTGACCACATCGAAATGGTGATATTTGCTCAATTCGCCTTGTGCATCGGCAGTCAAAATTTTATCACGGGCGATCGTGCGGATGCTATCCACCAATGCCGATGTGAGCAATCCGCCGTGATAATCGGAACACAACACAGCATGAAGATGAGGCAATTGCGCCGATATAGTATCCACAATCGCGTTTTGGATATTCTCAGAAATTGGCAGGCGCGATAATCGGTCTAATCGGGCGACTTGTTGCGGAAAACGCAAGCCCATTTGCGCCATGATGCGCGTTTTCACGGTGGTCGGGCGCGAGGTATCGGTGATAATCCCGCCGATATGGATATTTTTCTCGGTCAAAATGTGTTTGAGGGCGGGCGCAAATTCATCATCCCCCACCACGCCGATTGGATACACTTGCGCCCCCAACACAGCTAAATTCGCCGATGGATTGCCCGCACCGCCCGCGATGAGTTTGCGGGTTGTGAATTCTAACACAGGCACAGGGGCTTCTCGGCTCATGCGCGTGGCGTTTCCGATGAGGTATTCGTCTAAAATCACATCGCCAATCACAGCGATATGACAATTTTTTATCTGATGCAAAATCGTGTGTAAATGTTTTGTCATGTGGTCATTGTGATGGATTGTGTGGGTAAAAAAAAGGGGGATTTTATGCAATTATTTGGCGAAACCATAAAATCCGCTATACTCTAGTTTAACAAAAAGCGAAAAATTGTCATACGAAACCGACTATTGCGTTCTTAAAGGAGTTTTTGATTATGTCTGTCACCATCCCAACCCTCATCCTCAAGCAATTATACACCTTCGGCAGTTTAGAAAATATCGAAGGAGGCATCAAATTTTCGCTCAAAAATCGTCTGAGCGATACCCGTGTTTTGGCGATTAAATCGGTTGCGATTAATGGTCATGAAATCCCACACGGCGCGATTATGCTCGATTTTGGCGATGCACCGCGTAAAATCACCCCCACCTTTGAGCCAGTTGATTTTCCGTTGGCGAAGGTGGTCACGTTCATCATCCATACCGACCATCTGCCTGAAGGCAAGCACAGCATCGAAATCACCGTTGAAGCCGAGATGTTCGGCGAGTTGAATATCGGCGTGGAAGATTCGATTACCACCCAAGACGAACATCTCATTCGCATCCCCCGCGATAGCACGGATGATTATTCGTCAGACATCATCAAAAAACGCCAAGCATTTGTCGAAGAATTTTCGGGCAAAAAACTCGAACATCTGCCACATTATTCATTCGACCCACACATCACCAAAGGTAATATTGAGCATTTTGTTGGTGTGGCACAAATCCCGATTGGCTTTGCGGGACCCGTCCTGATTAACGGCGAACACGCCAAAGGGGAATTTATCGTGCCGATGGCGACCACCGAAGGCACGCTGGTGGCATCGTATAATCGGGGTATCAAGGTGATTAACCTGAGTGGTGGCGCAAAATGCACGGTTGTTGGTGATGCCATGCAACGCGCCCCTGTGTTCGTGTTCAACAATGCCCTTGAGGGGCGCGAATTTTTGACATGGGTGAATAATCATCTTGATCAAATTCGCACCGAAGCAGAAGCGACTTCGAGTGTGGCGAAATTACAATATATAGACCCATACCTCTCGAATAAATTTGTGTTTTTACGGTTTAATTATTCTACGGGCGATGCCGCTGGTCAGAATATGGTCGGACGCGCCACCTTTGCCGCCTGTAGCTGGATTTTAGACCAATATCCAGAACCGATTCAACATTTTTATCTCGAATCGAATTTTGCTACCGATAAAAAAGCCTCGCAGGTCAATATTATGCGGACTCGTGGCAAGCGTGTGACGGCAGAAGCAACGATTAAACGCGATGTGCTGAATCATGTGATGCGTGTCGAGCCATCGAGTTTGCATCGGCATTCGCAAGTCGCCAATGTCGGCGCATTTTTATCGGGCGCGAATAACAACGGATGTCATTCTCCTAACGCCATCACCGCCATGTTCATCGCAACAGGGCAGGATGTGGCGAATGTTGCCGAATCATCGGCGGGGGTGGTGTATACCGAGTTAACCGATGACGGCGATTTATACATCTCCATCACCATTCCATCATTGATTGTCGCTACGTATGGTGGCGGGACGGGTTTGGCGACTCAACGCGAATGTTTAGAGATTATGGGTTGCTATGGACGTGGGAAGGTGAACAAACTGGCAGAGATCATCGCAGGCGTGGTTTTGGCGGGCGAATTATCGCTTGCCGCCGCCATTTCATCGTCCGATTGGGTATCGAGCCACGAACAATACGGACGAAATCGCTAGATTTTAGGGTGTGTGAAGGTTGGATATACGCACTGTGCGCTAATCCGCCCCGATAGGATTATCAAATATGTAGGGAGGCATTAGCCGAAGGCGTATATGCCTCCACAGCACCCGTTCAATTATTGTGGTGGGCTATATTTTAAGCCCAACGGTCCGACATAATTGGCATCAGGGCGAATCAGGCGACCACCCATTTGGTCAATAATGTTGGCTGTCCAGCCTGCGATACGCGACATGGCGAACAGAGGGGTGAACATATCAATATCCAAATTGAGCGTATACAGCAAAATGGCGCTGTAATAATCGACATTGGGATACAATTTACGGCTGATGAAGTATTCATCTTGTAAGGCAATATCGGCTAATTTGATGGCAATATCGAGCCAACGGGTATTACCTGTGGCGTTACACATCTTGATGGCATGTTCTTTCAAGATTTGGGCGCGTGGGTCGAGTGCTTTATAAATGCGGTGTCCAATGCCCATAATGCGACGGTTGCCAGTTTTGACTTCGTGGTCAAACCATTTTTGCACATTTTCGACATTATCGATTTCCATGAACATCCGCATGGCTTCGGCATTCGCGCCACCGTGTGAGGGTCCCTTGAGCGTGCCGATGGCGCTCACCACGGCGCTATACATATCCGAGCCTGTTGCCGTAGTGACGCGGGCGGCGAATGTGCTGGCGTTCATGCCGTGTTCGGCGAGCAACACCATATACACATTAAACGCATCCGATACGGTTTTATCGGGTTGTTTGCCTGTGAGCATGTAGACAAAATTTTCGGCGAGGGTTAAGTCGACACGCGGGGCAATCGGTTCTTGACCTTTGCGGATTCTATCCCACGCGGCGGTGACAGTGGTGATTTGACCAATCAAACGCAAGGCGGTGTGATACGCCACTGTTTTATCGGTCAGGTTTTCTGAATTATGGTCATAGTGTGCCAACGCAGAGACGATCGTCCGCAAAACCGCCATGGGTTCAGCTTTGGGGGGCAATTTTTTCATCATCTCTAAAATACGACCAGGGACGACAGCGTGGCTTGCGATTTCGTTACGAATTTCTTCGAGTTCTTTTTTATTGGGCAAGCGCGTCTTGAAAAGCAAGAAGACCACTTCTTCATAGGTGGCGTTGGCGGCGAGATCTTCAATTTCGTAACCCGCATAAACCAGACGACCATTTTCGCCATCTACGAGGCTGGTGGTAATATCGGCAACGACGGCTCCTTCGAGACCGCCTTTATTTTTGGGTGCTTCGGACATGATTTTCTCCTAAAAATTAGATTATGGTGTTAAGCATTAAATTTTAAGGCAAGTATATCATTACACGCGAGGAATAAACAGAGAAACCGATTAAGCATTTGATAAATAATGCACAATATCACCCCAAATTGGTGATTAGTATCTTGACAAATGAAAATAGCGTGTTACCCTATCTGTATAATCAGTAATGGAGATTTAGCATGAAGCTGTTCAATTGCGTTTCACTCATGTGCATGTGTAAGTTCCCTAGTCACGACCAGCAGGGCGTTTGACCGTTTCGGTGCGAACACATTTCATGAGGCAATGAGCAAGCCATCACGACAACCGTCCTGCAAAATAGAGGATGGTTGTTTTTTATTTAGCTACGGTTACATATCATAAGGAGCATGGCATGAGCGTCACCCTTCCCGCACGGTTGCAAGCCGACATTTTCGAGCAGATGGAATCCACCTACCCCAACGAAGGGGGTGGCTTTTTATTGGGCGAAATTCATGACGGCACAACCCAAATTGTCGGCGTGATTGGTGTAGAGAATGTGTTCGATACCGAAGAACAATATCACCGCTACGCCATGACCCCACAAAATTGGTCAAAAATGGAAGATGAAGCCGATGCGCGTGGGTTGGTGCTGGTGGGATATTATCATAGCCACCCCGATTCGCCCGCTATTCCATCGGTCTATGACCGTGACCATGCCCTCCCCAACTTTGTGTACATCATCACATCGGTGCAAAATGGCAAAGCCGTGGATATGACTTGCTGGCGCTTACGCCCAGACCGCACCGCATTTGATGCTGAACAATTACATATTCAAGCCTAACAACACATTGTCACTTATCTATTTATTTTAGGAAGGATACCCCACACCATGAGCGATGAAAAAAAATTTGGGTTTAATACGCAAGCCTTACACGCGGGTTACTCACCAGACCCGACCACAGGTGCGCGTGCTGTGCCGTTGTATCAAACCACATCGTATCAATTCCGCAATACAGACCACGCCGCGGCGCTGTTTGGATTGACCGAAGCGGGCAATATTTATACACGCATCATGAATCCGACCACCGATGTATTTGAACAACGGGTGGCGGCATTACAAGGTGGTGTGGCGGCATTGGCGACGGCATCGGGTCAATTCGCACAGACCCTAACCGCGCTCTCGTTATGTGATACGGGCGACGAAATCATCTCATCCAGCGCGTTGTATGGTGGGACATACACCCTGTGGAAATATAGCCTCGCCCGTTTGGGGATTAAAGTGCATTTTGTCGAAAATGCCGATCCGAGCAAAATCGAATCGCTCATCAACGATAAGACCCGTTTTATCTACCTCGAAACACTCGGCAACCCCAAACTCGAAATCCCCGATTTTGAAACGATCAGCCAAATCGCGCACGCGCACGGCTTGCCTGTGGTGGTCGATAACACCTTCGGCACACCCTATTTATTCAAAGCCTTTGAACACGGCGTAGATATTGCGCTTCACTCGACCACCAAATGGATTGGTGGACACGGCTTGAGCATCGGCGGGGTGATTATTGATGGTGGCAAATTCAACTGGACAGCCAGCGGTCGTCATAACGGCATTGTCAAACCAGAACCCGCCTATCATGGCGCGGTCATCTCGGAATTTGTCGGCGATGCGATTGCCTTCATCGTCCGCGCCCGTGTGGTCGGCTTGCGCGATTTTGGTGGCTCGCAAGCGCCGTTCAACAGCTTTTTGAATATCATCGGCTTAGAAACATTGGCATTACGCATGGACAGACACGTCAGCAACACCTTAGCCATTGCCAAATTTTTAGAATCGCACAAATCGGTGTCGTGGGTGAATTATCCGGGTCTTGAAAGCCACCCCAGTCATGAACGCGCCAAAAAATACATGCCAAAAGGGGCGGGTGCAGTGTTGGGATTCGGCATCAAAGGCGGCAAAGAAGCAGGTAAAAAATTCATTGATAACCTGAAATTGGTCTCGCATTTGGCAAATGTGGGTGATTCACGCACGCTCGCCATTCATCCCGCCACCACCACTCACAGCCAATTGGGAGAAGAAGACCAAGCATTGAGCGGTGTCTCTGCGGATTATATCCGTCTGTCTATCGGCATTGAGGATATTGACGATATTTTGTGGGATTTAGACCAAGCATTGGCAATATCGCAGAAATAAATAAGCCTCGCTAGGGAGTCAAAACCCCCTAGCGATTCGATTGTGGAAGCCCCCAGAAGGGGCTATTTTGACACCATTTTGAGGCAAATGGTTGTTGCTATAAAGATAAATTGAGCGCCTTTAGTACGCTTTGGTGGTACAGGCTGAGGATTTTGAACCCTCAGCGAAAACGATAACCATATCATCTAGGTGAAAAATGCCTAACGGAAAACAGAAACAATCCAAATCAGTTCGAGTTCACACCCGCGAGACGAGTGTCGGCATTGTGGAACGGCAATTCGCGCAATTCAATACTCCGTTAAAATTGCGGTCTGGTGGTGTACTCGATAATTTCACCATCGCCTACGAAACATACGGGACGTTGAATGCCGATAAATCCAACGCCATTTTAATCTGCCATGCCCTATCGGGCGATTCGCATGTGGCGGGGTATTATACCGATAACCCCGATGAAGCGCCCGGTTGGTGGGATGAAGCCGTTGGTCCGAATAAGATGTTCGATACCAACCGTTATTTCATCATTTGCTCGAATGTCATCGGCGGATGCCGCGGTAGCACGGGACCGTCATCCCTCGCGCCCGATGGCAAACCGTATGGCTTGCGCTTTCCGGTCATCACCATTAGCGATATGGTCGAGGCGCAACGCCATTTGTTGGATAGATTAGGCATATCGAAATTATTCGCCGTTGGTGGCGGGAGCATGGGCGGAATGCAGGCGCTCCAATGGGCGGTGAATTATCCTGAACGGGTCGAAAATGTGTTGTTCATCGCCAGCACACCTCGCTCATCCACCCAAAATATCGCCTTCAACGAAATCGGCAGACAAGCAATTTATGCCGACCCCAACTGGCGACGCGGTGATTATTACGACCATCCACAAAAACCCGATGCGGGTTTGGCGGTGGCGCGGATGATTGGGCATATCACCTACATGAGCGAATATTCACTAGAGACCAAATTTGGGCGCAATTTGCAAAATCGGACACAACTGGCATATACTTTCGAGACCGAATTCGCGGTCGAAAGTTACTTGCAATATCAGGGCGAAAAATTTGTCGAGCGATTTGATGCCAATTCGTATTTATACATCACCAAAGCCCTCGATTATTACGATGTCAGTGATGGCTACTCCACCATTTATGATGCGTTACGCAAGACCAATGCCAATTTTTTGGTCGTGAGTTTCAGTAGCGACTGGTTATATACCGATAAACAAGCCCGCGAATTGGTAGACCCATTACGCAGACTCAAGAAAAATGTAGAATACCAACGTGTCAAAGCGTCTTTTGGTCACGACTCGTTTTTAGTCGAAGTCGAGACGATGACCGAACTGGTGGGTGGTTATTTAGACCGTATGTGGAAAAAGAAAAGCCGCCCCAATAAGAAAAATGGATAACTTGTATCAGAAAGGACACAATTGCATTATGGCAAGTATCAAAATCCCGACTCCCCTGCGTGTATACACCAACAACACCGCACAAGTGACCGTCAGTGGTGATACGGTTGGCGCGGCGCTCCGTGATTTAATAACACAATTTCCTGAATTAGAACCACATTTGTTCAAAGATGGTGAATTACGGAATTTTGTGAATGTTTTCATCGGTGATGAAGATGCGCGTTTCTTGCAAGGCATGGATACCAGCATCGAAGATAACACCGCCTTGCGGATTATCCCTAGTATCGCGGGGGGGTGCTAATCATTGGGTGATGGACATATTTAGGGACGATATACGCGCTCCGCGCTAATCGTCCCGTACAGGTCACGAAAATTTTCAAGTGTGGAGGGGTAGATTAGCGTAGCGTATATCCGCCCACTCTATTTGAAGATGTGTAGGGGCGGATGAGCATAGCGTATATCCGCCCTAAATGACATATTCATCTCCAATGATCGGCGTAAACAATTACGGGAGTGCTTCTGCGCGTCTGAAAACCAACAACACATCTAAAAAATCTACTCGTATGATAGATGTTCATTATGTCGTCTAATATACGACAAAGCATATCGGACATATTTGTTTTATCAGTCAATAGTTATTTGGAGGAAACATGACATCCGACACACTCCCCAAAGTAGACCACGCGGGTCTAAAAGTGGGGCAAGCCATCACCATCATCGCCTTGTTAATCGGGTTCATCCTGAATAGCTGGATTTTTGTGGCATTCGTGGCGATGAGCCAATTCTTGAGCGCCATCAACGCGCCATTCGCCCCGTATAAATTAATTTATACCCAATGGCTCAAACCTGCGGGCATCGTCAAACCGAATATCATCGCAGACCATCCGCAACCGCATCGGTTTGCCATGTTGGTGGGGAGCATTTTCAACGGCGCGGGGACGGTTGCCCTACTCGCCAATATTCCCGTGTTGGGATGGGGCTTGGTGTGGGTGGTGATTATCCTCGCCAACCTGAATTTCTGGCTCAATTTCTGCGCGGGATGCTGGATGTATTATCAATTTAACCGCTTGGGCATTAAAGGTTTCGATAAAGCCCCTATTCGCCATTCATAAGTGAGGATGATTGCCATGTTGGAACGGACGCTATTCACAATTGGGTTATTGGCGCTCGGATTTGGCGCGTTTTTGTGGTTTCAATATCAACAAAAGGCGCGTATTCGCCGTCTGAATACTGACGGAGATGTGATTTTTAGCCGATTATCCAAAGGTAAGCCTGCGGTGGTGTATTTTTCCACGCCGACCTGTATCCCCTGCAAGACGCAACAACGTCCTGCGTTGGATAGCCTAGAGGCACAATTGGGTGATGTGGTGCAAATTATCGAGATTGATGCCACCGAATACCCCGAGATTGCCGAAAAATGGGGCGTGTTTTCGTCCCCAACGACCATCATCCTCGACCAACATGGCAATACGCAACATATCAATTACGGCGCAACACCTGCCGATAAATTGGTTCAACAAATTGGTTTATAACCGTATAAAGGAGTATCATGCAAGCGTTAGTCACTGAACAAGCAACACTCAGCAACGAAGAAATCCGCCGTTATAGCCGTCATGTCATCATGCCCGAAGTCGGCATCGAAGGACAACGCAAACTCAAAGCCGCCAAAGTATTGTTGATTGGCACGGGTGGGTTGGGCAGTCCAACCGCGTTGTACCTCGCCGCGGCGGGCATCGGCACGATGGGTTTGGTGGATTATGATGTGGTAGATGAGAGCAATCTGCACCGTCAGGTCATTCACGGGCTTTCGACCGTTGGCAAATCCAAATTGGATAGTGCCGAAATTCGGTTGAAAGATATTAACCCCGACATCGAAATCGTCAAATACAATGTGCCACTGACATCAGATAACGCGCTCGACATTTTTGAGCCGTATGATGTGATTATTGACGGCACAGATAATTTTCCAACGCGCTATCTGGTCAATGATGCGTGCGCCAAATTGGGCAAACCAAATGTGTATGGCAGTATTTTTCGGTTTGAGGGTCAATTGAGCGTGTTTTATGCCCAAGAGGGTCCGTGCTATCGGTGCATGTTCCCAGAACCACCGCCTCCGGGTCTCGTACCCAGTTGTGCCGAAGGGGGCGTGTTAGGAATTTTGCCCGGTACCATCGGCACGATGCAAGCCACCGAAGCCATCAAACTAATTTTGGGCATTGGTGAGCCGATGATTGGGCGCATGATGTTGTATGATGCGCTCGAAATGAGCTTCACCACCATCAAAGTGCATAAAAATCCCGATTGCCCGGTATGCAGTATCCCGCGTGAACAGGTCGAGTTGATTGATTACGAGATGTTCTGTGGCGCACCTGCCCACGACAACAGCTTATATAGCAGTGATATTCCCACCGATGACGATATGTTGGTGATAACGGTGAAAGAACTCAAAGCGCGAATCGATAGCGGTGATAACACCCTAATTTTGGATGTGCGCGAACCGCATGAATGGGAAATTTCGGCACTGGATGGCACATTACGCATCCCCAAAGGCACGATTCAAGCCGCCAAAAATGCCGTTTTAGCGGGGCGTAAATTGCGCGAAGAAACGGTCTTAGCCGATTTGCCAATGGATAAAGACATCATCGTACATTGCCGTTCTGGTAAACGGAGCGCCGATGTGATTCACATGCTCCGCGAAATCGGGTATGATGTGAATAGATTGTATAATGTAGATGGTGGCATTTTGGCATGGGCGAAAGAGATAGACCCCACCATGCCCAGCTACTGATGAGTTAGAGGATAATGTCATGCTCAAGAGGCGCATTAAACGCATCACAATAAAAAATTACCGCAGTATCACCGATTTGACGGTCGAAATGCCCGATTTAATGGTGCTGGTCGGCGAAAACGGGTCGGGTAAAAGTAATTTTGTGGATGCGTTGCGCTTCTTGAGTGATGCAGTAATCAATTTATCGCTTGCTATCGAGAAAAGCGGTGGAATACCCAATATCAAACACCAATCACAAGGTCATCATGCCGATTCTAGTTATTTTTTAATTGAATTGGTTATCAACATCAATGAGAATGATTATACGTATGGTGTTGCCATTTCTACTTCATCAACTACGGATATTATTCAGCAAGAATATTGCCGTCAAAATGATAAAATCCTATTCGATTATCAGCATGGGATATGGAAAACCACGCCATATAATTTACCTGTTGGCAAGTTATCGAACAATTTCATTTTGCCTTTACTAACAAATTATGCTGAATTTGAAAATATCTACACGTTTTTACGAGATATTCGGTTATATGCTATTCATCCTAAAACCATCCGTCATGATCTTCAAAAAACAAATGATAATAAAATACTGATGGAAAATGGAGAAAACTTAGCATCTGTTTTATATCATATCCAACAGAATACCCCCCAGATTCATGATGAGATTATCGAATACTTATCCCTCATCATTGGTGTAGAGGCTATCCATGTCAAAAATATAGAACCAGATTATTTACTTACAACACTCATATATAACAACCAAAACAAATTTACCCTGTCGCAAGAGTCGGATGGCACAGTACGATTATTGAGTTTATTAACAGCATTATATCAACCTTACAGACCTTCATTAACCATCATCGAAGAACCCGAACTATTCATCCATTCGAGTATATTAGCCATGTTATGTGATGCGATTCAAGAATCGGGGTTGCGTCAACAAATCATCATTACAACACATAGCCCAGATTTAATCTCACGATTTGATGCACATACAATTCGGGTTGTCGAGTTAACAGATGATGGCACAAAAATAGATGGTATGGATGATAGGTTATTAGAAGCAGTGGCGGAAAAATTCATGAGTACAAGTGACATACTCAGTATGGAAGGGCGACTCAGGCGTAAACAATATGACCAATAAAACAATTTCACTGGTCGTTGAAGGTTATGGCGAAGAAAGTGCCTTTCCTAATTTGATGAATAGACTATTGCATAACCACTTCCAACGATACGACATATTTACTAATGTTCCCAAAAATGCGAAAGGTCGGTATCAGTTAACTCAAGTCGGTGGGTTTGAAAAGTATATTCATCACTGCATACGAATAGATAAAGCGCATGGCATTTTAATTTTGCTCGATGCTGATGGCGATTGTCCAATAAACCTCGCCCAAGACTTTCATAAGCGGGTTCAACAAATGAATATCCATATACCAATCGCTTTTGTATGTGCTAAGTGTGAATATGAAGCATGGTTTTTAGCCAATATCGATATACTCGTCCAAAAAGGTTATTTAAGAGAAGGCGCATCTTATCCGCTTGATAAAATTGAAGAGAAACGAGGTGTCAAAGAGTGGTTGAGCGCAAATATGCCAGAAGGTCGGCGCTACAGAGAAACGATAGACCAACTCAAGATGACACAACACATCAACATCGAACAAACCGCGCAACTCTCGCGTTCATTTCGGCGGTTGATGCACGCCATACAAGAATTAATCAGCGCGATAGATAGTCAGAAAATCGTCATCACGCCCTCATTCTAAATCCGTTACATATTTTTCGGGCATGGGTTCTTCTTCGGTTTTATACACCGCAAAGCCGCGGGCGATATAATTCGGCAATGCCGCCTCGCCATCCAAATTACACGTATGCACCCACACCCGTCCACCCTGCCCCGCCAATTCCCATGCGCGTTGGATGCCAAAACTGAGCAGATGCTTGCCTAATCCGCGTCCAATGAACGGGCGACGCAATCCAAAAAACGCGATTTCGACCTCATCCCCCATTTTTTCGAGTTCGATATACCCCGCAGGCACACCATCCACATACGCGACATAAATTTCGGCACGCGATAATGTCGCTTCGAGTTCATGAATGGGCATCAAGAATCTATCGCGCCAGCCCCATTCGTAACCGACAGACCGATACAAAAATAGATAAAATTCGGTATCCACGCGCCCTATTGGGGTGATGGTAAAATCGGGGTTGGGATGAAATGCGGGTTTGAATTGGTCGGGATGGGTCATTTGCAGATAAGTGGTGATGAGTGTGGTCGGCTTGGTCATGGTTGGGGATAATCCTTCTGTAATGATGGTGATATAATCAGACAATCGTGTTCGATAGAATCACTATCAAATTATATTTTGAAAGGTAATAAGATGGATTTTGCACTAACAGAAGAACATTTACAAGCACAAAAAATGGTGCGCGATTGGTGCGCCAAAGAAGTCATCCCCGTCATCGGCGAATGGGATAGAAAACAAGAGATGAACCCCGCCTTTTTGCCTCGCATGGCAGAATTGGGCATTTTGGGCATCAGCATCCCCGTCAAATATGGCGGGCAAGGCTTCGATTACATCACACTCGGTTTGGTGTGCGAAGAATTAGAACGCGCCGATACCCATCTGCGCGTGGTGATGAGTGTGCATCACGGCTTGAATAGCATGGCGATTTTGCAATGGGGTACAGAAGCCCAAAAACAAAAATTTTTAGCCCCCCAAGCGCGGGGCGAAAAATACGCCGCCTTCTGCCTGACCGAACCCGATGCGGGCAGTGATGTGGTCAGCATGAAAGCCACCGCCAAAAAACAAGGCGATGTGTATATCCTCAATGGCGAAAAAATGTGGATTAGCCTCGCCACCAAAGCGCATCACTTTTTGGTGGTCGCCAAAACAGACCCCAACGCGGGGCATCGTGGCATGAGCGCCTTCATCGTCACCCGCGATATGAAGGGGGTCAGCACAGGCGATATTCACGGCAAACTCGGCGTGCGGGCAGGCTCGACGGGGTGGGTCAAATTTGAAAATGTCGAAGTCCCCGCCGAGAATCTGCTCGGACTCGAAGGTGAAGGCTTCAAAATTGCCATGTCGTGCCTCGACAACGGACGTTATACTGTCGCCAGTGGCGCAACGGGTCTGATTCGCGCTTGCCTAGAGGATAGCATCAAATATGCCCATGAGCGCGAAACATTCGGCAAACCGATTGCCCATCACCAATTGATTAAACAAAAAATTGCCTACATGCAACAATGGTACGATAACGCCAGTTTGCTGTGTTATCGCGTGGGTTGGTTAAAAAATGTGGGCATCCGCAACACCCGCGAGACCAGCATGGCAAAATGGTATGCCACCGACCACAGTGTGAAAGCCGCCCTCGAAGCCATTCAAATTCACGGCGCGTATGGCTTTAGCGATGAATACCCCGTAGAACGTTACCTCCGCAATAGCAAGGGCGCGGTGATTTATGAAGGCACAAGCGAAATTCATCAACTGATGCAAGCCGATTTCGCGCTCGGTTTCCGTGATGCAAAACCTGATTTACGCTGTGAATTACCACCCTACAACGCCGATGAATGGCAATCCGAAGCCCTCGAAATGGCTGTGGGTGATTAATTTGTTCTAACCTGTTGATGATAAATTGTGATATATAATGAGATAGGACGGTGATAGACCGTCCTATTTTTTAATGGGAGTAAAAAGATGGTCACACAACCAACATACATAGAACATATCCCTATACTTGGCAAAATCATCGCTGAAAACGTGCCATACGAAGAATTTTTAGAGGCAGATTACGGTGACGTGCATGTTGAATGGGTCTATGGGAAGGTCGTAGAAATGCCCGGTATCAGCGATGAACATGATGAAATTGTACGTTTTATCGAAATATTATTGTTCGCATTCTTAGAAGCAACAGGTGGTGGGCGCATCTTCCAAGACCCGCGATTAATGGATTTGGGAGATAGCTTGCCACGTCGTGCGCCAGATTTACAGGTGTTATTGCCAGAGAGTTTTCATAAAATTGGGCGCAATCAAAATATCGGACCTGCCGATTTGGTGGTCGAAGTCATCTCTAAAGGCAGTGAACGTACAGATCGCATCCATAAATTCACAGAATACGAAAAAGGTGGGGTAAAAGAATATTGGGTCATTGACCCCATCTATCAAGAGGCGCTATTTTATCAATTGGACGAAAATGGCATATATCAACGGGCAACACCCGCAGACGATGGGCGCTATTATAGTCGTGTCTTAAAAGGCTTGTGGATACCTGTTATGACCTTATGGCAAAGCCCGCCACCTACCCTACGTGACATTTTAGACTGGGTTGCACAAATGAAATCTTAAATATCACTTGGAAGCATAAAATGATGACACATGAAAAAGAACTCGAAATCAACATTCACGATTTGCCAATCATCGGCAACATCATCGCCGAAAATGTGCCTTATGATGTGTTTTTAGACACTGATTATGGTGATATTCCTGTTGAGTGGGTTAATGGAAAGGTGGTCGAGGTGGCCGGTGGAGCAAGTCCATTCCATAATAAAGTGGTCAATTATTTGGCTTGGCTATTCAAAGTTTTTATAGATAGAACAATCAAAGGCGAAATTTATACCGACCCTACTCTGATGAAAGTAGAAGCGGTCAAAGTATCGCGTGCGCCCGATATTCAATATTTAGCACCCGATAATCCCGCTAATGTTGAGGCAAAACAGGTGGTCGGAGTTGCAGATTTGGTCGTTGAAGTCGTATCAGAAGGCAGTGAACGCACTGACCGCATCCAAAAATTTTTGGAATACGAAAAAGCAGGGGTTAAAGAATATTGGATTATTGATTTTCGCCGAAAAGATGCCCAATTTTGGGTCTTAGAAGATGGGGTTTATGCCGAACATCTCCCAAACGAAGCGGGGATTTATCATAGCACCATTTTACGGGGATTTTATTTCGCAGTCGAAACACTGTGGCAAAATCCATTACCTGATTCGATTGATATTTACGATATGGTAAAAGCCATGCTCAAGAAAGATGAATCATGAAGCTCATTTTTTTGGGAGATAGCCTCACAGAAGGCAGTTATGGCGGGAATTATGTGGCGCATATCGCCCAATTGCGCCCGCAAGATACAATTATCAACGCAGGCGTAGGTGGCGATACGATTATCAACTTAGAACGCCGATTAGCCGATATAATAGACACATCCCCAGACGGCGTATTTGTGATGGTCGGCGGAAATGATGCCATTTCGTATTCGCAACCTGACACGCGCCCCTATTATAAACAAGCCAAATCTATCCCCAACGGGTTTGTATCACCAGATGATTTCGCCCTCGCCTATCGGGATGTCCTCACGCAACTCCAGACGGCGCACATCCCCACATGGGTTGGATTGCCGCCTATCGAATACAATCCGTTGGTCGTTCAGACCATGCGTGCGTATAACCAACAGGTGGCGAATATCACCCGCCCAATGAACATCCCAACAGTAGACCTCATGCAAAAATTTACACCGAGCATCATCCCAGACCGCAAGCCGTTGGGATTGGGGATTATCTTCACCATCGGAGAACGCACGCAAAGCGGTTGGGCAGAGTATGATAGCGCCCAGGCACAGGGCAATTTTACGTATACATTTGATGGTATTCACCTCACACCAAAAAGTGCGGTACAATTTGCAGACATAATAAATCACTTTATTGGAGAATGACTCGTGTTTAAGCGTTTGACTGCCCGTTTTACGGCGATGCAAAAGACCACCCTCACCCAAACCGAATTGTTCAGTCAACTCAAAACCGCCCCTAACGATGTGGCGCTAAAATTATTGGCAGAATGTCAGGAACGGCTGTATTTTCAGGATGGGTCATTGCGCGGGGGTGATTTTAGTGGCGCACAGTGGCAAAATGGGCGCATGGCAAAAGGTGATTATGAACGCATTATCTTAGCCAATGCTAATCTGACGGGGATTTATTTTGGCGGGGCAATCCTCAAACGTGGGAATTTGCGCGGGGCAATCCTCAAAAATGCCAATCTGCGCGATGCCGATTTTAGCCACGCCGATTTGCGCGATGCCGATTTATCGGGCGCACACATGGCATGTGTTAATCTGTGCGGAGCGAACCTGACAGGGGCAAATCTGACCGATGCCAACCTGTGGGGCGCGATTTTCGACATCACCACCATCATGCCTGATGGGTCATATTGGACACCTAACAAAAATTAATCTAATCCACATTAGATTTTTTCTGTCAAACCATGTACAATACAATTCAATAAATCCCTACATGATTCTATCTGTCATGTAAGGGCGCAACATGTTGCGCCCTTACGCGGTACAGGCATGATTCATTAGGCTACATCAAAAAATTATTGTCTATCTTTAGGAGGCTTAACTTGCACGTAGTTACATTTACGCGCAGTACCCCCGACACTGCGGCAAAAGTCGAAGTCGGGAAAGACGGGGCTGTCGGCTGGGGCGATGCCGCCACAGTGGTCAATCCATGGGATGAATATTCATTAGAAGAAACCATTTTACAAGCCGAAAATGCGAGTGGCAAATCCACCGTCATCGCCATTGGTGGCGAGATGCACAACGATGCGCTCAAACACAGTTTGGCGATGGGCATCGAAAACGCGCTTCGTGTGGATGATGCCCATCTCGATTCGACCGATAGCCTCGCCTATGCGGTCGCCGCGGCGGGCGCAATCAACAAACTAGGCGATGTGGATTTGGTCATCTTCGGCAAAGAAAGCGTGGATGTCGGGACAGACCAACATGCCTATATGACCGCCCGTAAATTGGGCTGGACGATGTTGAGCTATGTCTCGAAAATCGTGGCGGTGGATTATGCCAATAAGACCATCACCGTCGAAAAGATGTACGAACAAGGCAAGCAAACTGTCACCAGTCAATTGCCCGCCGTCATCACGGTGATGAAAGGCATCAACGAACCGCGTTACCCCTCGTTCATCGGCATCCGTAAAGCCAGCAAAGCGACGATTCCCGTTTGGAGTTTGGGCGATTTGGGCGTATCTGCTCCCGCAAAGAAAGTCGAAACGGTGGCATTCATGAATTTGCCCGCCAAAGAAGTCCAAGTTGAGATGATTACGGGTACACCCGAAGAACAAGCGGCGCAATTGGTCGAAAAGTTACTGGAGGCGAAAGTTCTATGAGCGTGTTTGTGTTTATCGAAACATTCAACGGGCAACCCGTGATGACCAGTTGGGAAGCACTGGGCGCGGGCAAAATGCTGGCAGATGGTCTCGGCACGAGCGTGACCGCCTTCGTCTTTGGCGAAAACGCCACTGCTATCGCCAAACAAGCCGCCGAATTCGGCGCATCTAAAGTGCTGGTCGCCGAAGATGCCACCCTGAAAGATTTCCGTTTAGAACCCTACGCCGCCCTGCTCACCCATTTGGTCAAAGAACATGCGCCCAAAGTGGTCTTGGCTGTCGGGACAAATCGCGGGCGCGAATTGTTATCGGCATCCGCCGCGGATACCGATAGTGGCATGATTACCGAAGCGATTGAACTGGCTGTCGAGGGCAACACGATCAAAGTGACCCGTCCTGTCTATGCGGGCAAACTCCTCAGTCATGCCCAAAATGTGGGTGACGGCACGCTGTTTTTGACCATTCGCGGGCGTGCCTTCAAACCGAATGCCCAAAATGCGGGCGCAAGTGCCGAAGTTGTCACGGTTGCGCCAGTTTTGGATGAAAGCGCCATCGTGACCAAAGTGCAAAGTTTCGAGGCAGAAGTCGGCACAGTCAATCTCGCCGATGCGGCGATTATCGTCTCTGGTGGGCGTGGTGTTGCCAATAATCCAAAGGATGCGCCCGCAGGTGTATCTGACCCAACCGTGTGGAAAGCCCAAGATGCGTTTGAAAATGTGATTAAACCCCTCGCCGATGTGTTGGGTGGTGCTGTCGGCGCGAGCCGTGCGGCGGTAGACGCGGGATACATCCCCTACGCGCACCAAGTCGGTCAGACGGGGAAAGTGGTCGCCCCCGATTTGTATATCGCCTGCGCCATTAGCGGTGCGATTCAACATCAAGCGGGTATGCGGAATAGCAAATTGATTGTGGCAATCAACAAAGATGCCGAAGCGCCGATTTTCAAGATGGCGCGGTTTGGTCTGGTGGGCGATATTTTCCAGATTGTCCCCGCATTGACCGCCGAATTCAAGAAAAGACTGGGCAAATAATTAAACATTACAAAAGGGCGCAGTGTTGCGCCCTTTTTTATTCACTCGTTGGAACGCCAAACACATGCACATACAAATTTTGCGATAACGTGGCGATAAACCGCCCATCGGGGCTAAACATCACCCGATTCACACTGCCTTTATAGTCGTCTATAACTGCTAACTGTTCGGCGGTTTCAACATCCCATAAACGCAAGGTTTTATCTGTCGAAACAGTGGCAATCATCAATCCATCGGGGCTATAAGCAATGGCATAAACACCTGTTATTCCGTCATCGTATACGCCAAGTTGAACCAGTTGGTCGGCGTTATCGGATGTGATAATGGCATATTCTTGGCGGGTTGTCTCCTCATCTTGGGCAACAATCAGGCTCGAAAATAACACAAATATAATGCACAAAACAACGAATTTTTTCATGTACGATTATCCTCATTGTTGAATGTGATAATCTCATCATAGCATAGATAAGTTGTTTGCGCTGTTAAACTGAACATTGTTGAGAAAAATCAGCTATGGCGGATATACGCGCCTTCAGGCGCTAATCCGCCACTACAGCACTATAAAATTTGTAGGGGCGGATTAGGCGAAGCCACATATCCGCCGTAAATCTGAAATAGATCGTGTTCTGGTGGATAAGAGCCATTGATTAATCACCGAGTGCTTGTTCTTTTTCTGGATTTTCGCCCGCTTCAATCGCGATCGCCTCGTATTCGCCTGTTTCGATGGCTTTGGTATACTTGGCTTCGAGTTCTTGTTTGAATTGATTGGTATACAGGTCATAATAATGCCCTTTTTGGCGAATCAATTCGGCATGTGAACCCATTTCGCTGATGCGACCATTTTCGATGACCAAGATGCGGTCTGCTTTGCGAATCGTACTCAGACGATGCGCGATGACGAAGCTGGTGCGCCCTTCCATGATGGTGTCCATCCCCTGCTGGATGAGCGCCTCTGTTAGCGTATCCACCGAACTCGTTGCTTCGTCCATGATGAACAATTCGGGGTCGGCTAAAATCGCCCGCGCCAAACTGAGCAGTTGTTTTTGACCCACCGAGAGCAACACACCGCCCTCACCCACTTGCTCATCGTACCCTTTATCCAGCGTGATGATAAAATCGTGTGCGCCCGCGAGTTTGGCGGCGGTTTCGATTTCTTCATCAGTGGCATCCAAGCGACCATAACGGATATTTTCGCGGATTGCGCCACTGAACAAGTGTGGTGTTTGTAACACCATGCCGATGCGCGAGTGAATCGCGTGGAGGGGCATATCGAGATAATCCTGCCCGTTGATGAGGATGCGACCCGCCCGCGGTTCATAAAACCGACACAACAAATTGACGATGGTGCTTTTACCATGCCCCGTTGGTCCGACCAGCGCGATGGTTTCGCCTGCGCGGACGGTCAGGTTAAAATCTTTCAACACAGGTTTATCTTTTTCGTAGTAAAATTCGACATTCTCGAATTTGATTTCACCACGAAGTGTACCAGGGTCTTTGGCATGGGGTCTATCGACAATATCGGCAGGGGTATCGAGCAGGGCGAATACGCGCTCTGCCGATGCGACTGCTTGTTGCATTTGGGCATACACCCGCGCCATATCTTGGACAGGCCACATCATAAACACGATATACGCCACAAATGCCTGAATCGCGCCGATGCTCATCGTATTCGGGACTTGCAAGCCCCCAATCCAGATGACCGAAATGACGGCGATGGCGCTAATCATCTGTACGGCGGGCAAAAATAATGCCGATAGCCACGCGGCTTTGAATGCCGAACGATACATCGCCCCAGTGAGTTCGTTAAATTCCTCAAGGTTTTTCTCTTCACGGCGCACGGCTTTCACCACGCGCACACCCGTGATATTTTCATTGAGTGCGCCCGTGATTTTCGAGTTCATCTTACGCGAATCGCGGAATTGTACCAAAATCCGCACCTGAAACCACGCCGCGATGCGAAGCAACACAGGCAACACCGCCATCACAACCAACGTCAGTTGCCAGTTGATGGTGAACATGAACAGCAACGCCGTGGTGATATTCACAACCGCCCAGGTCACATCTAACATGCCCCATGTGACCAGATCAGATATGCGCGATGAATCAGATGTCACCCGCGACATCAACCAACCGACTGGCGTGCGGTCAAAATAGGAGAATGAGAGGGTCTGCATGTGCTGGAACATCTTTTTCCGCATGTCATATTGCACCCGTTCACCCAATTGACCACATAGGATGATAAACACATACACCAAACACGCCAACACGAACATACGGAGACCGTATTGAATGAACAAATTCACCAGCGCCTCGCGGTTGCCACCGATGATACCCTCATCAATAATTTGCATACTCAAAATATTGAACGAGGCTTCGATGATAGACACGATGCTAATCGAGACCATAAACCCTAATACCCAACGCCAATAAGGTCTGACTTGTGCCAAAATGCGAATCACCGTACCACGATTGATGTGTGTGGTGAATTCCTGTTCTTCAAATTGATTCACTTCACTAGACATTTGCTAATTCCTTTTCGAGTTCATCCTCGATACGTGCCTGCATTTCGTAAGTACGGCGATAAATTCCCGCTTGGTTAATCAATTCATCATGTGTACCCGCTTGTACAATGCGCCCTTTATCCAACACCAAAATTTTATCGGCGTGCATCACGGTGTTGATGCGATGCGCGATGATGAATGTCGTGCGTTTATCGTTCAGCTCGCGCAGGGCATTGCGGATATGTGCTTCGGTCTCGGTATCTACGGCAGATGTGGCATCATCTAAGATGAGCAAGTTGGGATTTTTGAGCAAAATTCGCGCCAACGCCACCCGTTGTTTCTGACCGCCCGATAATGTGACACCGCGTTCACCGACCAGCGTGTTATATCCTTCGGGGAAGGTCATAATCGAATCATGAATGGCGGCGGCTTTCGCCACGGCAATCACTTCTTCATCCGATACCACGCGGTCTACGCCAAGTGTGATATTTTCGCGGATGGTGCGCGAGAATAAGAAGGCTTCTTGTTGCACCACACCAATTTGTTTGCGTAAAAAGCTCTTGGGATATTGCTTGAGTTCGATACCATCCAGCAAAATGCGCCCGCTTGTATATTCATAAAAGCGCCCTAACAAGGTGACGAGTGTCGTTTTACCCGACCCTGTAGCCCCTAACAACGCAATCGTCTCGCCCGGTTTACACCTGAAATTGATGTTATGCAACACGGGTTGGTCTTTGTCATATTCAAACGTCAGATTTTCAAACACCACCTCACCGCGAATTTCTGCAACGGGAGACGCGATATTTTCGCCTAAATCTTCGCGTTCTTCGCGGATAATTTCTGCGAGGCGGTCATACGAGACCAACCCTTGCGAAATCGCCACCACCAACCGCCCCAGTTGGCGCATGGGGTTAATCAATGCGCCAATCATGCCCGCATACGAGACGTAATCGCCAACGGTCAACACCCCATCGCTGGCGAGGACGGCGGCAATCACCAACCCTAAAATCAGTTGCGCCCCAACGATAATATCGGTGAGGGGCCAATACATGGCATGAAGCCGTAACAATTGCTTGCCACTGGTATACCGAGCGAAATTGATCTTCTCGAATTTATCGGTCTCATAATCTTGACGGGCAAAGGCTTTCACCACGCGCACACCACTGAGATTTTCTTGGAGTGTGGTCGAGAGTTCGGCTTCACGTTCTTGAAAATCTTCATACTTTTTCGAGATTTTGCGGAAGAAGAAAATCGAAATCACCGCCAGCGCGGGCAAGATAATGATGGAGATAATCGCCAGTTGAAAACTGAGCGTCATGATAGCGACAAAGTTGACCAAGAATAGGATGGTAATGCGCCCTAATTCGACCAATTCTTCGGCATAGAAGCGCCGAACCGCATCCACATCGGATGTCGCCCGTTGCAACAATTCGCCTGTTTGCATACGATCATGATAGCTAAAGGTCAGGCGTTGCAAGTGGTCATAGATATAATTTTTGATGCGCCACACCACATTTTCGGCGGTGTAAGATGCCCAACGACCACGCAAAAAGTTGAACCCGCCTTCAGTGAGCGCCAAACACAAATATCCCAGCGCCACCAATGGAATGAGCGATGCTAAATCGGGGCGGATGAACGTAAAACTTTGTACGCCAAGCCCTGCCAGCGCCGTCATATCGGTGAATTGTGGCAACGGTTTGAGCAAATCATCCACAAACCAACCGATGAGCAAAAAGCCACCTGCCCGACCCATCGCCGCCAAAATGAGGCTGATCATCGCCCCCAAATAAAACCATTGATACCCCGACATCATTTTCAATAAACCAACCACGCGCTTTTGAGATGTGGTGACGGCGTGCCTAAAATCGTACATCGGGATTGTTGTCGTTGGTGTTGTCAAGATGACTTGACCTCCTAAAACACAGTTAGAACAAAATTATAAGCACACTCAGTATATCACAAGTCGAGAATTGTTGTAAAGGTCTTTAAGGGGTCAAAAGATACCAAATTTGATAATAATGGCTAAAAAGGGGTTATTGATTAAAATTTTTACAATCACTTAAACAAAATTAAGCATATAGGCATCAAAAATATTGGATGTAACTATTGCTATAAATTCAAAATCATCCTATGATGATAGTATCTTCTGATAATAAGACAGGAAAATAACCCAATGGCAATTGAATTTTCGTGGCATATCCCCAATCAGGTCATCCTCGCACAAATTTCGGGGATTAGTGACGGGGAAGATTTACGCAAAGGTCAACGCACTGTCGAGCCGTGGATGGATGCGTCATCGGCGAAGTTGGTGCATATCATTTTTGATTGCACCAAAATGAAGCGCATCGCGTTCAGCGTCAGCCAAGAATTGAGTACGCTCAAATATTTGCGTCATGAAAAAATGGGGGCGTTTGTGGTAGTCGGGTTGCATCCCACCCAACGCGCCATCGCCAATTTGATGGGCGGGATGATCAGCCGTATGACCCGCGCCAGATTTAGCAGTGTGCGCGATATGGAAAACGCCATGCTCACCATTCGGACACTCGATCCGTCTGTGCCGAATATTATCCCAACGCAAGCCAAACCCGCCACCGAACCGCGCAAACCCTAAATTGAACGAGGGCGGATATACGCTTTGCTAATCCGCCCATACAAATCCCCAAATTTATCCAACAATGTGAAAAAATCTGCGCCTGTACGGACGTGCTTCTGCGCGTGCCAGTCGCGTTATAATTCTTCTAAATGTCCATTCACCCACGCCTGATACGCCTCGCGCAGGTCTGTGGTGATTTTTCCCACACGACCATCGCCAATGGTGTGATTATCAATTTTTACCACAGGGATAATCCCCCTGCTACTGCTGGTGATGAAGGCTTCGTGAATATGCGGTATATCATCCAAAGATATAGGTGTCAATTCAACAGGGATGATGCTTGGCGCGACATCCAGCACAATGGCTCGCGCAATCCCGCCAAGTATCCCCTCACCCGCCGTGTACAATGTATTGGCACGAATCGCGTAAAAATTACTGCTTGTGCCTTCTAAGATATGCTGATGATTATCGAGTAACAACGTTTCGTAGGCATCGGCTTGTTTAATGTCATCGCGTTGGTGCATCCATTCGGTCGATTTGACCAACGGATTTTGGCGGGCGCTATTGGGCATGGTTACGCACACCACGCCATGCTCGATAAGCGTGGCGGGTGGCGGTGTGAACGGTTCTAGGGTGATAATACATTCATCAGGCGCATCTGCCCCAACGGTAATCCGAAAACGCACATCCCCAAAGCCACTATCTAATATCATCTGACGTAACGTTTGGCGCAAGCGGGCGCGGTCTAATTTGAGCGGGATATTCGCCAAATGTGCCGATTGTTCCATACGATCGAGATGGGCATCCAATTTCAGCACCTGTGTGCGATGATACGTGTTGGTGACGGTATACACGCCGTGTTGCGTTTCGTATGGAGTCGCATCGGCGAGATTATCAGCATGATAATCAACAGGATACAAACCATCGGGTGTTAATCTGCGGATATATGTTGGCATCTACTCTCCACCTAACCAAAAACGGCGATACATTTCCCAATCCAACTCGGTCATATCCCACAAGGCGTATAACGCTACGCCCGAAATCACACGCGATGAATCACCGGCACGCGCCAACCCAATTTTCACCCCATTCGCGCCTGTTTGGATATTTTCTACGCGGTCATCATGGGCGGGCAAACTCGGTTGATAAGCGGGCAAGCCGATGAGGATTTGGGTGTTGATATCCAATTCGGCGATGGTGCGGGCATACGTCTCGACCTGATACGCCATCCATTCTTGATAATCTTGCGGGGCATTCAAAAAGCTGTTATACGTCAGCACCACGATTTGGTCTGGGCGTTGGAGCGCGACTCGTTTTTTATAGTCGCTATCCCATGCTGTGCCAGCTTGTAATTCGGTTGTCATGGGAATATCGACACCTGTGGGTGTCCAATCGGGCGGGATGGCGATTGCCAACGCGACATCTTCGCCAATGGCGGAGCGCACACGACGGATTAAATCTAAAAAGTCGGTGTTGTTATTGGTGACAATCGGTTCAACCACCAACATCACCCCATCGAAGCCCAAATTTTGGGCAACCTGACGGCAAAAATCGGCAACCGTGATGCGATACGCCTCTTTATTCAATCGATAACCATCGGGTCCGATATCCACCCGAAAATGCACCGAACCGTAGAGCGTGGCTTCGGGATAGGCTTGTTTGAATTGGGTCACAAAGGCTTTGACATCCGATTCAACCTCATCAAAACGATTGCGCTGAGTCGAGATACCCGTCCATGTGCCGTCAAAATTGAGTTCACTCACACGGGCATATACCGTGCCAATTTGCATGTCGCGCAGGCGGGCGGTCAATCGATTGAGTTGGTCGGTATCGTATTGGTTATACGTCCAATCGGTGCCAATCCAAATGGCATTTTGCGGTCGTGGGGCTTCTGTGCCTGTGAATAACCCCACCACAAGGATGAGCATCGCCATAAACAGCAACGCCCCTATCCCAAAAATCACGGGGCGGATAAATTTCATATCCAGTTCGGGCATTTTGAATGCACCTTTAGGGGCGAGTTGGGCATTACGTGGACGGCGTGATGCCCCGCCAACGGTTGCCATTTGTTGGGTGCGTGTTTTACGTTTTTCGATGCGCTCGCGGGCTTTGCTTTTGTGAGTAGCCCGTTGTGGCGGACGTTCTAGGCTCATATTATTCTCACTCCATCAACAATTTATGGCGGATATACGAGGCTAAAGCCTCTAATCCGCCACTACTTAGATTTCTTCTGCGCCTCCACGCCAACCACAACATTTATCCCCATCCCAGTTTGGTCATCAATGGCGGACCTAATATCAATAAGCCGATGAGTATCGAAGCCACCGCGCCCAACAACACCGCCGCCGATGCCACATCTTTGCCGACTTTCGCCATCGGGTGCAGTTCTGCCGATGCGAGGTTAATCGCCGCTTCGACCGCCGCGTTCAAGAATTCCGCCATCCACACAATCGTGATGGTCAAAATTAATACCGCCCAGCTAATGGGATCTAACCCCAACCACAGGGCAACAATCATCACCGCAATCGAAAAAACGGCTTGGATACGGGTGTTTTTTTGACGCACCAGCATATACAACCACCCCGCCAACGCATAACTCAGGCTCTTCAACCGATTGGTGCTGGTAATCGGGCTGAATTCATCAGGGTCTATTTTGGCGGTGCTGGTGAGCGCCTCGATGACTTGATTGCGCTTTTCTTTGAACATAAAAATTGTTATGCCTCATCTTCTAAAGGCGGGAGCAAACTGTCTGGTATGCCCAATGTGCGTAAGGCTTGGGCTTGTTTTTCCCACATCATAACTTTATTTTCGGGTGTATCGTGGTCATAACCCAATAGGTGAAGTGTACCATGCACGACCAACAACGATAAATTTTGTTGAATATCTTGCCCGACTTTTTCTGCTTGGGCTTTGGCATACGGATAGGCGATGATGAGATCGCCTAAATACGGCGGTTCATCGGGTATGGGGATGGGTGGCGCATCGGCAGGGAACGATAAAATGTCGGTTGGCGCGTCTACATCTCGGAATTGCCGATTGAGCGATCGCACCTCGTCATCATCGGTGATAACCACCGTCACTTCTGCCTCTGGCGATACCCCGTGCGCCGTCAAGACGGTCTGAACGGCGCGGATGAGCGACTCGGCAGAGATGGGATATTCGGCATCGTTTTGAATATCAACGGGGTTCATCGGTCAGTTTCTCCTCCTTTTTATCGGTGGATGATTTGCCGTTATCTTCGGCTTTTTTCAGGCGTGGGACTTCTGGAATCGGCGCATCATCGTCATCATCAGCGATCGGCAAGGTCACTTTGGGGATGGATGTGGTGGATTTTGGTGTCACCACCGTTGGGACTTCGCCCGTTGTGATGCGCTTATCACCATTGGATTCTTTGGGTGCTGATTTTGGCGCTTCGACAGGCGGTATAGATGAAGGTGTCGGTGTGGGTTTACGCACACGCGCCACCGCTTCGGCATAATTAATCCGCGGATGAAACATAGCTTGAAGCATCTCGACAAAAATTTTCTCAATCGTCTTGAGATCATTGAGCGTCAGGTTCGATTCATCCAATTGACCGCTTTTACGGCGTGCTTCTATCACTTCGCGCACCATATCTTCAATTTCGGCTTTCGTCTTGGGCTGGCGGGCGCGGACAGAGGCTTCTGCGCCATCGGCGAGCATCATAATAGCCGTTTCGCGGGTTTGTGGTTTGGGTCCTGGATAACGGAAATCATTTTTATCGACCTGAGAGGCATCACCATCGGCTAAAGCGAGGGCTTGTTGATAAAACACATACACCTCTTGTGTACCGTGATGTTCGCGGATGAAATCTCGAATTCGGTTGGGTAGCCGATACTGCTTGGCGAGGTCATCCCCACCTGTGACATGACTGATGATGATCTCGGCACTGCGATACGGGTCGTTGAGGGCATCGTGCGGGTTGCCCATCTCGCCCTGATTTTCGGTGAAAAATGCGGGATTGAGCATTTTGCCAATATCATGATACAACGCCGCCACATGAATCAGTTGGGCATCTGCGCCAATGGCGTTGGCGGCTTGGTCACATAAATTCGCCACTTGGAGCGAGTGTTGATACGTGCCAGGGGCTTCTCTGAGCAGGCGTTGGAGCAAGGGCTGATTCGGTTGGCTGAGTTCGATCATCTTCAGCGCCGTTGGCAAATTGAACACCAATGTGATGATATACATGGCGGCGATGGTCGCCGCGGCGGTCAAAATGCCATTCACCAAACTATACACAATCAGGAGCAACAACTCAGATACGCGATTTGGGTCTGTGGATGTGACCACAAATGAAATCGCCACCGAGACATAACCCACAAACACCATCATCCCCGCGAAGAAGAAGCTATTCAGGCGTTCTGAACGGCGTAACGACAACGCGCCGATGATGCCACCAATCAGCACAAGGGCGGCATTTTCAAATGTGCTACCCGTCATCAAGCCGATGAGAAAGGCTAACCCAACCACGCCGATAAACGCAATCTGATGCCCCACCAATGCCACATAAATCAGCGCCAGCGCCGCGGCGGGGTAAATATAAAATTCGCCATTGAGCGCCACCCGCGCTCCACCCAGTGTGATGAGGAATATCACCGCCAACAGGGTAATCAGGCGCGGTTCATTATAAAGGAGCGATGGGCGAAAGCGCGACACATACAAACCCATCATCACCATCGTGATGATGCTCCCCAACCCCGCCCGCACGGTTTCTTGCAGGCGCTTATCGACAGGGCGCAACAATCCGAGTTGATTGAGCGCCTCATAATCGGCGGCGGTGATGGTCTGCCCATTCGAGATGACCAATTGACCGCGCTCAAAAAAACGGGGGACATCGGTCACGGCATTCGCCGCCTGTTGACGGGCGAGCGCGGTGGCTTCTTCGTTGATTGTGGCATTGGCGCGGATTAAATCGCCGACAATATCCACAATCACAGCCGTTTCGCGTTCATCAAAACGCACACTGACCTGAGTCGGCAATTGACCACGAATACGGGTTAAATCGCCCGATTGAATTTCGCCTCGCATGACCCGTTCTAACACGGCAACACTTTCGGCATCCACTTCGCGCCACGTTTCATCATCAAAATCGAGCAATTGCGTAATGGTCGATTCATCTAAATCGAGCGCGGTGATGAATTGAATATCGGCAATTTTTCGTTCTTTAGAGCTAAGCGCATCACGGCGAACATTCTCGATATAATCCAAAATTTGGCGTGCGAGTTCGGCTTGTTGACGCGCCACCGATGGATCTGGCGAATTATACACAGGGCGTACCGCATCACTCGCGGCACGTCGCCGTTCTTCGGTGAGAATTCGGCTCACAAATGAGGTGGTTGTCGGGGAATAGATGGTGGTTTGGGCGGTCATGCCAATTTCGAGGCTGGCAACCCCACCCTGTGCCACAAAAATATTATCGAAGGCGACAATCAGCGTTGCAATCAACAAAAATGCAGATGCCGCGCCCACAATCACCGCACGATACAGCACATTTTGGGCGCGGTCTTGGCGGATATTAAACCGCCGTTCTAGCCATTTGGCGAGGGCATCTATCATGAGGTTTATTAGCTCAACGACTCTTTGACAATTTGGTTGACCAATTTACCATCGGCAACACCTTTGACCCGCGCCATGACAACGGGCATGACTTTATTCAGGTCTTTGGCGCTGGTGGCACCCGTTTCGGTGATGACGGCTTGCACAATCGCACGGATTTCATCAGCAGAGAGTTGTTTGGGCAAAAACTTTTCGATGATGCTCAGTTCAAATTTTTCGGCATCGGCAAGTTCTTGACGACCACCCTTTTCATAATCAGAGATACTTTCACGGCGTTTTTTCGCCTCTTTTTGCAAGACATCCATCACTTCATCGGCAGATAATTCTTTGCGGGTATCAATTTCGACCTGCTTGATGGCGCTTTGCAACAAGCGAATGACATCGCGGGTGGCGTTATCTTTATTTTTCATCGCCTCTTTCAACGCATCGGCGAGTAAGGCTTTTGGATCAGACATGATTTTTGCTCCTATTTTATACATCTATACAACCGCTTCGCCCGTCATCATGCCCATCGCGTCATCATACTGCGTCAGGTGGGCGGGGATGATATGGTTGGTCAACGGGCGCAGGTGAATCGCTTTCACGCGCAAATATGTATCAGTATACCCCACATTGATAAATCCATCAGGTGTTGCCCCCATGACATTTTCCCATAACACGGGTTGGCTCGTGCCTAAAAATTGAGTCGCATAGGCTTTTTGACCGATTTGTGCGAGTGCATGTAATTCGGCACTGCGGATTTTTTTAATCGGCTCGGCGATATGCCCGCGCATTCGGGCGGCGGGTGTCTCTGGACGCTTGCTATATCGAAAAATGTGCATGGAGGCGAAATTCATCTCTTCGATAAAGGCTTTGCTGATGGCAAATTCCTCATCCGTCTCTTGTGGAAAGCCGACAATCACATCGGTGCTGATGCACACATCGGGTATGCTGGCGCGTGCCTCATTGACCAGTAGCCGAAAATTGGCTTGATTGGTATTACGGCGCATCCGCTTGAGGGTGGCATCACAGCCACTTTGCAACGGCAGGTGTAAATGACGGCACAGGCGCGGGTTATCCCACAAATCGAAAAAATCGGGTGATAAATCCCACGGTTCTAGGGATGACAAACGCAAACGGGGGATATCGGTATCAGTTAAAATCGCCCGAACAAGCGCCGATAGTGCGTGATGATCGCCCCTGTCGTGTCCGTAACTGCCCAAATGCACACCTGTGAGAACGGCTTCTTGATACCCCATGACGCTATGCAGATGATTGATTTCGGCGACAATTTCCGCCAATGGACGGCTACGCCCCGCCCCACGCGCCACAGTCGTGACGCAAAATGTACAGCTATTATCACACCCATCTTGAACTTTGATGAAGGCGCGGGTGCGCCCGCCCGCATAGGTATCACGGGCGATGGGTTCGTGGTCAAACGATTCAACCTTTACGCCTGTGATTTGCTCGACCAGCGTATCTTTGCCCATGTTATCCACCACGCGAATCACGCTGGGCAACACGGCAATTTCATCGGGCGAAATTTGGGCATAACACCCCGTCACGGTGGTTTGGGCGTTGGGGTTGGCTTTATGCAAATCTCGAATCAGATGCCTGCTACTACGAGTGGCATCTTGCGTCACAGCACATGTATTGACGATGAATTGGTCGGCTTCTTCGGGATGATTGACCACCTCATGCCCTTGCGCCACCAATTGACGCGCCATGCGGTCTATCTCGGCTTGATTCAACCGACATCCCAACATGCGTAAATGTACTTTCATGATTGTTCCCCTTCTGGCATATAAATGACCACCTCGTCAAATGCCACGCTAAAGCCGATGCGTTGCCCCATATCCAAATCGACCCCAACCCCAACCCGCCCAAACGGAATGGAATCGTCTATGAGTTCGGTTTTCATCGTCCCCATACAATTGCCGTTAAAATCGAAAGTGCTAACACCATCAGGATTATCGGGGATACACAATTCGAGCAGTTGATTGTTGATATAAAACTGAAAGGTGTCATCGCGCCCGACCACGCGCAAGTGATTGACAGCGTTAAGGGGTTTTTGGATAGTATCGAGCCAAATCCAATCGCTCATGATTTTGGTCTCGCCATTCAACACGCGCACGACCCGATACGAGCCATCGTTGCTGATGATGAACAGGTAATAATTTTGGGCATCATAGCGCCGAAACACCACGCCATAGCCGTTGTTATGCGAGCCATCGAACACGCCATCTAATAAAGATGAAGCCACGCGCACATCAAAATCGCGCAGATAGGCGCTCCAATCGGCGATACCATGTTGTTGTGCGCCTGTAGGATCTGGCGAGATGGTCATCAAAAATTGACCATCTTGGGCGCGATATTCAAACGTACTCCGTTGGTCTTGTGACCACTGCGCCATATCACCATCAAAACTGGTGGCATAAATCAGCTCACCTGCGGGCGCGGTGACGATATAATGCCAATCTTGTGCAACACGACTCAGTTGGAATAGCGCAAGAAACACAACAATCAGCGTGACTAAAATCAGTAGTTTTCTCAAACCGATACCTCTATCCAGCACAATAAACACCAATCATCGTTATGATTGATGCCTACACTATAAGGAATTTTAGCTGTCTCATCAAGGGGATGATGGTGTAGTGGTGATTTCTGGGGTGATTTCTGGCGTGACTTCGAGCATGGCTTGGAGCGCATCAAAATCGAAAATCTCGCTTTGTTGATCTCGATAAATCTGGTTGACGATATTGCGGATGGTCTCGGAATCTCTGCCGACCGATTGGGCAAATTCGAGCCAATAATCGCCTTGTTCATCATTATCGAGGGCATAATACACCATGCCCAATTCGATATAATAAGCGGGATTATTCGGGTTGAACGAAATGGCGGTGATAATCGCCTGACGGCTGGCGTTCAGGTCGCCAATGCCACGCAGATAAATGCTATACACGTAATAAATTTGATGATTTTTTGGGTCGAGTTGAATCGCTTGGTCAAACCATGTTTGGGCAGGCTTGCCTTGCATGTGGCGGGCAAGCCCCACATACGCCCAGCCAACACCGCCTTCGGGCAATGCCACAACCGCCTGCCGAAAAGCGTATTCCGCCAATAGCCACTGGTCAAAATTGCCCAATATCAACCCGACTTGTAAGGCGCGGTCAAACGGGGCATCGACCACTTGTAAAATGGTTTGAACAGCCTCGCCATAATCAACCGATTGCGCGATAGGTGTCAATAACTCACGCGCCCGCATGGGATTGGTCGGGGCTAAAAGCGCCCCCAAATGCCATAACGCCCATTCATCATCAGGCGAGATGCTCAAAAGGCGTTCTAGTGTGTTCGCCATACCATCCCACTGATTCAGTTGCAAATAACCATCCGCCAACAGACGCAAACGGGCGCTATCCATCAGATTTGCCCGTTCCCAATAAACAACGGCGCGGGGAATATCGTTCATCTGATAATAAATATCTCCCGCCAATTGGTTTAGGTCATGTGTCCAACCAGTTTGTTGGGCTTGGGCGTGGATGTGAAATAAGGCTTGGTGGGTGCGCCCTAATGCACGATTTTGGGCGATAGGATCGGTCGGTTGGGCGATGAGGGGGATGGTGAAGAAGATGCAAGTGAGTAAAAAAAGCCCCGCGAGGGGTTCAAACCCCCTCGCTATCCGATTTTGGAAGCCCACTAAAGGGGCTGTTTTGAACGGATGTTCATGAAAATATTTATTATGAGGGTGATTTTTAGCGCCATGATTAAAACACTCGGCGAAAATTTTGGAGGGGAACTTTCGGAGGAAGCTGATACGGTTTATCAAACAGTAAATCGGCATATATTTCATCTGCTTACGATGCAGGCGAAATATCCAACGCTTGCATGACAATCATCTCGATTTCATCGGTGGTGAAGGGTTTGACCAAATAGCTATGCACACCTTGTAACTTGCCGATCAGACGGTTGGCTGGGTCATCTTGAGCGGTGATAACAATCACTTTGGGCATCGCGCCGTGTGTGGCATCGAGCCGTTCTTTGATGGCATCCATAATCGTCCAGCCTTTGGTATCGGGCAAAACCAAATCGAGGAGCATCACATCGGGGTTCATCTCCCAAAAACGTGCAACAGCTTTATCGCCATGCGTTTCATGCACGACATTCAGTTTCATGCGCTCTAAGGTGGCGATAATCACTTCTGCCAGTTCTTGATTATCTTCGACAATCAAGACTTTTTTCTGCGATAGCACCATCTCAGCATCGTCAAGTTGGGGTTGTGGAGTCATGTCATCCGCCGTTGGCATATCTCCTGTGGTCGGTGTATCTGAAAGCGATACAGGTGATGTAGGCAAGATTGGCATCGGCGCTTCTGTCGAATTGAGTGTCATATTGGTCTCGCCACCCGTCAATGAGGCATCTTGGGCTTCGTCATCATCTTTGCCTTCTGCACCCAGATTGACCGTAGCGACCAAACCGGTTTCTGCGGCGATATGAATCATCTCGCGTTGGCGGATAATCGGCAATTCTGCGCTCATCCGCGGATTATAGTGTCGGTCTTCTTGCCCTTCTGCGGCTTCCAGTTGTCCTTCCGCCATGGTTAAGTCCTCATTTGGCTCATAAGTCGGCGTTTGAATACCCATCACATCTCCTAATTTTATGCTAGGAAGCAACTCTATTATAACATATCTATCCACATTCCACATGCAAAGATTTTGTACGAAATTCGCTATTCTGCGTTATAATTGGGCGCATGAATACACAACCCTGGTTTCAATCTCATACGATTATCACACTACCGCATTGTGGGTTATGTGGCATTTTGGGCATGACCCCAAATGGACAGATTTATGCCGAAGAAATTTACCCGCCAGATGAACAAATCATGCACCATATCCTCACTGTTGATGGTCAGATTGTCACATCGGCGGACGAACTGAACATCCCCAACAACCTTATCAGACCTCAAATTCACCCACAAACCAAAGCCCTCAATTATCAGGGTGGGCGGTTGCGTGGCTTGCGCGAGGCAGAACGCCTAGCAGATTGGGCGCAACCCATCCCGATCGCCGATAAAATGATGCTCATCCAAACATTAGGACTCAAAATAAGCGCCATGCAATTGTTTGGGGTCATCGAAAGCGCGGTGTTATCGTCTGTGTCGTTGCGCGATGATTGGTTTGTGGTGTGTCGGCGCATCAGATTGGCGATTGCCCTGCCCCAAATCCAAACCGATGCCGATGGATTGCCATATGATTATGACAATCATCATGTACAAACCGCCCATCTGTATCATGCGTCATGGGCAGAATCTACGCCGATTGAAAAACTTCTATCGGGCATTGGCAACATACGCCTGAGCCATGTGCATGATTGCATTGCCCACGACAATCAATTATATATCTCAGAAAGTTGCGGATCGACCAAAAACAATACAATTCACCGATGGTCTATAGAATATCCCGCCCAAACGGGGTAAGATGTTGGTCTGGGTACCAGTGAATAGGAACTGTTTTTCATGCGACGATTATGGTTAGTGTTGATTATCTTATGCCTTGCGCCAACAACCACACAGGCAACGGGTGTTTTAACCGAAATTTGCCCCGAATTGACCCTGCAAAATCGCTGGGAAGGATTCGATGGCGGTGGCATCATTTTGACGACCTTCGATGGCTATTGGATGTGGACGTATGATGTCACGCGCAATGTGCGTTATGCCCTCGAAGGTATCCCCGCGTGTGGCTCGAATTGTCACCTCTCACACAATGGGATGTGGATAACCTATTTGCGCGTCACCCGCGCCGATTTTATCCGCACAGGTTACGGCAAAATGCGACTCGATGGCTCACAACGCACGCCATTAGTCGATAACGTCTCCGAAATTGAGTGGTGGTCAGATACCGCGTTGTTGGTATGGGATAGAAACCATACCCAAGCCTATCTGCAATCCGAAGGGGGGTGGCGCTTCGAGACGTTGGATGTACGCGGGGTGACATCGGTGCAACCGTCGGGGTATTGGGGCTTACATATCCGCGCAGAAGGCGACACATTTTATCGGTCATTGCTCAATCTCCGCACACGCCACCGTGAACCCGAAAATCGGTTACAAGTCGAATTGGGCGAAGATATACGTTATTTTAATATCGGGGCATGGTCATCAGACGGCAGACAATACGCCTTCGTCATGCCGATAATACAAGCGGATGAGACTCTCTCCGGTGAAATTTTCATCTTCAACCCCAACACGCGCGAATTGTCGCAAGCGACATGGCTCACAGAAGAATATGGGGCAATTCGCATCAACGGATTAAATCCGGGCGAATTAAGCTGGTCGCCCGATAATAAAAAAATCGCATTTTGGGCGTTGCCATTGGGCGAAGATTCACCAGAAGCACCGACTCAGACGGCGATATTACATATTTTAGATGTCGAGACGACTAATATCACCCGTTATTGTGGCTATCGTGCCGAGATACACACCCCCAACCCGCCTAAATTGCGTTGGTCGCCCGATGGCGTATATATCGCGCTAGGAGGCAACCCACCCAATGATAGTCGGGGGGCGTTGTTGATGGCGCTCCATACCGAAACGGGCGTGTTCCATGTTTTGAGCGCGGGCTTGGCAAGCACATTTGGCAATACCGATGTTATCGCATGGGGAGAAAAGCCATGACTTCATTCCGTTTTTGGTTAGCACTGATGACACCGTTTGTATCTCATCCAATTTATATGCGCTGGGGCGTATGGCAACCAAAACCGATGGGTGAAGCCACCACGCGATGGGAAAAATTGGTGCAATTTTACACCAAAAACGAATCGGGCATTATCCTGTGGGGATTTGCCTTTTTATTCGTGGCGATTATTCTATTGGGATTTAGCAGTGTGATTGTGGTGATCTCATTGGGGACTATCGCCTTGTTCGTGGTGGGCTTTCCGATTATATTGGTGCTATCGGGTACAATTTACGGATTAGCCAGCGCCCTGAATATCAGTGGGGCGATTATGAATGAACGCATTCAAGGGCGGTATCTGATATTGGGCGTGACACCAAGTGGATTTTTGGGTGCATCATGGGCATTATGTAGCCTATCGGTACAAAACAGTCGGGCATTACGCCAATTACGAACCGCTTTAGCAGGTATTTATAGCCTGATGATTTTGGTGATGACATTACCGCTCATCATCACAACCATCTTTTATGTAGCCAACAGCAAGTTTCCACAACTGTATGAATTATGGAGTGTGTTGATCATCGCATCCAGTTTCTTGGTGTGGTGCATCGTGGATTTTTTTCAGTCGGCATGTACAGGCAGTTTGGTCGGTATCATCGCCGCCCATCATAACAAAACACGCGGACAAACCCAAAACTCGGTGCTAGGCAACTTTTTGGCGTTACAATTAGGGGTGTATATCCTCACAGGATTCATCGGCTTATTCATCATTCCGAGCCTATTCGCGCTCATCCGTTATCCGATTACCCCATTTTATGGATATATCTGTGTGTTGGTTTTATATGCCGTGCGTGAGATGTTGATTATCATCCTATGGCATGGATTAGCCCTCACCGTAGATGATGATGTCGAACAGCTCAATCGGCTCACACGGATTCGCATCCGCGACCGTTCTTGGATGGGGCATTTCGCCCGTCGCTTGTTAAGCCTGTTATGGCGCAACCCGATGGATTAAGGGGGTGTATGGATGTGGCAAACCTTCGTGATATGGCGCATGATGAACGCACAATTGCCCGTCTTTAATCCATTTCGCAAATTGCTCAAACTCAAATTAGATCATTCCAAATTATCTGATGCACCAAAATGGTGGCAACGTGCCTCAACATGGATACCGACACAAATTTTGGGTTGTTTAATCGGCTTGGGGATAATGTTCATGACGGTCTGGTTATCGTTGTTATGTATCGTCTTGGTCACGCCGTTTGTCTTTGTCTTTTTCACCTCGTTACCCGCCCTGATGTTCACAGGGTGCGTGGTAATGGGGGGATATTTATCGCTCAAAATCAGCAACAAATTGGGCAAAGTTCGCCTATCGGGTATTTATGATTTAATTGGTGTGACCAGTTATGGCGACCAACAATCGATGTGGCTCATCGGGCGCACAGTTTATAAAGATATGATGTGGCTCAAAGATACCCGCATCATGATGACCAACACCATCCTGATCATGATTGGATTTCTGATGCTCATGACTGTGTTGGGGTTCATCAGCAGTATCGCCACACCAGCTACCAGCACCATCAATTTCTTATTTTTACAAACCATACTGGGATTAGCCTTTTTGTTGATTGCGGTGTATCTCAGTTTTGTCCATGCGATGGTCATGGGTTATCTGGTGGCATTATGGAGTGTACATATCATCACCGACAACTTGAGTCGGAGCGTCAGCGTTGTCGCAAGTTTTATCGGCATCCAATTAGGGGTGTATATCCTCGCCTATGTGTTGTTGGCAATTAGCTTGCCCAATGTCTACGCCACGATGCGCTGGGAATCATTTTTCACACTCGGATTTTTGCAGGTGGTGGGGTTAGCCATCATCCACGATGTATCGGTACGCCTGATGTTGCGTTTCCTCGCCCGTCAAACCGGGCTACCCTACTCCGATTGGCGGTCTGAGGTGGGGATATAACAAAAATAACGACGGATTTGCGTATGCCGAATTTTGGGCGCGAGCAATAATACGCGATCATCCGCCTCGAATTGGGTCAACCCATTGGGGATGATAATATCCGCATCGCGCCCGATGAGCATCACCAACACCCCTTTGGGCAATTGTAAATCGACCAATGTTTTGCCAATCACTTCTGCGTTTTCGGGGATGGTGAATTCTACGAGGTCATTGGCGATTTGGTTGTCATCCATCACCACCGCCAACGGCGATTTTTTGGCGACATAGCGCGTGTTATATACCCCCAACCACCGTGCCATGCGAGTGAGCAATGGCGCTTGTATGATAACCGATGTCAGGACGATGAAAAACACGGTATGGAAAATCGTATCGGCTTTATCGATGCCTGCCAATAGCGGAAATGTGGCGAGGATAATCGGCGCGGCACCGCGCAACCCCACCCACGAGATGAATAATTTTTCTCTGAAAGTCACCCGTGATAGCGATAAGGCGACAAATACACTCAACGGACGAGCCACCACAATCAGAAATAACCCGATAATCAAACCCGTTGGCGCAACCATCACCAAACGCGAAGGATACACTTGTAAACCCAACGACAAGAACATAACGATTTGCATCAACCACGCGATACCATCATGAAAGCGCAACAAACTGCGTTGATGGACGAATTTTTGGTTGCCCATCACCAATCCCGCCAAATAAACCGCCAAGAAGCCATTTCCGCCGACATAAGTCGTGACACTATAAATCAGCGAGACCAGCGCCAATGTGAATACGGGGTATAGCCCATCATAATCCAAATGGACAGTATTCAAAATTTTGACCATCAATTGCCCCGTCAACACCCCTAAAAATGCACCGAATGACATCTGCATAACGAAAAACGGGATCAGGCTCAATAAACCCGCATCCGGCTTTTGGATGAGCGATAGCATCCCCAACATCAACACAACCGCCATCGGGTCGTTACTGCCCGATTCGAGTTCGAGCAGGGGTTTGAGCCGTCCACGCAAATGTACCGATTTGGCGCGTAAAATGGTGAATACGGCGGCGGCATCGGTGGATGAGATAATCGCGCCTAATAAAAATCCTTCGTACAGGGTGAATCCAAAGAAAATATGCACGAACACCGCCACGCTTAAGGCAGTGACGAATACCCCTAACGTTGCTAACGAAATACCGCGTCGCACGACTGGTTTTATCTCTTCCCATTTGGTATCTAACCCGCCCGAAAATAAGATAAACACCAACGCCACCACCCCAATGGCTTGCACAATTGACGGATAATCGAAGCTGATACCGCCGAATCCATCCGACCCAGCCAACATGCCTAATCCCAAAAAGAGGAGCAAAGCAGGCATCCCCGAATAGGTAGCCAATTTGCTGGCAAAGATAGATAAACACAAAAATGCGCCCGAAAAGAGCAGGATTAATTCAATTGGTATCATCTTTTCTCATCCACAGAAAGAATCACGTCCGCTATTTTTAACGCATTTTGCGGGGATGTGCAAGATGGTCATAGTCTGCATATATCCATCCGATACGAGGCGTGCTATGATAGGGTTGTTGAATCATCGTACAGTAAAGGTGACTATCTGTGAGTGATATTATCCCCCTAGATGATATTTCTACAACGAATACCGATGCCGAATGGCAACCCGACCCCAACCATCCCCGTCGCCGTCCGCCGTGGATTCGTGTCAAAGCCCCTAGTGGCGAAACGTACCAACAAGTTCATAATCTGATGCGGAGCAAAACTCTGCATACCGTATGTGAGGAAGCCCAATGCCCGAATATCGGCGAATGTTGGGGGCGTGGGACAGCCACGTTTTTGATGATGGGCGATACCTGCACCCGTTCTTGTGGCTTTTGTGATATTAAAACGGGTCGCCCCTCTCCATTAGATTGGGCAGAGCCGAATCGCATTGCCGAAAGTGTGCGGGCGATGGGCTTGCGCCATGTCGTCATCACCAGTGTGAACCGCGATGAACGTCCCGATGGCGGTGCGCCGATTTTTGCGATGGTCATCAAACGGATTCGCCAATTGCAACCCGGTTGTAGCATAGAGGTGCTGATCCCCGACTTTAAGGGCAATCCCGATGCGCTCAAAATTGTCATGGATGCCCAACCCGAAATTTTGAATCATAATGTCGAGACCGTCCCGCGCCTATTCAAAAAGGTGCAACCACAAGATAATTACCAATGGGCATTAGCCACACTTCGGAACGCCAAACAAATGCAACCGCTTGTCTTGACCAAAAGCGGTATCATGGTCGGCTTGGGCGAAACCTTCGATGAAGTGGTCGAGGTCATGCGCGATTTGGCAAACATCGGGGTAGATATTCTCACGGTGGGTCAGTATCTGCAACCGAGCAAAAAACATCTGCCCGTAGAACGGTTTTATACGCCCGCCGAATTCGACAAACTCAAAACAATCGGCTTGGAACTCGGATTTAAGTGGGTCGAGAGCGGTCCGTTGGTACGCAGTAGCTACCGCGCCGATATTCAGGTACGGGAACTCTCGAAATTGAACTTCATCCATACACCTGTAGCGGTGGAATAATCACAATCTGCACAATTCTGTAGGGGTTGCTAGGGCAAGCCCCTACAGAATTCGCCCATGTATAGAACACAACCCTAAATAATTAATAACAGCATATCATCACTCATCCAGTATTAATCTTTTTCTGATGTTATGCTATGCTAAAATAAAGATGTCTTAACAAAGTTGGTGGGCAAGTCTGATAGCAATTTATGAAATTTTTAAGCACAAATCTGAAAACGCTTATATACTATGTATCAGGATGAAAACGCATCCCATGATGCCTTTTCGCATTTTTTATGACGAGGTTTTGAACCAAAGCGAGGTGTTCGGTGATTCAAGAACTCATTGATAAGGCAGAGCAACAAAGTTTTTTAACGTTTGACAATATTTTAGAATTTTTAGAAGACGAAGACCCAGATAGCGCCCCATCCATCGAAGCCATTATTTATGAATTAGAAGAACTCGGCATAGAGATTCGATACGATTACGAAACGGATATGTTTTATCCGCCCGTTCTGAGTGATGAACAAGAGGGGGATTATGAGGGGGATGAAATGTTACATGACCCCACCATCGGCGATTTAAACGCCATTTCGCCAGACGACCCTGTAGGTCTGTATTTCCGCCAGATGGCACAAGAACCCCTGCTCGATGCCGATGAAGAAATATCCCTCGCCAAACGCATCCAACTGGGCATCAAAGCCCAAGAACGCCTGCAGAAACGGGCAACCCAAGCCAATTACACCCCCGAAAGATTGCAAAAATTACATAAAATTGTCCAAGACGGACAACGCGCCCGTGAGCATCTCGGACGCGCCAACACACGCCTCGTGGTGAGCATCGCCAAACGTTATATGGGACAAGGCTTGCCCTTCCCCGACCTCATCCAAGAGGGCAACGTTGGCTTGATGCGGGCGGTGGATAAATATGATTACACGCGCGGCAATCGCTTTAGCACATATGCCACATGGTGGATCAGACAAGCCATCACCCGCGCCCTCGCCCAAAAAACCCGCACCATTCGTATCCCCCTGCACATGACAGAACGTATCCGACAAATGTATCGTGTCGCTCAATCGCTAGAGCAAAGCATCGGGCGCAGACCATCGCCAGAAGAAATTGCCGATGAGATGGATATGCCCGTAGATACGATTCGGTCGATGATGGATGCCAGTCAACATGCTATCGCGTTAGAGCGTCCAGTTGGTGAAGATGGCGATAGCGAATTTGGCGATTTTATCGAAGACCTCGAATCGCCTAGTCCTGTCGATTCCGCCACTCAGCATTTGCTCGAAGAGGCAATCGAAGAAATTTTATCGGAACTTACACCACGCCAAAGCCATATTTTACGCTTACGTTTTGGTCTGGGCGGTGTCGAACCGCATACCCTCGAAGAAATCGCCAACAAATTTAACCTGAGTCGTGAGCGGATTCGTCAGCTCGAAAAAGAAGCCCTCCGTCGGTTGCGTCATCCTCGCTTGGCGCATAACCTAAGAGATTATCTTTGACCACTTTTGACCGATAATCCAACAAACCTACACAACAATAGACGCGCCTATGGCTTTGAGCCATAGGCTAATTTATTTTAGAAGCCCACCAAAGGGGCTAGTTTTTTTGCCTGATTTTGAGCCAAATCATGATGATAGAGGGGAATTTTAGCGCCTTTAGTGCGCTGTTTAGGTATGTCGCTAGATGCTGTGAACATCTAGCGATAACGAGCAATCCAGATGTCATGTGTCTAGGCGTTGGGGGTCATTTCGACAGGCGGGGCTTGTTGAGGGATCACCTGAACAGGTGGCATCATACCACGCAGGTTGGGCATCATCCACATATCACCGAAGAGACGTTGTTCGCGTTGGGCGAGTGTCGCGGTTAATTCGAGTGTTTCATCGCCTCGTAAGACGGTGAATGTCACTTCGTCACCCGCTTCGTATGCCACCATGCGGTCGGCGAGGGTGCGTTCTTCATCCACAGGTTCACCATTCACCGCCACGATGATGTCATCGACTAAGAAACCAGCGACTTCGGCGGGCGATTCGGGGTCTACGGCGGTGATGAGTGCGCCTTCGGTTACAGACAAGCCATTTTCATCGGCGAGTGTCGCATCAATATTCAAGAATGTCACCCCTAAGCGACCTTGATTCGCGCCGAACATCCTGCCCATACCACCCATTTCAAAATCGAATGGCATGGGAATCGCGTCCATCATGGGCGGGATTTGACCTTCCCACATGGGTGGCATATCCCCTTGCCCGCGTCCGCGAATTTCGATTGACACCCGTGAGCCGAGCGTGACCTCAAAGTCGAGGCTTTCGCCAGCGCGGTCTACGGTGATGGTGATGACATCATTGGGGGCGAATGCGCGGATGACATCAGCAAAATCAGCGGCGGTGACGGCTTCGCCATTCACTGCGGTGATAATATCGCCATCGCGCAAGCCTGCATTATAAGCGGGACTGTGACGCATGACCTGAATTTCGAGTGTATCTGCGCCCGCATCATAAAATACACCTAAAAACGGGGTTTCTTCGGTAAGGGTGGTCGGTTCTGGGGTCGATTCTTGGGCAGATACACCCGCCACCACCGCCACGAGCAACGCGATCAAACCGAGTGCAATCATGAGAATTCGTTTTTGTTTCATGCTTACTATCTCCTATAACCAGCTATCTCTTCTGAGAGGTTACTGGCTATAGGATAAAAAACAAGCGTGAACAACTTATGGTGAAGGTGTTACCGATGTGTAAATTTATTTTTTGGATTTATTATCTTTTCGATCGCCACCTACAATAAATCCACCCAACATACTCCGCATCAAGCCACGCACAGTCGCGTTTTCGGGCTTGGTTTGTTCTTCGAGTTCCCATTCGGGCTTCATACGCCGATTCAGCCACAATTCGTATTCGGCGCTGGTCTCATCCAAAAAGGCAGTGAGGGCGTTTTCATCTTTATTGAGCAACACAGAACGTATTTGCGTCAGATTATGGATGAGCGTATCGAGATGACGGGCTAAATCGGTCGCGCCGTTCATCCAAATCGCCCGTAATTCATCGGGATGGCGGTCATACAACGCATGGGTGAGCATGGCAAAATCGGGATTCGACACACGCACCATATCGCTCCAACCTGACGATTTGAGCAAACCATAAAACACGACCGCGCCCACCAACGGGGGCAATCCATCCACCGCCGTGCTGAGGACATCATATTCATGTACATCAAAAAAGTGCGGGACAGCGCCTAAAATGGTCGTTACATCGGTCGCCAACGCAATCGCATCTTTATCAGCTTTGAGGCTGGGCATAATCAACAACGCGCCTCTTTCAAAATAATCGGGCGTGGCGTGTTCGGTATCGAGGACACCGTGATACAGATATTTGGGATTGACGATACTCGCCATGCTGATGACATGTCCCTTGGGGGCGATACAACGTTCTGCCAATTGGGTCATTTTGTGTTTGATGGGCGAAAAATCGAAAATCACCGCGCCTTGCCGAATCACATCACCAATCAGAGGATATACGACTTGTGCCTCTTGCGTGGGGAGCGTCATGAAGAGAATATCTTTGCCCTTCGCCACTTCTTCGGGACGATTTTTGGCATCATCCAACGCGCCCAGCGATTGCGCCACCTTCACATTTTGCGCGATGTTATCATACCCCGCGACAATAAAGTTATGCGCCCCGCCGTTTTGCGAATAGCGTTTGAGCGCCAAGCCCAACGATGCCCCTACCCTGTTCAATCCGAAAATGCCAACATTCACATCTGCCATAACAATATTCCTTTGTCTAAATGTGGACATGCGATATCATGCCGCCACAAGTTTAATCGGTTTATATGGTGAATATATCGTGTCGATACAATTCTTCAAGCAATTACATGAGATATCCATAATTGCCAGATCTAGGGATCGCATCCGAATCAGAAATCAATTCACATCATCGGCGCGTTGCAAATCACGTAGGGCGTTGCCATAAGCGTGAAGTGGGCAAGATTTATCGGCATGATGCGCGATGAGCCACACCGTTTGATCAGATGCACCTGTTTCTGCGACCAAATCTGCACCCCACTGCGGATGATGTTCCGCCACCACGAAAGCACGATACCACCAATGGGTAGGCGATTTTTTGCTCCATCGGTGATAATAATTCGGCGCGATTTTGCGCGTGATGACCGCCACCGATTTCTGCCAGATCGCCAACGGATATAAAATTTTGCCACAATCGTGCAACAATGCCGCCACCGCTACATCGGGTATGGGATTTCCCAGATGACGCAACACATTCAGACTATGCAATTGTTCACTGCGCTTCATCCGTTTGAACAACGCCAATTGGGCATCGTTCAGATATTGCCCTGCGAGGTCATAATCCACCGCACGGGTGAAGGCAATCAGCGCCCTCACCCCTTGTTGGATGCGTGTCCGTGTTGCCATGCGTCAAAATCCTATTGGCAACCCTGTGATAATACGCACAATCGTGAACATCGGTTGTGTCAGAATCAGGCTGAGGATGTTCAACGGCGATCCTGGTGGCAAGATAAAGCTGAGGAGCAATAACGCCAAAAAGATGTATTGGGTATACATAGCGTTACTTTTCCACCAATAGGCTTGTTCAGGTGGTAATAGCGACAGGACGATATGCCAACCATCAATCGGGAACATCGGCAACAGGTTGAAAATAAACAGCAACACGTTGAAAATGATGATGTAATACAGCACCTCCACGATGAAAGAAATACCTGTCATCGCAAAAAATATGCGGAACAAAATGCCAAATACAATCGCCACCAGCAAATTGGAGAATGGTCCCGCGGCAACGGCGGCTAAATAGCCCCAGCGCGGATTCCGCATCCGTTGGGCGGAGATGGGCGCGGTCCCCAAAATACCAAATCCGAGCAACAAAAACATGATGAACCCAGGCCAGTAGATATGCACCGATGGGTTAAGGGTGAGTCGTCCGCTCCGTTTGGGATAGGGATCGCCCATGAGGTGCGCGACATAGTTATGGGCAAATTCGTGAACGGTCATGCCGATGAGGACACCAAGCAATGCCCCAAGCAAAAAACTAGGCTCAAAATTATTGAACAGTAACACACAAAACTCCTCTTGTGAGCTTTATAACCATATAGAACTAACTATAGCACAGATTATCACATCCATATAAACTATTCACATAGATGTTTTATGAGAAATCTCAAAATTACACAGGAGAAAATAATCATGCCAACCCCTTTTGAATATGCCCGTGATAATGCCTCATCATTTCAACAACAATTGGTGGATTTGCTCCGCATCCCCAGCATTAGCACCGACCCAGAACGGCGGGGTGCGGTTCAAGAGGCGGCGAATTGGATAGCCGACAACATGAAACGGGCGGGTCTGAATCATGTGGCAATTATGCCCACAGGCGAATACACACCCCAAAAACCATCGCATCCTGTGGTATATGGCGAATGGCTCGGCGCGGGCGAAAATGCCAAAACAGTGTTGATTTATGGGCATTACGATGTCCAACCCGCCGTCAAAGAAGATGGTTGGGATAACGACCCGTTTGAACCCACCGAAGTAAAAGGTAAATTGGTGGCGCGTGGCGCATCTGATGATAAGGGGCAGATGTTCATCCATATCAAAGCGGTGGAATCGATCCTCAAGACCGAAGGCAAATTGCCCGTGAATGTCAAATTCATCATCGAAGGCGAAGAAGAAATCGGTTCGCCCAATTTAGTGAAATTCATCCAAGACCACCGCGACATGCTCAAAGCCGATGTGTGCATCATCTCCGATACAGGCATGGATTCAGAAGACCAACCGAGCATCATTTATGCCCTGCGTGGCTTGGTCGGGTTTGAAATTCATGTGGTCGGACCGAGCAAAGATTTGCATAGTGGCAGTTATGGCGGCGCGGTGCATAACCCCATTCAGGCGCTCACCGAAATTGTCGCCAAATTGCACGATGAAAACGGCACGATTACCGTCCCTGGATTTTATGACGATGTGGTCGCGTTGGGCGATGAAGAGCGTGCCGAACTGAAAAAGACCAACCCGTCCGATGAGCATTGGAAATCCATCACAGGCGTGAAGCAAGTGTGGGGCGAAAAAGAATTTACCATTCGGGAACGCATCGGCGCACGTCCTACGCTCGAACTCAACGGGATCAGTGGTGGTTTTCAGGGTGAAGGCATCAAAACGGTGTTACCATCCAGAGCGATGGCGAAAATCACCTGTCGCTTAGTCGCACATCAAAATCCGTTGCGGATTTATGAACTGGTGCGCGATTATGTGGCGCAAATCGCCCCGCCAACCGTATCCGTTGAGGTGAAAATGCTCCCTGGTTTGGGCGAACCGGGCTTGGTCGAATTGGACAATCCGTATATGAAAGCCGCCATTCGTGCCTACGAAAAAGCGTGGGGCGCAAAACCTGTTTTCATGCGTGAAGGCGGGAGCATCCCCATTGTTGCCGATTTCCGCCGTGAATTGGGGACACCTGTCGTCTTGATGGGCTACGGTCTCAACACCGATGGCGCACACGGACCCAACGAAAGTTTCACCATCAGCATGTTCCATCGGGGCATTCAGACCGCGATTCAATATTTGTATGAATTAGGATAATACCCTGATACCTGTACGGACGCGCTTCTGCGCGTCCAATTGTGTCATATATTTATCGCATCATATCGCAATAGGTGGTTAGCCGTTGGTTGCCAAATGTGGGTTGCATCATTAGAATGGGGATATTATTGTGATGGATAACCTGTAAAAATTGACCATGACTTCAACTTCTGCAAAAAAATCATCCTTCGTCCAACGCCAGATCAGAAACCTTCGCACATTTTTCATGCCGAGTGATTTTGTTGGCTGGATGTTGGTGACGGCGCTCACCTTGCTCATCCCCCTGTCGTTTTTCAGCGCCAGTTGGCCCCTGAATATGTCGGTCATCATCCCCATGACGTTCATCAGCACCTTTTTCGGATTGGTCTTTTCGCGCAGTGAATTTGGCGAATTGCTCGGTCTGATTGTCAGCGCCACGTATGGCGTGTGTATCGCGCTATTGCTGAGTGCGCTCTCGCTCGGTGGCGATTTGGGGTCTGGATTAGGGGATGTGTTCACGCGACTTGTCGAATGGGGAATCGCCGTCCAAACGGGCGGGATTAACCAAGATGACCTCGTTTTCACGCTGTTGGTGGCGACTTTGCTGTGGTTTTTGGGTTATAACGCCTCGTGGCACACCTTCCGCGTAGACCGTGTGTGGCGCGTGATTTTGCCTGTGGGCATCATTTTGGGCGCAAATTTGATATTTTATAGTGGCGATGCCGATTTGACCATCTATCTGGTCGGATTCATGTTTTTCTCGCTCATCCTCATCGCACGGTCATATTTAGATAACCAAGAATGGGTGTGGTATAGCAAGGGGATGCGCTCGCCGAAATATCTACGCGGGCAATTTTTGGTGGCAGGGGCGATGTTGGCGCTCATCACCGTCGGCGTAGGGGCGCTTGTGCCATCGGGCGATGTGCAAGAACGGCTCGATGAGTTTCAAGAATTTTTGCAATCGGATGTGTTGCAAGAATTGAGCGAATTTTGGAATCGGTTATTTTCGCCCATCGAAGCGCAGGGTCCCGTCACGGCAGATTATTATGGTGGCGATTCGCTCGATTTGGGCGGCGCGATTCGGCTCGGCGATGATGAGGTGTTTCTGGTGCAAGCCCCGCCCCGTCCGCGTTATTATTGGCGTTCACGGGTGTTCGATACGTATGAGGGTGGCACATGGACAACCGCCCGCGATACGATTTTGACGGATAATGTCGCGCCAACCGATTTATTAATCATCCCACCCGCCGCCCGCGAAGCGGTGAACCAAACGTTCATCATTAAATTGAATAGCAACCGTTTGGTATATACCGCGCCACAACCGTTTTCGGTGGATTTGCCCACGCGCACCGAATTTTTCTATACCGCGCCCGAAGGCGATGCCCTACGGGAGATGAGCATTTCGGTCATCCGCCCGACTCAAGTTTTACGGGCAAATAGCACCTATAGCGCCACCAGTTTGATGAGTACCGCCACCGCCACGCAGTTGCGCGGTGCTGGAACGGCGTATCCCGCTTGGGTACGGGGCATTTATTTGTATGTGTCGCCATCGGTCACACAACGCACCATCCAATTGGCGCAACAAATTGTCGTCAATGCGGGCGCAATCACACCGTATGACCAAGCCAAGGCGATTGAACAATATCTGCGCGATAACATCACCTATAACGAATCTATCCCCGCCCCGCCGAGCAATCAAGACCCCGTAGATTGGGTGTTGTTCGATTATAAAGAAGGATATTGTAATTATTACGCTTCGGCGATGATTGTCATGCTCCGCAGTTTGGGGATTCCAGCGCGGATGGCGGCGGGATTTGCACAAGGCAATTTCGATGCCACTCGTAACGCTTATGTCGTCACAGAACGCGATGCTCACACATGGGTTGAGGTCTATTTCCCTGGTTATGGTTGGATTGAATTTGAACCGACATCGGCACAAGCCCCACTCACCCGCCAAGATGATGAATTGTTGCCCAATCCGCAACAAGAGATAATTTCGCTCCCGTCGCCGACACCATCGCCCACGCCAACCATCGCCGAAACACCGACTCCGTGGGTGACATTCACACCACAGGCGACCTCTACACCACCCGATAACGATAATCAAAATCCGCCACCGCCCGACCAGTCGACACCCACGCCGACCTATACGCCTACCCCGACACCATCACCCACGCCGACCATCACGCCTGTGATCGCGCCGACTCAGCCACCGCCCACACCGCCCGACCAAGACGACCCGTTGGCGGCATTCTTGCCCGTGTTGGGTGTATTACTCTGTGGATTTATCGCGCTCATCGTGTTACTGGCGTTGTTCACACTCATCTGGTGGTGGTGGGAATGGCGCGGATTGGGTGGCATGAATCCGATTGTACGGGCGTATGCGCGTTTAGAACGCTATTTGCGCCTCATCGGGATTCGCCCGAATCCGCACGATACGCCCGAAGAACGGCATGGAAACATCGTGAAAATCATCCCCAAAGCAGATAAACCCGTGAGCGCCATCACGCGGTTGTATGTTGCCGACCGTTATGGCGTAAAGCGCAAAAATCCGGGCAAAGAAATCGCCCAGAGCGAGGCGGTAGACCAAGCATGGGCAGAAGCCCGCGCCAGCATCATGGGCAAGTGGCTGGATAAATTCCGCTTCTGGAAACGTAAAGGGGAGTAAATGACACCCCATACGCCAAACACATGACCTTCGTTACTAATACCCATCGCTACGCCGTGATATGCTAAAGACAAGAATAAATTTATGCTGTCAAATAGTCTTTACGAAAGGCGTAGCGATGTTAAAAAAGGTACTCGTCCCACTCGATGGTTCAGAATTATCGTATCGTGCAATCGAATACGCTCGCCAAATCCTCAAAGAGAATGGGTGCATCGTCCTGCTAACGGTTGTGGATTTGCCCGATTATCCGGGCATGTCGTATTATCCGGTCGGTGTCGTCTCGTATGAAATGCGGGCAGATGAATTGTATGAGCGCATGTTGCCCCAAGCGCAAAAATATTTATCCGATATTACCGAAACCTTGCGTTCACAAGGCTACAGTGTCGAAACTGTCGCCCTGACAGGCGATCCAGCCAATATCATCGTCGAAGAAGCCGATAAATCGGACGTGGATGCCATCGTCATGTCGACACACGGGCGGTCTGGATTAAGCCGTTGGCTGTTGGGAAGCGTGACGCATAAGGTCTTAAACGCGACACATCGCCCGATGTTTATTGTACCGATGAAAAATTAGCGGTACACTCTATAGTGCCAAATAAATAAGGATAAGAGGGCGCACAGGTTGCGCCCTTACTATCCACACACCTTACTGAATGTATTTTTTGAACAAGGAGTACGTTATGCTCAAAGATATTTTGGTGAAAGATTATATGTCGTCTACGGTGATTAGCGTCACATCCGAGACCCCCATCACCCAAGCGCATCAAATCATGAAAAAAAATAACATCCGCCGTCTGCCCGTGATTGATAATGGCAACCTCGAAGGCATGGTGACAATCGGCGATGTGCGCGAAGCGAGTCCATCTGGGGCGACTTCGCTCAGCATTTGGGAACTGAATTACCTGTGGTCACAAATTAAGGTCGGCAATATTATGACCAAAGATGTGATGACCGTCCGCGCCAACGAACCAATTATCAACGCCGCCAAGTTGATGTACGAAAATAAAATCAGTGGCTTGCCCGTGTTAGATGATGCGGGGAAAGTCATTGGGGTTATCACTGAATCGGATATTTTCCGTATGGTGATTAAGGCGAATCTGTAAGATTTTTCCTCATGAAGCGCGTAATAAGACGATGAAAATTTGGTCATCATAGGGCGGATATACGAGGCTGACGCCTCTAATCCGCCCGTACACGCCCAAAAATCCTTACATGTGTATGGGACGATTAGCGCACAGCGCGTATATCGTCCCTACATCAAAAACATCCATCTTGATTTTGAACGACAACATCTTAATCAGGTAAACAATCTCACATCATCCCTCTATTGCCCCCATCTATCCTCTTGTGGTCTAATTAATTCATGTATATGTGTAGTGGGATATGTATGGATTGGGTAATAATGGCTGTGATAGAGACGCTGAACGTGACCAAAGCGTTACATTTGGGCAAAAATGTGATTCACGCCCTGCGCGGGGTGAATTTGACGATAGAACGCGGTGAGATGGTTGGCATTGTGGGACGATCAGGCAGTGGCAAAAGTACGCTACTTGGCATTTTGGGCGGATTGGATAAGCCTACCTCTGGCACGATTCGGCTTGATGGCGTGGATATCACGCGCATGAACGAAGACCAACTCACAGAATTGCGTAACGAAAAAATCGGCTTCATCTTTCAATTTTTCAACCTCATCCCCACGCTGACGGCGCTCGAAAATGTGGCTTTGCCGATGCAATTCGCCAAAAAACGTATCGCTAACCCCAATAAACGGGCAAAAGAATTATTAGCGATGTTCGGGTTATCTGACCGCCTGAATCACCGCCCGTATGAACTCTCAGGTGGTCAACAACAACGGGTGGCAATCGCCCGTGCGTTGGCGAATAACCCGCCGATACTCCTCGCCGATGAGCCAACGGGCAATCTTGACCAAGAATCGGGCGCGACCGTCATCCAAGCCCTGCATGATATTCAACGCGATGCCAACACAACCATTATCCTCGTCACACACGATGTCAATCTGAGTCGGATAGCGGGGCGCGTTGTGCATTTGACCGATGGAAAAATTTCAGAAAATATGCCCCCAATCGCTTAATCTTGTGTTATCATAGAGGGATAAATTCACCGTATCAGCTAAGGATAGCGCAATGCAAGCAGATTTTATCCTTGATTATGATGTGCTAAAGGTCAATGTGGCACAAAAAATTTACCTCATGGCGCGGATGGTCTCTGGCGAAGCGATTCATCAACAAAAACGTCGCCCACTCAATTTGAGCCTTGTGGTTGATAAAAGCGGTTCGATGGCGGGTGATAAGATCGATTATACCCGTCAGGCGGCGCAATTTTTGGTACAAAATTTAGGCGTGAATGACACCCTCTCAATTGTGCTATATAACGACACCGTAGAGACATTGCTCATGCCCGAAAAAGTCCAACGTAAAGACGCGATTAGCCAAAAAATTGCCGAGATTAAACCCAGTGGCACGACCAATCTGAGCAGTGGTTGGCTAGAAGGGTGCAAATTGGTGGCGCAAAATTTAGATAAGCCGAGTGTGAATCGTGTCATTTTGATGAGCGATGGCTTGGCGAATCGCGGTGTCACCGACAAAACGCAATTGGTGAATATGGCGCAACAAAAATTCAGCGAAGGGGTCTCGACCACCACCATGGGCTTAGGGACAGATTTCAACGAAGATTTAATGATGGAGATGGCGAGCGCGGGCGGCGGTGCATTTTATTTCATCGAAAGCCCAGAAGTGACCCCGCAAATTTTCCAAGAGGAGTTACAAGGTTTGCTCAATGTGGTGGCGCAAAATTTGGTCATCGGCGTATTACCCGCCACAGGGGTGAATATCGCTGGGCAACTCAATGCGTATGCCATGAAATTTGACGGCGCATATACCACATTCAGACTTGGGGATGTGTTCGCAGAAGAAATCAAAGCCCTTGTCTTAGAACTCACCTTGCCCCCTCTGCCCGAAGGCAAGCATAAAATTGTCAATCTGCGCTTTGAATATGACGAATTGCGCGAGAATAACACCACCCAACATCACGTCATCGAATTGCCTGTGCATGTCAGCGTGAGCAACAATCCGAATGCGATGATCGTCAAAAATTCGGTGGTGAATCAAAATGTGTTGTTGCTCCAAGCCGCCAATGCGCGTAAAACGGCAGTGCAACTCGCCGATAGAGGCGCATTCAGCGAGGCATCCCAAATTTTACGCCACGCCGCCAACCTCATCGAAGCACAAAATGATGATAACCCCAAATTGCTCGAAGAACGCAACGCGCTCATGCAACAAGCCACCGAACTCGAAAAAGGCGAAAGTGGTTACGATGTGTATAGCCGAAAAACCATGTCGACACAATCGTTTTATACCATGACCAGTCGGCATGAAGATACAGTCATGTTGCGCTTGCGTGAACAAGAGAAAAAACGCCAAACGCAATCGATGGATAAAGTGGATAGCCAATCGATAGATAATCCGCCTAAAATCGAAAAACGTCCGGGCGTTACACCCACTCATGCCACATGGAACGGCATCACATTTGTGTTGAAAGGCGATTTAATCCGCATCGGACGCTCTAGCCAGAATGACATTGTGATGAATGTCGAAGGTGTATCGCGTTTTCATAGCCAATTGATTCGCAAAGATGACAAGTTATATCTCGAAGATTTAGGTAGCACCAACGGCACGATGATGGGTGGCGAAAATGTGGATACCCCCAGGCAAATCAGCGTTGGCGATGTGGCGTATATTTGTGATGAAAAATTGATTTTTCATGACGGCAGTTATCAGGGATGACACCCCATTTTTAACCCAATTGGGCGGATATACGCTATCGCTAATCCGCCCGTACAAATACCAAATTATTCATAGGAGTGTATGATTCATGTCTCATCCAGAAACCTATCGTGTCGAAATTAATGGTGTCACTCGTGATTTGCGCCTGTTTGAAGTCGCGCCCAATGTGCGGATTGCGATTGTCAATATTTTGGGCGATACCGAATTTGTCCAAGCCATCAGCACGGCGTTAATCCAAAAATTAGACCGCAACAGTTTTGATGTTATCGTCACCGCAGAGGCGAAAAGCATCCCTCTGGCATATCAGATAAGCGCAGACCTCAAAAAACCGTATGTCGTCCTCCGCAAGGTGTATCGGTCTTATATGGGCGAGGCAATCCAAGCCGAGACGAATAGCATCACCACAGGGTCATCACAAACCTTGTATTTAGATGAAAAAGATTTGGGCTTAATCAAACGTAAGCGCGTTTTATTGTTGGACGATGTCATCTCGACAGGTAGCACCCTGATGGGGATGCAATCCATCATCGAAAAAGCGGGTGGGATGGTGGTCAAAATCGCCGCCATTTTCACCGAAGGCGACCCACAAAAATGGACGCATATTGTGGCATTGGGCAATTTGCCCGTTTGGGTGGGTTAGAGGCAATAATCCCCACCCACTAACCCCTTCCCTACTTCGTTAAGAGTGGGAATTGTGCCAATTTTGAATTACTCCCTTCCCCTATTCAATGGGGGAAGGGTCGGGGATGGGGGATAGTTTCACCCTACCCTTTTATTTTCTCCATCACCACAAAATGCGATAATCCCCATGTATCCAACGGCGTACCTTCGCCTAGGTAGAGCGTGTTGCGTATCCATTTGGCGGGTGTGCCGAGTTTGGCGATGATATTATCGTATCCGCCATAGATGCGCCGATGATGCACTTTTTTGAGGGGTAATCCAGCGAACAGCTTGTTCAAACTGCGTTTGGTATAAGCGCGGACATGTGGGGCGAGTTTATTCCGCAATACATTGGGCAAATAATTAATCAGGGGCGTGTTGCCAAAATGATACTCACCTTTCCAGTAATGTCCGTGCGTCTCGAATGGATACCAGCGGTTCGGCACGAAAATCACCATCCGCCCGCCAATTTTGAGGACACGCGCCATCTCCGCCACCGATGCGCGGTCATCTAGCACATGCTCCAGCACTTCATGCGATAAAATCGTATCGAATGTGTTATCTGGATAGGGCAGATATTCCGCCGCGGCGACAATGGCGGTGGGTGTCTCGGATTGGGCTTCGAGTACCCGTTCCAATTCGATGTCGAATAATTCGACATGTGGTGTATAGCGTCTGCGGAATTGCGAGGCATACATCCCTACCCCACCGCCTGCTTCTAACACATGGGCATTTTGTAATGTCGCCCATTTTGCGACCATTTGCAGGCGACGTTCCTGACCCGCCCGCCAGACATAACTCGGTTCACCGCGCAAGGCGGCTAACGATGATGGATTACTCGTCATGGATTGAGCTTTCGTGTTGTAACCGCTAATTTGGTATGATTAACTTGCCGTTGAATTTTATCTGGATTGGTCAACATACGTGTGACCTCTAAAGGGATGGTTATCGTGATGACCGTCCCCTTCCCGATGACCGATTTCAGATTGAGTGTGCCATTGAGCAATTCGGCGCGTTCTCGCATATTGACCATGCCGAAACTACCACGACTATCATAATTGGCATTCACCGCGTCCGAATCGAAACCTTTGCCATTATCGGCAATTTTAACCACAATCGCGTCATTTTGAATAGCGCCTTGTACGGTGATGAGTTCGGCTTCGGCATATTTACGGGCGTTGTTGGTGGCTTCTTCTATCAGATAAAATAGCGCCCCCGCTTTGCCTTCATCCAACACCTGCTCAATTTGTGGACTCATCTTGACGGTCATATTTTGGTTAAAGGTGCGCTTCATCTTCTCGGCGAGTTCTTCGAGGGCGGCGATGAGTCCTTTACTTTCGAGCGCCAACGGGCGTAATTTGAAGAGGACATGCCGAATTTCTTCAACCGCACGTAGCGTAATTTTTTCGAGATCTTGCAATTCTTGGGGCAATTCGTGAGGCGATTTTTGGAGCATCATCTGGGCAATCCGCAGGCGCATCGCCACTGCCGATACCGTTTGCGTGGGGACATCGTGCAAATCGCGCACCAGCGACTTGCGGGCATCCTCTTCCATCTCCATAATGCGTTCTTTTTCGAGGAGCAAGTTGTTATACAACGTGGCATTTTGGAGCGCAATCGTGACCTGAATGCCAATCGCGTTCATCGCCTCAATTTGGTCATCCCGAAAGGCATTTTCTTTGGTGCTGGCGACAATCATCACACCAAAATTATTGTATTGCGCCCGTAACGGGATACACACCACCGAGCGCATCGGATTGAACACGCCAATCGCTTTGAGCGATGGATCACGATACACATCTTTCTGCAAAATCACCGATTCGGCTTCGGTGAGCGCCCGATGAATCACCCCATCATGGGGCGTGGTGGATTTGAAGGATAACTCTTCAGCGTTGGTGAATCCACGCGAGTGTGAGACATATAACCGTTCATATTCATCGTACAATAAAATCATGGCGACTGTGCGATGATGCGGTGAGGGCGGGGTCATTTTCAGACCCATCTCTAGCGCCGATTCCAACACTTTGCGAAAATTGAGCGTCCCCGCGAGCATATTCGTCAATTCAGTGAGCGATTTGGCGCGTTCATGCGCCTCTTTCATCTGTTGTTCGCGCTCTTTGGCGATTTTCCGCAGGGTGCGCTGTTCGTTACTCCCCAAACCATCTTGCATATACATCCAACCGCCGACACCGATCGCCAAAAATACCGATAGCAGAATCGGCAAGGTGTAGGGGGTCAAATCCACAGGCTGGTTATTTTGCCCCGCCAGATAAATCACCACGCCAATCCCCGCCGCCACCACACCCAGCGCATTGATACCACCCAACATCGCGCCAAGCCGTAAAAATCCCGTGATGGCGAGATAAGCAACGATTGCCACCCATGCCAGAGGGTCGGCATTCGCCACCAAGACAAACATCCCCGCCAAGACGAAATCGGCAGGGATGAGGGCGTATATCAGCAAGGGGCGTAACGAATTGACGACGGTTATCAACGCCAATATCACAATTATGCCAAATGCGATGCCGATGGCGGTGAATAAATCACCAAATGCCTCTGGTGCAAACGGCACATCTGGTGTGAGTTGCGTCCGTTGGATGATAATCTCTAAGCTGATGCCGAGTACGAATAAAGCGCGTAATCCGATGATCGTCCAATCGCGCCAGCGTGTTTCGGGTTGGGATGTTATTGGTTGGCTCATGTATTATATGCCTTTTGTGAACTGCTTTCCTATCTAATAAATTACCATGCTTCCCAAATTCAGACAATATCTAAACAATTGAGACGAGATTATAACCATCAAAGAATGATGATTTGCCAAACAGCATACACCTTCGGCATAATTAAACTGCATATTGATTAAAAAAAGGAAAAATTCTTATGTCTGAACGGATTAATAAAGTGGTCGAAAAATTAAAAGAATCGCGTGCCTATTGGGATGCCGTCATCGAACAGGTCGGCGACAGGTGGGAAACGCAAGTCTACGCCGATGGACTCGGTTGGACGGTACGCCAGTTGGTGAATCATGTCGCCGATGCCGATAAGGGGCATAACAACCAAGTGATGAATATCGCCGAAGGCAAAGACCTCATCCCGCCCGATTTCGATATTGAACGCTATAACAAGCGCGTCACCGAAAAGACGACCGAAAAATCGGCGGAGCAATCGCTCGAAGAGATGCGACTCCAACGCCAAGCGTTATACGAGTGGTTGTATCTGTTGGATGAGTCCAAACTCGATATGCGGGGCAGGCACGCCAGCCTGATTGTGATGAGCGTGGAGCAAATTTTGGATGTGTTAGCCAACCATGAGCGCGATCACGCCCAAGACATTGCGCGGGTGTTGGGGATTGCGGTGTGAATTTAGGGTTTAATTAGGGACGATATACGCCCTGCGGGCTAATCGTCCCGTACAAATCGCGAATTTTTAGGGCATGTACGGGTTAATTAGGGACGATATACGCCCTGCGGGCTAATCGTCCCGTACAAATCGCGAATTTTTAGGGCATGTACGAGTTAATGAGGGACGATATACGCCCTGCGGGCTAATCGTCCCGTACAAATCG
>DAOTVP010000010.1:0-355858 GCA_034436155.1 Anaerolineae bacterium
ATGTATCTCGAAATCAAATCGCGCACATGGTCGCTCTCGGATGCACAACACAAAGCGGAAGGAATCCAAAAAATGCTCGGTGTGTTAGGCATTTCGCCAGAAGATTTTGTGTATAAAGATTATCTGGAATTGTACCAAGAGGCTGTGACGGGGTAGGGTGAATTTGGGGGTATATTGAGGGACGACATATGCACTTCGTGCTAATCGTCCCGTACAGGCATAAATATGACAATTGGGGTGTAGGGACGGCATATATGCCGTCCAAAATGACCCTAAAATAGATCATGGAAATTTTTGTGTTTGTACGGGTGGATTAGGCGAAGCCGTATATCCGCCCTATGATAAACCTACTCATTTTATATTCCGTCTATCTCATGGCACATTGCCAAGACGAATTGGGCGGCTTTTTGGAGCGATTCGGGGCTGATATTCGATGAGTTGTCATCGTGCTGATGCCAATTCACCAACCAACCATCTTCGCCAATTCCAACCACGCACATCGCCCGCATCCCTTTTTGGCGCAGGGGCAATACCTCTTCTAAAATGGTCATTGGCGTGCCTTTCACACCCAATTCGGGGTGATTATCCGCCACTTTCTGCGCGATAGCCACCATTTCTTCGTGCGGGTGATAGGCGGTTAGGTAATTTAGGCTACGATGACGGGTGACATAGCCAATATCGCCCGCGCCAACCATCTCGAAATCGATCCACCACGCATCGCGCAATTCCTCTTCGTAGCGATCTAAGAGGGCATGTAAGCCTTTTAATCCGACCTCTTCCGATCCTGTAAATGCCAACCATACTTCGGTATTAGCGAGTGGCATTTTGGTGAAATATTCGCCTAAGCCCAACACACACGCCACCGCGCTGGCGTTATCATTCGCGCCGTCTATATAATCGGCGCGTTCATCATCGATCAAACGCCACAGGGCAAATCCTAAAATGCCACCTGCCAAGCGGCGTAGGCTTTGCTTGCCTGTGAGCAATGCCCACACATTGAGCGAAAATCCTGCCGTCATCAACGTTGAACCGGGCAATAATAATTTTTTGCCCATTGGTGTAAAACTTTTGCGATGTTTATTGCTATCCACATGCCCGATGAGGACAATTTTATGCTTAACCGCGCCTGTTGGGGCGATTTTTGCCACCACCGTCCCGCCTTTCCGTTTGGGAAATAAGGGCGAGAGCCAATTATTTTGTGCCGTCAGCGTGGCGAGATGTTCACGCAAACCGAGAAGTGCTAATCCGCCACCGATGATGCGATTGCCAATGATGTTCCCCAGCAAGCCTGCGCCGACGGAGCTAATCAACCCATAGCCCCACGAATCGATCGTATCGAAGGGGATGGTCTCGATGTCGGTGATGCCCAGTCGTTCTAATTGTCCGCGCACATAGTGACGGGCTTGTTCTTCTTGTGGATGCCCCGCAGGACGCGGACCGATGTCATCCGCCAATACGCGGACATGTTTCAATAATGCGTCTCCAGAAATTGCCTCATCAACTGTCATGATTTTGTGTGTCCTTTTGTCTCGTTTTCAAGGTTTTGTAAAAGCGTAATTTAGGTTGAATTTGGATATGTTTTTGTGGCGGACATACGAGGCTAAAGCCTCTAATCCGCTATTACGTTTCTTAAACTCGATATGGTGTAATGGACGACTAGCGCAAAGCGCGTATGTCGTCCACAATTATATACAATCGTTTTGACTAACTTGCGAAATTCTTCACGATATGGTTTATATCAGTATACGCTTATTGGGGTGTTTGGGTTTCATCCAGCAAGCCAAGCGGGCTGTGTGTCGCTCATCGGCAACTCCAATAAGCGGTATAAGGCGCTGGCTTTTTGCCATGCCTCATTCGCCCGTGCTAGATCGGCTTTACTGGCATAATAGCGACTTTTGAGCGCGTAGACATCGCCTATCAGACGGCGCGAATAGGTGGCATCGGCACGGGTTTGGGCTTCATCGAGCCACGCGGTCATATCATCAGGGCTGTGCTGTGCCATGTTGAGGCGGATTAATCCCATCAGGGCGCGGGCAATCACCTCATGATCGTTTTCGTTACGACCGCTTTGGAGCGCCACATCCAGCAATTGTTCCGCCTCTGGATATTTGCCGAGCGAGACTAAACTGTTGCCCAAATTGGCGCTGACGATACCTCGCCAATGAATTTCGTTGCTCCCCGCCAATTTTTCCCATGCTTTGGCATGATAATACACCGCTTTTTCATAGTTGGCTTTATCATCATAAACCAAGCCGATGTTATCGGTCTGGATGGCACTTTGGATTGTTGCGCCGACTTGCTCGCTCAGGCGGAGGGCATATTCGAGCGTTTCGAGGGCGCGGTCTGGTTTGCCAGTGATGCACAAAAACCAGCCATAATTCCCACGTCGTGTTGCCTCTGCAAGACGATCTGAGAGTTGCCCCGCGATTTGGATCGATTCTGTGAAGAACGACTCCACCGTTTCCATATCGCCATAATCGACAAACGCGATGGCGGTATTCGCCAAAACCACACCACGAGTTTCGATGTCGTTCACCGAGCTGAGGGTTTGCAATGCCATTTGATAATCTTGAATAGCGCGTTTGAATTGCCCGTTTTGTTTGCGGAAGTGGGCAATATCGCAATACAGACGGGCGACACGGGCATATTGACCGCGTTTTTCGTATACCCTTAGCGCCGCCGTCCACACTTTGAGCGCCTCGTCCAATTGATGTTGGCGCATGTAAAAAATGCCGATGTCGCGTTGTACCGCGCCGATCTCGAGCGGATCATCGCTGATTTCTGCCAGTTCCAGCGATTTATCGAATATTGCTTTCGCCGATGAATATTCGCCGATTTCGGTATAGGCAACGGCTAAATTTCGCAACACTTCGACAGGGCTAAATTCGCCGTCTGTCCATGTGTGGTCAAGATACCCGCCATCGACCGCCAATTTCAGGTGTTCGATGGCTTGCGGATAATCGTGGATGGTGCGGGCGATAATGCCTGCTACCACTGCCATGAGCAATTTTAAGCGTGGCGATACTGATTCAGAAAATTCGCCTGCTTGTTGCGAATAATCGAGCGCGGCGGGTATGTCATTCAGGCGCAGACATACTTTACACAGTCGGCATAAAATGAGGACGGTTTTTTCGGGGTCTTTAGCCACTTGTAGGCTCATTTGCGCCAGGGCGTTGGTCAATAAACGGCGTGCATCATCATATAATCCCTCGCGGATGGCTTCTGCCCCCAAAACTGTGCGCCAACGGATTTGATAATAGCGATATTCCATCTGTTCGGCGATGCGTAACGCCCGCCCAATCAGATTTTGCCCTTCGGCTTTTTTGCCTTCGATGAGGAATGATTCACCCAAACGCCCGACGAAGTAACTGCTCAGTTCCATATCGCCACTGGTATTGATTTTGGGGATCGCCTCTTGGAGCAAATATGAGGCATAATTGGCGTTGCCTTCGTGCAGATAAGTATCGGCTAAATGACCTTGTGCGCGACCTTCTGCGCCGAGTAGTTTATATTCTTTTGCCACGCGCAACGCCCGTTCATAATAATCGCGTGCCAAATCCCATTTTTCTTGTTCTTGTTCTAAAACGCCCAATGCAATCAAGACATACGCCAGATATGCTTTTTGTTTGTGTTGTTCGGCATCATGTTGTAGGGCGAGCAATACATTTTGGGCATCGGCAAATCGTTTTTGTTGAGTATAAATATCGGCGGTGTGCAGTTGTAACGCAAACGGCAATGTTTCGTTGACGAGTGATTCCCGATACCCACTGATAATGGCGGTGGCGTGTTCGATTTCTGCCAACGCTTTATCATAATCACCAGAGCGTTTGTATCGCTTCATGCGTTCCAGCAGGGTTTGTAAATTCTCACGGCGGGTATCGGGCAGGGTCTTCATGGGTGCATTGCCCCGCAACCCTAATTTTTCGGCTAATCGATCAAAAAAATTCACAAACATCACTCCTCTTGGATATGCACAGCCTCATCATAACAGTGTATCATATTTAGGCGTTTCTATTCGATAGTAAGGAATTCAAATTGAATCAGTATGGTTCGCTCTTGCGAGAAAACCGCGATTTTCGGTTGTTGTGGATTGCCCAAGTGGTGAGTTTGTTGGGCGATTGGTTTAATACCATCGCCCTATCGGCATTGGTCATCGCCTATAGTGATGGTTCTGGATTGGCGTTGAGTCTGTTTTTATTGGCGCGATTTTTGCCCCCGCTCATCATTGGACCCATAGCAGGTGTGTTGGTAGACCGTTTCGATCGCCTAAAAATTTTGATTTATTGTAATGTGTTGCGGACAGGGGTGGTGTTGATGTTTTTATTCGCCACCACGCCTGATATGTTATGGTTGATTTATTTGTTGACCATCATCCAATTTGCGCTATCGGCATTTTTTGAACCCGGTCAATCGGCGATCACGCCTGCCTTGGTGCGTCCCGAAGATTTAGTGCCTGCCAATACGCTCGCCAGCGTCACATGGTCGGCGATGTTGGCGCTGGGCGCGGTCATCGGCGGGGTGGTATCGGCAACGTTTGGGACGGCAACCGCGTTGGTGATAGATGCGCTCACATTTGCCATCGCGGGGTGGCTTATCAGCCGAATCCATTATGTGCAACCACCGAAAGTAGCCCATACGCGACAAACACGGCGTGAGAGTGGTTTTCGGGAAGGGGTGCGCTATGTATTGCGTCACCCCAGCACCCTGATGACCATCCTCATCAAAGGCGGGAATAGCATCGGCAATGTCGATACGCTCATGACTGTTTTCGCCACACAGGTCTTTATCATCGGACTAGATGGTCAACTTTCGCTTGGGATCGTGTATAGTGCTTTCGGGGTAGGGGCGGTGATGGGTCCGTTTTTGATGAATCGGGTCAATAATGGGTCTATCAAACGGATGCGCCAACTGGTGTTCATCGGATTTTGTTGGTCTACGCTCGGTTGGATGGTGATGGGCGCGAGCGCCTCGTTGTTGATGGTCTGTGTGGCGCTGATTTTACGGGCGATGGGTGGTTCTGTGAATTGGACGTATAGCCAAGTGTTGATTCAAAAAAGTGTCCCCGACCAATATCTGGGGCGCGTGTTTTCGTTGGATTTAGCTTTTTTTCAACTGACAACTGTGATTAGCACGCTGGTACATGGTGCGTGGATAGATGCCCTAAACACAGCGATCATCCCGCCGTTGTTGCGAATCAATAACGATTGGCTCGGAAATGGCTTGTATCTGCTCACCACAGGCACACTTGCCGATAACTTGAGCTTGATTAGCTTTATCACAGGTGGCATTAGCCTGTTGCCGTTGTTGATTTGGGGCGTGGCTTTTCCGCGTATGAACGGCAAAGAGGGTTTATAGGTCATATTTTTCTTGTGGACGCGCAGAAGCGCGTCCGTACAGACATAAAAATAATCATTGGCGCGTAGGGATGACAATATATGTCATCCGAGATGGAAAAATTAAAGGATAAGTTTTATGGCGAAAATTTGGTGTATTTCCGCGCCCCTGTATAGCCATACCGATTGGGGCGGATTTTTGCGTACCGCACAAGGCTTGGCGCAAAATGGGCATGAGGTGGTCTGGGTCAGTGGCGAAAAATTGCGCGGTGCAATCGCACAGGCGAACTTGCCGTTTCATCCGATTAACCAAACGGGATTTTTATTTCCGCCACCACCCGCGCCTGATGTGACCAACATGCCCCCGCAAGAGGCGGTGATGTTGCGCTATCGGCGGGCATTAGATACGTGGTTAAGTGTCAACCTTGTGGCAGAAGCGACCCAAAATTTGCTCGATTTAGCCGATAAAATCGGCAAGCCAGACCTCATCCTCACCGATCCATTTTTGAGCGCCAGCGCATTATTCGCCGAAAAAATCGGTGTGAAAATGCTGGTGTGTGGCTGGCAAGCCCAAGCCGACTTGAATGCCGATGCGTTGTTCCCCATCCAACGCAATTTAGCCACCGATAGCCAGCAACGACTCGCGCAATTGCTCGATAAGTTTGGGTTACAAGGCGACAATTTCTCGAAAGGGGCGACGGTATCCGTTTTGAGTCCGCATGTGCATATTTCGTATTTCACACCCCGTTGGTATATGGCAGAAATGGCGACACTATTACCGCAAAATGTCTTTGTCGGGGGTGTTCCACCCACGCCAAAAGATGCGCCACCCGCTTGGTTGACGGATATACCCGATGATGTGCCACTCGGACTCATCACACTCGGCACGACTTTCACGGGTGATTTGGGATTTTATAGCTGGGCGGCGCAAGCCGTTGCGCGTGAGGGCTTGTTGCCCATTGTGGCGATTGGGTTTAACCCCATCGCGCCAGACGATAAAGCCATGCTGATAAAAGCCTTGCCCAAAGGGTCGCGGTTGGTCAATTTTGTGCCGTTTGAGCATGTGTTACCGCGTTGCAAAATCATGATTCATCATGGTGGGATGGGGACAACGCACTACGCAGTGGTGTATGGCGTGGTGCAGATTGTCGTGCCACATGCCGCCGATCAACGGGTGCAAGCCAAACGGGTAGCACAAGCCAAAATCGGGCTGAATTTGACCGCGCACGATGTCCGTCAGGGGATGCTCAAAGATGGCGTGAAGGCATTGTTGAATGACGCGCATGTGCAGACCACCGCCCGTCAATTCGCCGATGAGATGGCAAATTTGGGCGGGGTTGCGCGTGCGGTTGAGGTGGTACAATCCATGTTATAATGGGTATAGTGAAAGGAATTTGTCATGACTATAGATATAATTATCGAACAAGCCCGCGAATTATCGGATGATGAACGCAAGCAACTTATCCATGCGTTGGTGGATATGATGCCTCAAAAAAATACACCTCCCAAAAAACGTAAGTTACGCGATTATCGGGGGGTTGGGGCGCATGTTTATGATGGCACAGATGCCCAAGAATATGTGAACAAATTGCGTGATGAATTTTAGTGGGATGATTCGACAATTATTGAAATTTGCACAAGAACACCCGCTCGAAAGTTGCGCGGGGCAGGTGTTCTGGATGAAAGCCTAAGCAGGTTTATGCCCTGCGATGATGATATAACTGTGGTCGAAATCGGCTTCTGGTGTGCCGATAGCGCGTGGTTTGAGGAAATCTTTTACATCCTGTGGGGCTTGTATCAACATCAATTCGAGTTTTTCGATGGTTTCGGGCGTGCATTTTTGCCGATTCGCCCAATCTAAAAATCCGCCAGATGATTTGTGCATGACATACGTTTCATCTACCACCAAACCCGCATCCAAATACATCCCGCGCCATTCGTATTCGGCATAAATGCGATGATGAGACGGGTCGCGTAATTGCTCGAAAGCATCAATATAACGGGCGGCGTGGTCATTTTCGGGTGAATAATGGTCTTCGATGACCAATTTGCCACTTGGTTTTAGCACCCGCGCACATTCTTGGACAAAGCGAAAACAATTAGGAAAGTGATGGGGGGCAATCCGACAAGTGACTAAATCAAAACTATTATCGGCAAAAGCCAGATGTTCCGCATCGGTAGCGGTATAGGTGGTGTTATCATGCACAGAGAGCAAGGTTTGGGCGGCGCGGAGCATTTTGTAGGTGATGTCTCCTGCGACCATCAGCTTGACGTGAGGCGCGATCAGATTCGCGGTATGACCGCCCCCTGTGGCAATATCCAACACCACCCAATCGGCTTGTGGATTCGCCATAGCGAATAATTTGCTCAGGTCATCACCTGTGACATGCGGGGCGCTGGTCAGATACGCATTGGCAAATTCGCCAAACCGTTCTTGTGAGAGTGATTTTGGGTCGGTTGGGGTGGTCATATCATAACCTCTAACAGATTGTATTATGCGAAAAGCGCAATTCTATTATATCATATATAGCGCACATGCGGTTTATATCATACAAAGGTTTTTCGTGTGACATTTGAATTCGAGATTTTAGCAACCGATGGGGATGCTCGCGCAGGTGTGCTTCATACCCCTCATGGCGATATTCCAACCCCTGTTTTTGCACCTGTCGGCACGGTGGCGACCGTCAAAGCCATTCCCCCACGAGATTTGGTGACGATGGGCGCATCGCTCATCCTCGCCAATACGTATCACCTGTATTTGCGCCCAACCGATACGCTCATCGCCGAGATGGGCGGATTGCATCGGTTTATGGCGTGGGATGGTCCCATCTTGACCGATTCAGGTGGGTTTCAGGTATTTAGCCTCACCGAAATTAATAAAATTGATGATGATGGTGTGACATTTCGTAGTCATATAGACGGGCGAAAATTGCGCCTCACACCCGAAATTTCGATGCAAATTCAGCAAAATTTAGGCGCAGACATCATCATGTGTTTTGATGAATGCCCGACACCGACTGACCGTGTTGTTGTGGAACGAGCGGTGAAACGCACCAGTGAATGGGCAGTCCGATGCCGAGAAGCGCATCCGAGTGATGATATTCAGGCGTTGTTTGGTATTGTGCAGGGTGGGATTTTCCCCGATTTACGTGAACAATCGGCAGAATTTTTGACGAAGCTGGATTTTAAGGGATACGCCATCGGCGGGTTGGCAGTCGGCGAAACAAAACAGGCAATGTATGATACACTAGATGTAACTACGCCGTTGTTGCCCTCATCTAAACCGCGTTATTTGATGGGTGTGGGTGAGCCAGACGACCTTGTAGAGGCGGTCATGCGTGGTATGGATGTGTTCGATTGTGTCATGCCGACTCGTGTCGCACGACATGGCGCGGCATTAACACCCGATGGTCGCATCAACATGCGAAATTTAAGCCACGCCAAAGACGAATCGCCATTACAATTAGGATGTAGTTGTTATACCTGTCAAACATTTACACGGGCATATTTACGCCATTTGGTTCATTCAAAAGAATTGCTGGGGCATTATCTGCTCAGCTTGCATAATATCCACTTTTTGATTGACCACATGCGCCACATTCGAGAAGCGATTTTCGAGGGGCGTTTGCGTGAGTATGCAACACAATTTCTGAAACGGTATTTGCGGTTAGCCTAGACTATTATGAAATCTGTCCAACGTACCTTCGCCATTGTCGCACTCACCACTACGCTGGTGAGTTGTGGTGTTCGTAATTCCCCTGCCACCACACCCATGTTGACTGCGACCCCTCCGCGCATCTCTGCGACAACGGCAACCTATCCCCTTCTGAGCGACATCCTCAATGCCTATGGTGACGGTTCATCATCGTATACCTTCGATTTGTCGCTCGCCAATGCACAAACCCGTCTGGACGATTTACAACATGACCGCATCCAGTATTTTGCCACGCATCATATCCCGGCAGATAGTTCCCTCTGGGCGGCTCCGATTGCCCAAGATGGGGTGGCGATTATCGCCCATCCGAATATGCCCATCAGCAACATCACACTCGACCAAATCCGCCAAATTTATAACGGAAAAATGACCACCCTCGCCGATGATGACGGGGTAGGGCATGATTTAATCGTGTTCAGCCGTGAAGAGGGGAGTAGCATCCGCGCCGAATTAGAACGTATGGTTATGGGCAATCGGCGTACCACAGCCAACGCACGGTTAGCATTCACCGATGAGCAGATGGTCAGATTGGTCGGCGAGACGGAAGGGGCTATTGGGTATGTCTCGTGGGGGTTTTTGAATAGCCTACACAATCCGAATGTGATTGTGTTCTCAGTCGAAAATATCACCCCAACACTCACCACCATTTATGACCATATTTATCCCCTCGCCAACACCATTTATATGATTGGCAAAAGTGAACCGCAAGACGGCGCACGCGCTTTGATGGGCTGGATACAAAGCCAAGCGGGTCAGAAAGTGGTCATGTCGCGCTATGTCCCGTTGCTCATGCCTATGTCGCCCCAGGGAAATTGATACCAAAAAATGAAAATAACATGGCGTATAATAAAGCCACCGTTAAGACCCATAATAAAATTAATGATATGTTGCGCGAATAACGCAACCGTTCACGGCGTTTTTCCATCGCCATTTCATCTTGACGTAGCCGATACAGCGCCATTGCCGCCGATGCGTTACGCGGATTGACGCGCAGGGCGTTATCTAAACACACGATGGCTTGGTCGAGCGATTTGACCGCCACCGCCATCCATAACCACGCATGTTCAAAATTGCTATCCTCTTGGATGAGGGAACGCAAAATGTCGTAAGCCTCTTGGCGCTTATCCTCTTTAATAAGATCGATGGCATCTAATAGGCGGTCTATACGTGAATTGTTATCAGATGGCGGTGCTTGATCGGTCATAGGGTTACATGCTCGAATAAATCGTATTCATCAATTGTATCACGGGCAGGTTGCGGATAAATCCGTGTGAGCGATTGATGCCCACCGAGCAATTTACGCAACCAAAACGGCAAAATCCCCCGCCGTCCACCGCCCTGACTGGCATGACAGGCGTTGGCTTCTTCCCATATTTTGAGGTAATTGCGGATATTGATTTTGGTGTGGTTGGGTTCACAATTTTCGAGGATGGCGACCACATCAATATCTTTATTCACCCCAATACGGCGCGGATCTTGACCGCGCAAACGCATGAGAAAGATGCCCAATTGCAATGTGCGTTTGGGGATGTTGGTATAATACAATTTTTGTGGGGTATGTGCGGGTAAATCATCAGGCATGTGATTCGGGTCAGATGCCAGCTTAAAGGCTTCAGTGGTGGCGCGTTGGATGGCGATGTGATCAGGATGCCCATACGCCCCATATTTATTGAAGGTGATAACCACTTGTGGTTTGATGCGCCGAATTTCATGCACCATGCGATCTATCATTTGTTGCGGGTGATGATTCCAGATATACCACGAACAATTTGGGTCTTGGCTGGTCTCTGACCCCATCATGCCACTATCTTTATACCCCAGTTTTACCACTTCGGTGAATCCGAGTTTAGCAGAGGCACAATCGAGTTCGCTCAGGCGTAATTCGGCGATGCTGTTATATTTGCCTTGCATGGCTTCGGGGATTGTTCCGACATCGCCGTTGGTCGAACACACATAATACACTTCGACACCCTCATCAACATATTTGGCGATTAACCCGCCAAGTCCAAAACTTTCATCATCAGGATGGGCGAAGGCAATCAGAATACGCTTTTTTTCCATAGTTGCTCCTCAGTTTGCAATTCACATTATATCAGATAATGGATGTTTGCAGATTCTTTCGCAGGGTGGCAATTTTTGCGATGTTGGTGGTGGCATCATCAAGTGGTGGGTTATGATTTTCTGTTCACAGATGAGCGAAAGATCATGACTTTTGGATATTGGTTATCTTGTGATGTGTTGCCATATTTGCATTCGCTTTTGCAGATTCTGGAGTGGGATGAACATCCGCTAAATAAACGATTTCCCCACGCTACATAAAACGCCCTGTGCAAGTCTACGCATGGGGCTTATACTGTACCCCGCTTTTGTTGATGTTGATATAGATTAAAGAGGCAGTATGCGCCGAGTTGTATTATCCTGTGTGTTGATGTGTTGCTTATTGGTGGTTGTGCCTGTGTTGGGCATGTCGTCTGTTCCGCGTGGTGAACAAATTTTTGCCACCAATACACCCCGTCCCGCTACCGATAAACCGATTAATTTTGTGACCAATACGCCGAGCGGACCCACCGCCACACCATCGGCGACCTTTACGCCATCGCTCACGCCATCGGCAACGTATACATCCACACCTACGTATACCGCCACCCTCACGCCGACCAGCACATTCACGCCAACGGCGACGTATACCCCAACCTTCACACCATCGCCAACACCGACCCCCAACGGTCCGTTTGTGTATCCTGATGGAGTCAATTCGCTCACAGGGTTGCCCTATCCCAACGAAGAAGCGCAAAATCGGCGTAACCTGATTGTGAAAATCAGCAATTACCCGCCAGTTGTGCGCCCACAAACAGGGATTAACCTCGCCGATGTGGTATTCGAGATGGAAGCTGAAGGCGGTGTAACGCGCTTTGCGGCGATTTATCGCACCAATGCGCCAACGGTGGTCGGTTCTGTGCGGAGCGCACGCTTGGCAGATATTCATCTGATTCGCATGTATAATGCGCTTTTGGCGTATTCTGGCACCAGCGAGCCAATTCAGAACTTGATTTTATCATCCGATTTTGTCTTCCAAACGTTTTCGCCCCTCAAGGGTGATAATTGCGAGAATGCGGGTTTTTGTCGAGATACAAGCCTGCAAGTTGATTTTGAGCATACCCTGTTTTTGAATACGCAAACCCTATACGACCTCGCCACACGGCGCGATGTCAACCGTCCGTTCCGTGCGCGGGGCTTCGCCTTTAGCGAAATTCCAGACCCCAACGGTGTGCCTGCGGTGGATATTTATTATGATTGGTGGGGACAAGCCGATGCGCGTTGGCAATACGATCCACAAACCGGGCATTATGTGCGCTATACCGATGGGGTTGCCCATTATGATAAAGGCGATGGTGAACAAATTTGGGCGGACAATTTGGTGTATTTAGAAGTCGAACACCGTCGCCGTCCCGATTTATTCCCACCGGGCGCAAATTATGAATCCATCGAGATTAATTTTGGCTTGGCAGAAGATAGCACCGACCCCGCGCAAGGTAGGGCTTATGTATTCCGCGATGGTCTGTTTTATACAGGTTTTTGGCGCAGACAAGATGAAAACGATGGAAGTGCCATTCAATTGATTTATCCGGGCGCACCTGTGCCGATTATGCTCAAACCCGGTCGCACTTGGGTGACAACGGTAAGGGGCATAAATGCGGTGGTGGTCTCTGACCAATACACGGATATGGAAGCATTGGCGCGTCAATTGGCGCTCACGCCATCGCCGACCATAGACCCCGCCACCACGACTGGCGATTAAATGGGATAGGCTAGACACAACGAAATAACCCACTCTACCTGCTGTGAGAGTGGGTTAGATGGTGACAATTAATTGCTTGGTGTTGCCTCAACAGCAGGTTCTGGCGGGAAAATCGCTTCTAACAAAGGTAGCACTTCATCAAGCGCATAAGGGATGCTCAGAGGGGAATAGAAACCGAGCGCGTTTTCTGATACTTCATCCATATACAACACGCGCCCTTCTTGAACGGCGGTTAAATTGCCAAATAAGGGTTTGGATTCTAGTTCTTCGCGCCCGCCCTCGATAAATTGCAAATTGACAATAGCGATTAAATCTTGGTCGAGCAGATCCGTGCGTTCAATGCTGATATTGGCGTAGAATAATTCACCAGCGAATTCAACGAGGTCATCTGGGACGACAAAACCCAATTCGGTGAAGAAACGCGCCCGCGAATCTTGGTCGGTATAATACCCGAAAATATCATCATAATAATAAGCGGCAACGACTGTTTTGCCTTCAAATTGCGGATTTCTTTCGCGGGCATTGGCGAATAACGCTTCGGTATCGGCGACTAATGCCTCTGCTTCTGCCTTTTTTCCCAGTGCTGTGCCAATCATCAGGGTGACATCTTGCCAAGGCATCCCAAAATTGATGTAATCACTGGTTTGGGTGATGGTTGGGGCAATTTGTGAGAGTAAATCGTATTCTTCTTGGGTAATGCCCGATGTCACGGCGCTGATTAGGTCGGGTTCTAGCTCTAAAATCAATTCATAATTTAGCGCACCGTAATCCATTTGTAGGACGAGTGGTTTTTCGCCGACTATGCGCTCTTCTGCCCACGGCATAATCGCATCTTCTTCACCATACCAATAACGAATGGCGATGGGGGTTACACCCAATGCCAACAGAAAATCTTGTTCGGTGTAACCAATCGCAACGATGCGTTGTGGGGCTTCGGTGATGGTTGTCGTGCCATATTGATGTTCGATGGTGACAGGGAACGGATTAACCTCATCCTGTGCGGTCAGTGGGGCAATGCTCACTAACAACAATGCCAGTAGCATCAGGCTAGAAAAAATACGAATTTTCATGATTTGACTCCTCATACAGTTGAAATCTGCCAGACATAAGTCTGTCTGGATATGCACAGCTATCATCGTAGCCAAGTGCAAGGGCAATATCTACGAAGGGTGTTAAAGGCAAAATTTCATGTCGTATGCCACAATTTTTCAGATGAGATGATGGCATCGATATGCGAGTTTAACCGTATATCATCACATTCGGGTGATAAACTTAACCGATGCTAACTTTGTGGATGTGTTTGATGTGCCAAATTTACCCCTATTGAACCGTATTGCACCATCAAAATAATTGTCGTTATTGACATTCCTCTCAAATTTGCCGTATGCTTGTTCAATAAATCAATTTTGTGCATAATTGATTAAACGCATACGCGCATAATTATTAGGAGGACACCTCTCATGACACTCACACTCACGCAAACAATCTCCGCAAGCCCCAAGACGGTATATTATATGCTCACCAATGAAGATGCACTTGGCTATTGGCTTTGTGATCGCGCTTATATCCGTTTGGAGCAAAACGGGCATGTGTTACTCTACTGGTTCAACAATAGCTGGCATGTTGCGGGTGAATTTACCCAATTTGAAGCGGACAAATCGGTAGCGTATACATGGCGTGTGAAGGGTGAAGATAAAATTACCACTGTCTCGTATCAACTCGAAGCCGTGGATGATGGCACCCAAGTTACGCTCACGCATGATGGGTTAGCTGATGATGAAATTCCTGTTTATCAAGATGAATGGGGTAAAGCCCTGCGGAATTTAGGGGCTTCATTGACCACAGGGGAAGATAGGCGCATCACAGAACGCATCCTCATTGGCATTTATCCCGACCAATTTGATGAAAAAGCCCTCAAAAGATTGGGTGTCCCTGTTAATGATGGTTTGATAGTGGCGGGTGTCATCCCCAATTTAGGCGCAGAAAAAGCGGGTTTGCAAGCGGGTGATGTGGTGGTCGAGACCAAAGGTAAGCCTGTCACCAACCATACCCCTTTAGCTAATCATTTTGCGGGTATGAAACCAGGTGATGTGGCGGATGTGAGTTTTTATCGTGGTGCAGAAAAACACACCGTTCAATTGACCCTTTCGGGGTATCCATTACCACCTGCGGTGAACAGTTTTAATCAACTGGCAGACCGCATGAAACAAGGATATGCCTCACTTCACGCCGAATTATCGCAAATTTTGACGGGACTATCGGATGAAACCACCAACACGCCCCCCGCTGAAGGCGAATGGAGTGTGAATCAAGTGTTGGCGCATCTCATCCTGACCGAACGCAATACACAAGAATTTTTGGGTGGATATGTCCAAGCGCCCGAATTGCATACCTACAGTGGCAACGCCAACGCTCGTGTGAACGCGGTGGTCAAATCGTATGGCAATACCAGCGCGTTATTGAATGAACTCGGACGGGCGTATGCCGAAAATGTCGCTATCATCACTGCATTTGAAGACGAAAATTTTGATCGTCCCTATATTTTATGGTGGGCAAATTTTCAAGTGGGCGACATTCTGGGTGGGCATAACCGCCAACACATCAACCAAATTAAAGATACACTGGCAAAAATTACACAATAACATGTGTCAGTTTGCCCGTGCAATCCTCCTGTGAACCAAGAATAGGCGGCGACTGGGAAGCCGTCTATTTTTGGTTCGATGTACGACAATATGAATCTTTCATCATAATTTACCACTGTTCTATTGCCAAATGTTTGTTCTAATGATACGCTAAACGCTGAGTAGATGATATATTCTCCATTGAGTAGGGATAAAGATAATACCTATGCAAGATAAAATCGTGGTGCGAGGTGCGCGTGAGCATAACCTCAAGAATATTGATGTCGAAATTCCGCGTAATAAATTAGTCGTCATCAGTGGATTATCGGGTTCGGGCAAATCGTCATTGGCATTCGATACGATTTTCGCCGAAGGTCAGCGCCGTTATGTCGAGAGTTTGAGCGCGTATGCCCGTCAATTTTTGGGACAGATGGAAAAACCCGATGTCGACCAGATTGAAGGATTAAGCCCCGCCGTTTCGATTGACCAGAAAGGTGTGAGCCAAAATCCGCGTTCTACGGTTGGGACTGTAACCGAGATTTATGATTATTTGCGGTTGCTGTTTGCGCGGATTGGCATCCCGCATTGTCCGGTGTGTGGCGAAGAGGTGAAAGCCCAAAGCGCCCAACAGATTGTCGAAGCGGTGCAAAAAATGCCTGATGGGACGCGGATTCAAATTCTTGCGCCTGTCATCAAGAATAAAAAGGGCAATCACACGAAGGTGCTAGATGAATTGCGCCAGGGGGGCTTCACCCGCGCCCGTATTGACGGCGAGGTGCGCGATTTAGATGAAAAAATCAGCCTCGATCGTTACGTCATCCACAATATCGAAGTCGTTGTAGATCGTTTGGTCATTCGGCATTACGAAAATCCAGATGATGAAGAGGCAAAAAGCGCCACCACGCGCATGACTGATTCGATAGAAACGGCGCTCAAATTGGGCGAGGGGATTGTCATCATCAATGATGTGACGACAGATACCCCGCAAGATACGCTATTCAGTGAATTATTAGCGTGTGTCAATGGGCATGGGAGCATCCCCGAAATTGAGCCGAGTACGTTTAGCTTTAATACGCCGCGGGGTGCTTGTCCAGAATGTCAGGGATTGGGATTTAAGCTAGAATTTGACCCCAATGCCATTGTCCCCAACCCCTATTTGAGCATTGCTGGCGGTGCAATCCAAGCCAACGGTTGGAATTTTGATGATGACGGGTGGGGAAGCAACATTATCAAAGGGGTATGTGCCTATTATGGCATTTCGATGGATGCGCCTTGGCATACGCTCACGCCTCAACAACAACATATCATGTTGCATGGCACAGGGGGCAAGCGTATCCCGATCCACTACGAAAATCGGTATGGTCAAAAACGGACTTATCAAGCGAATTTTGAGGGGGTCATCACCAACCTGAGTCGACGCTATCGTGAAACATCATCCGAAGAAATGCGCGAAGTGTTGCAACAATACATGATTCAGACACCATGCGCCGTTTGCAATGGCAATCGCTTACGCCCAGAAGCCTTAGCGGTGACGATTGCCGATAAGCATATCAACGAAGTGACGGCGTTGCCTGTGGCGGAGCTTGTCCATTGGATTGCGAATTTGCGCGGTGAGAACGGCACAGCGCCGATTTTAGATAGCAAAGCCTTGCAAATTGGGCATCAAATCCTCAAAGAAATCGCCGAGCGGGTGCGCTTTTTGAATGATGTTGGTTTGGGGTATCTGAATTTAGCCCGTTCTGCTGGCACATTGAGCGGTGGCGAGGCGCAACGGATTCGGCTTGCCACCCAAATTGGCAGTCGACTCACAGGGGTGTTATATGTGTTGGATGAGCCATCTATCGGCTTGCATCAGCGTGATAATGCCCGTCTGATTAATACGCTCATCGGCTTGCGCGATTTGGGTAATACCGTTTTGGTGGTCGAACATGACGAAGAGACGATGCGCTGTGCCGATTGGTTGCTCGATTTGGGTCCGGGCGCGGGCGAGTTTGGTGGGAATGTGGTGGCGCAAGGCACACCCGAAGAGGTGATGCAAAATCATGATAGCCCCACAGGGAATTATCTAGCAGGGCGATTTTTTATCCCCCTGCCCGAAAAACGGCGCAAGGGCAACGGCAAATTTATCACCATCAGGGGCGCACGCGAGAATAATTTGCGTAATATCGATGTGCGAATTCCGATGGGCAAATTGACATGTGTCACGGGGGTCAGTGGCAGTGGCAAAAGCACGTTGGTGGTGGACATTTTGTATAAAAAATTGGCGCAGGTCGTCAATGGCAGTCGAGAACGTCCGGGCGCACATGATGGCATAGATGGCATCGAACATATCGATAAAATCATCAATATAGACCAAAGCCCTATCGGGCGCACCCCGCGTAGCAACCCCGCCACGTATACCAAGATGTTCGATAATATCCGCAATTTGTTCGCCGAATTGCCAGAGAGCAAGATTCGCGGTTACGGACCCGGACGCTTCAGCTTCAATGTGAAGGGCGGGCGGTGCGAAAATTGTCAGGGGCAGGGGCAAATCAAAATTGAAATGCAATTTTTGCCCGATATTTATATCGATTGCGAGGTCTGCAAAGGCACACGGTATAACCGCGAGACGTTGCAGGTATTGTATAAAGGCAAGAGCATCGCCGATGTGTTGAACATGACCGTGCATGAGGGGGTCGAATTTTTCGAGAATTTTCCTGCCATTTCGTCTAAACTTGATACATTAGAAGCTGTGGGTTTGGGATACATCCGCATCGGGCAACCTGCTACAACGTTGAGTGGTGGCGAGGCGCAACGGGTCAAATTGAGTCGTGAACTCTCCAAGCGGGCGACCGGGCAGACGTTATACATCCTCGATGAACCCTCGACAGGGTTACATGCGGTGGATGTGAAACGCCTGATTGATGTCATCCAAACCCTTGCCGATCAGGGGAATACGATTGTGGTGATTGAGCATAACCTCGACATCATCAAAGTTGCCGACCACATCATTGATTTGGGTCCCGAAGGCGGTGATGGAGGCGGTATGATTATCGCCGAAGGCACGCCCGAAGATGTTGTCATGGTTGAGCATAGCCATACAGGGCAGTATCTCCGCCCGTATATCATCCCAGCTTAATCAAAAAGACGGCACACACGCCGTCTTTTTTTTGATGCCAATTTGCCCAGATCGATTTGTAATTTTGTCTGTTTTGCGGTCTATTTATAAGGGCAACCGTGTTTTGCCATTCCGACAAACACAACAATATAAAGGAGCATCACGTATGATTCGTAAAGGATTGCTGGCATTATTGGCTTTATGGATGATTGGGGTGTCGGTGAGTTTGGCACAAGATGAAGAACAAGGTCTACGGCGGATATGTATGGTTTTGAATGTGGGTTTTGTGGATGATGGTGGGTTTAATCAGAGTTCTTGGGAAGGTTTGATGGCGATTGCCGATGATTATGACCTGACATTGGGCGATACCGTGATTTATATCCCCTCTGACCCCGAATTGGCGGGCGAAGATTGGTATCCGAATCTCCAAGCCTGTGCTGAGGGGTTCGATATTGTGGTGGCGGTCGGCTTTCAATTGGCAGAAGTGACGGCGCAGATCGCATCTGAATACCCCGATAAATTTTTCATCGGCGTAGACCATGATGTGGTAGACGGTTCACCCAATTATGTCGGTGTGCAATTCAAAGACGATGAAGCTGGCTTTTTGGCGGGGTATTTAGCGGTGTTGGTGACAGAGAATAATATCATCGGTGGCATTTTTGGACCCGAAATCCCCGTGATTAAACGCTTCCGCAATGGGTTTGAACAAGGGGCGCGGATGGCGATGGCAGATACCGATAAAGAAGTCACCATTTTAGGAGAATATGCGAGTAGTTTTGCAAATAGTGAAGAAGGCATTGCCATTGCCACCCAATTGATTGAAGCAGGAGCGGATGTTATTTTTGGGGCGGCGGGTTTTACAGGCAGTGAGGGCATCAAATATGCCGCCCAACAAGGTGTGTATGTCATTGGGGTAGACCAAGATGAATATTTCACCACCTTTGATTCGGGCAAGGTCGAAGGCGCAGACCGCCTCATCACCAGTATGCTCAAGCGGGTCAATGTGGGTGTGTATGATATGGTGTCGTTGTTGCTAGATGGCAATTTCGATGAATTTCCGGGCGGGGGAAATTATATCCTCAGCCTCGAAAATGACGGCATTTCGTTTGCACCTGAACACGATGCCGATATTCCGTTGGCGTATTATGATGCGTTGATTGATGTGGCGGATATGCTGGCATTTGGTGAAATCACCACAGGCATAGATCGTACCACAGGCGATGTGATTGAGGTCGAAGTGACACCAGAACCATAAGCTGAAAACATGTCAGGGGTGGTATATATCGCCCCTGATGGATATATCATATCGCATTTATGTCTATTTTTTGTGATAAATTGGTTATCATCATCCCAATTCATGTAATTAATGCTACAATAGGACGCATCAACATTATTCAGGAGTGGCGGGTATGTCGGATGAATCAACGAACATTCCGGGACAACCAGAACAACCAGCAATACGCATCAGCATTGGTAATGCCCTCAATATTTATTCATTGGCATTAGCAATCATCCCCGTATTGGTGGTTATTTCGGTTGCATTGGGCTTATTTGGTCAACAAGCACGCGACCAAGCCCTGAATCAGATGAAGTTTATTGCCCAAGCGCGTGGCGAAGAGGTTGAGCGTTGGATAGAGGCGAGCCAATTACGATTGTCCTCGGTGTTGGCGTTGCCAGAACGTCAACTGGTGCAAATTCGTAGCACGGTAGATAATCAGCGTCCCAATGCCGAAACAGTCAGTTTTGTGCGCGGGCTACTACAAGACCAATTAAACGCGCAAGATTCGTTCAGCGAATTTTTCATCTATACCCCTAGTGGGCGTATCAATGTCTCGACCAATGTGGCGAATGAACGCACCCGTATTGATGATGCGCCTTATTTTGAACCAAGTCTTGTCCAACCTTATATTCAAGTCCCTTATTTGCGAGCCATTACCACGATTGTCGAAACGCCCGGCATCGAAGCCAGCACCGAGACAACCACCGTAACCGTAGATTCGGTCATCACCACGCCGATTACCAATCTCAAAGGCGAAATTATTGGTGTTTTGGCGGGACGTTTGAACCTGACAACCCTCAACAGTTTGCTCGCGCCGATTGATGCCTTTGGCGATACGGGCGAAACGTATTTGGTCAGCGCCGAAAAATTCAATATCATCACCCCAACGCGCTTTGGTGAGTATAACCCCGACATTCGACACGACAGTCGGGGGATTCGGGAAGCCTTATTTGGGCGTACTGGTGGCGGATTTTATACCAATTATCGGGGCGAAAATGTCATTGGCGCATACACATGGATTGACCGACTTGGCGCAGGTCTTTTAGCCGAATTTGACGAAGATGAAGCCCTCGAAGCGGTGAATAATGTGCGCGATGTCAGCCTTGTGGCGGCGGTTGTCATGGCGGTATTGGGGCTAGTTGTTGGGCGATTTGTGACACGCTGGCTGACGAAACCCATTGCCCGTCTGACGAATATCGCGCAATTGGCGATTAAAGGAGATTATACTCAACGCGCACGGCTGAAACAGGTGAGCGAAATCGGGCGTTTGGGTTTCGCATTCGATACGATGTTGGATAACTTGGTGCAATCTATCCGCGAGCGCAACGCCCGTATCCGCGAGGTGATGGAACTCTCGGCATCGCTCGAAACCCGCGTAGCAGAACGTACTCGTGATTTGCGCCTCGCATCGGATGTATCGCGCCAAATCACAACCATCCTCGATATCAACCAGCTCTTGCAAGAGGTGGTGAAATCGACCGTTGAGACCTTCAAATTTTATGCCTGTTTCATCTTCCGTGTCGAATCAACCCCGTTGGGCATCGAAATTATTCGTGCCGCAGGTGCTGATGCCAATGGTAATGTGGATGTGTCTCAGTATTTGCCTATCCAATCCGATACGGCGGGGAGTGTGGTAGCGCAAGCGGCATTCACCGGGCAAATCGTCACTGTTAACGATGTCTCTGTGCCATTGGATTATTTTTCCGACCCCTTATTGCCCAAAACGCGCTCACAAGTGGCGATTCCGATTATGCTCGGCACAAAATTATTGGGTATTTTCGATTTTCATGCCAGTCAAACTGGGCGGTTTAGACCAGAAGAAATCTCGACCCTGACCACACTCGCCGAACAAGTGGCAATCGCTATGCGGAATGCCCAACTGTTCACGCAATCACAAATTGCCCAACAAGAGGCAGAAGAAGCCAACCGTGTCAAATCGCAATTCTTGGCGAATATGAGCCACGAATTACGCACCCCTCTGAATGCGATTTTGAACTTCACCGAATTTGTGATGGATGGTGACTTGGGTGAAATTAACGAAGAACAAGAAGAAACCTTGCAAAAAGTGGTATCGAGTGGGGAGCATTTGCTCAGTTTGATCAATGACATCCTCGATATCACCAAAATTGAGGTTGGTATGCTCGAATTATTCATCGAAGATGTCGATATCAATCAGTCAATCAAGGCAGTTATCTCGACAGGCAAGGGGTTGGTCAAAGGCAAACCAATTGACCTGAATATTGAGGTAGAAGACGGATTGCCGATTATTTCCGGTGATAGACGGCGCTTGCATCAGGTATTCCTCAATTTACTCTCGAATGCTGTCAAATTTACCCCCAGTGGTGGGATCACACTCAAAGCCTATCGTGAAAATGATGGGGTGCATATCAGCGTCAAAGATACAGGGGTCGGGATTGCCCCTAAAGACCACGCTAAAGTGTTTGAACGCTTTAAGCAAACTGAGAGTGGGTTGCGTACCGCAGGTGGCACGGGGTTGGGATTGCCTATCTCGAAGCACTTTGTCGAGGCGCATGGTGGACGCATTTGGTTTGAGAGCGATTTGGGGAAGGGGTCGACTTTCCATGTGTGGTTGCCCATGAAAGCCGAAAAACTGCCAGAGGGCGATATGGCATTAGAAGGGAAGTAACCCATGCCACTGACCGTTTTGTATGCCGAAGATGACCCCATGAGCCGTCAGGTGATGAGTGTGATGTTGACCAAACTCGACATTGAGGGTGGTACAGAAGTGACCATCTTTGAAGACAGCAGTAATTTTATGGAGCGTGTGAAGGCATTGCCCAAAGTGCCAGATGTCATCTTTTTGGATGTGCAAATCACCCCACATAGTGGGTTCGAGATGCTTAAAATGTTGCGCGAAGACCCCGCATATAATGGCAAACCGATTATCGCCATGACGGCTAGTGTCACGGTATCCGATATTGAAGACCTCAAAAAAGCGGGTTTTGATGGATTAATTGCCAAACCAGTGCGGAAAAAAGTATTTCCAGAGCTACTCGACCGCATCCTCTCTGGCGATGCTGTGTGGTATGTGCCATGAGACGATGTTGCCCATAACAGAAAGGATTTGGAATGTCTGTCCCGATTTTAGATGGGAAGAAAATTTTTGTCTTGGAGGATGATGTTAATAACCTTGCGATTATCTCGTCTATGCTCAGACGGTATGGTGCGACTATATTTTTTGATACGTGGGGTGTCGAGACGGCACGTACTATCAAGGCGTTTATGCCGATTGATATTATCCTGCTCGACCTCATGTTGCCAAATAATGTCACGGGTTATGATGTTATAAAAGCGATTCAGGCGATTCCTGAATTGGCAAATATTCCCATTGTCGCCGTGACCGCCAGCGACCCCGACCGCGAGATGAAAAAAGCCAAAGAGAGCGGTTTTAAGGGGTATATTAGCAAGCCGATTCGCACGAAAACCTTCATCAAGAGCATTACACATATCCTTGATGGGGGCGAAGTTTGGGGTGATGCCCCTGATATTTAACCGATATAACATTATTTTATATATAAGGACATTGTAATCTATGCCACTTTCAAGCAATACCCGTGTACTCATTATTGATGATAATTCTGGAGATGCCAGCGTCTTACAGAAATTATTAGGGCGAATGGAACTCGCGTATGATGTGTTGTATGATACACGCACATTATTTGATGATTTAGCCCGTGTCCCTAAACCGGATGTCGTTTTTTTGGATTTAGAAATCCCTGGCACCAACGGCTACGAGGTGTTAAACATCATTCGCACCATCCCCGATTTTGATGGTGTGCCTGTGGTGGCGTACACCGCCAATTCTGCCGAGATGGTCAATTGCCAACGGGCGGGATTTCATAGTTTTATGGGGAAGCCGATTCGGAGCGCCGATTTTGCGACCAATTTGGAACGCATCTTGAATAACGACCCCGTTTGGGAAGTGCGCTAAGGCAGAGCATGACATAATTCAAGGGGACGATATACGCGCTTCGCGCTCATCGTCCCGTGTAAGATCGTGCAATTTTTGATGTGTGTGGCTGATGTTGGGACATGACACATCATGTTCTCGTCATATCTGCCATGATGCCCCGAAAGCGAAGGTATGTCGTCCGAAGATATTGACCACTTTATCGGCTCAATTCAAAGCCGAAAAATTGGCTACTTCCCACCCAAATTTCATACACAGGAATATCGCGTTCTTGCATGAGCGGTTGCAACAAATTGTTCAGTACGCCTTCACGCATGACTTCCTGTAGGGTATAACTCACCAATGCGCGAAAATCGACATCGTTGTACGGTGTCGCCATGACAATCTGAACGGGTGCGAAGAGGCGCTCATTGATATACGATGGGCTATACCAACGCGGGGCGCTTCCGTCATCAGTCAGGGTGAGTTCTAAGCGATCTGGCATCAGTTGGACGTGCGCCAATAAGATGATGCTATCGCCAAAAACCGCATCGGCATCGAGTTCTTCATCGAATAAAGCATTCGCCAATTCCGATTCGGGTTGCGAGACCACTTCGATGGTGGCGCTGATTGTGCTTGCGATGCTGATGGCGCGTTCTGACGCGCCTGTTTGCGATTCGGATACAATCACCTTATCGCCACGTAAATCGTTAAATCCGCGGATGTTGCTCCCAATTTCGACCATCAGCCTATCGCCACGCCACAAATACGGTTGGGTAAAATCGACCCGATTCGCCCATGACCAGTCGGGTTCGACCCCGATGGCAATATCCGCTCCACCCGTTGCGACCAATTCGAGTGCCTGTTCGGGCGTGCTGGGGATGTATTCCACCGTCACATCCCACCGACTGGCTATATCGTTCATGAGTGTCCGATAGAAGGTGTCGAGCCTGCGCTCACTTTCGGTACTGGGCGTGCCTGTCAGACCTGCCACGCGCACGGCGTTGCCCGCTTGAATACGGGGTACAACATATCGCGTTGGGAAAGACATCGTGCTATCATATTGATTGGGATTCGGTGTTTCGCCCAAATTTTTCCATACGGTTAAAGCGCGATTGATGCGACCAGGGAAATAGGCTTGATGAATTTCGTTCATGCGCCCTGTGATGGTCAAATGCTGTAGGGTGCGATTAATTAGATTTCGCATATTGGCATCTTGACGCATGAAGGCGATAGCATACGCTTCGTATTGAATCGGCTCTGCGAGCAGACGAATGGCATCGGGTTGGTTGATAGAAACTTGTTGTAGGCGATAATCACTATCTACCAAGCCGTCAATTTCGCCCAATGCAAGGGCGCTATAAGCGCGGTCTAGCGTGAGATAGGTTTTGATTTCGAGAGAAAAACCCGTCCGTCGCAACCAATTGGCGACCGCACTTTCGGCACGGGTGGCAATCACCACACCGATACGCCGATTGGCGAGGTCATTGGGGGCTTGGGCAGGGTCATCACGGCGAACCATAATGGCTTGTTCGCCCAGATAATACGCATGGCTAAATTCCATCATCGAATCGAGTTCGCGTTGATGCACCAGCGCGGCGATGATCATATCCACTTTGCCTGTTTTGAGCAATTCTGCGAGGCGTTCTGGCTCGCGGGTGACTTGGATAAAATTCACATTCACGCCCCATGTTTGCGCCATACTACGGGCTAAATCGGCATCGTATCCGACCAAATCGCCGCGGATATTTAACTCACCAAATGGCGGTTGATTATACAAAATGCCGACATTCACCACACCGTTGCGGGTGATCCGCACCACAACCGATTCGCTTGGCAACACCTCTTCACGATTCAATGACGGTTGTGGCACAGGTGTTGGTGGGACGAGGGTGGGGGCAGGGACTTGGTTATAGTGGGGTAGGGGCGCAGAGAACAAGCTACTGATTCCCAACAGGCTGATGAGCAGGGTGGCTATCAACAACAGGGTTAATTTTTTCATGTCACAATGCCTTTATATAATTTATGTGCCTGAATATAGTGAAGGATGTAATCTGGCACCATATAACGGACACTTTTTCCGCGTGTGAGGCGGTCTACAATATCGGTAGATGAAAATTCGACTAATGGGGACGACAGCAACAGCGCATTTTGTTCAACTTCGGGGATGGTATCATTGTGCATATCGAGGCGAATTTCGGGGTTGCCAAATCCCGGACGGCGCATGACCGCCACCGCGATTTTACACGTCTGGAACATCTCTTGGGGTCTATCCCAATTGGGTAAATCTCGAAAGACATCCCCGCCCATGATGAAGAATAACTCGCTATCGGGGTTTTCGTTTTGGATAATTCGCACCGTGTCTATCGTATAATGCGGGCCTGGACGATCTATCTCGACACGCGATAATTCAAAATAGGGGACATCTTCAATGCACATCAAAATCATCGCCAAGCGGTGTTCAATCGGTGTGCGCGTATGTGTTTTGTGTGGTGGCACACCTGCAGGCACAAATAACACCCGATCTAACTGTAATTCCTCGTAGGCATGTTGTGCCAAAATGAGATGGGCGTGATGAGGCGGGTCGAATGTCCCGCCTAGAATACCGATACGTTGTGGCATAGTTAGTCAGACCACTCCAATTCAAAGTCGCCGATAAAAACGGTATCACCTACTTGCACGCCTTCTTTTTCGAGCGCGGCAGATACCCCTAATGTCTCTAAAATTTGTTGGAAGCGCATGACCGCTTCGTCATAATCCCATTGGGTCATTTGGGCGGCGCGTTCTATGCGCTTGCCCTTCACATGAAATGCGCCATCCGCATCGCGTTCAATGGTGAAGATGATTTCATCTGTGGGTAACTCGTAGACGGGCATTTTCGCATCATCAGCAACTGTTTGTGGGATGTGCTTAGGCAAGGTGGATGCCAATTCAAATACCCGTTGCACCAATTTTTGGGTATTTTGTTGTGTCATGGCAGAAATCGCCATCACATCCACGCCTTGCGCTTTGAATTTATTGCCGAATTTTTCCCAGTTTTCTTGGGCTTCAGGCATATCCATTTTGTTGAATACCACGATTTGTGGGCGTTTGCCGAGTTCTTCGTCATACAATGCCAATTCGGTGTTGATTTGGCTATAATCAGCTAGTACATCGGGATTTGTGCCGTCTAACACATGCACAAGGATACGTGTGCGTTGTACATGACGCAAAAAGCTATGCCCCAATCCAACACCCATGTGCGCTCCTTCGATAAGCCCTGGAATATCGGCGAATACGAGGTCGTTGTTGTCATATATCACCACGCCTAAATTGGGTTCGAGCGTGGTGAAAGGATAGGGCGCGATTTTGGGTTTGGCATTGCTGATGACCGACAACAATGTCGATTTGCCCGCGTTGGGCATCCCGACAATGCCGACATCGGCGATCAGTTTGAGTTCGAGTGTAATCCATTTTTCGATGCCCGGTTCACCTTTTTCGGCGATGCGTGGCGCTTGATTGGATGACGAGACAAACTTGGCATTGCCCCGCCCGCCCCGTCCGCCTTTAGCGATGACGAGGGTTTGGTCTGGATAGATTAGATCGCCCAACAATTCATCGGTTTCGGCATCGCGGATAACCGTCCCTGGCGGGACTTCGATGATGAGGTCATTTCCACCGCGTCCAGTTTTATCGGTGCTACCGCCCCGTTTGCCGTTCTCTGCCTTAAAATGCACTTGGCGATGAAAATAGGTGAGCGTGTTGATCTTGGGATTCACCTTAACGATGATATCGCCCCCCTTGCCACCATCACCCCCTGCGGGACCGCCCCGCGGGACGAATTTTTCGCGCCGAAACGAGACGAGACCGTCTCCACCATCGCCACTGCGAATATAAATTTTTGCTTGGTCAAATGCCATGTTGTTGTTTTACCTCTGGTTGGCATGAGTTATTACATGCCTTGATATCATACATATTGGGTAAGGGCGCAACATGTTGCGCCCTTACAAGCCTCGTTATTTTCAAGATTTATAATCATATCACTAACAGCGCGTTTGGGGTATATCGGTTGGCTGACGTTTCTTATACCATTCAACGGTGCGTTTCGCGCCTTCGATGAATGGTGTGGGGATAAATCCCAATTCGTCCCGCGCCTTTTGGTTGGATACGCGCCAATAATTATATACATACGATTTCAGATTGAGGGGCCAAAACGGTTCGCGGTTCGTGATTTTGGCGATAAATTCTAAAAAGCGCGAGGCGTTAATCCCCACCCATCCAGGGATAGGCGGGCGTGGATACCACAATTTGGCTTCGGCACACACAATATCAAACACCTGTTTATGCGTCATCCAATCGCCACAGATATGATAAATTTCGCCCACGCGCCCGTTGGTCATCGCCAGCATAATCCCTTGCACGACATCGCCGATATAAGCGGGGAAGGTGATATAGCGTCCGCGATTCATCTGCATGATAATCCCACGCATGGGGTCGCGGAAAAATAACCGATTAAACGCATATTCGCCCAATTCGCCATAAAACGCGCCCGGACGCAAGACAATCACAGGGACATTTTTTTCACGATGAAATCTGAGCGCATCTTGTTCGCCTTCGAGTTTGCTTTTTTGATACGGGTCGGTAGGGTGTGGCGGATACGTTTCATCCATCACATCCGTGGGGTGGGGCGTGCCGATGACGGCAATCGTGGAGATATGGATGAAGCGTTTGAGCGGGATACTGCTGGCGGCGGTGAGGATGTTATGCGTGCCTTGTGTGTTGGTACGCATAAAATTGGCTTCATCACCCCAAAAACGGAATAACCCGCCCGCATGGATGATATATTCGCACCCTTGCACCGCCTCCATGAGCAAGTCGGCATCGCTCAAATCGCCTTTGACGATATGCACACGCGGATACTGATTTAGCCATGTGTGTTGTTCGGGTGTCCGTGTGAGGACTTTGATTGTAAGACCATCACGGCATAACGCTGGGATGAGATGCCGTCCTAAAAAGCCCGTTCCCCCTGTGACAAATATCATGATATGCCTCTTATCCTGTGTCGTTGCCGATAGATCTCCTAGAAAAGGTCGTGACCCATTCTATAGGATAGGCAGATTTTATCCCATTCCAGCCATTTGGCAACTCTTGGATGAAGCGATTGATTTTCCAGCGATGAGCGAGGCTATCGTAACACATCTCGTAGACCACTGTGGCGTTGCCCATATCTTGGGTCGCCACACGGCGATACGTTTTGGTGCAATATGTCACCATACGGCGCGTGATTTGGGTATCGATCACCAAACAGCGCAACGGGTCGTTTTCGATAGGTTGTACCGAGAGGGTATGAATACAACGTAACACGCCGACAAAACGCGGATGTTCGGGTTGCAGGGTGGCGAAATAATCATTGAGTAACACGCCATACAGGTGCATGGGCGCTTCGGTGAGGCGTGTGCTATAGCTGAGAAAATGACTTTTCCCCAACCATGCCATCGCCCGTAAATAATCGGCTTGGACAGTTTGAATAGACGGTTTGTTAATGGGGTTGTCCTCTGTCAGTGTATGGTGCGCCTGAGCGCGGGTCGATAAAATAGCGAGCAATAGCGTGAATAAGAGCAAGCCCAGAAAGGTCATGCTGGCAATAATCAGAATCATCGTTATATCATAACGATAGGTGCTGACTTGATTGATGAGTGGCATGGCGCACCTTTCTACTAGAGTAAAAGGTCACACACACGTTGACGGATTTGGGTGATGCTGATCGGGCGCATCAGATATTCGACAAGCGGTATAGGGGGCGTGTTATAATTATCATCGGCGATAATAGCGATGGGCAATTGACGAAAACCGAGCGTCTCTTTGATTTTATAAATGAGTTGAATACTGTGCATATCGGGCAATTGTGTCTCGGTGATGAGCAAATCGACCCGCATTTCTTCTAAATAACATAACGCATCATGAGCGTTTTGTGCCTCTTGGATATGAACAGGCAAACCCCGTAGCGCGGTGGCGATGCCATCGCGTACATCATCTTGCACAATTGTCAGGACGATAGTTTTGCCGCTCAGATTTGCCCGTTCATCACCAGCCATGATACTTGTTATAACTCCACGAAATACGATGCGGCGGCGCGGTCTATCAAGTCACGATTCGACATGGTGGGGGGAATATCCAAATAACTGGCAATATCGATCATCTGGGCGATAATATCGCGGGGATGCACCATGCGGAAATCTCTATCCATATCAATGAACCACTTTTTGATGAGGTAATGCAGACCGTTTTCATCATATGGCACGCGCTTTGTCTTACAGATAATCTTGAAAATTTCGGTGAATTGTTCTACATCGGGGTTGCCAACCTCGATTTTATGACGAATACGGCGCAAGAACGCCTCATCAACCAAGTCTTTGGGGTCGAGATTGGTCGAGAATATCGTCATGACATAAAACGGGATGCCGATTTTACGCCCGTTGTTGAGCGTCATAAAGTCAATGCGTGTTTCTAGTGGCACAATCCAGCGATTGAGCAATTGTACCGGGCTGACTTGTTGTCGCCCAAAGTCGTCAATCAAGAATAACCCGCCGTTGGCTTTGAGGTGGATGGGCATTTCGTAAAATTTATTGATTTCATCGTAGACCAAATCGAGGACTTCCATCGTCAATTCGCCCCCGACCATGATCATCGGGCGTTTGATGGCTATCCAACGCATATCCTGAACGACACCTGTTGGCAATTTTTGCGTGGGCGGATTGGGCGAGATTTGGTGATTGATGGCATCAAACATCTGGATAACTTGCCCGTTCACATCAATCGCATACGGAATCCACATATCTTCACCGAGTACGATTTCGCCAACGCGCTCGGCAATCGTGGTTTTACCATTGCCCGGAGGTCCGAATAAAAAGATAGCTTTGCCCGAATTGACGGCGGGTCCGACCTTGCTCAACATTTCATCGCTGATGACCAAGTTGTTCATCACCATGCGGAGTTGTTTTTGGCGAATCGGCGGACGTTCCGCATTTTGTGCGCGGAGCGATTCGAGGTACATCTCCAACGGCACAGGGGCGGCATTGGCATACGATGTACGTTCCATTGCCTCTTTTGCTTTGGCTGTGCCTTTGTCGGTCAGGCTATAGCGGAAACTGGCTTCGCCGATGCCCGCACCGCCGATTTGTGCTTTGGTATCGATAAATTTTTCGCGCTTTAAAAATTCCACCACGCCATCTAACACCCCATTGAAGGGCAATTTGGCAATATCGGCAATTTGATGACCTGTTAAATCGCCACCATTGTATAAAATTTTGACGATATGGTCTGCCACATTTAATTTGCTCAAGCCTGTATCTTCAAGCGAGGTGATAGCAGGCGGAAACCAAACATTGCCGTTATTATTTGGTTTTTGACCCACACTTTGCATTTTACGAGCATCTGATGACATACATCTGTCCTTATTCTTTACGACTTTACGCTTAATCTTATTTTAGATGAAATTTTCTTTTGCGACTAATAATTTGATACGCAAATTTGTTCCTTGTGATAAATTGCTCTCAATTTCTAACTTTCCGTTGTAGAGCATGATAAACTCACGGATGATGACCAAACCCAACCCATTGCCCTGTTGTTCTTGAATCCATCGGTCAAATTGCAGATATGCGCCTATCGATGCGACTTGTTCGGCGCTCATGCCGCGTCCTTGATCTTGAATTTCGATGATAAAATAATCATCCTCAACATGGGTGCTGATGGTGACTGGCGACCCTTTGTGTGAAAATTTGAAGGCATTATCTATTGCTTCTTCCATCACCTTATTGAAATCATTTTCGGCGATTTGCACCATGCGATTGGCATCCAGATGCAAGATTAAATCGGCTTCGCGTTTATAATGTTGGGCTTTATTCTGTGCCTGAAATTCAACAATGCTGACGGGATGTGTGGTGATATTGAATTGGAGCGATTGAATTTCGTGCGTTGTCGTTTTGAGGACTTGTGCGCGGACATACGACAGGTAATTTTCGACCAGACGATACAGGCGTTGTGTCGCGTGGCTGATGTGTTGGGCGAAGTCGGCAATCTCTTCGGGTGAGATGTCATTGGCCCGGAGCATCAACAAATCGGCATAGCCCATAATGGCGACCAGTGGGGTGCGTAATTCATGCGGTAGGGCGGTGGTGATGCTCTCGCGTAGTTTTTGAATGCGCTCGTCGGCAACTTGATTTTGGATTTGGCGTTTGCTTAATTGGGCATTGATACTCTTGATGAGTTCATCTGAATTGAACGGCTTCGTCAAGTAATCATCTGCGCCTTGTGTCATGCCTGTTCGCATATCTTCGCGCTCTGTGCGGGCAGTCATGAAGATGAATGGCGTGGCGGCGGTGCGACTATCGGCACGGACTTGTTCGAGGACACCATAACCATCGAGTTCGGGCATCATAATATCGCAGATGATAAGGTCTGGCAATTCAGATAGCGCCCTTTCCCAACCAATCTGACCATTTTCTGCCGAAAAAACGGTGTACCCCTCAAAACTCAACATCTCGACAACATCGTTTCTGAGGGTATCGGCATCTTCTATCACCAGAATTTTCGTCATATCATTATACCTCTCATACCACTAATACTCGTGTTGCCAACAGCACTAAAATAATGATACCAGCAATGATGCGATAATACCCAAAAATCATAAAACTGTTTTTAGAAATATAGGTCAATAACCAGCGAATGGCTATCCATGCCACAATCCCTGATACGATAGCGCCGATCAATAAGTAGAGCAAATCGCCACTTTGTAATTCGTCGAGGCTGAAAAGTAAATCGAAGATGGTCGCACCGCCCAAGACGGGAATCGCCAGATAAAACGAAAATTGAGTGATGACCGAGCGATTTATCCCGTTTAATAAACCGCCGATGATGGTCGCACCAGCCCGTGAGACACCCGGTATGAGCGCCAATGCCTGAAATATGCCGATGATACCCGCTTGTTTGAGTGTGATGGTATTCATCGTTTGCCCCTCTATTTCGGGGCGCGGTGTCCGTTCTATGAGGATGAAAATAATCCCGCCGATGATGAGCGTGATGGCGATGACCAACGGGTTAAACAGCGTGTCTTTAATGAATCCGCGTAACAAAAAGCCCAATATCGCCGCAGGAATTGCCGCAATGACGATATTTATCCATAAACGTTGTACATTAGGGTCTTTATGTACGGTGGTGATTTGCCTGCGAATATCGCCGAAATAATACACAATCACCGCGATCACCGCGCCGAGCTGGATAAATATTTCAAATGTACCCCCCAAACGCCCCATTTCTGAATTGAGCCATTGCGAAAAGACGATCAAATGTCCAGTAGATGAGATGGGCAAAAATTCGGTGATGCCTTCTACGATGCCTAAGATGATGATTTTGATAAGCTCTTCCAAGTATCTGCTCTCTGATTGTTGAAATGATCAAGGTGTAAACGTTATTTTGCCACATATTTTACAAATTTCAAAAATTTCGCCAATTTTCTAACGATTTTGCCACCATGCGACTTGTTTGTATATTTTCCATAACCTTTTTGACGAATTGACGGTATATCTTGATAATACCCTACAACTTTGATGATAGTTCATAAACATGTTCAGATTGTCTTCTTCGAGGTGTGTGATGATAAAAACGTCTTTTTTGAGGTTGTGTATTTATATTTTGATGACGGGTTGGTTATTGATGTTCTCAGTACCAATGAGCCGTGCCGCGAGTCAGGATAATAATGTTGAGTGGGGTATCAATGATGTGCGTCATGATACCCGTGATTTAACCTATCGCAATCCATTCGGTGCAGTCCCAACTGGTACAGCAATCACGATTCGGATGCGGGTGCGTTCATTTGATTTGACTTCCATGAATTTATATGTTTGGAATGCACATGGCGGTGATTTAACGTTGCCGATGTCGTGGCAGTATAATGTGGATTGCCCCGATACACCCGGTCCAGACCTATCATGTGATATATGGGCGGCAACTATTCCCGCTAGTGCGACCACATCGCCTCGTATCTTATATTACAAATTCCAATTGGTGGATGGTACAGACAGTGATTGGTATGTCGATGATCATGCTCATAACAGCTATGATCACGAGGATCGCTTTGAAAATGGCACAGGCATCATGGTTGATGAGAATGATAGTACAGTCATCAACAATTCATTCAACATCACCGTTTATAATGCTTCAGCTTATGCCACACATCTCGACAGTTGGGCAAGTAATGCCGTAATTTATCAGATCATGCCCGATCGCTTTCGGAATGGTGATCCGACCAACGATCAGTGGGTGTATAACGATGTATACGGCAACCCCGTCACCCTTCACGCCACATGGCACGAAGCCCCAGAAGATGCGCGTGTCACCAACCAATGGAGTCGAGACTTCTTCGGTGGCGATTTGCAAGGTGTGATGGATGAATTGGATTATTTAGAATGGTTGGGTGTTACAGCTATTTATTTTAATCCCATTTTCAACTCACCATCGAATCATGGCTATGATACGACCGATTACTTAAACATCAATCCACGTTATGGCAATAATGCCCTATTTCAACAGTTTGCTACTGAAGCCGAATCTCGTGGCATTAAGATCATCCTAGATGGTGTGTTCAATCATACAGGGTCTGATTCTCGATATTTCGATCGGTACAGCCGTTGGGATGCCAATGGCAATCCATCATTAGGCAATGACGGCAGTGGTGCATGTGAAGCGGCTAGTTCGTCTTTTGCCTCGTTTTATCAATTTTTAGGCGCACCCTTCACCGGTCCGTGTTATGGTGGACGGCGTTACGAGTCGTGGTGGGGATATGATACGTTGCCTAATCTTGTCGATTGGGTGGCGAGCAATTCTGTGCGTGATTATGTGTTTGATGTCAATAATGATGGCACGAATGGTGTGACCAGTGGTATGGCGGTCATTCAATATTGGTACTCGCTCGGCGCAGATGGTTGGCGCTTTGATGTGGCAGATGAAATTCCGCATAGTTTCTGGTCACAATTCCGTACACAAGTCAAAAATAACGACAATTTGAACGGACCGCTTTATAGCGAGGTTTGGTTCGAGGCGCAACCGTGGTTGTTTGGTGATCAACTGGATTCCACGATGAATTATCGTTATCGTAAAGCTGTGTTGGGCTTTTTGATTGATAGCACATGGACAGATAACGATAACAATGGCGATCAAACCATGTATTACCTGCCACCATCCTCATTTGATTATGTCCTCAACTCCATCCGTGAAGATTATCCCGCCCCTGCGTGGTATGCCATGATGAATCTGATGGGGTCGCACGATACCAATCGCGCATTATTTGTTCTGCGCGAAAAATCGAGTGATTTGACAACGGCGTTGAAAAAGATGCAGATGATGGCGGCGTTGCAATTTACCTACCCAGGTGCGCCCACTGTTTATTATGGGGATGAAGTGGGGTTGGGTGCGCGGGATTATGGCGGTTATGCCAATTGGGGTGCGGGTAAAACGGTGACGGGGATTATCCAAGATGACCCATATAACCGTCATCCGATGGTGTGGAGTTATGATAACTATTCTTTTGATAGCTCTGACGGCGCATTGCCGAGCGGTTTGCCGAATACCGATTTACAACATTATTATCGCACATTGGCGTTGGCACGCCGCAACTACGAGGTTTTACGGACAGGCGATTTGTGGACTATAACCATTCGAGATGATTTGCAGACCTATGGCTATGTCCGTTTTGATACGGTGACGGGGCAATGTGCCATCGCCTTTTTTAATCGTGATTTGAATAACACGCGCAATATCACCAATAATAGCGATTTCCCGCTCCCAGCGGTTTGTACAGGCACATTCTACGATATTTTGCCAGATAACGGTGTGAATAATGCCACAGGTTGGACGGTATCGGGTTCGAGTATCACCGTGACGGGCGTGTTGCCACTCACATCGGTCTTGTTGGTCAAGCCGATGGATAATCCCAATACGACACCCGTTGTTTCTGTCTTCCCGCCAATGGGCATTGCCTTCACCGCAGGGGATAATAGTATCGCCACGAGCGCCTCTACGCCTGTTACGGTCACGCTCAATACATTGCAAGACATGCCCATCAGCGCAGGCGAAAGTGTGAGTTTCACATTGGTGAGCGGTGGTGGGTCATTGAGTGCTACCAGTGCTACTACCAATAGCAGTGGAGAGGCGACGGTCAATTACAATGCCCCGTCCATGCCAACAACGGCGCTCATCCGAGCCAGCATTGTTTCGCATGATGGTAAATCATATGACACCTTATTCACGGTTCATGTTGGATTGGATAATGGTGCTGATACGAGCGGTCTGGATAATCTGGTCGCCAATATCGGTCCGGAACGTGTCGGCAATTTGAGTCCAATTGGCATCACCATGACCAAATATGGCAATAGTCAAGTGGCGATGAGCGTATCTGCATTCACTGAAAATCCATATGACGGACCGCCCGCCAGTAGTTTGCGTTCATCTGTTGTACAAGCGACTTTAGCATCCGCCACAGGTGTGAGTGCGGTCGATTTGGTCGTCAAGTATACGCATGGTGCCAGTGAGAACTCTTACAATTTATGGTGGTGGAATGGGACGTATTGGCAAACAGTCGCTGATACGATCAGAGATACCACTGCTGATACAATTCGTTTCCGTGTGACCAATAGCACCACACCGAATTTATCGAATTTAGTAGGTGGAGCCGTGTTTTTTGTGAATGTCGCTCCGCAATTTCAATTGAATTTTGCATCTAACCAGATTGGATTGAATGCCACGACTGTTTTGAATATCACCATTGATAATTCTGATTTGTCGGGATTAAGCAATGTCGGCTTTACGCTTAATTTGCCTTCTGGTTTGGTGGTCGCAACACCACCAAATGCTTCTAATCCATGTGCAGGTGGGACATTCTCGCCGATTGGTGGTGGGAGCAGTATCACTTTATCGGGTGGCACGATCGCACCTGATAGCATCTGCACCCTGAGCGTGTCGGTGACAGGTACAGTCGGTGGTGTGAAAACAACCAGCACAACGCTCAATGCCATTTTTGATGGACAACCCATTAATGTTGCCTCAAATACGGTTACAGTGTATGTTGCCTTCAAGCCATTTATGAATGAACAAGAATTGCTTTATCATCTGCAAACGAATGCTGTGCCAAGTGGCTGGACGTACATCCTTGCTGATTTTATCACGCCAGACAAATTGCGGATTGTAGCCGTTATCAATGGCGAAACGGGGATTATTGAATTGACGGTATCGTCTGTCAGTGGTGGGACGATGATGCGGTGGTCGGTGAGCAATATCACGAACACCAGTGGCGGGGCAACATCATCACAATATGCCGATGTCGCCCGTCATCATATTTTGAACGCACTGGCACAAGCCATCAATACGTATGCACATGGCATTGTTGGCACGACTAATTATGATTTGCTCAGTTATCAACTATTCAGTGATGGGGTCGAATTGGAGTTGGTCGAAGTTCCTTGATCGGCGTTTTTAATAATATATCTCCAGCCAGATGCCTAAAGCATCTGGCTGGTCGTCTAAAAAGCACTATGATTCAGTCGTGCATTTGGGCGGGTTCAACATATTTGTAACCCCGTCCGCGAATGTTTTGTATTTCTTGCCCATCGAGCAAATGACGGCGCAAACGGTGGATAGAGGCTTCGAGTGCGCGTTTCGATTTATCGCTATCTGTCCAAACGGCGTTGAGTAACTCGTCAAATGTGCATACCCGATTGGGATTTTTGACCAGATAATCGAACACATTGCGGTCTACAGGTGATAATGATTGTATCAATTGGCGGATATTCAGGTTTAACATGGTCTGGCTCGATGTTTTAGCGGGTTGTATCGGTGGTGGGCTGGTGTATCGGTTGATGTATTCTTGTAACAAGCCGCCCGATATGCGATAAATCCCATATTGAAAATCGAGTTCTGCTAGGGCTTTGTTCACCAAACGCCCCGCCGTCAAAATCGCTTCGGCATTTTTAGGATTATCATTTTCGTTGGCAATACGCGCTAAGACCCGTTGTTCTTCGGGCGATAATCCTGTCCATGTGCGTTGTAACACGGTTTTGATATGGGGCAAATTCAGCAATCGGCTAATAAATTGACCTCTGACATTGCGGTTATCATTTTGGGCGATAATTTTGGGCAAATCGGGATATTCGCGCCGTGTGTCATAATACGATTCGCAGACCGAGAGCAACAAAAATGGATGCTTGCCGCCAATAGAGAGCAAAAAGTGAGTTTCGCTATCCGATAGGGTCATGTTGGCATCTTTGGCCGGTCCCTTGATAAGGTCTTGCGCCGATGTTTTGGTCAATAAGCCGAGGGCGCTAGGGCGCAAAATCCCAAGTAGGGGCGAAGTCTCGACAATATCGGGGCGCAATTCTGGAATGGGGCGCTCGGTTGCGATGATGAACGGGGCAATATCCGCCAATGTACGCAGTAAATGATCATCTTCGGGTTGTAAAATCATCACCACGTTATCGAAATCGTCTAATAAAAAGACAACGCGCACCCCGCCCTCATCTAATCGTTTGAGCGTCTCGCGTAAAATATGATGCAGATGTTGTTTGGACATCTGATTATCGTATTCGGCAACCTGAAAATCGGGCGCGGGGGAATCGTCATCATCCAGACTATTTTCGAGGCTCACGAGTAAGATGAAGAAAAAATCATCGCCTTCGGTGAATAAATTCAGGTTGATATAGACAAAATGTAAGTATCTGCCACCGCCCACACGATAGGCATTATGGATGAAATTTTGATACGTTTTCATCGCGCCATTCGGGTCTTTGAGGTAATTGAGCAGGGCAGTTTTGCCGATGGTACGACTGCCATAAATGGCTTGGCTGGTCGGATGTGGCGCGGTTATCACTTGTAAGATGACAATAATCTCATCGGCACGTCCATAAAAATGGTCGGCATCGAACAGATGCAATAAACGAGAATAGGGATTTTGAGAGGTGTTCATGACAATTGTCCTTTATTTGTGTCGTTGGATGTCGGAGCGAATCAAGGGGTGTGTTCCTTGTCGTAACCAAAATTGGAATAGCCGTATCGGGATGCGATAGGTCACTTTGTTGCTGGTTTGTTGGGCTTCGATAATGCCCGCTTGATACAGATGACCAATGCTCTCTGATATGCTAATCCGATTTCCGAGTTGCCATTCGAGGGCGGCTTCTTGAATCTGTTCACGATCCACCCATAAATTATCGGCATCATCCCCTAAAAATGCGATACACTTCAAAACATCATTGGTGAGGGGGTTATCTGGATGATGAAAATGATGAAAATAGTGTTTTCCGTTATGCAACACACTATTGATTGCCACGCTTAAATCTGCATCTGTAATACGGTGTGTATCTTGTTTTGACATATGAACGCTTAATTCTAGGCAAATGGCTTGGATAAAATAGGGATGCCCATAGGTTAAATCAACGATTTTATCAACAATGCCATCTTCAAATTGATATAACGATTGTAAGGGCAATTGAACCAGCTTTTTGGCGGCGACTTTATCGAGCGTGCGTAAATATAATGGATGTGCGCGTTGAAGAAAACCCCAACTTTGGCTGGTGGTATCTTTGTAGATATGGTCATGCACACAGATGAAGAAGCCGATGTGTTGATTGCCCGCCAACCATTGCATCCCGCTAAAAAATGACTCATCAATTTGCTTACGCCGATATTCCTCTTCGGCACGCGTGAATTCATCTATCATAAATAACAGGCTCTTATCGCCCAAGCGTTTTTCGACCCGTTTCACCCATTCGGCGAAATACGTGAACGGGTTTTGATACAATTCATTCGGGCGCAGGCGTAAATCGGTGGGGAGTGTCGCCCGTTTAATGGCGTGGGTGATGTGGGGTATGGCTGTTTCGATGAGTCCGCGCAGAAGGCTTTGCGTATTAAACGGCGCTAAACTGAGCGCATCAAAGAAGATGGGCAAGATGTCATTCGGCAAGGTTTTCGGGATAAGATGGCTGGCTAAATGCTCCATAAGCGATGTTTTGCCAATCCGTTTTTGACCATATAAAACGATGAATGTTTCGCCTTCTCGCAGATATTCGATAATCCGTTTAATCTCATCATCGCGCCCGAAAAACATGGCTTGGTCGCGGATTTGTTTGAGCGTATATGGATTATGTTGGCGTTTATCGAGTTTACCCGATAACCGCAGATGTTCGCTATGAAATAATCCCCACACCGAAAAATCGAAAATATCACCCCGTTCTTGTAAAATATGCAATTCGGCTTCAAGCCGATGAATGAGGTCGATATTGGGCGCGGTGACGGTGCAGGTGATGGTTGTTTGATAGGCGTTGGTCTCGGTCTGAAAGCGATGCAAGACCAATTTTTCCGTCTGATGCGCCTCGAATTTATGTAAGATGAGTCCCGATATGCCGAATCGAAAGGGGGCGTGAATGATAAATTCTGCCGATTCGCTATTAGTAGCGGGTTTTTGCCAACGCAATTTAATCGCATCATCGGGCGCGGGCGCGTTTAGACAATCTGCCCGATGCACCATCATGAACGGTTTATCTTTGCCTATCATACGTCCGACAATCGGCGTATCTATCGTAATGCGCGATTGGAGCGTCCATTTGAGCGATTCTTCTGCCATCATCCAACACCGACACAAGCGCACACGGGCATGATTGAGGCGTTTGCCATCGGCGCGGATGATATGCGGGACAATTTCTTCTTCGATGAGCGCACACACCACCTCATCGGCAGTGATATCGCCCAACTCAACGGCTTTATACACCGCATTTATATCGGCATATTGATGCAAACTCGCCCACTTTTGTAATTTGGTCTCGATTTGCTCCGCCGAAAAGCGCAGTTTATACACGCCCATTTCGCGTTCTAATACCGCCTCAATCCGTTCTGCACCTGTTGAAAATGGAGATAGGGTTTGATTCGATGGTGAATGACGCTTGAGAAAATTTTTGATATGACGGCGTGTTTTTGGTGATGATGCCAATTCAATCCAATTGTGATTGATGTGTGCCGTGCTACGGTCAAAATCGACCTCGATTAAATCGGTATGATGCAGTGTGTGATGAAGCACCGCTTGTTTGCCGTTTATCCAAAACCGATGAGCATACGCGCCCAATTCTGAATGGATGCGAAAGGCAAAATCGAGTACATTGAAGTTATGGGGTAGGGGATAAATCCACCGACCATCGGGCGCAAATACGCCGATTGGTTCTTTATCAAGCGGTTTATGCGATACACTTTGATGCTGGGGTGTATTCCACCACACATTTTTAATCGGTTTATTCAAGCGTTTTGCCTCTAAAATGCCGTACATGTTCACTTTTTCGGCATCATGCGTGCGGATATTCACCGTGATGAGGGTTGTGTTATCATATTGCAGGGTGCTGATTAATGCCCGATAGCCATTAAAACGCGGATTGGCTAAATAATCGGTGATGGGTTTTATCGGCGTAATGTGTTGGTGTAATGCGCCTAAAATGGTGTAACAATCGCGCTCATCATCCAACAACAAATCCACTATGAGGTGACTAGGTAATTTGGGCGTATTGGATGGTGTATCGGTATCATGCTCAAAGGTATATAAATTAGCAGGCGACAATTCTTTGGGCTTCATCCGTACATCGCCAATGGGATAATCAGGTAGCCAAGTATGAACCTGTTGTTGAAAATGTAAAAATGTCGCCTGATGTGTGTTGTAGTAAGTTTCTATTTGTGCTTCTAATTGTTGATAGAGGGGTTTATTGGTTAAGCGCAAACTCACATCGCGCAAGGCTTGAGCATAACTATGTAAACCGAGCAATTCAAATACGGGTAAATAGTGGCTCAGATTTTCTTCTGCCCATTGCTGGCGCTGGTCGGGTGTGAAATTATCGATATTGCCCAAACTGACCAAACGAATGGCTAAGATGAATAACAAGGCTTCGGGGTCGGTATACGCCAAATAATAACACCGTCGCAGATGCTCGGCGCACAGTGATCGTGTGGTCGCCGCTTTACTCCTCGGTGGATTCAAAATATGTTTGGCACGTAAGCAAATTTCAAAAGGGCGCTCGCCAAATTGGTGACGTAAAACATCGTTTTGGGCGTGGATAGCAGGATATTGTGCGAGTAAGCGCGTCGCGGTTTGCGTGTGTTCAGATAAATCCCATTCAGATAGCAATTCTAATAAATCACCCCACTCCCATACATTACCCCCGCTATCTGATAGAGATGCGCTGGGTAATATTGTGGTTTTATTCGATTCCTCTGAGCGAGGTGGGTTTTTTATCACCATAATTTAGAATTGCTCGGTTCTATCCTCTAAGTAACCCAATTTACACTTACACACATTATGAGAGATTTTCACAATTTACACAAGATACGCAATTGACCTATTGCCAACTTGTAAAAAATCTCCTACAATTTGTGTATATCTGAGTATGTTGTGAAATATACTCATAAGTTTCACAAATTGCATATTTATTTTACCAAATGTATGTTAAGGAATGCAACAGATGACAGAAGCTAGGGTGTTGCCAGAACTGACATCGGTACGCAGAAAGATCACCGCCGCGTTGAATATTCATGGTTGGTCGCATTTAGATGCCATTTTGCTTGCCGCGCTCGCCACTGAATCGCCGTTATTGCTCGTCGGACCGCATGGTACAGCGAAATCGTTGTTGGTAGAACGCTTGGCGATGGCGATGAATTTATCCATGCGTCATTATAATGCGGCGCTCATTAATTATGACGATTTGGTGGGGCTTCCTTTGCCAGATAAAAAGACCGAGACACTTAAATTTTTCCCGACACCGGGGACAATCTGGGGGGCAGGTTTTGTTTTTTTTGATGAAATTTCGCGGTGCAGACCCGATTTGCAAAATAAATTATACCCAATTATTCATGAACGCCGAATCGTGGGGATAAAATTAGAGGGCTTGCTCCATCGCTGGTCGGCGATGAATCCGCCCGCGCCAGAAGACCCGAATTTACTCAGCAATAGTGGAACGTATTATTTGGGGTCTGAACCACTCGACCCCGCTCTGACAGACCGTTTTCCGTTTGTGGTGACGGTGCCAAATTGGGCAGATCTGAGCGCCGAAGAACGGCGGGCGGTGGTGGCGTGGGATGCCGATGATGCCCCAGAAACCTACGACATCGGCTTGCCAGAGATGATACAACAGACAAAAGCCCTCATCCCCGAAGTCGAAGCCAGTTTTGCCGTATGGCTTGACCAATACATCATCAGCCTGATGGATTTGTTGGAACAAGCGCAATTGCCCCAAAGCCCACGCCGTGCGCGGATGTTGGCGCGGAATGTGGCGGCAATTCACGCGGCGCGGATCGTCTTAGAAGGGGAGGATGTGAACCCAGAAGATAGCGCAGAATTGGCATTGTTGTATGGGATGCCCCAAACGGCTAACGAAGTCCCACCATCGCATGTCAAACTTATTGCCTTGCACAAACAAGCGTGGGAATTGGCGCAATATTTAGAAGATGACAATTGGCGACAAGTCTTGAGTGAATACGATATGGCGCGACGTGTTGCGTTGGCAGATGAGTTGGGCTTAGATGATAGTGATGTGTCGCGCATTATCACCCAAACCTTGAGCGCAGAAAATTCAGACCCGCGTCAGATGAGTTTGGCGGTTGCCATGTTTATGGCGTTTCATCACAAACGCGATTTAGACCCCGTAGCATTTGAACCACTGGCGCAATTGGCGCATCAGGTGATAGCACCTCGTTTTCATCAAATAGGGTTTACACAAAATTCAACCGATGCCACCCTCTGGAACGAAATCCGCACCTGGATTGATAACCAAGTGGGGCGCGAAGAAAGTCCGATTTTCCGCTTAGAACGCAATTATTTGCTTCATGGCTTCCCGAATTGGTGGCGCACCCATAGCTGGGTTGAATCACTCGAAAAATTCCAAGATGACCTGAAGTTGTTCGGCATTTATGAGGAGACCCTGAAATGAGCGACCAAAATCAAAATCCACCCGCAGAAAATACCAATCAGACCTCCACCAACACAACAAACACCAATTCGGGCGGGAGTTTATTAAATCGTGTCGGGAACAAACCGCCCAACACGGCGAATACCAATAATAACGCCCCCAATAATCCACAAAACGGGCAAAATAACCCACCATCATCCAACCCATTTGGGTCAGGGCGTTTTGGCAGTGGCAATAACACCAACCGGCTTGGAAGTGTAACGACCAATAATGCCAATAATACATCTACACCGACTAATAATACATCTGCGCCGAGTCCGTTTCGCTCATTGCCATCACGCGAACAAATCGAATATGCGTTGTTGCCATTGCATAAAGTGGCGGTGCGATTTGAACTCAAAGGACTTGGCGACCCGTTCTATCGCCTATTGGGGCATGAAGTCAACCCTGAACACAGCGATAGCCGTTTGGTGGTACGCAAGCTAGAACAGGGGGGGGCAGATGTAGATGCCATGCGTGATTTGATGAATAGCGCATGGGAAAAATATGGATTAAAAGGCGCGTTGATGGTATACGCCATGGAGGCTGAAAATTTGGTCAAGCAATTGAACGCGCCCTCATTTATGCCCAAAAAAGATTTATTCGAGGATGATGATGATAACGAGAAAAAAGACGACCCGCCCAAACCTGCCGTGAAGGTGTTGCGGGCGATAGATATCATGCTGGTATTGAATGTCCTCGCACGCGCACGCACACAAGTGTTATTGGCGACATCGCCTGTGATGTTCAACCAGCATTATCTGAATCGGGCGATTGTATCGGATGACCCACGTTTGGTGGCGTTGGCAATGGCAACTGGTGTAATCTGAAATTTTGATAAACGAGGTGATGAGATGAGCATACGACCGACAACCCAATCAGAAGCGACCGTCCTCAAAAATCGGCTCACGCGCTGTTTGCCGTCTGCGCGTTTCGAGATGGAAACCTTATGTCGGTTGGCGGGCATCGAAATCTCGCGTGAAGTGCCAACGGCGGCGGTCGAATGTAAACGTCGCCCGCGTTTGCTCATCAATCCGGATTTTGTGGCGAAAAATTGTCAGCGTGATGAGCATTTATTTTTGCTCGTCATGCACGAATTATGGCATGTTCTACTCGCACATACGCGGATGCACCCGCGTATGACACCCATCCAAAATGTTGCCTTCGATGCCATTATCAACGCGGGTTTGATGGGGCAATTCCCGCAACCAGAATATATGGGCTTTTTCGATGCCATTAACCCGCCAGACCAATTTCCACATTGCTTGTTGCGCCCGCCTGTGGGCTGGCCCGATGACCCCATTTACCCCGATGGACTTCCCGATGGCACAAAAGAGATGCTCATGCGCCTGTATCCCAAACGGCGACCCCGCCTGTTGAGCCAACCGCGCCTGCCGATGTATGAGGATGTGTTGGCGTTGTTGCTCAGACATGCCGATAAAATCCCTATGCAGATGATGCCCATCTTGTTGGGCAGTTATGAAGGTGAAGATTCGATCAACGATCCGCTCATCAAGGAAATGATGAGCGAGGCGACCAAGAATTGGAGTTATGTCCCTGGTGGTCAGCGTGGTTTGAGCGGTATCAGTCGCCGTAATAAAATCGAATTATCCGAGACGAGCGAAGATGTGCGCCGTGCCTTTGCGTTGGTGTTGCAACGCACCCTCAGCAAGCGCCCAGGACGCGAGGAACGCATGATAAAACACAATACCCCTGTGATTGGTGGCAATGGTGTTGTGCCGAATCCGTATGGCGATCGCATGATTCATGCCCGTCAAGCACTCGGCGCACCCGAAACACTGTGGGCGCAACCCATCACCATACGGGCGCGGACACCGCATCGTCCTAGTCGGGCGTTCATCTATCTGGATGTGTCGGGTTCGATGAACAACATTTTGGCGCAGTGTATGTACCTCATCCGCCCCTATTTGGCACGCAAACAAGCCGAATTGTATCAATTTTCGACAGTCGTGCATCCGATGAAATTCGCCGAAATCAAAGATGGGCAAATCACAGGCACGGGGGGGACAGATATTAATTGTGTCTTCAAACACCTGCTCGAAATGTCGCCCCGCGTGGATAGAGTCTTGATTTTTACCGATGGCATGGTCGGTTCGCCGCGTGCCGATGTGGTATCGGATATGGAAGCCTATGGGACGCGCATCTATGTGGTGTTGCCGAATAATGGCAAACTCGACCCAATTGTTGGGCAGATGGCGCGTGCAGTGGTGACATTGCCCGCCTTAGCCCGCTAGGATACAAATCAATATCGTTGTAGGATCGGATTAGCGCGAAGCGCGTATATCCGACCTAAAAACGCCCGCGCAAAAATTTGTTAGGACGTACGTTTGAGGATGATAAGCGTCTCATCATCAAACGTTCCTTGATTTTGCGTATGCGCTATCACTGCCGATTTAACCGCCTGCACGATAACTTCGGCGGGTTGTGTGGCGAGAGATTGTATCAGGGCTATGATACGTTCTTCGCCAAATTCTTCATTTGCATCATTAATTGCCTCGCTGATACCATCGGTATAAAATGCCAAAATGTCCCCGCTCTCAATATAACAGATCGATTCATCATAAGTCGCTTTTGTGAATACCCCCAACGCCACGCCATGAATAGATAAGCGGGTGCAAGTCCCTGTTTGGTGATGATAATGAATGGGTGGCAAATGTCCCCCAGAGGCATAAATTAAATTCCCTGTTTGTTCATCTAAATATCCAACAAATGCCGTTGTGAACATCCCCGATTCTTGGTTATTCAACATGGTCAAATTGGCACGGTGCAACAATTCGCGGGGCGATAAATTGAGTTCCAACGCGAAACGCAACACGGTCACGCTCAACGCCATGAATAACGCCGCGGGTACGCCTTTTCCAGAGACATCCGCCACGATAATCGCCAATTGATTATTGGGTGTGCGGATAAAATCGTAAAAGTCGCCTGCCACCTCGCGCATTGGACTCCAGTAAATGGCGATTTCCCAACCCGCCATTTGCGGGATTTGTTTTGGCAAAAAACTTTTTTGGATATTTCGCGCCGTTTCGAGTTCTTGATTCAGTAATTTTTGAGCGATTTCTTGCGAGACCAATCGCGCATTTTCGATGCCGATTGCCGCTTGTGATGCCATCGCCGAAAGCAATCGTTCATCGCGTTCTGTGAAGGGTTCGCCGCGCTTGTTAATCGCCTGAATCACACCCACTACGCGCTGTTCGTGATTGAACATTGGCACGGTGAGCATGTTGCGGATGACAATCCCCGCCTGATTGGTGAAAAATGTATTCAGGCGTGTGTCATGTGAGGCATCGGCAATGTTGATAATTTCGCCCGTTTTGGCAACGCGCCCCGCCACACCATCGCCAATTTTGAGGCGGATTTCGGTGATATTTTCATCGTATAAAATTTTAGAATATAATTCTTGATGACTCTCATCCAATAAATAGAGCGTACAACGTTCTGCATCCATCACATCACGGACTTCTGCCACGATTAAATCGAGCAATTTGTCGGGGTCGGTGGTGGTCGCCATGACTTGATTCACACTGAGTAAGGCATTGAGTTGTCTGCGGGCGTTGGTGCGTTGCCCACCACTGGCGATATATTCTAATTTTTTGGTCATGATGAGCATGTTGGGGTTTGTATCCTCATCAGAGGCAATCCAAACGGCAGAATCCATGAGATGCTCAATTAGATGAACACCCATTCCCCCATGTGCGCGTTGTTCGATAGGCGTGTTTTTATCATATTCTGGAATGGCGCTTCGGTTGAATGGCACGCCCCAATCGAGCAGTGTGATTTGCAAATCGGTTTGCACGACCTCGACAATCAACATGATATCGCCTTTTTCAGGGGTGGGGTAGGCATGATGACAAACATTGGTGAAGGCTTCATCGACCGACAATTCGAGTGCGAATGTCATTTTTTCGGTGAGGTTGAGTTGTTCGCCGATGCTACTCATCACAGCAGTGACCATGTGTAGATGGTCTATTTGGGCGGTTGTTCGTAATTCGCATATCTTTGACATGACATTTTCACCGCGATATATGACATTCTCAAGGTTTAATTGTGAACTTTGTCACAAGATAAATTTGCTTTGGCATGTTATAGTGATACCGTAAGGTTGGTTAGCCTATTTAGATGATAAACCAACTTGGTTCAGTTTGCGAATACAAATAAAACCGTGTACAAATATTGCGGTACGGTAGTTCACTCAATTGGAGGAAATATGGAATTCCCAAGCAATCTCAAGCACGAAAAGCTCCGCGCATGGGTTACAGAAATGGTGGCACTCTGCAAGCCAGATGCTGTTTATTGGGCAGACGGTTCGGACGAAGAATATGATCGGATATGTCAAACTTTGGTTGATGCGGGGACATTCATCAAACTCAACGAAGAAAAACGCCCCAATAGCTATCTTGCGTTCTCAGATCCGAGCGATGTGGCGCGTGTCGAAGACCGTACTTTCATTTGCAGTATCAACAAAGCCGATGCCGGTCCAACGAATAACTGGGTTGACCCCAAAGAAATGCACGCCACGCTCGATAAATTATTTGATGGGTGTATGCGTGGTCGCACGATGTATGTCATCCCATTTAGTATGGGTCCGTTAGGCTCGCCGATTGCCATGCTGGGTGTGGAAATCACCGATTCGGCGTATGTGGTTGCCAACATGAAAATCATGACCCGTATGGGGTCTAAAGTATTGGATGTGTTGGGTACAAATGGCGATTTTGTGCCATGCGTACACTCCGTTGGTGCCCCACTGGAACCGGGTCAACAAGATGTGCCGTGGCCGTGCAATAAAGATACCAAATACATCGTCCACTTCCCCGAAGAACGTGCTATTTGGTCGTATGGTAGTGGGTATGGTGGCAATGCTCTACTAGGTAAAAAATGCTTGGCGCTACGAATCGCATCTAAAGTCGCCCGTGATGAAGGTTGGTTAGCCGAACACATGCTCATTTTGGGCGTTGAAGAACCGAGCGGTCAAAAGACGTATGTCGCCGCCGCCTTCCCAAGCGCCTGTGGTAAGACCAATTTCGCCATGCTCGTCCCACCGAAAGCCTTTGCGGGCTATAAAGTGACCACAGTGGGTGATGATATTGCGTGGATTAAACAAGGTGAAGATGGCAAATTGTATGCCATTAATCCCGGAGCCGGTTTCTTTGGTGTTGCGCCCGGTACATCGATGAAATCGAATCCGAATGCCATGATTGCTTGCTCAAAGAATACAATTTTCACCAATGTGGCGCTCACACCCGATGGTGATGTGTGGTGGGAAGGCATGACCGATGAACCACCCGCACAATTAACCGATTGGCAAGGCAATCCATGAACACCCGATAGTGGCAAAAAAGCCGCTCATCCCAATGCCCGTTTCACCGCGCCAATTACGCAATGCCCTGTGGTCGATTCGGAATTTGAAAATCCAAAAGGTGTTCCCATCAAAGCCTTCATTTTTGGTGGTCGCCGTAGCGATACTGTGCCGTTGGTCTATCAAGCCTTCAACTGGAATTATGGCGTGTATATCGCCGCCACGATGGGTAGCGAGATGACCGCCGCCGCCGTTGGTGGCATGGGACAAGTCCGCCGCGATCCATTCGCTATGTTGCCCTTCGCGGGTTATCATATGGGGAGTTATTTCAATCATTGGCTTCAATTTGGGCGCGATATTGCCAACCCGCCACGCATCTTCAGCGTGAACTGGTTCAGAAAAGATGAAAACGGCAAGTTCGTCTGGCCTGGGTTTGGCGAAAATATGCGTATCCTCAAGTGGATTGTCGACCGCGCCAACGGCAGAATCGGCGCACAAGAAAGCCCAATTGGTTGGATGCCCCGTTATGACGAACTCATCTGGGATGGCTTAGATTTTAGCGAGGATAAATTCTATGAAGCCATGTCGGTAGATCGTGACCAGTGGATCAAAGAATTGCTGTTGCACGAAGAATTATTCACCAAGCTGTATGACCGTTTGCCCAAAGAACTCATCTTCGTGCGCGAACTTATGCTGTCGAGTCTGTGGCGCTCTCCTGAACATTGGGAAATGCCACATGAACACAACAATCAATAGATGGTGACATCCTCATTCTCTATCTTGTCGAGGCGTACCGATGTGGGTACGCCTCTATTTTTTGGTGATTAGATAATTCCCCTGTTGCGTAAATCGGCAATTTCATCGATCCCCATCCCCAATTCATCCATCAAAATTTGGTCGGTATGTTCGCCTAGGCGGGGTGGGGGGAGATAAACCACTGGCGGGGTGTGGCTGAGGCGCATCGGCGAGGCTAACATGGTCGCATCGCCGATACCCATCGGCACGACCATCTCGCGTTGATGGGTATGCGCGAGGCGTAATGCCTCTTGGACGGTGTTGATTTCACCCGCGGGTACATCCACCGCCAACAACGCCATCACCCAATACGATTTGGGTTGGGTGATGAAAATCGCGCCGAGTAATGCTATCAGCTCATCCCGATTTTTCAGTCGGGCGGGGTTGGTGGCGAAACGCGGGTCTTGTATCAGATGTGGTAAACCCAATACGGCGCATAATGCGCCAAATTGCCTATCGTTGCCCACAGCCACGACAAAATCACCATCGGAGGCGCGAAAGGTTTGGTATGGGACGATATTGGCGTGTTGATTGCCATATCTGCCCGCCTCTTTGCCCGATACCAACACATTACTCGCCACATTGACCAGGGCAACGAGTTGTGAATCGTAGAGGGACATATCGATATATTGACCAATACCCGTTTTCTCGGCATGGCGTAATGCCGCTTGTATGGCATTACAGGCGAATAACGCCGTGAACACATCCGCCACAGCCACCCCGACTTTGTGTGGTTCACCATCTTTTTCGCCCGTGATTGCCATGAGACCCGTCATGGCTTGGATGACAAAATCGTAGCCCGGTCGTTGGCGATAATCACCCGTCTGACCAAACCCTGTGATGCTACAATACACCAAGGAGGGGTTATGAGGCGCGAGGCTATCATAATCTAAGCCGAAACCAGCCATCTGCCCAATTTTGAAATTTTCGATGACGATATGGCTGGTCTGTGCCAATTGTTGGGCGATAGATTGCCCAGTGGGATTTTTGAGGTTGAGCGTGATGCTCCGCTTATTGCGATTCACACAGGCGAAATAGGCGCTGATGCGATCTTGCGGTTCGCCGACCCATGGTGCGCCCCATGCGCGGGTTTCGTCACCGATCGTTGGTGCTTCAATTTTGATGACATCTGCGCCTAAATCGGCTAACATCATGCTACAAAAGGGACCCGCCAATACGCGGGTAAAATCGAGGACGCGAATACCCGCTAGGGGCAATGGCGACATAACAAATCCTTTACTGATGTAACAATACCGTTGCTAAATGCACAAAATATGGTCATAATTCATCAAACCTTAGCTCATAAGGAGTGATATTGTGGACTATTTAGAACAAGAAATAAATGGTGTATCCGTTATTACCTTCAAAGGGCGGATTGATTCGCAAATGGCATCGGAACTCGAAAGCCTACTGCAAACGGTCTATAATTTGGGGCGCTATCGGCTGGTGTTGGATATGACCGAAGTGCGCTATATGAGTAGTGCAGGCTTGCGAATTTTAGCCGACATCCTCACCAAAAACCGCGATAACGGTGGCGATTTGAAACTGGTGGCGCTAAACCCCAAGGTGTTGCGCGTGTTCGAGGTCATCGGCTTCAATAATTTTTTTGCCATGTATGACACAGTAGAACAGGCTTTAGCCGACTTTTAGTTGTGAGATGGTTTTAATCTCATAAAACTTTCTTTATTTTTGATGTTTTCTTTACCTTTTTTATGGCGTTGCTCGCCATTTTTTTGTTATACTCAAATTACATCCATGAAAATTAGCCCTGTTAGTTGCTGGAGGACTCGATTATGAAATTTATACGGTTTTTAATGCTATTGGTTATTTTGGCATTACCGATGCTCGTAGTCAACGCACAAGAAGAAACGTCTGAAGAAATTTGGATCGGCTCTTATGTGTTGAGTGCTGAATCCGGTACATTTGAACAGACAGACGATGATGGTGTGTTCACATTGGTCTTGAATGATGTGTCTGAATACGCCCCATACATCGTCAATTTGCCTTCTCTTTATAGTGGGTTGTTGACTACCCAAGACCTCATCGCGTTTTGGGCATTCCAACCCGAATTGGTAGCGACCGCCGTTTTGACCACTGAAAATGAGAGTGTCACTGTATCTTTGGCGCTTGCAGATAGCATGGCGTATGACGCTGATGAGGCATCTCTTTCTTTTGTAGCGACAGTCCTTTCGGTTGTCCCATTTGACCCCGATGTCGATGCGTCTAAAGCCGAAGCGCCCGAAGAATTTGATGTTGTTACACTGTTCATCAATATGGATGCAGAATTTGCCGAAGCCATTGCGCTTGGCGCAGAAGCCCGCGCAACTGGTACTCGTGATTCCAACGCCGCTACTTGTACACCACGCCCTGGCAGACCCTGCCCGTGATAGGTATTGCTCTTTGAAAATTGAATCAAGAAGAGTAGGCAACAGCCTGCTCTTTTTGATTCATGTTATTCGCAAAAAGCCAACTTTATCGTTATAATAACCATGTTTACAGAAAAAATTAATCAGGAGCAACCTATCGTGACGCATAAACTCAGATTATTGGTGCTTATAGCTGTGTTTCTCGTTGGATACATCACCTTAGCGCCTAGTGATAATCATCTTGTTGCCCAAAGTGGGACGGGCAAATGTGATGAATTTGGTGTCGAAGCTGATTTTTGCCAAACGATAGATGATGAAAATCCATTTTGGGAATACTCATTCCGTGTTCGTAATCGGGGAAGCCTCGTTCAAATTGATATGGGGCATATCCAAGCCGATAGCGAACTCGATACCTATCTGTATTTGGTCGATCAATCAGGGAATATCGTGGCAGAAAATGATGATCGTCGGCGTGGCGACCCCACCTCGTTCATCGAATATCCTCAAGCGGCATCGGGGGTGTATCGCATTATCGCGGGGCGTTATGGTTTAGATGGAGGCGATACAACGGGTGATTTTCAACTGAATATCCGCCTTGTGCCACCGTCTGAATTGGTCATCACCGATACCAGCTATCGTGTGACTGATGGCAGTTTGCTTGATGTGGGCTATCCGTTGTTCACCGAACCGCGCCCCAGAGCTAAATGGACAATTCTGGCGTACTATGGGGGAGATAACAACCTCGAAGTGGGGCTGATTAACGACTTTCATGAATTTGAACTCGCGGGTGGTAGCAATGAAGAGGTCCGTATTGTCGCCCTATTAGACCGCAGTCTGGAATATGATGAAACCAACGATAATTGGACGGGAGCGCGACTGTTCGAGGTTCAGGCAGGGGTATCTTCTGATGAGGGGTTGGTGGTGTTATCTTCTGAGATGATTGCCGATTTGGGTTATCTCAATACCGCGTCGGGTCAGGCATTGGCACAATTTTTGGTTTGGGGTATGCGTTATTATCCCGCCGAAAATTATGTTGTCGCATTAGGCAGTCATGGGGCAGGGTGGCAAGGTGTCATCACAGACGATTCGGTGTATGTCGGCTCGAATGGGGTCTATGCCCTCGATGAAAATGGCAAATTGTTTGTAGATAGCGAAGGTGCGCCTCTGATAGATGAAAAAGGCGTTCCGCTCACAGATAGTTCTGGCTTTTTGGTTGATTTTAGTGGCAACCGCCTCCGCAACTCATCGGGTCAAGAAATTAATGTCGGCACGCTCAAATTGGCAAAAGACATCATCACAGGCAACGAATTGCGCCAAGCTCTGACCTTCGCCATCGAAGAAGCAAAATTGCAAAATCCGACTTTCGACAAATTTGCTTTCCTAATTAACGATGCCTGTCTCATGAGTAGTGTCGAATTTTTTGCGATTGCCAAAGATTTCTTCAATTATGCGTTGGCATCGCCCGAAATTGTAGTCGACCCCGCCCATGATATGAATTTATTCACCCAATACATGAATAACAATCTCAATACGCCCGATTTTGGCGTGATTGGGCAAGATTTGGTCGAAAAATATATTACGCAAGATGTTTTACTCCGTCAGGGGTCTGGTACAGAATATCTGACCAGCGTTGTCACCAACCTGCGCCGTTTTGCCGATTTAGAAGCGGCTATCGAAGCATTTGCGGCGGTGGTGAACGACAAGCCAGAAGTGCGTGCGCTCACGGTGGGGTTGGCGCGGTCGAATACGTATGTTTATACCAACTTTGCCAATAGCAACACCAAGATTGATTTGGGCAGTTTTATGCAACGAGTCATCACTATTGCACCCGATGACACCGAATTGGTCGATGCCGCCAATAAGGTTTTGGATGAACTGCGTAGTGTGGTGTTGTATGCCGATGCAGGGTCTCGTGTCAAAGACCGCATTTATTACTACAATGTGTTCTTCCCCGAAAAGAGCAAAGACCTTGACCAAGCCTATTTTTATGAGACCCCACTTGGCGAATGGAGTCGGATGCTCCGTAATTATTTCGCCGCCGTCACGCCCAAGCCTTGGACGGGTGATGCGCCCTTCCATTCGCCTGTCGCACCGAAAATCAATGTGGTGACGCGCTATCCCGCCGAGGCGGTCAGTGTGGTCAATCCATTTTATATCGAAACCGAGACGGTCGGGCGTAATATCGCCTATGCCGATTTGACCGTAGACCAAATTCAGGATGACGGCACCATCACCCGTATGTATGACCGCCGCCTGTTGACCCCGACTGTTGATGAAAATGGCAATTTTGTGCGCTTGAATATTTGGAATCAGGGTGTCACAACTTATCTACAAAATTGGTCTGTGGCGTTGCCCACATTGACAGACGGCACAACGACCCATTTGGAGTATATGACGATTGGCGAAGATATTGCATCGGTAGATGGACGGTATCGCTTGCCCGATAGTCAAGTTTGGAACGATGTCACCGTGACGTTGAGTTTTGACGGGGTGTTGGGTGGTGTGACCCAACGGGTTATCAATAAAGCCGAAGGCAATAGCGCCCTCGCCGTGATTAGCATTCCACCAGGTTCGGTTTTCCAGACATACAAATACCTTGTGACGAGTGATGGACGGGTGAGTGCGGTTGAGGGCAATACCTATACATGGGCTGAAGATGGCTTAACATGGCAATTTGTCGCCGCACCCAACGGCAATTATAATGTCGGGTTGTTGGTCACAGCATTTGGTGGCACAACTGGGTTTGTGCGCGAAGCGGTCACGGTTGATAATACGGGTATTTTGCCTCAATTACGCGCCGAAACCCGCCCTGATGTTGGTGTGACAATTCCCCGTCTCGAAACATGGACACCCTTATCATTTAACCCCACCTTCACCGTCAATGAATTATACGGAGATGTGGGGGTGTATCAGACATCAGACCCAGAAGGCAATAATTTGGTGGTTTTGATGTTCAGTTTCCCGACCGAAGATTTGACCGAAGCGGTTCAAACCGCCGCCGATTATAATGTGTTCACTGTGATAGGGGAGATGACCCCCATCACCATAGACGGGCGTGATGCGCTCGAATTTTATTATACTCGTCAGGTTGGTGACGAAAATCGGTCTGGACGCGCTTTTGCGTTTATCCAAGCCGATCCTGTTTATGGCGATAATTATGGCATCGTACTCGCCAGCGAATCCATAGACGGGCGGGGCAATTTTGAAGATTTTTATCCGACTTTGCGCGAATACACCAATATTTTTGATCCCATCGCCTACGAGGCATCACGCAATCCGCAATGGCGTGCGGAACGCCTGACGGGTGAAGAATTGTATTATGTCCCTGTTTCGTGGGAACGTACCACACCCGAAGATGCGTTGGATGACAATGGGGTCATGAAATATGGTATCTGGACGCGCTATACCCCTGTTGATGGCACAAGCACTTTCTTGGCGATGGCGCGGTATTTGCTCACATCCGAAGTTCAAACCACATCCAATGTTCTGAGCAATATCATCGCTGGGCAGGCGTTAGTCGGTGCGGATAGCTTGCTGGTTATTCAAAATCGCCCGTATAACGGACGCTATCATACATGGGATGCCACGATTTACCGTGTGGTGCGTGATGGCGTGTCGTATATCGGACGGTCTTATGCCACAACCGTGCATGGCATTACCTATGCGTTGTGGGCAGAAGTCCCCGAAGATGATAATACCGACACCGTGTATCGAGATTCGATAGAAACCATCATAGACGGGTATCAAATTTTTCTAAAACCGCCCGCACCACCCGCCGAAGCCGAAAATACCGAAGAATAACGATTATTGGGGTGGGTTGAGTATGCCACCTGATGTAATATCACACAAAGGCGCACTGGTTGCGCCTTTGTTCATCCTGAAACCTGAAAGAGGAAAAAATATGTCACAAGTCAAAATTAATCATGTTGCGATTGTGGTTGAGGATGTAGATGTGGCGCTCGCATTTTGGCGTGATGCGCTTGGATTAACCCTCAATCATGTGGAGCGCAATGAAGAAGAAGCGGTACAAATCGCCTTTTTGCCCACAGGTGAAAGCGAAATCGAGTTGCTCGCCCCCATCACTACAGAAAGCGGTGTGGCGAAATATCTCGCCAAAAGAGGGGCGGGATTGCATCATATCTGCCTTGAGGTAGATAACATCGAGTCGGTTTTGGCGCGATTAGCATCTCATCAGATTGAACTCATCAACGACACGCCCAAAACGCGACCCAATGGGATAAAATATGCTTTTGTGCATCCCAAAAGCACGGGGGGCGTTTTATTGGAATTATACGAATTGCCAAAATGATGATGAATAAACAACAACAAGAAACACTCGACAATTATCAAACGGCGTTAGCCGAACATGTCGCCAACGATGATAAACTCATGCAGGCGCATACGCTGGTAGATATTGGATTCACGTATTCGCAAGCAGGAGATAAAGACGCGGCGTTGACCCATTATGAACGGGCGTTGATGCTCTATCGGGAGTTGGGTGAACGCGAAGGCGAAGCGTTGGCGCTGAATAACATCGGTAAGGTATATGTCAATGCGGGCGATAAAGAGGTTGGCATGACATTTTATGAGCAAGCCCTCGCCATTCGGCGTGATATTGGTGATAAAAAGGGGATTGCGACCACGCTGAACAATATGGGTGGCGTGTACGCCCTCAAAGGGGGGGATAAGCGCAAGGCACTCGCCTATTTTGAAGAGGCTTTGCCTATTCTGGTCGAATTAGATGATCAGGCAGGGCAAGCTATCACACTGGCGAATATCGCCGCTTCGTATAAAGCCATTGGCGAGGCGCGGAAAGCCGCGGCTATCACCAAAAAATTACGTGATCTCGAAAAACAAATTCGTGATGAGCAAAAACGGGCGAAAAAAGCCAAAAGAGATTAACCAATCTGTCCGATTGCCCAATCCGCATGAGCGCGAATGAGGTCATCCCCATGTTGATGTGCATAGTGTAAGGCGGGCAAAATAGATGGATTGCCCCAATTGCCCGCCGCGACACACGCATTACGGATGAGGCGCTCATGCCCAATGCGATGAACAGGGTTGTGGGCGTATATGGCATCGAATTGTGCCTTGCTCATCATCAACACATCGGCGAGAAGCGGGGCGACACGGTTGATGTCGTCGGCGCTAAAATAAATTTCGGATGTATGCTTCACAAACCGATTCCACGGACACACATCCTGACATACATCACACCCATAAATCCAATTGCCAAATTTCGGACGCAAATCAATTGGGATATCAGTTTTGTGTTCGATGGTCAAATAGCTGATACACTGACGCGCATCCAGCACGTAGGGTTGTGGAAAGGCATCGGTCGGGCAGGCAGATAAACAGCGCGTGCATGTCCCGCACATCGTTGGGCGGTGGGGTGTGTCGTAAGTGTCAAATTCCATGTCGGTCAAAATTTCGCCGATGAAAAAATAACTGCCCCTACGTGGATGAATGAGCATGGTATTTTTGCCGATGAAGCCTAACCCCGCGCTTTGGGCATGAGCGCGTTCTAAAATCGCGCCTGTATCCACATACACTTTATAATGACCGCCGACACGATCACAGAGCCATGTGGCGAGGGCTTCGAGGCGTGGCGTGAGCCAGTCGTGATAATCGTATCCCCACGCATAACTCGCGATCCTGCCTCGTGATGGGTCTGTGAGGATGTGGTCTGGCATGGCGACCCGATAATCTACCCCGACAAGAATCATGGATTTTACCCCTCTGAGGATGTTATTCAGGTCTTGCCTGCGGATTTGCCTATCTGGACGCGCCATGTAGGTCATTGAGCCGTGCATTTCGGCTTGTATCCAACGGAAATAAGCGTGAAGGGTGTTGGCGGGTTGGGCGGAGATGATGCCCGCCATGTTGAATCCCAACTCATAAGCCTTTTGTTTAATCGCTTCTGTGGATGATATACTCATTCCACATTGCTCCTGATATAATAGCCACAAATTGTTTGAATTATAGCATAACAAGGAATATTCATGGCTCAAAACGCTAAAAAGCCCAATAGCAATATCTTGATATTAGCCGTCCTTTTTCCGATATTACTCGCGGTTGCGGGAGTCGTTATTTTATCGACTTTCGGCAACACCGTTGAGAATCAGGCAACGACAACTGATAGCAACGGCATACCCGCCCCCAATTCTGAGGGCATCAGTATTTACAATCCGCCCCAAGCCATCTCTAATTTTTCGATGCCCGCCAGCACAGGCGAAACCCTGAGCCTGAGCGATTTTCGCGGTAAACTGGTCTTAGTCGCTTTCGGATATACGCGCTGTCCCGATGTTTGCCCGACCAATATGCTTGAATACCGCAAAATTAAGCGATTTTTAGGGGATAATGCCGAAGAAGTGGTGTTTTTATTTATCAGCGTAGATGGAGACCGCGATACTCCCGATGCGTTGCGCGAGTACATGGCATTGTATGATAGTTCATTCATCGGCATGAGTGGCACAGATGAGATACTTGCGCCCATACAAGAGGAATATGGTTTGTATTATGCCCGTATCGAAAATCCACGTTCTCCGCAAGATTATTTGGTAGACCACACCGCGAGTCGGTTTTTAATCGATAAAAATGGGGATTTGAGCCGTGTGTATTCGTATACCACCGATGCCCGCGCCATCACCCGCGACATTATCTCGATGTTATCAAATGGCTAACGTAGCTTATCGACGTGGCACTCTAGGCAACACACTGCACACCACTTCGTAATTGATTGTCCCTAAATTTTGGGCGATTTCTTCGGCGGTGATGCGGTCGTTCCCTTGTGCGCCGAGTAACACCACTTCATCGCCAATAGATACATCGGGGATGTGCGAAATGCTGATGACACTTTTTTCCATGCTCACCCGACCAATCACTTTCGCCCGTTGCCCGTGTAAAAGCACCTCGCGCCAGGTGTTGGGCGCACGACGGAATCCATCGGCATAACCCACAGGGATGACGGCTATCGTCTCGTAATCTTGTGTGATGTAGGTGTTGCCATAACCGATTGGATGATTCGGTGGTAATCGTTTGACTTGTGCGACCATCGTTTTCCAAGACATGACGGGCTTGAAATCGGCGGATAAAGTGACATGCGGTGACGGATGAATGCCGTACATCGCCGCGCCTGTGCGTACAAGGTTAAAATGGGCATCGTGGTGGGCGAGTGTACCTGCGCTATTGCCTGCGTGAATATATTTGAATTGAAATCCAAGCCCTTGAATGTCGCGCAATAAATTTTTGAAGATCGTCAGTTGCTTAGTGGTGTGGTCTGATGGTTCATCGGCAACAGAAAAGTGGGTATAAATCCCCTCGACTTCGATATGTTTCAGCGAGAGCAAATTGCGGAATAGCGTGAGTGCGTCATCGGGCAAAACGCCCAACCGCCCAATCCCGGTATCAATTTTGACATGCACGCGCACGACACCGTTATTTTCGCGGGCGATGCGATCATAGGTTCGGGCAATGGTCAAATCGAACAGGGCAAGCGTGATATGATTTTGAATCGCTTCATGTACCAGATGAAATGGGGTATAATTGAGAGCGATAATTGGCGCGGTGATGCCGTTATCGCGTAAAATTAACGCTTCCTCAAGTGAGGATACGCCTAAATAAGCCACGCCATTGGCGATTGCCGTCTCTGCGGCGCTGATTGCACCGTGTCCGTAAGCATCCGATTTGACGACTGCCATCAGTTTGGTATTGGGTGATAAACCCCGTTGGATGGCGCGGATGTTATTGGCGAGCGCGTCATAATCTAATTCGACCCAACTCAGGCGTGAGGGGTTATAAAATGTCGAGATGGGCAAAATTCGGCTTTGACGCACCAATTTGCGTTGGTCATCGGGGTTCTCTAAAAGTGCCGATGTGACCAGCTCCATGCGTCCGCGCATATCTCCTTTGATCAGGATAACATCATCTTGGTTCACTTGGTAGCGATTGAGGATGTTCACCGTATCGTTGGTGGCATGGGTGATATGAATGTGCGGGTTATCCATATCGTTATCCGATGCAGACCGTGCCGCTAAACTGGCGTATTGTCCTTGCGCGATGAACACATCCGCCACTTGTGAGGCGCGTTGACCGACAAGACGGTGTCCCATGTTGGCATTTTTGCCTAATCTGCCCATATCACCGAATACAAAAATATGGCGCTTGCCTTGGGTTTTGACCGCAGATAACCAATCCAATGTCGCCAATGTCGAGAACGGGTTGGCGTTATACGTATCATCGATCAATAATGCGCCATTTTTGCCCCGTAGCGGATTCATTCGCCCCGCAAGCGGGGTGATTTTGCTCAGTGCGTCTAATGATTCGGTTATGGGGATGCCGTAATGCTCGCCAATCACCAACGCATTGAGCAAGGCATACAAGGCTAATTTGCCCAATAGCGGGGTAGATTGATTGATGTAGCGTGCATCGCTATGACGCAGTTCAAAACGGGTTTCGGTCAAGCCATATTGCACGTTATACGCCATCAAATCTGCGCCGAAGCCAGAAATACCAATGGTTTTCACATCGGCACGGGTATTCGCGCCCATACTACGGGCGAGGTCATCATCATAATTGAGGACGGCTAAACCGCTCGGCGAGAGATAATCGACCAGCAGGCGCATTTCATCGGCACAGTGTTGGATGGTATCAAATTCGGTGCTGGGGATGGTGCCAATATGCGTCACGACAGCGACTGCGGGTTGGGTTGCCTGAATCATGGCGGCAATTTCGCCCGTGTTGGTCGCGCCCAATTTGAGGACGGCGAATTTATGGTCGGCGGTCAAGTTGGCGAGGGCGATAGGGATATGGACTCGTTTGCCCGTCATATTCGGGTGATACAACACCTCGTGGCGTAAACTGAGTACGTGGCTAATCGCGTCTATGGTGGTGGATTTGCCAGCTACACCCGTTACAGCGATGACTTTAGTACCAAATTTCCCCAAGACATAATGTGACCACGCCAACAAAGCCTGTTCCACATCGCGCACCAGAATGACTGTTACCCCTGTGGTATCACATTCTGGCGGGCGCGAACAGATGACACCCGATACCCCATTTTGAATGGCTTGGGCGATATATTCCTGCGAGTTCCCCACCGCTACAAAGATTTGATTCACCGTTGCCATGTCTGAATCGGTGACAAACGACTCGAATAATTGGGCGGTTGGTTCACCAAAAAGTTGACCGTTTGATGCGTTGATGAGTTCATATAAATTAATCATGAGGCAAATTATAACATCAAATTGCAAAAATGAGAACAAGGGGCGTGCTTGCCCCTTGTTCTGTTTGCCTAAATCTAGTTCTAAAAATTGAAGTATGCGTGTGACATGGAGGAGTATGGATGTGTGACTATCAGGGATAAAAGCCGCGGATTTGCAAGGCTTGGGCGACGCGCTTGATAGCGGCGACTTGGGCGGCAGTCCGCATGTTAATATCGTATTCTTCAGCCGTGTGCGCGGTGAAGTCGTAGGCTTTAATCATCAAACGGCGCAATTGACGCGAAATTTCTTCTTGATCCCAGAAGAAGGCTTGTAAATCTTGTACCCATTCAAAATAAGATACCGTCACTCCACCCGCATTAGCGAGGATGTCGGGGATAATTAGCACACCTTTGTCATGCAGAATATCATCGGCGGCGGGGGTTGTGGGACCATTCGCGCCTTCGACAATCAATTTGGCTTTGACATTATCGGCGTTCAACCGTGTGAGTTGGCTTTCCATCGCCGCGGGGATGAGGACATCGCAGGGTAGGGCGATCAGTTCTTCGTTAGTGATGTTTTCGGCATCACCAAAATCTTTGAGTGAGCCTGTTTCGGCATAATAGGCGCGGACAGCTTGAACATCAAGCCCGTTGGGGTTATAGATACCACCACTGACATCACTAATGCCGACCACCTTAAAGCCGAGTTCAAAGGCATGATTGGCGGCATATGTGCCGACATTGCCAAAACCTTGCACGACCACACTGACATTTGATGGATCTGTGATGCCCTGACGTTTGAGCGCCTCGACCATACAAATCACCACGCCATGACCAGTCGCGGATGTGCGACCTTCGCTACCACCAATTTCGAGCGGTTTGCCTGTGACAACGGCGGGGACAGAATAACCAACTGTCATGCTGTAGGTATCCATAATCCACGCCATCACTTGGGCATTTGTACCCATATCGGGCGCGGGGACATCGGATTGTGGGCTGATGAGCGGGATGAGTTCAGACGCATAACGGCGTGTGAGGCGTTCTAATTCGCCGAGGCTGAGGGTTTTGGGATCTACAACCACTCCCCCTTTTGCACCACCGTAGGGCAACCCCATCAAGGCGCATTTCCATGTCATCCACATGGCAAGGGCGCGGACTTCATCGAGGTCTACGTGCAGGCTATAACGGATACCGCCTTTAGACGGACCCAAAACGGTGCTGTGATGCACACGATAACCCGTGAACATCTCGGTTGTGCCGTCATCACGGCGGACGGGGAAGTTCACCGTAAATTCACGACGGGGGTAGCGCATATATTCCGTCACCGATTCGGGTAAATCCAAATGCCCAACGGCGCGGTCAAATTGTAATAATGCAGTTTCATAAGGTCCGGAAACATTTTTATCTTGTAAGATTGATTTATCCATAGTCATACTGAGGGCTGTCGCCATGATAGAGTGAACTCCTGTAAAAAATAAAAAGTACTTTTATTTTGTATCTTCATTATGGACGCATTTACATTTTTGCACAAGGGGTAATTAGTCATTCTGCACAATAAAATAACAATATTCGTTAGTCAGTTTGTACAATAATTCACGAGGGTATGATATCAATCCCGATCATTGGCTATGACGGTGGATGATAAATTCACCTAAACCTGTTATAATGTGCGAAAAATAGTCGCTTATGGAGAATTTTTTTCGATGACTTTTGACCAAGCTAAACTCAAAAAATTTGCCAGTTATCATCAAAAATGGCGCGAGACCACGCTCAAGCAAACACTCGACCGCAAGCCAGAACGCCCAATGGCGTTTATGACCCAATCGAGCGTGCCGATAGAACGGCTTTACACCCCGTTGGATATTCCCGAATTTGATTATGAACATGATTTAGGCAACCCTGGCGAGTATCCGTTCACACGGGGCATTCATGCTACAGGCTATCGAGGCAAGTTATGGACGATGCGCTTGTTCGCAGGATTCGGCACAGCGGAAGAGACCAATGAACGTTATCGCTATCTGATAGAGCAGGGCAACATGGGCTTATCGGTGGCGTTTGATTTGCCCACGTTAATGGGTTATGATACCGATGCCCCCGAAGCGTTGGGCGAATTTGGGCGCTGTGGCGTGGCGATTAGCTCGCTTAAAGATATGGAAATTCTGATGGAAGGGATTCCGTTGGATAAAATTTCCACCAGCATGACCATTAACAGTCCCGCGCCGATTATCTGGGCGTTTTACATCGCCGCCGCAGAAAAGCAGGGTGTCTCGATGGATAAATTATCGGGGACATTGCAAAATGACATCCTCAAAGAATTTATCGCTCAAAAAGAATTTATCTTTCCGCCCGAACCCTCGATGCGCCTTGTGACTGATACCATCGAATTTGGCACGCGCCATATGCCCCTGTGGAACACCATCAGCATTAGTGGGTATCATATCCGCGAGGCGGGTAGCACTGCCGTCCAAGAATTGGCATTCACCCTTGCCGATGGTCTGGAATATGTGCGTTGGGCATTGGCGCGTGGGTTAAAAATTGATGAGTTTGCGCCCCGCCTGAGCTTTTTCTTCAATTCGCATAACGACTTTTTTGAAGAGATCGCCAAACTCCGCGCCGCACGGCGCATTTGGGCGCGAGAAATGCGCGAGACTTTCGGCGCAAAAGACCCGCGTTCATGGCTGATGCGTTTTCATACTCAAACGGCGGGTGTGAGTCTCTCGGCACAACAACCCGAAATCAACATCGTGCGTGTGGCGATTCAAGCCCTCGCCGCGGTGCTGGGTGGCACGCAATCGCTCCATACCAACAGCATGGATGAAGCCCTGGCGCTCCCTAGCGAACACGCCGTGACGATTGCCTTGCGTACCCAACAAATCATCGCCGAAGAAACGGGCGTGATTAACACCGTAGATCCGCTTGGTGGGTCGTATTTTGTCGAGACGCTCACGAATCAGACCGAAAAAGCCGTGTACGATTACTTCCGTCGTATCGAAGAACTTGGTGGGGTATTGCCCGCGATTGAGAATGGATTCTTCCAGCAAGAAATTGCCGATGCCAGCTATCGTCATCAACTCGAATTAGATAGAAACGAGCGCACTTTTGTCGGCGTGAATAAATATGTCAGCCAAGACCCGCCGAGCATCCCCATTTTAGAGATGGATCCCAATGGCTATCAACGCCAAGTCGAGCGTCTGAATACCCTTCGGCGGGAACGGGATAACGAAAAGGTGATGCAAACACTTAATGCCTTGCGCGGTGCGATCGCACATGCTGAAAATGTCATGCCATATCTGATAGATTGTGCCAAAGCCTACGCCACATTAGGTGAAATTACCGATGTCATGCGCGAAGAACTCGGTTTGTATCAAGAACCCGTGCATATATGATATAATTTATGAATTATAGGGACGGCATACATGCCGTCCTAAAAATAATAATCGGACACCGTAAAGGGGAAGCGCACATGGAGCAATGGGAATATTTTACAACCTATATTGAAGCGAATGTGAAGGGTCGCAAAACACGTAAAGAATTGCAAAAGCGTTTCGGCAAGCGCAAAATTCCGCGTTATATGGTCGAATCCTTGCTCCCTGAGTTGAATAAATATGGCGCAGAGGGGTGGGAAATCATCCACATGGAGCCTGTCCCTGGTGTGGGCAGACGGGGTGATGTGTTATTCTCGCGCCGTTGGAGCAACACGTATTTTTGTGTGTTCAAACGGCGTAAGGGCGTGTTGCGCGTGAAATCGGAGGGCAACGGCGCACAAGCGACAGTCCCACCTGCGCCAACACTTGAACAAATCCTACCAACGTCCGCGCCCAAGCCAACATCCACCGCGATGGTGTATCAGACGAATAATCCGTTACCGTTTCAGGATGATGACGACGTTGACCTATGACAGATAAACAGGTTGTATTCATCACAGGCGCATCGAGTGGTATCGGTTATGCAACTGCGTTGGAATTTGCGAAGGCGGGGTTGCATGTGGTCGGAACGGCGCGTCGATTAGACCGCCTCAATCAACTCCAAACACAAATTAACACCTTGCCCGATGGTCATGGTGACTTTTTGCCGATTCGAGCCGATGTGCAACGGGCGGATGATGTTCAAAACGCCGTCCAGCAAACGCTATCGCATTTTGGGCGGTTAGATATTTTGGTGGCGAATGCGGGTGTTGGGCATCGTGGCGCACTGTCTGATGCCGATTGGGATGAAATCCAGACTTTGCTTCGCACGAATATAGATGGTGTGCTTCATAGTGTGCGGGCGGTTATCCCCATCATGAAACAACAGGGTGGGGGACATATCATCCTGATTTCATCGGTGGTGTATAATATGACCGCGCCTTATACCACCATTTACGCCGCCAGCAAAGCATTTGTCAGCAGTTTGGCGAAGTCGTTACGACTTGAACTCGAAGCCGATAAGATTCACGTCACGGATATGTTGGTCGGGCGCACCGAGAGCGAATTTAACGACAAACGCATGGGCGCGGGTGGGCGTAATTCGGTTGGACGCTTCCCTGTCATGCCGACTGAAAAAGTCGCCAAAGGCATTGTGCGGGCTTCATCGCAAAGACGAAAAGCCGTTGCGTTTCGACCCTTAGACCGTCTGATTTTACTAGGCAATATGCTTGTGCCAACCCTTATCGGCAGACGCGCTATGAGGCATTATAAATAGGATCCATTTAGGAAAACGGATGATGGCAGACAAACTCAATTCGATGCGGATTTTGGAGCAACATAAAATTCCGTACGAAGTCCTCACATATCCCGATACGATACACGATGCCCAAGAAGTGGCAGAAATTTTAGGCGTGCCGTATTTTACAGTGTATAAAACGTTGGTTGTTCAATCCGAAAATCCACCCCAACCCAAACCGTATTTGGTGATGATCGCCAGCGAAAATCGGCTTGACCTCAAAAAAATGGCGCTCGCCGCAGGGGTTAAAAAGGTGAAGATGGCGACACAGAAAGATGCCGAAGCCATGACGGGCTTAAAAGTCGGTGGGATTAGCGCCTTGGCGTTGATGCAAAAAGGGTGGCAGGTGTATTTAGACCAACCCGCCAGTCAATTGCAACATATCATCATCAGCGCGGGGCAACGCGGGACGCAACTGCGCGTACCTGTTGTGCCGTTGGTGAATTTATTGCGGGTGCGTATTGCCGAAGTGAGCGTTCCCAATGATGATGGGGATCATCAATAAACTATCAACTGTAGTGGCATGATATATCATGCCACTACAAATAAAGGGATTATCGGCTTAAAATATGCTCCATCCGATAATAATCCTCGCTGATTTCACGTTCTTTCGATGTCGCATCTTCTAACGAGACTGGCACAATTTCGCGCCCATTCAGACCAACCATGATGTTATGCTCATTGGCACAAAGCCGTTCTACGGCATTCACGCCCATGCGTGTCGCCAAAAGTCGGTCAAATGCCGTTGGGTTGCCTCCACGTTGGGTATGCCCCAAAATGGTGAGGCGAATCTCGAAGCCCAAGTTTTTATGATTGAGAAATTCGAGCAAGTCGTTGATTTTATACGGCGCACCTTCAGCGATCACCGCAATGGCGTGCGATTTTCCGCGAATGTAGGCATCGCCCATTTGCATCGCCACTTCCTCCATTGCGGGGGCTTTTTCTGGGGTGATAACCACCTCTGCGCCACCCAAGATGCCCGACATCAGCGCCAAATACCCACAATTACGTCCCATCACTTCGATGAGGAAGGCGCGGTTATGCGAGGTCGCTGTATCCCGTAGGCGGTCTAGCGCGTCTAAGATGGTATTGAGCGCCGTATCGACACCGATGCTCATGCTTGTGCCATAAATATCGTTATCAATACTGGCAGGCACACCCACCACAGGAATGCCGATGCGTTCTAGCGCCATCGCCCCGCGCAGGCTACCATCCCCGCCGATGACGATAATCCCCTCGATGCCGTTTTCGTTCAATCGGCGTAAGGCTTTGCGTTGACCCTGTGCCGTTTTGAATTCTTCGTTACGGGCGGTTTGTAAGATTGTCCCGCCTTTTTGCAAAATACCGCTCACATCACGACTGGTCATGAGGTGCATGTCGCCATTGAGCAGACCTGCATATGCCTGACGGATGCCATACACATCGATTTTATAATGTAACGCTGTGCGAACAACCGCCCGTATAGCGGCATTCATACCTGGAGCATCGCCCCCGCTCGTCATAACAGCGATTCGTTTCATACTCTATCGCTCCTGATAATCGCAAATCTACACACTACTATATCATCACAAGGTTAAAACATATTTAGCAATTTTCTACAAAATTTAAGTTGCAATGCTACAAGTTCTTAATGACTCAACACGCTTGATATCAAACAATAGTTTGTGATTTATTTGGATAGTGCGTTTCATAGATTGTTGATTATAGGTTTGATTATATCACAAGACCAATTGAGGTGGGATATGCGGATTGTTGATTAATGTGTTATGGGTGTTTTTCAAAAATAATCATAAGGGTGGTAAGATAGAATGAATTAGGCACAAACTCCATTTGATTCAGGGTGGAGTTTGGGTAAAATAGATAAATCATTAGGATAGATAGACCAATCGTTTGGACGGGATATGACTGGTACACAAATTCATGGCTTAAATGCGGGCTATGTGATGGAATTGTATGATAGATTCCTCGCGTCGCCCGATTCTTTTGATGAACATACACGCGCATTTTTTCAGAATTGGACACCCCTGACCGATGACATGACCACATTGCCCGCCGAAATGGCGGCGGATGTGTATAAGGTGAAGGCGTTGGGCAATTATGTTCAAGCTATCCGCCAATTTGGGCATGTGGCGGCGCAACTCGATCCGCTCGGCACGGAGCCGATTGGCGATCCCGAACTCGCCCCCGATTATCATGGTCTGACCGAAGCCGATTTACATCATTTACCTGCGGGATTGATAGATAGCCCGTTGGCACAGGGCGCATCCAGCGCCTACGAGGTGGTGCAAGCCCTCAAAGCGGTGTATATGGGATCTATCGGGTACGATAACGACCATATTCGTATCCCACAAGAGCGGCAATGGCTCAAAGAGGCAATCGAATCGCGCCGTTATCAAGTTCATGCCAACCCCGATGATGCGATAGCCATCTTAGATCGCCTATCGCAAGTCGAGGCATTTGAAGAATTTTTGCAAAAGAGTTTCCCAACCAAGTATCGCTTCTCGGTAGAAGGTTTGGATACCATGATTCCCTTGCTGGATGAATTGGTACGCCTCGCCGATAGCACGCGCAAAGGCAAGCGCACCGTTGCCATTGCGATGGCACATCGTGGACGGTTGAATACCCTCTCGCACATCATGAAAAAATCTTACGAAGAAATTTTGCAAGATTTTGTCGATCCAGAAGATGAAAATGTGGTGGGGTGGCAACTTGGCGATGTGAAATATCACCAAGGGCGACTTCATGATGTGTATGGAAATGGCGAATTTATGTTGATGATGCCCCCGAATCCAAGCCACCTCGAAGCCATCAACCCAATCGCCATTGGTATGGCGCGGGCGGCGGGGACAGTCAGCAATCAACGCGGTGCGCCTCAATTTGATGAACGTACCACCATGCAAATCCTCATACACGGCGATTCATCGTTCCCTGGTCAGGGCATTGTCGCCGAGACGTTTAATTTGTCGCGCTTGCCCGGTTATTGGGTAGGCGGGACAATTCACATCATCGCCAATAATCAACTCGGCTTCACCACACTCCCCAAAGATGCCCGCAGTACGTTGTATGCCAGCGATTTGGCGAAGGGCTTCAAAGTGCCTGTGGTTCATGTGAATGCTGATGACCCGTTAGCTGTGTTAGAGGTGGCGCGGTTGGCATTTGCGTATCAAGAATTATTTGAAAAAGATTTCCTGATAGACCTCGTTGGCTATCGGCGCTACGGACACAACGAATTGGATGAGCCGGGCTTCACGCAACCGAGCATGTATCGGTTGGTGCGGAATCATCCGCGCATCCGCCAAATTTGGACGGATAAATTAACACAAGCGGGCATTTTGCCCTCAGGTAAAGCCGATGAACTTTATAACAAGCACATCGCTATTTTGCAGGAGGCATACGACACCGTAAAAGCCGAATTGCGCCTAGAGCCACCGCTCGAAGAACCGCCTAAAGGCATCGCCAAGCGCATCAAGACGCAGGTGTCGTTAGAGCGCCTGTCGGCATTAAATAAATCGTTACAAGAATTGGTGACAGGCTTCAATTTTTATTCTAAACGGCTCGAAAACACCATTCTCGCACGGCGCAAGGCGTTGGATAATGTGGATGAACCGCTTGTCGATTGGGCAACCGCCGAAGAATTGGCATTTGCCACCATCTTAGAGGACGGCATTCCCATCCGCCTGACGGGTCAAGATAGTGAACGTGGCACATTCAGCCACCGCCATGCTGTATTGTATGATTCAAACGATTATCAAGAACCGACCCACTCCAACGTTGATCTCAGACAAACGGTGACACCGAATCGGCTTGTGCCGTTACAAGCCTTGCCACAAGCTAACGCCTCGTTTGTGGTGTATAACAGCCCGCTCTCAGAAATGGCAGTGTTGGGGTTTGAATTTGGATACAACGTTACATCGCCAGACACGCTCGTTTTATGGGAAGCGCAATATGGCGATTTTGTGAACGGCGCTCAGAATATTGTCGATGAATTCATCGTCTCTGCCCGCGAAAAATGGAAGCAAACACCCTCTCTGGTGATGTTGCTCCCGCACGGGCATGAAGGGGGCGGTCCAGACCATTCCACAGGTAGACCAGAACGCTTTTTGCAAATGGCGGCAAAGACCAATATGCGGATTGCCAACCCGACCACCGCGGCGCAATATTTCCATTTGCTCCGCAGACAAGCCTTATTGCTCAAAACCGACCCGTTGCCGTTGGTGGTGATGACCCCGAAGAGTTTGTTACGTCTGCCTGCGGTGTATTCAACTGTGCGCGAATTGGCAGAAGGCAAATGGCAAGCTGTCTTAGATGACCCCAGCGCAGACCCCGATGTGGTCACGCGATTGGTCTTTTGCAGTGGCAAATTTTATTATGATTTGGTACAAAGCCAATACCGCGCCCAACATCCCGAAGTGGCGATTGTGCGCGTAGAGCAATTATACCCGTTCCCTGCTGATGAAATCGATGCCATCGTCAAAAAGTATGCCAAGACATCGCAAATTGTTTGGGCGCAAGAAGAACCCAAAAATATGGGCACGTGGGATTTTATGAATTATCGCATCAAGAAATTGGTGGGGATGGATATCCCCGTGAATTATGTCGGCAGACGGCGCAGTTCTACGCCCGCAGAGGGGTCTAAAACGCTACATTATACCAACCAAGCCATCATCACACAGTATGCGTTTGATTGGAAATTTAATTCTTAGAGGGAGTTGATTATGTCATTTAATTTGGTTGTGCCAGATTTAGCGGAGTCGGTGGTCGAAGCCACTGTATCGAGTTGGACGAAAAAAGTGGGGGATAAAGTTTCTGCGGGTGAGGTGGTGGTCGTCTTGGAGACGGATAAAGTGTCGCTCGAAGTGACCGCCGATGCCGATGGTGTATTAGAGAGCATCCTCGCGCCAGAAGGGGCAGATGTGGCGGTGGGGACGGTTTTGGGCGTGGTCAGTAGTGATGTGACCATCGCAACACCGCAATCTGCGCCTGTGCCTGTATCTGCATCGACACCCGTGCCGCCCCCTATGCAAACGGATGGTCAAAAAGCGACCCCTGTCGCCAAGCGTGTCGCTACTGAACACAGCATCGATATTAACCAAGTGCCTGCTACGGGCGCAAAAGTGACCAAAAGCGATGTGCAAAATTTCATCAGTGGGCAGAATGCGTCTGTATCTGCGCCGAAACCTGTTTCTGCACCCGCGCCGATACCCGCACCCAAACCACAACCGACCATCACCATGACGCAAAATGGCACAGGGTATCGCAAAGAGGAACGGGTGAAAATGACCCGTCGCCGTCAGACGATTGCCAAACGCCTCATCGAAGCACAAAGCACCGCCGCTATGTTGACTACCTTCAACGAAATTGATATGAGCGGGGTGAATGCCTTGCGTGCCAAGCGCAAAGATTCGTTCAAAGAAAAATATGGGGTTAGCTTGGGCTTTAACGCCTTTTTTGTGAAGGCGGTCATCGGCGCGTTAAAAGCCTTCCCGCAACTGAATGCCGAAATTCAAGAGAACGAGATTGTGTATAAACACTACTACGATATTGGCATCGCCATCGGTGTGAGTGATGGGTTGGTCGTCCCCGTTTTGCGCGATGCTGACCGTATGAGTTTTGCCCAAATCGAAAATCAGGTCAAAGATTATGCCAAACAAGCCCAAGATGGTTCTCTTAGCCTCGATTCGTTGATGGGTGGCACGTTCACCATCACCAACGGCGGGATTTTTGGTTCGTTGATGAGTACGCCGATTCTGAATCCACCGCAAGTCGGCATTTTGGGCTTGCACGCTATCAAAGACCGTCCGATGGTTGTGAATGGCGAAATTGTTGTGCGTCCAATGATGTATGTGGCGCTCACGTATGACCATCGCATCGTAGACGGGCGCGAAGCGGTGCAATTTTTGGTGAAGGTCAAAGACCTCATCGAAGATCCCGAAGCATTGTTGATTGAAGGATAACAAACGCTTCACAAACCATTAAAGTCTTTATGGGCGGTGGTCAAATGACCATCGCTTTTTAATGCACAAAACGCATAAGTTGCGGTATAATTCAGATGTTCTGAGATGAACAAATTCGATATTGGTTTCACGCAAGTCAGAAGCGCCACGAAAGGCATTTTATGGCTGATGATACATTCGTCCATTTGCACGTTCATACCGAATTTTCGTTATTGGATGGTCTGAGCAAAATCAAGAAATTGGTAGAACGGGCAAAAAAATTGAACATGCCCGCCATTGCCATCACCGATCATGGCACGATGTTCGGCGTGATGGATTTTTATGAACAATGTATCAAATCGCAGATTAAGCCGATTATTGGTGTCGAGGCGTATCTTGCCCCGCGCAGTATGACCGATAAAGATTCGGCATTAGATCGCAATCCGTATCATATTTTGCTCATCGCCCAGAATATGACGGGTTATAAAAATTTGCTCAAATTGAGCAGTGAGGCGCAATTGCGCGGGTATTATTATAAACCGCGTATTGATATGGACTTTTTGGCGCAACATGCAGACGGGTTAATCGCCACCAGTGGCTGTTTGGCGGCGCGGATTCCCCGTTTTATTCAAGATGGGCGCGATGAAGAAGCGTATCGTGCCATTGGCGAATTCACCGAAATTTTCGGGGTAGATAATTTTTATCTGGAATTGCAAACGCACGACATCCCCGAACAACGGGCGTTGAATCAATGGCTAGTCGAGTATAATCGCAAAAATCATACCCATGTCGGCTTGTTGGCGACAACCGATGTGCATTATGTCATGAAAGAGGATTACGACACGCACGATACGTTGTTGTGTATCCAGACCAACGCGCTCAAAGATGATCCCAAACGCCTGTCTTTTTCTGATAACAGTTATTATGTGTATTCCGCCGAAGAGATGTGGCGCGATTATGCCGAAGTGCCAGAAGCTATCACCAATTCGGTCAAAATTGCCGAGATGTGCGACCTCAAACTCGATCGCGAAGGGTATCATCTGCCGTTCTTCCCCGTGCCAGAGGGATACGATGCGGGTTCTTATCTGAAAAAATTATGCGATATCGGCATGGATTGGCGTTATGGGAGTCGTTCTCATGACCCCGAATTGCGACAACGGCTCGATTATGAACTCAGTATCATTGACCGCATGGGCTTCAACACGTACTTTTTAATCGTGTGGGATTTGTGTGAATTCGCCCGGTCTGCCGATATTTGGTGGAATGTGCGCGGGTCTGGTGCGGGCAGTTTGGCGGCGTATTGCTTGGGGATTACCAACATTGACCCGATTCAGAATAGCCTGCTATTTGAACGCTTTTTGAACCCAGAACGCAAGACCATGCCCGATATTGACCTCGATTATCCCGATGATCGTCGCAGTGATATGATTGAGTATGCTGTCCGTAAATACGGTCACGATAAAGTCGCCGCCATTATCACCTTTGGGACGATGGGACCCAAAGCGGCAGTGCGCGATGTGGGGCGCGTGTTGAACGTGCCATTGACCGATGTGAATAAAGCCGCATCGCTCATCCCACAAGATGCGAAACCCAAGCCTCTCATGGAATATGTCGAAGAAAATCCTGATCTGAAAAGATTATACGACACCGATTCACAATTGCGTAAAGTGATCGACATCGCCAAAGATTTACAAGGGGTACGCAGGCACGCTTCGACCCATGCCGCGGGTATCATCATTTCGGATAATCCGTTGTATGAATATTTGCCGTTGCATCGCCCGACCACCTTCAAAGATGATAAAGAAGCCGCCGATACCATCCTCGAATCGGTGACGCAATTCACGATGGAGACGTGTGAACAAATCGGCTTGCTCAAGGTGGATTTTTTGGGGCTATCTACCCTCACCATTTTACGCAAAGCCTGCGACCTCGTAGAACGGCATCATAACATTAAATATACGATGGAAAATATCCCGTATCGGCATGATGATGATACCCTTTCACCTGATGCGTTAGAGCGTCTGAATAAAGCCTTCGAGATGATAGGGCGGGGCGATACAGTTGGCGTGTTCCAGCTTGAAAGTAGCGGTATGCAGAGCATGTTACGCGATATGCGCCCCAAAATTTTCGAGAACATCATCGCGGCGGTGGCATTGTATCGCCCTGGTCCGATGGATTACATCCCCACATACAATCGGCGCTTGCATGGGGAAGAGAAAGTCAATTATAAACATCCCAAATTAGAGCCTATCCTCAAAGAGACGTATGGCATTATCGTGTATCAAGAGCAACTCATCCAGATTGCCCGCGATTTGTTTGGATATCGGGCAGGCGAAGCCGATTTGATGCGTCGCGCTGTATCCAAAAAGAAAGAAGATGATTTAGCCAAACATCGCGCTATGTTTGTGGAACGCGGTCCGAATTATGGTGTGGATGAAAAAACCGCCCACGCCATCTTTGATGACATCGAGCTCTTCGCCAATTATGGCTTCAATAAAAGTCATGCCGCCGATTATGCCAAAGTGACCGTCCAGACAGCGTATATGAAAGCCAATTATGCGCCTGAATATTTGACGGCGATGCTCTCAACGCACCGTGACGACTCGAAGAAAATCGGCACATTTTTAGAAGAATGTCGGCGCTTGGCGATTCCCGTTCTGCCACCCGACATCAATACCAGTATGCTCGACTTTGATATTCAACATGACCCACAAACAGGTGTGCGCGGGATTCGCTTTGGGTTGGCAGGCATCAAAAATGCGGGCGAAGGTGCGGTGCAAAAAATTATCGAGGTGCGCCAGACGGGGGGCAAATTCGCCGATTTGCGCGATTTGTGTCATCGGGTAGATTTGCGCCAAGTGGGTAAACGCGCACTCGAAAGCCTCATCAAAGTGGGCGCGTTAGATGCGTTTGGTTCGCGTCCATCGCTCCTTGCGGCGTTAGACCGCCTGATTTCGGTCAGCACCCATCATCATAAAGATGCCGAAATGGGACAGTTGAATTTATTTGGTGATAAAGCTACCGTCCAAGATGACTCGCTCAATCATTTGCCCCCTGGTGAAGAAACGAGCACGCGCCAACAATTGGCATGGGAAAAAGAGTTACTCGGCTTGTATGTCACAGGGCGACCTGTGGATAAATATCGCGCCGACTTTAAACAATCGACTGGCTTGCGCGAAATCAATAAACTTAAAGAGAAGCCCGAATTATTCATCGATAGGGGCGATGTGTGGGTGGCGGGTGAAATCACCGCCTTCCGCAAGGTGTATACCAAAAATAATGATGCCATGGCGATTATCACGCTCGAAGATTGGCACGATTCGGCGGGGACTATCGAAATTGTGTTTTTCCCGCGTAATTGGGAACAGGTCGCCCGTAAGATAGAGACCCGCGACCTAAAATTCAACGAAGGTGAAATCGTCATTATTCGCGGAAAAGTCAGTCTACAACGCGATGGTAATGGTGTGCAGATTATCGGCGAGGATGCCAGCCAAAATTTTAGCGTGCAAATCAGCGCAAGTGACCATATTCCACCCGAAGACGCGGACGATATGCCCGCATGGGCGCGGGGTGATGATGACTTGCCCCCTATTTGGGCGGATGATGAATTACATATGCCTGTTCCACCCCCTAGTGATGAACGCCTGCCTGTGATGGATGGCGTGGATGATAATGCTGATGAGGATAAAAAATCCACACAAGAATTTGTCATGCCCGATAGCGTGAAGAAAATTCTCGACCCTGTGCGCGAATCATCACCCAAAAATTATGCCGATGATGCCGATGATGATGATAAACCGCCCAAAGCCTATTGGATTGATGTGTATCTGCAACGCACAGGCGATGATGACCGCGATCGGCGCACATTGGCGCGGGTGGTTGGATTATTCACATCCTACCCAGGCAACGACAAGTTTACGATTATCATCGAAGGTGGAGATTACCCGCTACAGGTGGATTTTCCCAACCATACCACCTATGCTTGTCATCAATTGTGGCATGACCTGATGAGTGTGGTCAAAGATGAGGCGAATATCTGCATCACGCAAGTCGCCCCCGATTTTGATCCGCACGCTACCCAAGAAGCGCCCGCGCTGGTTTAGGATTGTTTGTTCTAATGTTAAGAAATTTTAAGAGGGGATTAACAAATATAGATGTTCCTGTTAAAATCCATATCCATATATAGACCGATTTGGATAAGACAGGTAGATAAAAACGGATGACAGACGAACAAAATGCCGATATGTCGGATGAAGTGACCTCATTAGACTTAACAGAGGTGATTGAACCCGAAATATCGCTACTAGAACATTTACAAGCACACCTTCAAGATGTGGTGGGCGAAGATACGATGGCAGAGGCGGGGCGCAAAATTTTGTTGCAAGATTTTGTGCGGATGTTGGCTCAAGAAGAGGGTGTACGGGTTGGCGAAGACCCCGAATTTGTCCACGACATGCGCGTGGCAACCCGTCGGATGCGGAGCGCCTTCCGCATATTTGAAGATTATTACAAATCGAAGCCTGTGCGACCATTCATCGCGCAATTACGCGAATTGGCGCGGGCGTTGGGTGCTGTCCGCGATTTGGATGTGCTGATGGGTGATTTTACGCGCTATCAAGCCCAACTCGACCAACCCGAAGCACAAGAGGCATTAGCGCATGTGGTGGAAAAATTAGAGAACAAGCGTCAAAAAGCCCGCCGTAAACTAATCGCGTATCTCGATAGCAAATCGTATCGGGGTTTTGTGAAGGCGTATGGCGCATTTTTGACTTCGCCCGGTAAATCGGCGAAAAATGCCGATGGTCAACCCGCCACGCCGTATCAAGTCCGTCATATTTTGCCCGTGATGATTCACGATCATCTATCAACGGTACGAGCGTATGATACTGTTTTAGCCGATGCCGATGTGCATACGCTCCACGCGCTACGGATTGAATTCAAACGCTTGCGATATGCCATCGAATTTTTCCAACCTGTGCTAGGCAATACCATCGAAAAATTTGTGACCGAGATGAAGAAAATTCAAGATTATCTCGGACGGCTCAATGATGTGGTGGTGGCGCAATCGCGCTTACGCGGATTAGAAGAAAATGGCGATTTGGGCGAGATGGTGCATGAATCGTTTGAACATTACATCCAAAGTCTTGTCATAGAAGAAGAAAAACTCATGGCAGGTTTTGATGATGTGTGGACGAAATTCAATTCGCGTACCGTCCAAAAATATTTATCCGATGCGTTGCTGACATTAGGATAGATGATTTTTGGATTGGATGAGGTGGCATATACGCCTTCGGCTAATGCCACCCTACATATCATGATGTTGATGCCTGTACGGATGTGCTTCTGCGCGTCCATTATCTTGATATAACAACCACCCGATTTCTCATCCATAACACGCCCATACTGATGAATATCCCCACAGCGGGATATGCCATCAGATAATAGCGTTGCCACTCCAGAGGCGTGAGTAGGGCGGTGCTCAAGAACTGGAACACACCCCACATCACTATCAACCAACGCACCCAAACGGGTGTAGCTGATTGCCTGATGCACGCCCATATCCCCAATAAGGTTAATAGCGTGATGAGTATCGCAACAATCGGGTTGCCACCGATAGCGATGCCACCCCATATACTGGCTTGATACGCGCTGATTTGGTCGCCGATGTAGCCATCCCAACCATCCACTTCGTAGAATTGGGGTTGAGCGATGAAAACCTGTTCCCAAAATCCGCGTAGCTGGTCGCTCCATCCGTCATATCCACCGAAAATATCCACCTGAACGGCTAATAAATCCGCTCGTAAGCGCAACACCTCACGCGCCGCGCCGAATGGATTATTCCACCACGCCACATTGAGCGCGAAAAATATCACGATGACAATCATCCCCGCCGATACGGTTTTCATCAACAAGATAAGCCGATTTTTCTGCGATAGGGCATATAATCCGCACATCAAAAAGACTGGCACGAGGGTGAATAGGGCGGGGTGTTTGGATGTGATCGCTAAGCCCGCGCTCGTGCCTAAAAAGAGCGTGTTGCGCCATGACGGACGTTTGAGCCACCACACCGCACATAACACGGTGAGCAATGCGAAGCCAACGTGTAGGCTTTCCATCATGGCACGCCGTCCATTCAACAACAGGGGTGGGTTGAGCGCGAAGTATGCCGTAGCGATGTATGCGGGCAAGCGCCCGCCCAAATTTTTGCCGATGAAAAACATGGCAATCATGCCCAACGCCAAAAATGGCACAACGGCGTAACGGGCGGTCATCAGCAGGTCATCGGATGGATAGCGATTCGTCTGGCGGTTATAGGTGATGTCCTGCGTCCAATCCCAAAAATCATTTAGCCCCTCAATGCCGATTCCGCGCATAGTGCGAAAAAATCCGACCACATATTTATACACCGTCCCGTTCAACAGGCGTAATTCTTGCTCGGTCTGATTCAACGGCGGTTGCGCGTAATACATTTTGCTCAGATCGCGCTCTGTGAATTGATAATCATAATCCCGATTCATGAATAATAGGGTAGATTCATCGCCATGAAAGGGGGTGATCGTTGTGCCGATGATGATATACGCGCATAAACTGATGATCCACAGCGCATCGAGTAGAACAATGCGTTTCATGCTTGTTTCCTTTTGTTATGATTGCCAGTGCTGATGGTGGCAAGTACCACGCCGATTAAGACAATCGCCCCGCCAAGCCCTTGCGCCCAACTAGGCAACTCGCCGAAGATTAAAAATGCGCCGATAGCAGAAAATATCGGCTCGGTTTGCGTGGATAGGCTGACGATGGTGGCGGGCAAATAGGCAAGGGCATAATTGAGCGAGGTATGACCAATGAGCTGAGGCATCACCGCCATCAAAATCACCCAACCGTAACCCGTAGATGATAAGCCGAAAAATGGTGTGTTGGTGATGAGGATGACGATTATTGTGCTTATCGCACCGACCCCATATACCATAAAAATATACGGTGTGAGGGCGATTTTTCCGCGCATTTTGCGCCCGATAATCAGATAAACCGCCACCGCTATCGCGCCGAGTATCGCCAATAGACCGCCTAAAAATGGGTTATCGGCTGTTGGTGGGGTGATAGTCCCCCCGCTTGGTGTGGCGATGATGATACCGCCCACCAACGCCATGCCCAATCCGAGAATAACACCCGATGATAAACGTGATTTGAGGACGACCACCTCTAAAATTGCCACCCATATCGGCGATGTCGTCACTAGCACACCTGAAATCAGGACGCTGGTATATTCGAGTGATGAAATCCATGTGACGAAGTGAAGCGATAAAAATATGCCACTGATGAGGATGAGTATGGCATCTTGGCGCGACAATCGGCGAATCTGTCCGCGATAATCGGGGCGCTGGATGATGATGGGGATGAGCAGAATGGTAGCGACCAATAATCTCCCGCCTGCTATCACCAACGATGGCACATTTTCTTCCTGAGCGAGGCGGATGAACACCGCCGCCAGCGATACCGCTAAAATACCAATAACCAACATTATCAAGGCGCGGATGGTCGAATTGGGGGTGGTTGTGGTCATACAGTTATCCGTTTGGTGCGTGTTTGAAAGCCAGTCTGTTATTTTATCATACTCAGATGATAAATTTTAAGCGTCCTCTCATCCAAAAATTGGTCATGTTTAGTCATTTCTTATAGACGATGTGTTACGATAGGTCTGGATAATATTTTACAAAATTCACACAAGGAGAAACCCATCATGGCTTTTGAATTACCCGCCCTTCCATATGCCGATAACGCGCTTGAACCCCATATTGATGCCAAGACGATGGAAATTCATCGTGGTAAACATCATGCCGCTTATGTCACGAATCTGAACAATGCCATCGCTGGCACAGAATGGGAATCGAAATCGCTGGATGACCTTTTGCATAATCTGAACAGCCTTCCCGAAGACAAACGCGCTCCTGTCCGCAATAATGGCGGTGGGCATTGGAATCATAGCTTGTTCTGGCAAATCCTCAGCCCCAATGGTGGCGAGATGAGCGCCGAACTCAAATCTGCGATTGAGAGCGCCTTTGGTAGCGTGGATGCCATGAAAGAAGCCTTTGCCAAAGCCGCTATGGGGCGTTTTGGTTCTGGGTGGGCGTGGCTCATCGTGGATGGTGACACCCTGAAGATCACCTCTACCCCCAATCAAGATAATCCGTTGATGGATGGCGTGGCGGGCAAGAATGTGTTGCTCGGCTTAGATGTGTGGGAACATGCCTATTACCTGCATTATCAAAATCGCCGTGCCGATTATATCGCCGCATTCTGGAATGTGGTGAATTGGGCAGAAGTCTCGAAACGCTTCGCCGCGGCGAAATAATTTTGTGACACTTATCACCTCGAATATTGTTCACAATCTGGCAAAAAGGCGCTACAATGGGTAGCGTCTTTTTAATGTATAGAATAATACGGCAACCCCGCCGTTTTTATGGAGAAAAATAACCTATGACTGACTATCGTATCGAAAAAGATTCTTTAGGCGAAGTGCGCGTCCCCGCCAATGCGTTGTATGCCGCCCAAACCCAACGCGCTGTTGAAAATTTCCCTATCACAGGCATGAAACCCTATCCCGCCTTCATCTGGAGCATGACCGTGATTAAACGCACCGCCGCGTTGGTGCATAAAGAATTGGGCTTGTTGGATGCCAACATCGCCGATGCCATCATCCAAGCCGCGGATGAAATTTTGGCGGGGCAACATCACGAACATTTTGTCGTAGATCCCTTCCAAGCGGGCGCAGGCACAAGCCACAACATGAATGTGAACGAAGTCATCGCCAACCGCGCCAACCAAATTTTAGGCGTGGCGTTAGATGCCCCCAAGAAGCCCGTCAATCCCAACGACCATGTGAATATGGCGCAAAGCACCAACGACACCATCCCCACCGCGATTCGCTTGGGCGTGTTGTGGAAATTTGATGAACTCATCGCCACCTTGCAAAATTGTGCCGATGAATTCAAGAAAAAGGCGAAAGATTGGGATGATGTGGTCAAGAGTGGACGCACCCATTTACAGGATGCGGTGCCTATTCGTGTGGGTCAAGAGGTGGGTGCATGGGCGAAAGCCATTGAACGCAACATCGAAAAATTGAAATTCGCCGCCGAAGGATTGCGTCGTTTGGGCATTGGTGGCACAGCCGCGGGCAGTGGTCTGAATGCACATCCCGAATATCACGCCCGCATGGTGAAGGGATTAACTGCTCTGACCGGTATCACATTGTATGAATCGGATGACTTGTTTGAGTCGATGCAATCGATGCAAGATGCGGTGTTCTTCTCTGCCGCGATGCGGAACATGGCGCAAGACCTGACACGCATTGCCAATGATATTCGCCTGCTCGCCAGTGGTCCGACCACGGGGTTAGCCGAATTGACCTGTCCGACAGTCCAACCGGGATCGTCCATCATGCCAGGTAAGGTCAATCCAGTGTTAGCCGAGATGCTCAATCAATCGATGTATCATGTCATGGGGTGTGATTTTACCGTCATGATGTGTGGGCAAGCGGGACAGTTGGAACTCAACGTTATGATGCCGATGATTTCGCATAACCTCAACGAAATGATGATTGTGATGATTGGCGCGGTGCGTGCCTTCACCGAAAAATTGGTCAAAGGTCTCATCCTCAATCAAGAACAAGCAGAACGTTGGTTGGCGAAAAATCCCATTTTGGTGACGGCGCTCAATCCGATTATTGGGTATAACAACGGCGCGATGGTCGCCAAAAAAGCCCTCGCAGAAAATAAAAGCGTGCGCGAAGTCGTGTTGGAACTCGGTCTGATGAAAGCCGAAGACCTCGACAAGGCGTTGGATGCCTATGAAATGACCAAAGGTGGTTTGCAAGGCATCGCGGCGGGTGGTTAATCGATGAAAATATTCCTGCTGTTTATGATGATATTCGTACTCGTAGGATGTAGTGGGGGAGAGGCTTCTCCCACCACATCACCCGATAGCACCGAAGCGGTGACGACAGAATCGGGCGCGGTGCGAGCGGTTGAGCAACACCTCACGTTGTTGGTCAATAAAGATGAAATGGGCTTCGCACAAACATTATGCCCCGCTTATGAAGGCGATGGAATGCGCGAATTTCGGTCATTCGGTGCGGTCGAAGCCTCGCTGAATAACGTATCATGTGTCGAAGATGGGACAGAAGGGGATATTGTGTTTGTGTTATGTACAGGCACAATCGATTTGGTGTATCAGGGCGAGGATACACGCGGACTCGATTTATCGCGTGCGCCGTATCAGGTTGTGAATGATGACAGCGAATGGAAAGTCTGTGGTCGTGGACGCGGTGAATAAAATCATGTGATAGCTACGGACGCGCAGAAGCGCGTCCGTACAAAATATTAAAAAGCTAGTTACTTACACCGCGCCACACGGCATCGAGCGCCTGTAATGCCGTCAGGTTACGCATCACCCAACCCCGTTTGAGTCGTTCTGGATCGTTGAAAAAATTACGCGCAAAGGTCAGATGAAAACCATCTTCAGTGAGACCGCCGTTGGGTAAATCTTGGACGGCTAACCAAAAATTCCACAACGGGACATCGTAACGACGGGCAACATTGGCGATAGCCCGATTGATGCCGTGATCACCTTCAAGATTATCGGCTTTGGTGGCTAAAATAGGGACAACCCCTTCGCTAATCCAATACTCGACAATTTCGCTCAGGTAATCTTCGTAAATTTGTGGGTCTTCGCCGCTCCACCACGTCTCCATGCTGATGATGGCGATGCTAGGGTTATGCAGGCGGTTTTCGCACTCATTGGGATTTTCGCCAACTTCGCATTGATTTGGGTCTGACCACAGAGGCGATAGCACCGATGCCACATTGAAGCCGTTATCTACCGCTTCGCTACCGCGTTCAAAAGACCCAGCAAAATGGTCTATGGTCGCTTGCAGATAAGCATATTCTTCACCGAGTTCGTATTCATCGGGCTTATCGAACACACCCAAAAAGAAACTATGCACATTTTGGCAATCGCCTACTTTGGCAAACGCATTCGGATTATTCCCCATCTCGATGCCTCGCTGATAAATCTCGCGGGCGGTATCGCTTACCACAGGGATGACGGGTAATTCTTGCCACCAATCGGGATTTTCATCCGTTTCATCTTGGGCAAGGGCAGGGGATAGGGTGAATATCGCTAATAAAATTAGGCGAATTAAATTGTTCAGACGCATCAAATAACCTCCTCAATCCGTATTTTTGATGTGAATTATCCAAAAAACGCGCCGATGGTGCAAGCCTAACCGAGACAGCGTTGGGATAGCGCATATAACAAATTCCCAATATCCCAAAAAACTAGCCCTGTTTTCAATTGAGACGCAAGCAGATATAGGGTATACTTTAGGTTGGTATTATGGATTAAACCAAATTCATTGGTCATCAATAAGGCTCAGGCGAATCGTGAAAAATCGCAAAATTGGAAAATACGAAATCATTGAACGCCTTGGGCGTGGCGGTATGGCGGAGGTCTATCGGGCGTATCATGCCAATTTAGATCGATATGTCGCCGTGAAGGTGATGCACAAATTTTTGGCAGATGATGACGAATTTGCCACGCGCTTTGAAAAAGAAGCGCAAAATATTGCACGCCTCAAACACCCGCACATTGTTCAGGTGTATGACTTTGAATATGATAACACCACCGAGAGCTACTATATGGTGATGGAACTCATCGATGGTGTTACCCTAAAAGAATACTTTGCTGAATACGAAGAAAAAGGGCAACCCATCCCGCTTGAAGATGCCCTTCGCATCAGTCGAGAGGCGGCAAGTGCGTTGGCGTATGCCCATAAAGCAGGGATGATTCACCGTGATGTCAAACCAGCCAACCTCATGCTCGATTCTAAAGAGGGGCATCGGGTGGTGTTGACCGATTTTGGGATTGCCAAAATTGTGAAGGGGTCACAGATGACCGTCACAGGTGGTTTGGTCGGGACACCAGCATATATGTCGCCCGAACAGGGGGTTGGTGAAACGGGCGATGAACGGTCAGATTTATATTCGCTTGGTGTGATTATGTTCCAGATGGTCACAGGGCATTTGCCATACGATGCCGAAACCCCTCTGGCGCTCATCATGAAACATCTCAATGACCCTGTACCATCGGTTTTAGAACTCAACCCGCAATTGCCGAAAGCATTGGATGAGATTATCACCCGGTTGATGTCGAAAGAACCCGATGAACGTTACGCTTCTGCGACCGAGCTGATCGACGACATTCGCCAACTCGAAGCGATGCTCAATGGCGATACCACCAATATCAACACCAGCACGCCAACCAAACGCCAAGTGTTGCCCAAAGACACAGCGCCCGATTTGGATATCGATAGCCCCACTTTGCCCTTGCGGAAGGTGGTTGTTCAACCCAAACCAACCCCCATCGCAGAGACCAAGAAGCCCAATCGCTTACTTTTATCGGGCATGGTGTTGATATTCGCGCTGATTATCTTCATCGGTGGTTATTTGGTCGGTATGAATGCCGGCATTTTTCCTGCTGTTTTTGGGGATAGCGCCGATGCGACACCGTTTCGTGTGGCGGTTGTAGATGAAACTGAAGAAGTTACCCCTACCGTTGAGCCGATAACGCCAACAGTCGAATTAACTACCGAAGTCCCTGTGGTGATTCAACCCACATTGACCGAAACCCCATCGCATACGCCGACCAGCACGGTTACATCGACCAATACGCCACGCCCATCGAATACACCGCGTCCGACCAATACCCCCACTGCTGTCCCCACCGAGACGCTCACACCCACGCCGAGTATGACATATACACCATCGGCAACACCCAATATGACGCTCACGGTGGCGGTGGAACAAACGGCAACTTATGCCGCCTGTATTTTCGATTATGCTATTATCGAACAACAACCCGCCGATGGGCGTGATGGTGGATTTTTTAGGACGAATAGCACGTATACGCGCAAACTGACCCTCCTTAACACGGGGACATGTGCGTGGGAAGTGAATACATCGTTCCGTTTTGTGACAGGTAGTGGCGAAAGTTTTGGTTCTACCCCTATCTTATTGCGCGAAGCGGTAGATGTTGGCGCAACGGTTGAAATTGAGATGGTGTTACGCTTGCCGAGTGTGGGTAGTCAGCAACCGATTTCGGGACAATGGCAACTTCGCACACGCGGACAATTGCCGATTGGCGAACCAATTACGATTAGTATTTTAGTGGCAGATTTTTAAGGGATAATTCTGTATGAACCGAGACCAAGCGTGGGATATTGTATGCGAATTTGTGCAATCGGATAGTTTACGCAAACACATGCTGGCGGTCGAGATAGCCATGCGTGCCTATGCCGAACATTATGGCGAAGACCCCGATAGTTGGGGATTAGTCGGGTTATTACACGACTTCGATTGGGAAATTCATCCCACCCTCGAACAACATCCAATGGATGGTGCGCCGATTTTGCGGGAACGCGGTCTGAGCGAAGAAGATATTCGCACCATCCTCAGTCACGGACCCCTGGCGGCGGACGATCGCATCACCTTGCGCGATAAAGCCTTATTTGCGGTGGATGAACTCACGGGTCTCATCACGGCGGCGGCGTTGGTGCGTCCGAGCAAAGATGTGCGCGATGTTGAGGTGTCATCCATCAAGAAAAAGTGGAAAGATAAAGCCTTTGCGCGGGGCGTGAATCGGCAAGATGTCGAAGATGGCGCGGCATTACTCGGCGTGGATTTGTGGGAATTTCATGTGCCATTGGTGCTAAAAGCCATGCAAGCGAAGGCGAAAGAACTCGGCTTAGAGGGCATTAATACAACCGAATAAGTCTCAGACGGGCATAAAAAGCCCGTCTGTTGATTGTCATCGAAAATACGCATATAGCCCAAACCAGAAATGCGCCTGTTTCTCAGGCTTGTACATGCACAGGCGTGCCGATTTCACCAAAGTTCTCGAAGAACCATTGCGCCTCGCTGTTAGGCATATTGACGCACCCATGACTCATCGGTCTGCCCCAATTGCTGTGCCAATATGTGCCATGAAGGGCGTATCCCTGATAAAAATACAACACCCATTCCACATTTGGTAAATCGTAACCCGGTCCGGTCATGCGTTGGGCGCGGACTCGTTGCCGAATCGAGAATTGTCCCTGTACGGTGGGGGTGGCGGGCAGTCCTGTCGAGACCAACACGCTCCGCACGAGGATACCATCTTGATAGGCATACACTTTAGAATCGCTCAAATCGATTAAGATAAATTTGCCTGTGCGAATGGACGGAGATGGGGCTTGTGGGTCGAAAATGCCTGTGATGATGCCCATATCTTGAATACCGCCGTACTCATTCAAGGCGGGGATGATGATGGTTTGCCCCGCCAAAACGCGATCTGGGTCGTAGATGCCGTTCATCTGGGCGAGTGTCGTCCAACTCATGCCGTAGCGTTGGGCAATCATTCCCAATGTTTCGCCCGGTTGGATGGTATAACTGATATTGGTGGTCGGCGCGGGTTGAACAGGTTGTTGTGGGGCAGGGGCGGCGGTTTGTCCCGCGAATTCTGGCGATACCCAAATATTCAGGCTTTGCCCCGGATAAATCCGATTGGGGTTGGCGATGGTATTGGCTTGCAAAATTTGTTCCACCGTTGTGCCATATTGACGGGCAATTGCCCCTAATGATTCCCCGCGTTGAACCACATGTACTATAGGCGTGCCTGCGATGAGTGGATTTTGGACTTGGGCGCTATCATCGGGGATGCTCAGACCAGGGATGATTAACACTTGCCCGCGAAAAATACGGCTCGGATTTTCGATGTTGTTGGCTTGGATGATGGCGTTCATATCCACGCCGTAGCGTTGGGCGATGCTGAATAGGGTATCACCACTGACAACGGTGTGCGTTGTCTGTCCCGATTCCTCCTGGGCAACGGCGATATTCACCATGAAAAGTGACAAAATACCGATGCAGATTGCAAATTTAAGACGGTGTAGGCGCATAACAATACTCCAAATGAATTCACATAAGTTGATATAATCATGACCGAATTGTGCCAAAAAAACAATCAGAATTAGCGGATTCTAACAGAAACGGTGGGGATTAGTCACGAAGTCCATTTGCGATTGCGCCATTTTGTTTGTAAAATGCGATATTAGATAATCTCAATAACACACTTGAGTTAAAAATATGCTATTACGGACGTATCGAGTAACAGATAAAATCGGGCTTTTCATCCTCAAAAGTCTTTCTTTTGTGGTGCTTATCATGACCGATAGCATGTCGGTGATGATGGGTATCTTGAGCAAAGGCGGGCTTGGGGTAGGGGGTGTTTTACGCGCTATTTTTGCCCTGCTTTTGCGCGGATTGCGCCTGTTGCGCGATAGTCTATTTTGGATACTGGATAAAATTGGGCGTGTGGCAGGCATCTTTTTAAGCCTTTTCGGACGTGCTGGTGTCCAAGCCACCAGAGGCGCGACCAACATCGGCGGAAAAGCGGTTAAAGGTGTGTCTGATGGCACATCTACGGCGATGGCGCGTCGTTCTGCCCGCGCAGAAATTGATACCACCCTCGCAGAAGACCCACTCCGTACCCAAAATCGCGTGTTGAGTGGGTTTATTGTGGTCGTCCTCATCGCGCTCATCGGCGTGGTGGTATGGGCAACGACTCGCCCGAATAATACGATACCGATTGTGCCACTCAGCCCCAATTTAGGTTTGAATCTCGGTGTACCGACCCAATCTGTCGAACAACCTGCGGTGGTGATTAACGCGCCGACCCTCGTGCCAACATCTACACCCATTCCTGCGGTGTTGCAATCGGCGGGGACGCTTGCCTATGTGGTGCGTGAACGTGGTCAAACGGATATATGGGCGGTGCCAGTCGGGACGCGCAACACCTTACGGATTGTCAATTCGCCCGAAGATGATCGTGACCCCGCTTGGTCACATGACGGCACGCGCTTGGCGTATGCCTCGCGCCGTGAAGATAGCAATTGGGATTTGTATGTATACGATTTACGCACGGGTGGCACATCGCGCATGACGTTTAATTTAGCATTTGAAGCTAACCCCAAATGGTCGCCTGATGATTTGTATCTGGTGTACGAGAGTTATCAACAAGCCACCCATTTAGATTTGTATATCATGTTAGCGGATGGTTCAGAAGTGCCTCAACGCTTGCCTGCATCATCGGATGCGCCCGATTTTTCGCCTGCGTGGTCGCCCGATGGTCGGCGTATCGCGTTTGTATCGTGGCGCGATGGCAATCAGGATATTTATTTGTTCGATTTGAACACAGGCGAGACGATCAACCTGACGAATACACCAACCCGTCATGAAGATTATCCCGCGTGGTCGCCTGATGGTGATGTATTGGCGTATAGCGCGGTAGAAAATGGCATTGAGACGGTTTTCACGTATGATTTAATCAATCGCTCGGCGGTGGCTTTTCGGCGTGGTCGGATGCCTGCGTGGTCGCCAGACGGGTTGAGTATCGCCTTCATGGTGGATGCAACCGATAATTCGGCGACATTTATCACCGTTGCGCCGTATATTGAAGGTGGGGTAGCGACAGAGGTGATACAAGCCCCATATGGTGCGACTAGCCCGTTTTGGATGGATGCGCCCCTTCCGCCTGCGTTGGTGAATGCGGGTGGTTTTCCGTTGGCGATTACCGAACCACTTTATATCGAACAATCCCGCCCGCCATCGGGCGATCCGCCGTATGGATTGGGTCCGTTGGTCAATATCACCAGCGCGGCGCAACCTGTTTTGAGCGAGCGCGTCAACGATTCGTTCAATGCGTTGCGGATTCGTGCCAACGAGGTCATCGGCGTGGACTTTTTAGGCGATATTAGCGATGCCCTGTGGACACTTGAACATCGTAGACAAGTCGGTGAGCCTGTTCGCAATTGGCATTATACAGGACGGGCTTTTTCGATTAACCGCAATCAAGTTGGGTTTCCGCCACCGTTTGAGGTGGTGCGCGAAGATACCGATTTAGCCACCTATTGGCGTATTTATGTTCGTGTGGCACAAGCGGCACAAAATGGGTCTTTGGGCGAACCGCTACGGCGGATGCCGTGGGATTTCGCCGCGGCGACACAAGGCGATGTGGATGCGTATAATCAGGGTGGGCGGTTGCGCGGGCAGATGCCGAGTGGTTATTATGTCGATTTGACCCAATTGGCGCTCGATTATGGTTGGACACGCGATGCCGCTACGACCGATTGGCGTAATAATTTCAATGGGCGTAGTTATTGGGTCTTCCAAAAGCGCGAAGGCTTGTCATGGTACGAAGCCATGCGTGAATTATACGCCGAATCGCAATTAGGTGGATTTGTGCCAACACCGACACCTGCGCCTATCCCAACACTCACGCAACAACCTTAGTTTTTTAGAGGATGAAAAACACGATGCGAAAAAGAGGACGTTCTTCTGCGGGAGTCTTTACGGCGGTCATCTTGTTTGGAGTGTTTGGCGCGTTTGGGATGTTGCTGTATAACAACGCGCAAAATGTAATTCCAGTGCAAGTCGTCATCCCAACACAAGCCCCACCGACTCAAGTGGGTAACACATGGCAAGAGGTGTTGCGATCGGGTTTCAATGAACAAGGGACACCTGTCCCGACCATTGCGATACCCACACAACCGTTTATCGCGCCGACTTTGCCCCAAGTGCTTGCGCCGACTATGACCCCCGTCGCGGCGGTCAATCTGGCGGAGGGAGGGAACAATCAATTTAGTTTACCCGCTACACCCACCCCTGTTTCGCAACCGCCAACGGAACAAATTGCCCAGACAGGCACGCCGATTGTGGTAGCGAGTGCGCCTCAGCCAACCCTCCAATGGATGCCTCCGCCGTTGCCTGTCCCACAAAATCGTGATCCATTAGGGCGTGACCATTATATTTTTGCCCGTCCGATTGATTCTAATGGTGTGAGCAGAGGGTTATTTTACTATCCATACGGCGCGGACGGTCTCGAAGATTTGAACCCCTTACGGATTCATCATGGTGTCGATTTCCCCAATCCGACAGGCTCACCTGTGCGGGCGGCGGGTAGTGGCACGGTGTTGTTTGCATCCACGCCACAAAACCCTGTATGGGGCAATTCTGCCAGTTATGGTAATGTGATTATCATCGAACACGATTTCGGTTGGAATGGTAAAGCCCTCTATACGTTATACGCCCATCTCGAACAGGCGCTTGTCAGCACGGGTGATACCGTCCAGATGGGCGATGTTATCGCTTTGAGTGGCAATACAGGGCGGTCGTTGGGTCCGCATTTGCATTTTGAGGTGCGTTTAGGGACAAATGGCTATGGCGATACGGTCAACCCTGTGTTATGGATTGTGCCGTTTGTTGGGCATGGTACGATCGCGGGACGCTTGGTAGATAGTCGTGGTAATTTTATTCCAGATGCCGATATCACGCTTCGTAATTATTCGTCAAACTGGTTTGAAGGCACAACTACCACCTATATTTTTGATGGCACGGTGAATCAGGTCAATTCTGCCCCCAATTGGAATGAAAATTTTGTCTTTGGTGATGTCCCCGCGGGGCGTTACGAAGTGATTGCCGTGTATGAGGGGCAACGTCTATCGCGTATTGTTGATGTGTATGAGGGACTGACGACATTAGTCGAACTGCGTCCTGCGGTGGCGGCAACGGCACAACCCGTTGCGCCCTGAGCGTTGGCTAATCGGTGTTTAGGCAGAATAGGCAGGGGCGGATTTTTAGGTTACACTAGCTGAGAATTGTTGCGGATATGTTTACGCAAGCATGGAGAGATTTTGACATGAAAACACGTTTGAAAATTTTGATCATCGTCTCGATGATGTTAATCATGGTGATAGGTGTAACCGCCCAGAGCAATGTCCTTATCCCTAATACACCGACAACGGGGCGCATTACTGAGGGCAGTGCGGCGCAAATTTTCACATTTGAGGCGCTCGCCAATAGCACCGCCACCCTTAGTATTAGCAGTGAAACAGGCTTCGCGCTCACGATGATTCTGAGCGATGCAACGGGCGTTATTTTGGGTCAGGTGCAAAAAGCCGCGGGCGCGGCGACTGGTGCCGAAAGCCTCATCGAAAATGTGCCGTTGCCAACTGCGGGGACATATTATGTCACCGTCCTCATCACGCCGGGCGTTGTCACGGCGTTGGCGGGTGAATTTGTGGTGACATTGACGCTGGTCGGGGGGGATAGTGCCACAATTCCGCCCGTTCAAACGACTCCCGATGTTCAAGCAACTGTAGAAGCTGTTGCCACGCCCGATTTGAGCCTGCCACCCACCAGTGCTACTGCTTCAGTTACACCTGCCAATTTTCAGGTGAGCCAAGTGGCGCTCCCAAGCGGGATTACCGTCAATCTGACGTGGAATACTCAAGATGACCTGAATTTACAAGTCCGTGCGCCCAACGGTGGCACGCTATTCTGGGATTCGCGCACAACGAATGATAGTGGTGTATTTGGCGCGGATGTCAATGGATTATGTGAGGTACTCGCAACACCGCCCGCCGTAGAAACTGCCTCATGGCAGGGTGGCTCGCTCTCTGCGGGGCGTTACGAAGTGTTGGTGTATTATCGGTTCTATTGTGGAGATACGCCTGCTCCGGTTGATTTTACAGTGGATGTCAATCTGAATGGCACACCCTTAACGCCCATCACAGGCACATTACAAGCCCCTTCGGATGGGAATGTGCCTGTGCATATCGCCAGTTTTGTGGTGAATCCTGATGGTACAGGTAGCACCACCCCTGGCGGTTTATACACCGATACTCGTGTGTTGCCAATCGGCGTGAGCGATATTCTCACTGCGCCATCCACGCCATTATTTTTCAACAGCCCGACGGAAGGGGTGATTGCTGGCGACCAATATTATCAGACGTATACCTTCACGGGGCAGGCGGGGCAATTGGTCAATATCAGCATGAATCGGGTATTGGGCAACCTCGACACATTGCTCATCTTATTTGATGCGTCTGGCACGATTATCGCCGATAATGATGATGTGGATAGCCCCAGAGACACCAATTCTGTCATCTCGACACGCCTACCCGCCGCGGGGACATACACCGTGTTTGCGAGTCGATATGGGAAAGATGTCGGCGGTACAGAAGGGACATATACGCTTTTGGTCGCAGAAGAAGCCCCAGAACGTGCCTTAAATCTGAATTTGCCAACGGGTGATATTGAAGTCACGCTGACATGGAACACCAATGCCGATTTGCAATTACTCGTGCGTGACCCGTTTGGGGATGCGGTGTATGATGATGCCGAAAGTGTGCGTAGTGGTGGTTTATTGACTGCCACAGGCAACCGTAATTGTGCTACAACACTGACCCCGCCCCCTGTGTATCATATCTATTGGCCCAGTGGCACATTAGACATTGGTTCATATGAAATCGAGATTTGGTATCAGAGCGAATGTGGTGATACACGCCCTGTTACATTCAATTTATTTGTGGTGGTGGGGGGAGAACTCATCTTTAGCGAGACAACCGGTATTCGTTTTAATGAACGGTATGTGACGAGCTTTACGGCGAATTTAGATGGCACAGCCGTCCCCAGTTTGGGCGGTATCATCGGCGGGAGCGAGACGTTGCCGTATCAGACCGAGCTTGGAAGCGCGATTGTGATGCAATCTGGCAGTAGTTTCACCGCGAGCATCACGCCCGATAACAAATTTGATGTGTATGCGTTTGATGGATTGGTCGGTGATATTGTCACCATTACGATGAATGCCACTTCGCCCACATTAGACCCGTTATTGTTTTTGATTGATCCGAATGGTATCGAGATCGCCCGTAACGATGATGCGAACACCAATACGCGCAATTCGTTGATTAACCGAATTACATTGGCGGCGAATGGTCGTTATTACATCCTTGCGACACATTTTGGCGCGATTTATGGTGGTACGGTCGGTCCGTATAACATCTCCTTACAGCTTGAACGTCCTGCTCCACCTACAGAGACCCCTTAATTGATACGCCCTTGATGATGAACGGGCATGACAGTTTGTTATGCCCGTTTTCATTTGAGAATTTTTCAATTGTGACTAGCAACAACCGATAATCTGCGCTATACTTTTCTAAATTTTCAGTATCCATGCAATCAGGACTGCATCCTGACGGTCTTACTTGGAACAACATATCATACATGAACATAACCAGTCTGCAACAAGAGAGAAAAATAACATGAAATTGCGAACAATTTTGATATTTGTTGGTTTAGTTTTCCTGATTGCCGCCTGTGCGCCAACCCCCCAATTGCGGAGTGACCGCTTATTACAAGATAATAGCTTTGTGGCAGACCCTGTAGAAGGTTGTGAATTACCGTGTTGGCGTGGTATTACCCCAGGTGTCACTCGTTGGAATGATGCGTTGAACATCATCCGTGATGATACCAGCCTGACCAGTCTGCAAACTCGTACAGATGAAGCCACCAAACAAATTGGCGCGGCATGGGCGCAAGCCAATGGCGATAATTGTTGCCAAATGTTCTCCGAAGATGGTCAAACGGTATCATTTATCGTTGCACAAACGACCCCTCGTTATCGCTTAGGCGATGTCATTGAAAAGCATGGTGAACCGAGCTACATCATCGGCGATACCGTCAGCAGTGACCAAGCATTGGTGAGTGTGTATTACCCCGATATTCCCATGTTGATTTATGTGTTTGTCGAGGGCGAAGCGGGTCGAATCACAGAACGTAGCGAAGTGGTTGGGTTTGCTTATCTGACCGCAGATCTCATGACCGAGTTGTTGACTACCAGCAATTTGCACGCATGGGAAGGTTTAGATAAGACATTCAGTGATTATATGCAAAGCGATTTTGAATTGACCCCTGTGCCAACGGCAGAAGCCACACCCGAAAGCTAATCATGGTTATTTCCTGCGTCTGATTTTTATCATCGCAGTGCATACAATTTTCACAGGCAGATTTTCAGACCGAGAATCTGCCTTTACTGCCCTCGCAAGCAGTTTAATTTGTTGGTATCTAATTTAGTTGATAGAAGGAGTCGGGGAAGATGAGCGGAAACGCAACCCCCAAAGCGATTAACGATCTCAAAGTTGGTATGGCAGTTGAAGGTATAATCAAGCGCATTGAAATTTATGGTGCGTTTGTCGATATTGGTGTCGGTCAAGATGGTTTGTTACATGTTTCGCAATTGGGGAAACCCGATGTGAAAAGTGTGGCAGATGTCCTTAAAGTGGGCGAAAAAATCACCGCTTATATCTATAAGATAGAGAACGGGCGTGTTGCCCTCACGATGATCGCACAACCTACCTTGAGTTGGGATAGCATTGAAGAAGGGCAAATCCTCACAGGCAAAGTTGTCCGCATCGAAAATTTTGGTGTGTTTGTTGATATTGGCGCAGAACGCCCCGGTATGGTGCATGTGTCTGAATTAGCCGATGGCTATGTCAAAAATCCGGGCGATGTCGTCAAAGAAGGTGAAGAAGTCCAAGTGCGCGTGTTGAAAATCAACCGTAAGAAACGCCAAATTGACCTGAGCATGAAGACCCAATCCGAAGCGTATGAACCAGAAGCGATATCTTCTGAAGAAGATGAAAAAATGCTGACCGCCATGGAACTGGCATTCCGCAAAGCGATGGGCAAAGAAGATTCGGTTTCTAGTAAAAACAGCGCCAAAAACCGCCGTGATAATCGTAGGATGCAAGAAGATATTATCGCCCGCACCCTCCGCGAACACAGCAACACCAAATAAATTCCTCATTATGATGAACAACCAAACAAGAGGGGTTTTATCGCTATTCCGATAGACCCCTCGTTGGGTTGGCATCTGTTAAAAACTGATTTATGCCTCGTCTACGGTCGGTTTGTTGAGGAACAAAATCAACCTGCCGATATACACCACGAATAACACCGTCATATTGGCTTCGTGCATCAAACACCACACACAAAACGCCTTCAGCAAAAAGGCTTGCACATAAACCAGATACATCGAGAATAAAAAGGCGAATGTGATGATGCCAAATGTGAGCGGGATGCCCCATTCGCGCAATATAGGGATGCGTTTTTCAAATAAAATCATCAGCCCAATGATGATATACGTCCCAAATCCGAGCCACGCGATGGCGATGCCAGAGCGAATCGGAAATTCGGAGTAGATGCTATTTTGCACGACATCGCAATTAAATCCACCTTCGCCCGCGCCCGGACATGCCATTGGCACATCGGTGAGTTTGACATAACTCAGATAGCCACTGACGAATAAACCAAATACGACCAAAACCAACGCCAAATTGCGTAAATTCAGCCATTTGCTGGCAGGATTATGGTGTTGAGCCTCTGATGCGGTTGCTGTTTGTGTAGTCATAGATAAAAATCCTTTCAATTGCTATAGAGTAACTCGCTTTTCAATAAGCGCACGGGATAAATGTCGCCCGCTTGGGCGGATGTTGTGCCTGCTGGTAAGATGAGTAGACCATCGGCTTTCGACATGGAAATGAGGGCGCTGGATGTTTGTGTACCTGTGAGGGTGGCTATCCAACCACCGTCATCGGATTTGTTGAGAATGACGCGCAGATAACTTTCGCGCCCATCGGATGTTATATCATGACCGAGACGGGCGTTAATTGTCCGAATCGGCAACTGTTTGCCCATCATCTTATACAATGCGGGGCGCACGAATACCTCAAACGTGACCATCGCCGAGACGGGGTTGCCCGGTAGACCAAAAAATGGGATGTCGCGGATATGTCCGAATGCCAACGGTTTGCCCGGCCGGATGTTGATACGCCAAAAATCCACCAGACCTAATTCTGTTAAAATATCGCGGATAAAATCTGCCGCGCCAACCGACACGCCCGCGCTCGAAATCAGCAGATCGGGTTTGAGCGATAACGCATCGGCGAACATGGCGCGGATACTTTCTGGGGTATCTTTTGCCGTTGGGAGCAAAATCGGATCGGCATCACACGCCAAGACCAATCCCGCTAAGGTATAACGGTTGCTATCGTAAATCTGACCCTGTTGGAGCGGTTGTCCTAGTTCTGCAAGTTCATCCCCGCTCGATAAAATCGCCACTCGTGGGCGTTGATAAACAGGCACGCTCGCCATGCCCAATGAAGCCAGCACGCCAATGTCTTGTGGGCGTAGGTTATCGCCCGTTTTGGCGATGATGTCACCCGCCATCAAATCTTCACCGATAGGGCGGATGTAATCCCCGTGTTTGACGGCACGAAAGATATTGACTGTGGTGGGTAATGCCGATGGATTGGTCTTATCCCAAGCACCATCGGTATTTTCGACAGGAACAATCGCGGTCGCACCGTTGGGAATCGGCGCACCCGTCATGATACGTGCGGCTTCACCGATGCCAAGTATCTGTGTTGGGAATGTGCCTGCGGGGATGTCCATCACCACGTTGAGCGATATGGGATTATCTTTGCTGGCGTGGGCAATATCTTCGGCGCGTACCGCATACCCGTCCATACTCGAATTGGGGAAGGGGGGTAACGATGTTGGCGCGGTGATGGTCTGCGCGAGGACGCGCTGATACGCACCCAGCAGAGGGACATCCTCAACAGGTAACGGGTTGATTTGACTCAAAATACGGTTTAGCGCGTCTTGCACGCTCAATAAATCGGACAATGCTGTTTTCCTATTTGTATCGGGCGAAATTGCCCATCTATATACTATCATAGCCGAAAATCAGCGTCAGGTATATTTTGTATGAAATTTTTTATGACCATTGCCATACTCGGCTTGTATGGCATGTAAGGACGATGGTCGGTGTGTTATAATGAACACCATCGCAGTTGAATATTATTTTGGAGATACGGATAAAATGGTTATTGCGACACAAATGGATTCTTCTTTAACTTTAGAAATGACCCCTGAACATAAAGAATTGGTCAAAATGGTGCGGAATTTCGCCCAAAAAGAAATCGTCCCCATCGCGGCAGAATTTGATGAGACGGGCGATTTTCCGATGGATACGATTAAAAAGATGGGCGAGATGGGCTTGATGGGCATCGAAGTCCCCGAAGAATATGGCGGGGCGGGCATGGATACGTTAGCCTATGTCTTGACGATGATAGAAGTCGCCAAAGCGGATGCCAGTCATAGCACCATTTTGAGCGTGAATAATTCGTTGTTCAATTATGCCATCATGAAATTTGGCACCGAAGAACAAAAACACAAATTTTTAGCCCCTGTTGCGCGTGGCGAAAAAATCGGCGCGTATAGCCTCACCGAGCCGATGTCGGGCAGTGATGCCGCCACGATGGCGAGTCGGGCAGTCCTCAACGAAGCAGGCACGCATTACATCATTAACGGGCGCAAGAGTTGGGTGACGAGCGGACCCGTTGCCGATACACTGGTGCTATTCACCATGACCGATCCCGAAAAAGGCAATAAGGGTATCACCGCCTTTTTGATTGATGCCCACCAACCCGGATTCATCCGCGCCAAAAAAGAACCCAAATTGGGCATTCGTGCCAGCGCCACCAGCGAAATTGTGTACGAAAATTATCTGTGTCCAGTCGAAAATGTATTGGGTGAGGTTGGGCAAGGCTTTAAGATTGCCATGACCGTCCTCGATGCGGGTCGGATTGGCATCGCTTCGCAAGCGTTGGGCATCGCCGAAGCCGCCTACGAAGCGAGTTTAGAATATGCCAGAACCCGCACCGCATTCGGCGGACCGATTGGTCAATTCCAGATGATTCAACAAAAAATTGCCGATATGAAAGTGCAAATCGAGGCGGCGCGGGCGCTGATTTATAACGCCGTCCTTGCTAAGGGACGCGCCGAAGCGACAGGTGGGCGGTTTAGCACCGAAGCCAGCATCGCCAAATTATTCGCCAGCGAAGCCGCCATGTTCGTCACCGACCAAGCGGTACAAATTCATGGCGGGATGGGTTATAGCAAAGAACTCCCGATTGAACGATATTACCGCGATGCGCGTATCACCCGTATTTACGAAGGCACGAGCGAAGTCCAACGCATGGTGATCGCTCGCAACGAATTGGGGTTGCGCTAATGCGTGCGGCGGTTATTACAGGTCATGGCGGTCCCGAAGTGGTGGATGTAGTGGATAACCTCCCTATCCCACAACCACAACGGGGCGAAGTTCGTATTCAGATGAAAGCTGCGGCGCTGAATCGGCTCGATTTGTGGGTGCGTTTGGGTTGGCCTGGGTTGAACTTGCCCATGCCTCATATCATGTGTGCCGATGGTGCGGGCGTGGTGGATGCGCTTGGCGAAGGTGTGACCCAATTCGCGATCGGTGATAGGGTGTGTGTAGACCCCACTATCGTTGAACCCGATAGTCCCGCGTTGTTGACGGGTCTTGAAAATCAGTCACGGATTCATATTTTAGGCGAATCGGTGGCGGGCGTGGCGTGCGAATATGCTGTTTTACCTGTGCGTAATCTGATGAAAATGCCCGACCATGTGACGTATGAACAAGCGGCATCGGTGGGCTTGGTGTATTTAACGGCGTGGCATTCGCTCATCACGCGGGGCGGGTTGCGCCCTGGCGAAAGTGTGTTGATTGTCGGCGCGGGTGGTGGTGTGAATAGCGCCTCGATTCAAATTGCCAAACTCGCAGGCGCGAAGGTGTATGTGGTCGGTAGCAACGCTGAAAAATGCCAAAAAGCCAAAGAACTCGGCGCTGATGTGACGATTAACCGCGAAGAAACGCCCGCTTGGTCAAAAGAGATGTATAAAATGACCAATAAACAAGGGGTGGATGTGGTGATTGATAATGTGGGGGCATCCACATTTAACGATAGCATCCGTTGCACGCGCATTGGCGGGCGGATTTTGGTCGTTGGTAATACCAGCGGACCGTTTGTCGAATTGGATTTGCGCCAAGTTTTTGCCCGTCAGATCAGCATTATTGGTAGCACGATGGGACCGCATCAAGATTATATCCGTGTGATGAATTTGGTGTTTAGCGGTGCGCTCAAGCCTGTGATTGGCGCGGTGTTCCCATTAGAAGAGGCGCGGAAAGCACAAGATACGTTGGCAGAATTTGAAGTTTTCGGCAAGGTTGTGCTGAAAATTGCAGATTAGACCTATCCCCCATCCCCGACCCTTCCCCCACTGAGTAGGGGAAGGGAGAAAGGATTCCCCCTCTCCATATAATGGGGAGGGGGTTAGTGGGTGGGGATAATACTTGGCAAAATTTATTAATAACCAACCAAAAGATTTTATTCATGGAACAGTATTTGGGCTTTTTACGCGCAATTGCGGAACGATGTGGCTTGCCAAGTGTTAAACAATTGGCAACCATTAGCAATCTGAAGGCGGTGTATCGGGTCACGGTATACCGCCCAGATAGGCGTGCGAGTGATTGCATCGTGACGCTCAAGCGTGGCGCGTTGCAAAATACATTGTCAGAGGCGGTGTATGCGGGACGGTTTGATAATAAACCCATCACCCGCGCTTGGACAGATGCCCAATTCGAGGCGTTCATCAGCGCGATTCGCCCTAGCCAATTCGATAAAATAACCGACCAACCCGATATTCCGTTGGTGGGTGTCGATATTTGCTTATTTGAGCGCGGTGCAGGGAATTTCATCAAGGCGATTTTATTCGCCATTCCGAATCAGCAAGCACCTTATAATCATTTAGTAAACACGATTCACCAGTTCATGCCAGAAGCGTTGCGTGAAATCTGAGATTTTCTTGAACATGACCGATTATACCGAGACCGAAATCAAACTCTATTGTCCCGATTTTGCGCCTGTGGTGACGATGCTCGAATCACTCGGCGCGACATTGACCAAACCCCGCGTTTATGAGCGCAATGTGCGCTACGAAAATGCCGATAAGTCGCTGACGGCACGCGATATTGTCGTGCGTTTACGTCAAGATGACCGCGTGCGCCTCACCTACAAAGAACCGCTATCTGATGAAAAGATGGATGGTGTGGCACATCGGTTTGAGGCGGAAGTCACCGTGAGCGATTTTGATGCCATGCACCTGATTTTAGGGCGTTTGGGGTATCATCCACATTTGGTATACGAAAAATATCGCACTACATACACCTATGACGATTTAGAAATCGTGTTGGATGAAATGCCTTATGGCAATTTTATCGAAATTGAAGGCGATCGCGCCAAAATCCAAACTCTGCGCCTCCGTTTGGGATTAGCCGATGCGCCCGCTTTCGCCGATAGTTATATCGATTTATTCGGGTATGTGTGCCGTGCGTTGAATTTAACCCTAACCGATTTGACATTCGAGAATTTTCGTGGGGTGGATGTGCCACCGAGCGCATTTTATCCCCCATCAGAGAGGAACGAATTATGAGCAAGGATGATAAAGCCCGTTGGGAGCGCGAAACGGTAGACCCCGTACTGAAAAAATTCGGTGAGCGCAAACAACAATTCACCACATCATCGGGCATACCCCTCAAACGGATGTATACGGCAGAGGATGCCCCACAGGATGATTTGGGTTTTGCGGGGGAGTATCCTTTCACCAGAGGGGTGCAACCGACCATGTATCGGACTCGTTTTTGGACGATGCGCCAATATGCCGGGTTTGGGACTGCCGAAGAATCGAATGCGCGGTATCGATTTTTGCTCGAAAACGGGCAGAGTGGGTTATCGGTGGCGTTTGACTTGCCCACCCAAATTGGTTATGATGCCGATGACCCCATGGCGTTAGGCGAGGTGGGGAAGGTGGGGGTGAGCATTTCGAGTTTGCGCGATATGGAGACGTTATTTGACCAAATTCCGTTGGATAAAGTCTCGACCAGCATGACGATTAATGCGCCTGCGACCATCTTACTGGCGATGTATATCGCGGTTGGCAAAAAACAAGGTGTAGACCCCGCCAAATTGCAGGGGACTGTCCAGAATGACATCCTCAAAGAATACATCGCACGCGGGACGTATATTTATCCGCCCAAACCATCTATGCGCCTTATCACCGATTTATTCGCCTATTGCAAAACGCATGTCCCTAAATGGAACACCATCAGCATTAGCGGGTATCATATCCGCGAGGCGGGCAGTACGGCGGTGCAAGAGGTGGCGTTCACGTTGGCGAATGGCATCGCATACGTGCAGGCGGCGATTTCTGCGGGGTTGGATGTGGATGAATTTGCGCCCCAATTATCGTTCTTTTTCAACGCGCATAATCATTTTCTTGAAGAAGTGGCAAAATTCCGCGCCGCCCGAAAATTATGGGCGCATATCATGAAAAATCGCTTTCATGCCAAAGACCCTAAAAGTTGGATGTTGCGGTTTCATACCCAAACAGGTGGTAGCACGCTCACGGCGCAACAACCCGATAATAATATCGTGCGTGTGACGATGCAAGCATTGGCGGCAGTGTTGGGCGGGACGCAATCGCTCCATACCAATAGCAAAGACGAAGCATTGGCATTGCCGACCGAACACGCGGTGCAAATCGCGCTCCGCACGCAACAAATCATCGCCTACGAGACGGGTGTCGCCGATGTGGTCGACCCATTAGCAGGCAGTTACCTCATCGAATCGCTGACGGATGAAATTTATCAACGGGCGCAGGCATATATCGCCCAAATTGATGACATGGGCGGGGCATTGAGCGCCATCGAAGCTGGATTTATCAATGCTGAAATCGAAAATGCGGCTTATGAGTATCAAAAACAAGTCGAAAGTGGCGAGCAAGTGGTGGTGGGGGTGAATAAATTCACCGTCCAAGAAGAAGAAACGCCCGATATGTTGCGTGTAGACCCCGCCATCGAAGAGGCGCAGAAGCGAAAATTGGCACAATTACGGGCAGAACGCGATAACAATCGGGTGGATGAATTACGGGGTCGGTTGGATACAATGGCGCGTGGGACAGAAAATCTGATGCCCATCATCATCGAATGTGTGGAAAATGATGTGACATTGGGCGAAATTGCCCATACGTTGCGCGGTGCATTCGGCGAATATCGCCCGCCCGCGTTATGAACATCGTTGTGTATATTGGTTGCCCGATATGAAAATCGGGCTATAAGATGATATAATCGGTCAAATTCTTATAGAACTACATTTTAAGGATGGATACATGACAACAGATAATCCGAAACTCGAAGAATTACGCCAGAAACGCGCTCAGAGTCGCGCTAAGGGTGGTGAAGAACGTGTCAAAAAGCAACATGATGCGGGGCGCAATACCGCCTATGAACGGTTGGATATTTTATTAGACCCCGGTAGTTTTCATGAAATTGATGCGTATGTGCAACACACATCACATAATTTCGGCTTGGAAAAACAAAAATATCTGGGTGATAGCGTGGTGACGGGCTGGGGGACGATTAACGGGCGCTTGGTCTATGTCTATTCGCAAGATTTCACCGTACTCGGTGGTAGTCTGAGCGAAGTTCACGCCCAAAAAATCCTCAAGATTATGAAAATGGCGATGAAAACAGGCGCACCCGTCATCGGTCTGAATGACAGTGGTGGGGCGCGGATTCAAGAGGGTGTCGAAAGCCTCGCGGGGTATGCCGAAATCTTTTTGCATAACACGATGGCGAGTGGGGTTATCCCACAAATTAGCGTGATTATGGGTCCGTGTGCGGGTGGCGCGGTGTATAGCCCCGCCTTGACTGACCTGATAATCATGGTCAAGAACACCAGTTACATGTTCATCACAGGTCCCGATGTGGTCAAACAGGTGCTGAACGAAGATGTCAGCTTTGAGGAATTGGGCGGGGCAAGTGTTCATGCTTCTAAAAGTGGTGTCGCACACATGATTGCTGATGATGAGGCGCAAGCCCTGATGATGGTGCGCGAAGTGTTGAGTTATCTGCCTCAAAACAATATGGAAGATCCGCCATTCGAGGCGACGAATGATGACCCGCTTCGTGCCGACCCAGAACTCGATACGATTATTCCCGAAAATCCGAATAAGCCCTACGACATGAAAGACATCATCACAAAAGTCGTGGATGGGGGTATTTTCTTTGAGATTCATGAAGAATATGCCCAAAATATTGTGGTCGGATTTGCCCGTCTGGGTGGTCAGGCGGTGGGCATCGTGGCGAATCAACCGATGGTGTTGGCGGGGGTGTTGGATATTAAAGCCAGCGAAAAAGCTGCCCGTTTCATCCGCATGTGCGATTGTTATAATGTGCCGATTATTACATTTGTGGATGTGCCTGGATATTTGCCAGGCACCGATCAAGAACATAACGGCATTATCACATGTGGCGCGAAATTGTTGTATGCCTATTGCGAGGCGACTGTCCCCAAATTGACCGTCACCACCCGTAAATCGTATGGCGGGGCGTATTGCGTGATGAGTAGTAAGCACATGCGTGGTGATTTGAACCTCGCTTGGCCCACCGCCGAAATCGCCGTGATGGGACCCGAAGGCGCGGTCGAAATTATCTATCGGCGCGAACTGAAAGAGGCAAAAGACCCTGTTGCCCGCAAAAAAGAATTGGCGGATGATTACCGTGCCAAATTCGCCAATCCGTATATCGCCGCGGGGCGCGGGTTTATTGATGATGTGATTGAACCGCGTGATACTCGTGCCATTTTGATTAATGCGCTTCAAGTATTGCAAAACAAACGCGATAGCAATCCGCCGAAAAAACACGGCAATATGCCCTTATAACGGAGGCGATGACAAATTATGGTACGTAATACAGGTGAACTTAAAGGGGTTAGCAAGATTAATAAGGTGTTGATTGCTAATCGTGGCGAAATTGCGGTACGGGTGATTCGCGCTTGCCGTGATTTGGGCATCCCCACAGTGGCGGTTTATTCTGATGTAGACCGCACGGCGTTGCATGTGCGCTATGCCAACCAAGCGGTGCATATCGGCGCACCGCCCCCGCGTGAAAGTTATCTGCGGATGGAAAAAATCATCGAAGCCGCCAAACTGACAGGCGCGGATGCCATTCACCCAGGCTATGGCTTTTTATCTGAGAATGCCAATTTCGCGCAAATGGTGATCGATGAAGGATTAACGTGGATTGGTCCGCCACCACAGGCGATTGCCACGATGGGCGATAAACATTCGGCGCGGGTTGCGGTGCAAAAATACAATGTGCCACTCGTCCCTGGCACGCCCGCGGGCTTATCGGATGAAGAATTGCGCCTTGCCGCCGAGAAAATCGGTTTTCCTATCCTCATCAAAGCAACGGCTGGTGGTGGTGGCAAAGGGATGCGAACTGTCCATAAAATGGAGGATTTTAACGAAGCCCTTGCGACGGCTCGCCGTGAAGCCGAAAGCGCCTTTGGTAATGGTGATGTATTCCTCGAAAAATTTTTGGTTAATGCGCGTCATATCGAATTTCAGATTTTAGCCGATATGCACGGCAACATTGTGCATTTGGGTGAACGCGAATGTAGCATCCAACGTCGTCATCAAAAATTGGTCGAAGAATCGCCCAGTGTGATTATGGATGAAGAACTGCGTGAACGCATGGGTAAAATGGCGATTGATGCGGCGCGGTCTGTGGGGTATGTCAATGCGGGTACGATCGAGTGCATGGTGGACAAAGATAAGAATTACTACTTCTTAGAGATGAACACCCGCCTACAAGTCGAGCATCCCGTCACCGAGTTGGTGACAGGGGTAGATTTGGTTAAAGAACAAATCCGCATCGCCAGAGGCAGACAAATGACCCTCACCGAGAGCGTGTTGCAACCACGCGGTTGGGCGATTGAATGTCGGATTAATGCCGAAGACCCATACACCAATTTTATGCCGTCTACGGGCAAGATCACCACGCTCATCACGCCATCAGGTCCAGGTGTGCGCGTGGATGGTGGTGTATATGCGGGATCAGAAATCACCCCGTACTACGATAGCATGATCGCCAAACTCATCACTTGGGGCGAAACCCGTTCCGAAGCGATGTTGCGGATGCGTCGGGCGTTAGCCGAATACACCATCATGGGACTCAAGCATAATATCCCGTTCCATATCAATTTGCTCAACAGTTTCAAATTCATCGCGGGGCAAATCCACACCAAATTTGTGGAAGAAAATTTCAGCATGACCACGTATGAAACCGAAGTGACCGAGGCGGAGTATGAACTCGCCGCTATCGCCGCCACCTTGTACGAACATCGCAAACGCCAATTGGCGGGGCAAGTGGTCGCGCCTGCCAAACGGGATGCCAGCAACTGGAAATGGGTGAGCCGTTGGGAAAGGTTGCAAAAATAGCATGAAATACATCACAACAATCAACGATAAGCAGTACGAAATTGACATTGACGCGCAGGGCAATATCAAAGTGAATGGCGAGGCGCGTTCTGTCGACTTTTTGGCGCTCGATGCGACCCTTTACTCGGTCATCACCGACAAACGATCATTGCAAGTGGTGATTGAAGAGGATAACAGCAATTATAATATCGAAGTCGAAGGGCGCATGTTTGAGGGGCGCGTTTTGGATGAACGGGCGATGCTCCTCTCGCAACGGCGCGGGAGTATTGGTGGCGGCTCTGGCGAATTGAAGTCGCCGATGCCCGGTCTGATTGTGGGTGTGCCTGTCGAAATAGGTCAGGCAGTCTTTAAGGGGCAAACGCTGGTCATTTTGGAATCGATGAAGATGCAAAATGAGCTGAAAGCGCCTGTGGATGGGGTGGTGCAAACGATTTCCGTCCAAAAGGGGCAAACGGTAGATAAAGGTGCGTTGTTGGTGATTATCGCGCCACCTGCATAAAGAACGATAATTTTTAGATGATAAAAACGGGCATGGCGTGAGTTCAATGCCCGTTTTTTGTTTATAATGAGATAACACGGTGTAGTGATGATGAGGATGTGACCAAATGGTTATCAAAACACGCGATAATTTATATAAAGGTGTGAATGCCCATTTACATAGTATGGCGCAAAATCCGAGTAGAAGCCCAACCATATGGCGCAGTATTCATTCGGCACACATCACCTATCTGACTGATGCCTTAAATGCCCATTTGCCAGATAGTTATGTAGCGCGTGCAGAAACATCACTACAAATTTGGATAGACGATGGTGATTCAGATTTGTCCAGACAACAAACGTCTATTCCAGATACAGGTATTTATAAAATGGGGAAATCTACGCAACCAGCTACCATGACGAATATACAAAATGACCCTTCTATTCGCCTTTTTCCGATGCGAGAAATTTTTGAAGATACAGGCTTGTCATCCGTCATCATCTATAGACCGCTTTCGCATGATTATTTTGGTGAACCCATTACACGATTTGAATTGTTGTCGAGTAGCAATAAAATCGGCAGGGCGAAAAAAATCTATGTACAAAATCGGCGTATTGCGCTAATTAGTGGGTCATCTTTAGTTGAATTGGATTATCTCCATCAAACTCCTCCGATTGTCCCCGATTTGCCCATATATCCCCACGAAGAAGATTCGCATCCTTATATGATCGTGGTCAGCGATAGTCGGTTGGGTCAGAATAGTTCAGGTGTGGGACGGGCGCATGTATTTGGTGTGGATGAGCCTATTCCGCAACACGTTATCATACCGCTTGCAGATGAAGATAATCTTGAATTCGATTTCAATGCGGTTTATCAACAGATGTTTTGGGCGGGGAATTGGACAAAACATGTTGATTATCATGAATTACCTCTACGATTTGATACCTATAGCCCACAAGACCAAGAGCGCATCAGAGCCGTGATGGAACGGGCGAAAAATCACAGCAAATAGTTGCGCCGATAAAAATTTGTGCTATCATAGAACTTATATTCCGTGATTAAAAATCGGATAAATGCTGTTTTTGTTTGACACGCGCAATTATTTTCGTACAATGTGTAACCATAACGATTAACGCGCCATTTAGGAAAAATGATATGACGAGCGACATACAGAAAATCAATATTGAACAAGAAATGCGAGATGCGTATCTCGATTATGCCATGAGCGTGATTGTATCGCGTGCGTTGCCCGATGCGCGTGATGGGCTGAAACCTGTGCAACGGCGCATTTTATACGCCATGTACGATATGGGCTTGCGGGCAGATACGCCGTTCAAAAAGAGCGCCCGTATTGTTGGGGAGGTGTTGGGCAAATATCATCCACACGGCGATAGCGCGGTGTACGAGGCGATGGTACGCATGGCGCAAGATTTTTCTGTGCGTTATTTATTGGTCGATGGTCAGGGCAATTTTGGCAGTATAGACGGCGATGGCGCGGCGGCAATGCGCTATACCGAAGCCCGTCTGGGGCAAGTCGGCGAAGAATTGTTGTTGGATATTGGCAAAGATACAGTCAATTTTGTCGAAAATTTTGATGGTAGCCTCGAAGAGCCATCTGTGTTGCCAGCGAGCATCCCGAATTTGTTGGTGAATGGGGCGACAGGTATCGCCGTGGGGATGTCTACCAGTGTGCCACCGCATAACTTGCATGAAGTATGCGATGCGCTGATTTATATCCTCAAAAATTGGGATAAATATGAAGATATTACCGTTCATGACCTGATGCGTTTTGTGAAGGGACCCGATTTTCCAACGGGCGGTATTGTATATCGGCATAAAGATGGTAGCGAGGATGGTGAAGATACGCTCATCAGCGCCTACGCCACAGGACAGGGTAAAGTCACTGTACGGGCAAAAGTTCATATTGAAGAGATGGGACGGGGCAAGCAACGGATTGTCATCAGCGAATTGCCGTATCAGGTGAATAAAACGGCGTTGATTGAACGGATTGCCTACTTGGTGCGCGAGGGCAAACTCGAAGGGTTAGCCGATTTACGCGATGAATCTGATCGGAATGGGATGCGTATTTCGGTGGAACTCCAACGCGGGGTCGAGGCGGGTCCGGTGCTGGTGAATTTGTTCAAAATGACACCGCTCCAAGATACGTTTAGCATCCAAATTTTGGCGCTGGTGGATAATCAACCGCGCCTACTCTCGCTCAAGCAAGCCCTCAAGGTGTATATCGATCATCGGCTCGAAATTGTGCGCCGTCGGAGTGAATATGACCTTGCACGCGCTAAAGATCGCGCTCATATTTTAGAGGGGTTGCTCAAGGCGCTCGATAAAATTGACCGCGTAATCAAAATCATTCGTGGTGCAGAGACGGCAGAAGCCGCCCGTGATGAATTGGTGAGCGCCTTAAAAATCACACCTATTCAGGCACAAGCCATTTTGGATATGCAATTACGCCGTTTGGCATCGTTGGAGCGCCAAAAAATTCAGGATGAATTCACCGAAAAAATGGCGATGGTCGAGTATCTACAAGGCTTACTCGCCAGTCCGGAGCAAATGCGTGAGGTGGTTGCCGATGAATTAGGCGCGGTGAAATCTGCCTATGGGGATAATCGGCGCACATTCATCGCCGATAGCCTCGCCAGCACAGCCAGCATTGCCGATTTGATGATGCCAGAAGAACAAGTTTGGGTGACAATCACCAGTGACGGCAAAATCGGACGCACAGCCGATAATGTCGCGCCCAAAGTGGGGGCATCCACCAAAGAACCACCACGTTTTATTTTGAACACGGCGACATCGCAAGTGTTGTATTTATTCACCACGACAGGCAAATGCGCCACATTGCCCGTCCAACAAATTAATCAGGTCGAAGATTTTGCCGATGGTCAACCGTTCACCGATTTGTGCGCCTTGCCACCCGATTCGCAGATTGCCGATGCGGTATGTTTGCCCAATCAAGTCGAATTTGGCTATCTATTCATGGCGACCGAATTGGGTGATGTGAAGCGGATACGATTAGCCGATTTGCCCGGTATGACCTCGAATGTGTTTGTGGTGATGAATGTTGGTGATGATGATAAATTGATACGCGCCTTCACAACCGATGGTCAACAGACGATTTTGCTCTCGACCAACGAGGCACAAGCCATCCGCTTTAACGAAAGTGAGGTGCGCCCGACAGGGCTACCCGCAGGTGGTATGCGTGGCATTAAGATGAGCAATCAACGCTCGCGGGTGGTCGGCGCGAATATTGTCAAAGATAATTTATATGTGTTCTGCATCACCGATGACGGCATGGCGAAAATTTCGCAAGGGGAAGAGTATCCTGTGCAAGGTAGGGCAGGGGGCGGTGTAATCACCATGCGACTGCCCAAGTCGAGTCGTGAATTGGTGGCGACATCGGTTGGCAAATTAGACGACACGCTCATCGTCCTCACGAATAAGGGCAAAGCCAAACTCATGCGTTACTCGAATGCCCCTCTGGTCAAACGTGGTCGCAACGGCGAAAAAGATGTCATTTCGATGACGCGCCAAAATGAGGCGGTGAGCGCCATTGTGGAGTATGTCCCGATGTACGAGGTGTTAGAAGCCGATGCGGAGTAGAGGCACTACCTTGCCTCTCTAAATGGTGTTGCACCGTCTGGCTTCTGAGACGCTCTGAAGCATCCCAATTTTGGATAAAATGCGCCGTAATTGTTCGTTACTGCGAATATCCAATTGTAGGTGAATGGTTGCAATCTCTTGGCGTTGCTGGACGCTGAGTTTGGAGATGCTCACTTTTTCATCGGCAATCACGGTGGTGATATCTTTCATCAAACCTGTGCGGTCATAGGCGACAATTTCAATGGGGACAGCGTAACGGCTTTCTTGTTGCACATCGCCCCACGACACATCGATCAGGCGTTCACGATCGGTTGTGGTCAAGATATTGGCACAATTGCGCCGATGTACCGCGATTCCGCGCCCGCGTGTGATGTATCCGATAATATCATCGCCAGGGACGGGTTTACAACAACTGGCGATATTATAGAGCAATCCACTCACATCCGAGCCATTGAGTCGAATTTCGTTACTGCCTTCAGTGACGGCACGCGAGCGTTTGACCACGCTATTCATATCGTTGAGGCGTTGTTTTTCGCGCTCATCATCCAATACGCGATGGGCAATTTGCGAGGCGTTAATATCGCCCGCGCCAACGGATGCCATGAAGTCTTCGACTTTGCTGAACTCGAATAATTGCGCCACATCTTCAAACGACATGCGTTCTGCCACACCCATACGGCGCAATTCGCGCTCAACCACTTCACGCCCCATGGCGATATGATTGCCTCTGTTTAATTTGCGGAAATATTGGCGGATTTTGGTGCGTGCGCGGTGGGTATTGACATAACCTAAATCGGGATTGAGCCAATCGAGGCTAGGTCCGCCACGATTGACGGTGATAATTTCGACCTGTTCACCCGTTTTGAGTTGATGATTTAGGTTAACTAGTTGCCCGTTCACCTTTGCGCCACGACACCGTTCCCCGATTTCGGTGTGGATGTGATAGGCAAAATCTATCGGTGTCGCGCCTGCGGGCAGATCTATGATGTCGCCTTTGGGCGTATAGACATAAATATGACTGCGAAATACATCTTCTTTCATGCCTGCCATGAATTCATCGGCGTTTTGGGTCTCCGAACCGAATTCCATCATTTTACGCAGATGCGCGATGAATGATTCAAATTTTTCATCGCGTCCTTTGCTTCCCTCTTTATATCGCCAGTGCGCCGCCACGCCATATTCGGCATGTTCGTGTATTTCCCATGTGCGGATTTGAATTTCGATGGTCTTGCCACGATTATCCATCACCGCCGTATGCAGGCTTTGATAATAATTTTCTTTGGGATTGGCGATATAATCATCAAATTCTTTGTGGAGCGGTCGCCAAAGCTGATGCACCAAACCGAGCGTGATATAACATTCGGGGATGGTGTTGACGATAATCCGCATGGCACGGACATCATAAATTTCATCGAAGGGCAAATTTTTGCGTTGCATCTTTTTATAGATGCTATAGATGTGTTTTGGTCGCCATGTGATGACGGCGTTGGTGATGCCATGTTTTTCGAGTTCGGCACGCAAAGCGCCCGCGTGTTTGCTGATGTAGGCTTCGCGGTCGGCACGGCGTTCATCTAAATTATGGGCGATTTCACGATAGGCATCGGGGTTGAGATACCGAAAACTGAGGTCTTCGAGTTCCCATTTGATTTGCCATATCCCCAACCGATTGGCGAGCGGGGCAAAAATTTCGAGTGTTTCATTGGCGATGCGTTGTTGTTTATCTTCGGGCATATAGCCCAATGTCCGCATATTGTGTAGGCGGTCTGCCAGTTTAATCAATACTACGCGCACATCATCGCCCATCGTGAGGAACATCTTTCGCATGTATTCCAATTCACGATTGGTATCTCGCGGGCGTTTGCCTTGCGTGTTTTTATCTAAATGAATAGGCAGATTTTTCAGTTTGGTGACACCATCCACGAGGTTGGCGATTTTGGGGCTAAATTCGGCGATGAGTTCTTCTTTGGTGACAGGCGTATCTTCGAGGATGTCGTGCATGAGGGCGGCGGCGATGGCTTCGGCATCGAGTTTCATCTCGGCGAGCATGGCGGCAACCGCGACACAATGCGTAAAATACGGTTCGCCTGATTTTCTGATCTGCCCCTCATGTGCGATTTGCGCTTTCATATACGCCCGTTCAATCAATTCGCGGTCATTGGGCGTGAGATCTGGCAGGGCTTCGAGCAAGCCTTCTAAGTCGTGTGTGATAGAAGATGTTGTGGTTAGTGACATAGAGTAAGTCATCCTGTTATCGCTCTGTTTTAATCATCTATTATATATCGAATTTAACAGAATGTGACAATTTTTTAATCAAAATTTTGTTAGAAGATACAGAAAAAATGAAGATTTGGGGGAAAACAATACGGACGTGATTCATCACGTCCGTACAAATCGTTAGTTATATCATTTAGCGTAACACGACAAACACGGCGGTGGTGCGGGCGGGTACGGTGAATGTGCCAGTTGCGTCATCATACGAAGCGGTTTGGACGATGCTATCGAATGAGGCTTGTTGGACAGGGTGTAAGGTGAAGCCCATGCCCGCGAAGTTTTCATCGGTGAACGCGATTTCGGCATCATCGGCATTGAACACGACCACAATCCGCGAGAAGTTTTCGTCTATAGGGGCGAGTTCATCCACCACATCCGAAAGCGACATGACAATCACACCTGCAATTTGGTCTCTGCCCGTGTTGGGGAAGCTGAGGCGTGCTTGTATATCCTCGGCAGTTTGTAGGCGGAACAGGGGCGAACTGAAACGGATTTGCAAGGCTTCGAGGAAGTGCATGTGCGCCGCCATGATGTCATCTGGGGTGACTTGCAAATCTGGATTCGCCAACAGGGGTTGGATGATGCCCCAATCGCTACGGCTACTGGGTGGCAACCCAACACCGAAATTATTGGTTTGCATGGTGAAATCGAGGCGATTGAACCAATCTCCTGAATTATAACTATCGCGGTCTAACGATTTAGACCGGAGCAAATCATCCCCTGCATGGAAGAACGGTATGCCCTGACTGAACATGACAATGCTAACCCCCAAATTATTCATGCGGACACGTTGGGCAATATCTGCTGTGAGGGGCGCTTTGTATTGAATGGCATCCCACAGGGTTTCATTATCGTGTTTAGAGATATAGACGATATTTTCTTGTGGATCGAGTGTATAGCCCGCAGGTTGCCCGTTATAATCAACCTGTGCGCCTGTGATGGTGTTGCCACGATAATCTACGAAGGTGTAATCGCGCAGATTGCCCGCCAAGCCGACACGGATTTGGTCTGCGAATGCCAAAATTTGGTTGCGTTGATGGCGTTCTGAACCCGGTGTGATGCCGTTGGGGTCGGTATATAACCCGTTGATAAAGCCTTGCAGTTGTTTGCCAGAGAAGGGTGACCCACCACGTACTGCATCGCGCAGACGGTCATTGAATGTGCCGATCCCCGTCCCCGCGAGGTTGATTTGGGTGGCATTGAGACCACGCGCATTATTCGCCACTTCGCCGAAATTCCAACCTTCGCCATAGACATAAATGGCTTTGCCATCGACACCATCTTCCTCAAGGGTGAGCGCATCGAGGGCGGCGCGGACTTTCGCCATGTTGCTGACCATGTGATGACCCATCAGGTCAAAACGGAAGGCATCTACCCGATAGGCAGTCGCCCAATACACCACCGAATCCACCATGAATTTTTCCATCATATTGTGTTCGGTAGCGGTATTCTGACAGCAGGTGCTGGTGGCGACACGTCCATTTTCATCTAAACGGTGATAATACCCCGGTACAATGCGGTCGAATACCGATTTTTCTGATTGACCAGAGGCGTTGGTGTGGTTATACACCACATCAATCACCACGCGCAAGCCGATATTGTTGAGGGATTGCACCATCTCGCGGTATTCGATGATGCGCGTCACACCGTCTGGATTGGTGGAGTAGCTCCCTTCGGGGACATCAAAATGATACGGGTCGTAGCCCCAATTGAAGCCATCGAGGTCGCGGGTTTGATTCAATAAACTTTGTTGCATTTCAGAATCGGGCGGGAAGGATGCCAATTCTTCAAAACTAGGTGTTTGCCAGTTGGCTTTGTTTTCGTCAATGGTGGCAATATCAAACGATGGAAGCAGGTGAAGATGCGTCAGACCTGCTTCTGCCAACGCGCTCAGATGTTGCATCCCATACGAATCGGTCACGGTGAAGGCTTTGTATGTGCCGATAAATTCTTCGGGGATAGTGGGGTCTATACGGCTGAAATCACGGATATGAACTTCGTAGACGACAATATCTTCAGGCGCGGCGAGGGGCGGTTTGGTCGCATCCAACCAGCCTACAGGCATGAGGTCGGCATCATTCACATTCACGATTTGGGTACGGGGGCTGTTCATCGAAAGGCTACGCGAATAGGGATCTGTGACCAAATTGGTGACGACACGGCGCACGCTTGGCGCGAAAACTTGTACTTCGTAGAGGTAATATTGATTTTTCCACGAGGCATCGCCCGTAATGCTCCACACGCCAGTAGCGGGGTCGTTGGTCATATCCAAGACGGTGCTAGAGGTGTTGGGATTTGAATCTGCGAATAAGTGGAATTTGACATATTTGGCGGTGGGTGCCCACACCCGGATGGTCGGCACATCACCATCCCATACCACACCGAGTTCACCGTTATAGGTGTATAAATCATCGAGAACGCCCGGAATTTGGAGCGATGTGGCGTTGATGAGGTTGCCATTTTCATCCATACCCGCCACCACGATTTGCCCCTTGAGGATTTCTGGCACGAGCGCGAGGTCGGCTTCGCTGATGGTCAATGCCTTAAAGTTTGCCAGATGTGGGAATTTGGCGATTACATCGGCGCTCAAGCCATCTGGATTGACCGTCAGGGCGATAGAGTCTATCCCATCACCGACAAGGGTGTTGCCATCGGCTTCGATACCGGCATTCGGGGCATAATATAGGGCGAAATTGGTATTGGTGGTGGATACATTCCACGCGATGGTATTTGCTGTTACCCAATGGGCTTGTGAACGGTCAATCACGATGCTGACCACACGTCCGATTTCCACAGGTTCTCCTACGCCGATATACAGGTTATTATCAAACGAATTGTAGGCAAAATTCACTTGTTGACCATCTTTCTCAACGGTGAAGGAGATATTTGCGCCACCTGCAACACCGTCTGCGCCATAATTAACATCCCATGTGCCACCGATAGCGACTTTCACTTCGTAATCGCCTGCGGGGATGGCAGTGGTGGCGAAGACATATATGCCGTCTCCATCGGGATCTTGCATCCAAGAGCGCAAGCAGTCGGGTGCCCAATCACCATCTACACCTTTGGATGTTGGACAACCAAGTTCGCTCTGGAAGCTACCAGGGGCAACGACCAGCGTGTCTGATACACTATCGAACACCCAATGCGTGAAATGATCGTAATAAAAGGTGACTTCGGTCTCTTCTGTGAGAACTAATGGCACATTCGGACCATCTTGATCTGCCGCACCACCATAATTTTCTGACCATGAGCCATTGATGGCGACTTTATATTCATATTCGCCCGCGGGGATGGTGAACGTGCCTGCCCAAATATCTTCTTCGGGGATGAATGTCAGGGCGGTACATGCGCCATCGGGTTGCCAATCACCACTACAACCCAGCGCACTTTGGATAGTGCCAGGGATGACGACCATATCGGGTTGTTCGATGGTGGCAGGGCGTGGGGTGGGGTCTATCAGACCTGCGCCCGGTCCCGCAGTGCTTGTTCCGCCGAGCGTACCGGGTTCTGTTGAGCCATCGGTATTGATGACCAATAAATTATCGGCTGTGTTAAATACAAATGCCACAGGGGCAAAATCGGTCTCTACAAAGAAGGGGATATTCGCGCCACCTGCTTTGGCATCTGCACCATAATTGACATCCCATGTGCCGAATAACGCCACTTTGCCTTCATAATCACCCGAAGGGAGTTTATCGGTGACGAAGACGTACACGCCGTCACCATCGGGGTCTTGTAGACGGCTGAATAAACAATCGGGTGCCCAATCGCCACTCACGCCCAAATTGGTGGGGCAACCGAGTTCACTTTGGAATGTGCCTGGTGCCACGATGAGTGGGTGGGTGAGGCTATTGGAGATGAATTTGGTGGCATCATCATAAATAAATTCGACCATGCTATCTCTACCGACTTCCAGGGTGAAAAATTCACCATCGCGTCCGTAGGTCATGTCGGGATTATCGTTAATAATGGCTTTATAAGTATATGTGCCTGTGGGCAGTTCAAATTCACCCCGCCAGAGCATGAAGGTTTCATCATAAGTCAGTTGTGATGTAGCGCAACCGACAGAGGCTTCTTCGCAACCGAGTGCGGTTTGAATCGAGCCGTATAATCCAACGCTGGTGGGGGCTTCTTCTTGTGCGATGACGAGGAATGATGTGAAGAGGAGTAAAAATAGGGATGCCAAACTCATTTTGAGGATAGGTTTATATCGCCTCACGAGACAATCTCCTTAAGTATATGATTTTTAACAAATGCGCGGTTTTCTTAATCATGCGCTCATGTAGTTTAGCGTAGATACAGGGGCGTGTCTAAGCGATGTATCGGTTATAATGCACAATTGTTAACCGGTTTCATCTAAGATTCGAGGTGTTATGGATAGTTTGCCATTCAATAAAAAAGGACGCTTCTATAAAGGAAATTTGCATACCCACTCAACCGTATCGGATGGGATGCTCACACCAGAGGCGGTTTGTGCGCTGTATCAACAATTGGGTTACGATTTTTTGGCGATAACCGATCATTTCATGGCGCAGTTTAACTATCAAATTGCCGATACCCGCGCCTTACGGACAGATAAGTTCACCACGCTCATCGGCGCAGAATTGCATACAGGCAAAACGGAACTCGGCAATTTGTGGCATATCCTCGCGGTAGGGTTGCCGTTGGATTTTGCCCCGTATCCCGAAGGCGAAACGGCTGGTGAGGTGTGTGCGAGGGCGTTGGCGGGTGGGGCATTTGTGGCGGCGGCGCATCCACATTGGTATATTCTGACCGAAAATGATATTTTGTCGTTGGGTGATATTCATGCTATCGAAGTGTATAATGGCACATCCGCCGACCATAACGATAAGCCCGATGGATGGTATATGTCTGATATGATGTCGATGCGGGGTAGGTTATACAGCACTTGCGCTACCGATGATGCCCATTTTCATGACCATCGTGCCGATGTTGGTTTGGGGTGGGTGATGGTGAAAAGTGAAGAACTCTCGCCAGAGGCGTTATTAGAGGCGCTCAAACGCGGTGATTATTATTCCAGCACGGGACCTGAAATTTATGATGTGCAACGCAAAGGCGATAAAATCATCATCCAATGTTCGCCCGCCGATAGGATATTCATCACGGGTAGCGGTTGGACGGCGCGGAGCGCGTTTGGGAATGGTATCCGCGAAGCCGAATTGAGCCTGCGTGGATTTGATAGCCCATTCATGCGAATTACCGTGCGGGATGCTAAAGGTGGACGGGCATGGACAAGCCCGATTTGGTTGTGATGTGCAGAATTTTGTGATAAGGGTTAAAATGGGCTTAATACTTTTCATGTAAGAATTTTTAAGAAATGTGTTATGCTCAAAAATTGAATTTTTAGCAAGAGGAGAGACAAAATTGAAGAAGTTAAGTATTTTGATGACAATTTTCAGTTTGGTAATCGGCATGGTGTTTGTTTCATCCGCCCAAGATGTGATAGAAATCGATTTCGTCCATATTTTTAGTGATGATGTGCGACCCGGTGTGTTGCAAGGCATCATAGATGAATACCAAGCCATGAACCCGAATGTACGGATTAACGCTTATTCAACCAACTCTGATTCAGATTATGATGAAATTTTTAATAGCGCCATGGCGAATGCCGATTTGGGCAACGCGCCTACCATCGTCCAAATTGAAGATGGTCTTACCCAACAAGCGATTGATTACGGTTACTTTGTGCCGATTAGCGATTATGCCACCGAAGAACAAATGGCAACATTGGATGATGTGTTCCCCTCCATTTTGAGCTATTTTGTCGAAGGCGATACATTGTGGAGTATGCCATGGAACATCTCGAATCCGGTATTGTATTATAACAAAGACATGTTCGAGGCGGCTGGATTAGATCCCGAAAATCCACCGCGCACATTCGCCGAAATTGATGCGGCTTGCGAGGCGATTATGGCGGCGATTCCAGAACTGCGTGCTTGTATCAATTGGGCGATGAGTTCATGGTATGTCGAACAATGGTTGGCGATGAGTAATGAATTGTTCGTCAATAATGATAATGGGCGCTCGGCGCGTGCTACCGAAGCCTTGTTTACCACCCCAACCATGCTTGATATTGTGAGCTGGTGGGATAGCTTAGATGGCAAAGGATATTTTACGTATACAGGTCGTCTGAATGATATGAATGGTGAAGGCGCAACGTTCTTAACAGGATGCGCGGGCAAAGCCATGCGTGGTGGATGCACCGCGATGACCATCAACAGCACGGCGGGCATTACCCTCATTCAAGGATTTGCGAATCGTTTGGGTTTTCAATTAGGCATCGGACGGTTGCCCGCGCCAAGTGAATCGGCGACCAACGGCGTGACCATCGGTGGCGGTAGCTTATTCGTGAGTGTTGACCAATCTGATGAAGAAATTCAAGCGGCAGTCGATTTCATCTTCTTCCTGACTAATACCGAAAATGCCGCCAAATGGCATCAAGGGACGGGGTATATGCCTGTGCGTCAAAGCAGTTTTGATATGCTGGTTGCCGAAGGATTTTATGATGCAAATCCATTCTTCCGCATTGCCATTGACCAATTAGCCGAGACGACCCCCAACCCTGCCAGCGCGGGCGCGGTTTTGGGTCCGAATACGGCAGTCAAAGGGCATTTGTTGAGCGCGTTGCAAGAATTGATGAATGGTGAATTCGATTCAGCAGAGACGATTTTAGAAAAATTAACTGCCGCGGCTGGACGCGCCAACAATGAAATGGCAGATTATAACCGCGATTTTGAATAAAAAGCGGTATGGATTGAGCTAAATATACCTGTTGGGACGGCATACATGCCGTCCTTATTCTATAGATACATACAACTGAGGTGCGCTTATGGATGTTGCACGACTATGGATTCAACGGGGTTGGAAGCCCATCATCGTTGTGGGGCTGATTGGATTTATGGGGTGGTTTTTCATCAACCAAGCGGGTGGATTAGCCACGTTATGGCAATTTTTGGTGGATGCCATCGCAACCATCCCACAGGCAATCACCATCATTATCCGTTATTATCAAACTTTAACCAGCGATTTACTGCTTCAATCTGCCCTCATCGGTGGCGGTTTCGGCGCAATTATCACCAGCTTGATGGTGATGAATGCCAACGGATGGGTCAAATTCCCCAAAATCACGCTCGAAGAAATTGGCATTGGGTTTGTGGTGGCGTTGATTTATAACCAGCTTGGCGCGTATCTATTTGATGCGTTTTGGGTGGGGGTGATGGTTGTAATTATCTTGGCGCTCATCTTCCAGCGCGATGAAAAACGCCTCACGCAATGGTCTACATGGCGTGGTATCGCGTGGCAACTTGTCATCATCGGCGCGGTATTGGGATTTACTATCGGCGCAATCGGCGGGCAATTGCTCAATTATCCGCTTCAACATTGCACATTGACCACAGAAGCCGATGTGTATACCTATCAAGCGGGGTTGGTGCTGACGACTATCGGCGCGGTGGTGGTGTTATTGCCCGTCTGGACGGTGATTTTGCAACGCGGGCGCAAATCAGAACGTGGCGGTGGATATTTTAAGGGTTTGCTAACGCCCATATTATTGCTCATGCCAACGCTCATCAGCCTTGTGGTGTTCCTCTATTATCCGAGTGTGCAAATTGCCTTGCAATCGCTCACCCGTCAACGGGGACGGCGCGAGGCGAATTTTGTGTGCCTCGAAAATTATGCCGATTTACTCAACGATACGGTGTATCGGGGCAGTTTTATCACCACCTTTCTCATCACGGCGGGGATTGTGATTTTCAGCATGGTTTTGGGGTTGATGATCGCCTTGCTCGCATCGCAAAAAATACGGGGCGCGAGTATTTATCGTACCCTGTTGATTTGGCCCTATGCTGTATCACCTGTGGTGACGGCGGTGATATTCATCGCCATTTTCCGCAATGACCCGAATGGTTTCGCTAATTATTATCTCGGTTGGGCGATAGGTGGCTCGCAAAATTGGATCGGCAACCCCAACCTCGCGCCGTTGGTGATTATTCTCGCATCGGTGTGGAATGCGTTGGGCTTTAACATTCTGTTTTATATCGCAGGGTTACAAAATGTCCCCAAAGATTTGCTCGAAGCGGCGCAAATTGACGGCGCGAATGTCGTCCAGCGATTCATACGCATCACATTACCATTGCTCTCGCCATTCACCTTTTTCTTGCTCATCACCAATGTGACGTTTGGCGTGTATGGCATTTACGGCGTGGTCGAAACACTGACGCAGGGCGGTCCGCCAATGGGCGATGGGGCAGGGGCGACGAATGTCCTCATCTATAAGCTATACGATGATTTGCTCTCGACCAGCACCCAAATCGGCAATGTGGCGGCGCAATCGGTGATTTTATTCGTGTTGGTGGCGGTCATCACCATCGTCCAATTCCAATTTGTTGAACGTCGTGTGACGTATAGCGGGGATTAAATCATGAACGAGCCAAAATCTGAGATATATTCAACCATAACCAGCACCAGCACGTTAACGATGGTGAAAGTCTCGAAAAACAGATTGCCTTCTGGCAAAACGCGCTGGATAACCCACATTTTGCTCATCATCGCGTGCTTTTTTGTGAGCATCCCCGCGTTGTTGGCGGTGCGGTTATCCACACTCGATTTACAAGAATCGTTTGAACTCGCGCCTGTATTTTTGCCGTTTGGTGATGATTTATTCACCAACATCAGCGTGCTATTTGGCGCACCCGATCCCGATTTACAAGTTGGCGGTGGCGAGGTGAGCGTATCGGCACAACAGGGGAGTAGCCATAATTTCGCCCGTCTGATTGGCAATACGGTGATTGTGGCGCTGGTGGTGGTCATCGGCAAGACGGGGCTATCGCTACTGGCGGGATTTGCGTTTGTGTATTTTAATTTTGCGGGCAAAAATATCGTGTTTTTCTTCATCTTGCTGACGTTGCTCATGCCCACCGAAATCATCCTAACACCGCTCCGCACGCTGATGGCAGATTTGAATTGGTCGGGGAATTATCCGCAATTGGCGTTGACCATGCCGTTCATCGCCAGCGCGTTTGGCACATTTTTGTTTCGGCAACATTTTAATAACATCCCCAGAGAGATGGCAGAAGCGGCGCAAATTGACGGCGCATCACCCCTACGCTTTTTGGTGAGCATCCTCATCCCCATGTCGTGGAATGTGATTATGGCGATGGCGCTGATTCAATTCATCTATATGTGGAATCAGTATATTTGGCCCCAAGTGATTTTTAACAACGTCAATTCGCCCGACCAACTTATCCAAGTCGGGGTACGGCGGGCGGCGCTATCGGGGCAAAATAGCGATTTCGGCTTATTGATGACGGCGGGCATCATCGCCTCGTTTCCACCCTTATTTTTATTCGTGCTGTTGCAAAAACAATTCATGAGTGGGTTCGCCGTGACGCGGGATAAATAACACTCAAACTGACCGACAATATCACATGGCATAACCCCCAAAAATAGGCTACACTATGATAAATTGTAGCCTATTTTTATGGATAAGTGATGTTACGATGCCCGAAAAGAGCCTGACCCTTTTTGTGAATTATCGGCGTGCCGATGATAAGGTGTTTGTCGAATTGCTCCGCACGCATTTTATGTTTCGCTATAGACAAGATAATGTGTTCATGGATTTTGATACCATTCCGCCATTTGCCGATTTTGCCGAGTTTATCAAAGACCGTGTGCGGGCTTCGGATGTGTTGGTGATGATGATTGGCAAAAATTGGCTGAAATTGTTGAAAGATAAAGAAGCCAACGGCGAACCCGATTATGTGCGCATGGAATTGGAAGAGGCGCTCAAGCACAACATCCCTATCGCGCCGATTTTGATCCAAGGGGCGCAATTGCCCGATAAAGCAGATGTGCCAGAATCGTTACAACCGATATGGTCGCTGAACATCCCATCCATTGGCGAGGGGCGTGATTTGCTGAATAATATCGGGTATATCATGGGCGGATTTGAACGGGCGGTCAGAGAAAAAGGCAAACATCGCAAAATTGAAAATAACGCCTCAATTCAACAATTCAATCAGATGCCTGCCATTGCTGATGATGCCGATTTGGATACGGCGCTCGACCATTTTGCCGATGCGGTGAGAGCCAATGATTATCCGCAAGCATTGGTGTGGATTTCATATATCCGCAACGCGACTAACCACATCCCGCCCGAATTTGAATTGGATGCGCGAGAACGTGATATTCAAGAACGCTTACGGCAACAACAAGAGGCAAAACGCAGGCGCGATGTGTGTGATTATCAATATAAATTTGTGCGTCGAATGCTGAAAATGGGCGATCCCGCCGAAAAGATTAAATCCTTCGTGCAAAAAATTTGGACGATTGATGACGGGTATATCCCTGATGATTTAGAAAGGCAACTCCGCCCGATGATGGGTATTGCCCCAACGCGCAAATCATCGCTTGACCTATTGCCCAAGCCATTTGTGTGGATACCCATCCCAGAGGGTAAGGTGATGCTCATCACTGAAGATGATTGGAGCGATAATTATGTTCCCAAAGGCAAGTCAGGGGCGACCTTCACCGTCCCTGCGTTTAAAATGGCAAAATATCCCTGTACAAACGCCCAATTTAAGTTGTTCATAGATGCAGGTGGCTACGCTGAAAAACGCTGGTGGACGGATGATGGTTGGGCGCAACGCAAAAAAGAGAATTGGACACAACCTCGTTATTGGGATGATTCCGAATGGAACGGCGCAGATTATCCGGTTGTTGGTGTATCGTGGTATGAAGCGGTGGCATTCTGCTTGTGGTTGAGCGAAATTACAGGCGAAAAAATCATGCTCCCCACCGAGCAACAATGGCAACGGACGGCGCAAGGTGATAACGGGTTGATTTATCCGTGGGGAAATGAGTGGGATGGTTCACGGTGTAATAATAATGTTGGAAGAGGGATTGGCAAAACAACGCCTGTCACATATTACGAAGGCAAAGGGGATAGCCCCTTTGGTGTGGTAGATATGGCGGGTAATGTGTGGGAATGGTGTTCAACAATGTACAATACAGGTAGGGACAATTTGAAAGGAACAGATGTTCGCGTGTTGCGGGGTGGCTCGTGGGTCAATGCCGATTCCTTCCGTGCCGTTGATCGCGACTGGTTCAACCCTCATAACTGGGGCAGCAATTACGGGTTTCGTTTCGCCCTCTCTTATAATTCTTAATTCTTAATACTTATTCCTTAATTCTTCTTTTTCTTTGGGGGGTGTGGGGGGCTTCGCCCCCCACCACAACGCCCGCTTGCGGGCGCGAAATTTTTGAGGCGAAAAATGGGGCTTATGGACGCGCAGAAGCGCATCCGTACAGGCATAAGGGATGAGATAAGAAAAAGAGCATCCGCACAGGTATAAGCAGATATTCAATTTATTATTCGGCATAATAAGAATCGTTTTGCCATCGGGCTGGGTTTTCGAGGATATAAGCCTTGATGCGGAGCAATTCCGCTTCATTACGGATGATGCGGTCATAATAGCGCCCATGCCAGATAATCATATCGTATCCCAATTGGCGGGCTTGACGTGTCACCCCTGCTTTATATGCGCCGATAACCCCGCCGAGTGATGTTTTGCCCGATTTTGTGATGATGATAATGCCGTGCATGTGGTTGGGCATAATCACATACGCATCAAGCGCGATGTGGTCGTAATAAGTGGGCATTTTTGCCCAATCATCATGCGCGATTTTGCCTAATGGCGAGAGGTTACACACGTCGTTTTCGATAAAACCGAAAAAACGCTTTTGTTGATGGGTGCAAATTGTCACAAAATATACCCCTTCTTGGCGATAATCATAATCTTTAAGGCGTGGCGATTTGCGATTTCGGTGATGATTATCCATAAAAATTGACCCTCATAATTTTATATGATGAGTATAGCATCAAATGAATTTTGGGATGACATGATGATTCATAGCTGAATATTCATCTCTTTATCAGGTCAGTATGTCATCATCAACGGATATATCTATTTTCAGATGAGGATGTTGTGATGTTAACCGAAAAAACATATCAAGCGGTGGTGATTGGGGCAGGGGCGGCGGGATTGACGGCGGCGGGGACGTTGGGCAGTTTGGGGATAAAAACGGCGCTGATAGAACGCGAATTGGTCGGTGGCGATTGCACATGGACGGGATGTATGCCCAGCAAGGCGCTTCTGCATGTTTCCAAAACGGCGTACACCGTCCGACAAGCCGAAAAATATGGGGTTATGGGGTCGGCGAATGGGATTGATTTCGCCCGTGTGCGCGATTATGTGCAGGGTGTGATTGCCGAAATTTATCAGCACGAGACACCCGATGTTTTTGGGGCGCAATATGGCGTGGATGTCATTTTGGGCGAAGCAACATTTTTAGACGCGCATACGATACAGGTCGGGGACATGCGCTTGCGTGCCAAACGCTTCATCATCGCCACAGGCGCACGCGCAAAAATGCCCGATATTGTGGGGCTGGCGGATATTCCGTATTTCACCAATAAGACGATATGGGAACTCGACACCTTGCCGAAACGGTTGTTGGTAGTGGGTGGTGGCGCGATGGGCACGGAATTATCCCAAGCATTTGCGCGGTTGGGATGTGATGTGACGGTGATAGATGAGGGCATTTTTAAGCACGAAGATACGCGCCAACTGATGGAGCGTATCTTCGCTGATGAGGGCGTAAAAATTGCGCGTAGTCATGGAAAACGAGCGTGGCGCGAAGGCGAAAACATCCATATCGAATTGATGAATGGAGGTGTTATCATAGGGGATGCGGTGCTGATAGCGACTGGTCGCATACCGAATGTCGAATTGGGATTAGAAAAAGCGGGTGTTTCTTATACAGCCTATGGCATCAGCGTAAATGACTTTTTGCAGACGAACATCAATCATATTTACGCCGTTGGGGATTGCACCACAGGGAAAAAATACACGCATTATGCCAGTTTTCAGGGGGGTGTCGCGGGTAAAAATGCCGTTTTGCCCATCAAAACAAACGGACACCGCCATGCGATTCCGCATGTCACATTCACTGACCCCGAAGTAGCACAAGTTGGCATGACCGAACATCAAGCACGCGAAAAATTGGGCGATAAGGTCAAAATTTTTATGTATGATATGGCGGTGGGGGATAGGGCGATTTGTGAAGATGATACGCAGGGGTTCATCAAACTGGTGTATAAAGGCAGTGGGGAATTACTCGGCGCGACGGTGATTTGTGACCGCGCAGGCGAGATGATTTTGGAATATACGCTGGCAATCGAGAAAAAGATGAGTTTATCGGCGTTGAATAATGTATTACATGCGTATCCGACCTATCACGATATGTCACGGCGGGCGATTTTATCGCTCACATCAGATGAATTGTTGAATAGCATGTTGGGAAAGATGCTCAAGCGGATACTCAAACGCTTGATATAACCATCTTAGACCATTGTTCATTTGTAAAAAGTCAATTTAAGCGGTAAAGTGAATAATAGGAATATGTATCGCTGTGAGGGCGCAATGGGTTGCGCCCTTATCGTGTCTATAAGATTGTTAGAGGTGCCGTGTGAATAGTTTTGTCATCTGGAAGCGGATGATGGCGTATTTGAAGCCCTATAGAAAATGGGCATTTTTGGCGTTTGGGGCGCTCATCCTGAGCAACGTGTTGGTGATTATCATCCCCACCATTTTGCGCGATGTAATCGACATTGGCATCATCGGCGAGATGCCGTTAGCCTATGCCACGCCTGACCTCATGACCCAACCGTTCAGCGATTTGGGCATGACGTATGGCAAGCCCGATTACATGCTCATCGCGGGATTGTTGGTGGTGTTTTTAGGTGTGTTGCGTGGGATAACGGGCTTTGCATTTCGTTATTTCGGCGAAAAACTGTCGCATTTTATCGCCTATGACATCCGCAATGAGGTATATAACAAAGTCCAAAATCAGTCGTTCACCTATCATGACGAATCGCAAACGGGGACGATTATCACCCGTGCGATTAGCGATGTGGATGAAATCCAACGGTATTTCGCGTTTGGATTGTTAGACGGGTTGAATACGGCGTTGTTGGTGTTGGGTGTTGGCATCATCATGCTCATCACCAGCCCGATTTTAGCGATTATCGGCTTGTTGCCCCTCATCCCGTTGGCATTTTTCTCGAAAAATTTCGCCATGTTCGTAGACCCGACATGGCGGGGCATCATGGAACGGTTGCAAAAATTAGGCAACTTTCTGCAAGAAAATGCGACAGGCGCCGAAGTGGTGCGGGCTTTTACCCGTGAAGAATACGAAATCAAAAAATTTGCCCATGAAAACGAGACGCTCTATCACGAACATATTCGCCTGATTACCAAATGGGCGACCTATTTGCCGATTAGCGCGTTCATCATCGCGTTTTCGACGGCGTTGGTGTTATTTTTCGGCGCACTGATGGAACAGACGGGTTTCGGCGGTGTGACGGTCGGTGTGGTCGTGGCGTTCAATGCGTATGTGTTTCTGATTGCCCAACCGATTCGCTTTTTAGGATTTGTGATTTTGCTCATCACACAAGCCATCAGCAGTGGACGGCGTGTATTCGAGATTTTAGACGCGCCCGAACTCATCGCCGATAAGCCCGATGCGGTGGTGTTGGATGATATTCAGGGGATTGTGCAATTCAACGATGTGCATCTGACATATCCGAATACGACACAACCTGTTTTGAAGGGGATTAATTTCACGGCGCACCCTGGCGAAGTGGTGGCAATTGTCGGCGCGACGGGTTCGGGCAAAAGTTCACTGGTCAACCTCATCCCGCGTTTTTATGATGTGACCGATGGCAGTGTGACGATTGACGGGTACGATGTGCGCGATGTCAAATTGACCAGCATCCGCGACCGAATCGGCGTGGTGTTGCAATCATCGTTGCTGTTTTCGGCGACCATCCGCGAAAATATCGCCTATGGCAAGCCCGATGCCAGCGAGGATGAAATCATCACCGCTGCGAAAGCCGCCAACGCACACGGTTTTATCACCGAATTCCCAGATGGTTACGATACGCGGGTAGGGGAGCGCGGTGTTACACTTTCGGGCGGTCAGAAACAACGGGTGGCAATCGCACGGGCGTTGTTGATCAATCCGCGCATCCTGATTTTGGATGATTCGACCAGCAGTGTGGATACCAAAACCGAGTATGCCATCCAACAGGCGCTCGACATCATCATGCGCGGGCGGACAACGTTCATCATCGCGCAACGGTTGAGCAGTGTCAAAGATGCCGACCAGATTTTGGTGCTGAAAGATGGTGAAATCATCGAGCGTGGACGGCATGACCATTTGTTATCACTGAATGGCTATTATGCCGAAACATATCGCTTGCAATTGGCAGACCAAGAAAAAGTCCGTCAGGAATTGTTGGCGCTGGGTGAAATTGTAGATGAGGATGAAACGATAGAAAAAGTGGATGTGCGCTTGGCAACCGATGAATTTCGCGCCATTCTGGATGAAGTAGGTGGTGATTAATCATGGCTGTGGCACAAAAAATTAACCGCAAAGATAAAAATGTGGATATTGATGAACTGGAGGCGGCGAGTTTCGATTGGGAAGTGACCAAACGCCTCGCGGGATACCTCGCGCCGTATAAAAATAAAATCTACTGGGCGATGGTGATGGCGCTGTTCAGTGTGTTATCTACTGTCGCGGGTCCGCCGATTATCGGTTGGGCGGTGGATGAAGGGGTGCAAAATCGGAATTTGATGCTGGTGGCAATCGGTGTTATCGCCTATTTGGTCATACAAGGGGTGGGCGCGTTGGGATTTCGCATCCAAGTGATGTTGATGTCGGAGGCAGGGCAACGCACCATCCAAAAATTGCGCGATGATTTATTCGCACACATCAATTATCTGTCTATCGGATTCTTCTCGAAATACGAGACGGGTCGCCTGATTGCCCGTACCATCGGCGATGTGAACGTGTTGCGCGAGGCGATTAACTGGGGGATTGTCGGCACATTCCGCGATATGCTCACGCTCATCGGCATCATTTTGACGATGGTCATCATCAATTTGCCCCTGACGATTGTGTCGTTGGGCGTGGTGGTGATTTTGGCGATGATTGCCAACATCTGGCGGATTTATGCCCGAAAAACCTATCTGCGCGTGCGTGAAACCAACGCGAGGGTGAATACCGAACTTGCAGAAGCGTTTAATGGTGTGCGCGTTACGCAGGCATTTGATAGACAAGCGCACAATTACAAACGCTTCACCGATGATATCGATATGAACAACCGCCAATCGAATGTCAAAGCAACGCTCGTGGCGGCGAGTTTTTTTTCGAGTATCGAATTGGTGGGTGGTGTCGCTACGGGTGTGATAATTTATGTCGGTGGGATGTTGGTGTTGGGTCAGGAACTTTCGATTTTCACGCTGTTGACCTTCGTGTTATACATTGACCAGCTTTTCTTCCCGATTCGGATGTTGGCGCAACGCTATAATTTATTCCAATCGGTGATGGCGGCGGGCGCGAAAATCTTTAACCTGTTGGATAAACCGATTGAAGTCCAAGATGCGCCTGATGCGCCTGCGTTGCCCAAAATTGAGGGACATGTGCGCTTTGAGGGGGTCGGATTTTCGTATGAGGACGGCAGTGATGACGGTGTGTTGCATAACATCAGTTTGAATATCCCCGCAGGCACAACGGTGGCGCTGGTCGGGCATACGGGCGCGGGCAAATCGACGCTCATCAAATTGCTGATGCGTTCTTATGATACCAAACAAGGTCGCATTTTGATTGACGGGCATGATATTAGCCAAGTCACGAAGAAAAGTTTGCGGAGTCAGATGGGTGTCGTGTTGCAGGAGACGCACCTGTTTTCTGGGACGGTGATGGACAATATCCGTTATGGGCGTTTAGATGCCACCGACCAAGAGGTCATTGAGGCGGCGAAAGCCGTTGGCGCGGATGAATTCATCATGCGTTTGCCAGATGGGTATCATACCGAAGTGCGCGAAGGTGGCGCGTTGCTCTCGGCAGGGCAGAAACAACTGTTGTCGTTTGCGCGTGCGCTCCTCGCCGACCCGCGCATCTTGATTTTGGATGAAGCCACCAGCAACATTGATACGCAAACCGAAAAATTGATTCAAACCGCGTTAGGGCGCTTGCTCAACGGGCGCACCAGCTTTGTGATTGCACACCGTTTGAGTACGATTGTCAACGCCGATATGATTGTCGTGTTGGATCATGGTCAGATGATAGAATTTGGTACGCATCAAGAATTGCTGGCGAAGGGTGGGATGTATCGGAGTATGTATATCATGGCGCATTGATTTTTTTGTGCGATATGAACAGGTTGTAGGGGCGACATATATGTCGTCCCGCCAATTTGGATAATGCGATAATACGGGATGAGGCAGTGCCTCACCCCTACAGACACGCCGATTTTTAGAATAAATCTATAGCACATCCTCATAAAATTTGATACACTTTCCCCTTATTGGATGACGAAAATATGACGATAAGGTGGGGTTTATGCCACACATTTTTATCAGCTATGCCAAAAAAGATACGCGAGACCTTGCGATTCGCTTAGAAGAAGCCTTTAATGCCATTGATGGGGTGACGGCATGGGTAGATAGGTCTATGCGGGCGGGTAAAAGCTGGGAAATTCAAATCCAAAAAGAAATTTTGCGCTGTGATTTTATGGTGATGCTATATTCGCCCGATATTAATCGGCATTTGGTAGATGACAACATGCCAGAAAGTTATGTACTGACTGAAATCAGTTATGCCAAATACACCGCCAGAAAGCCGATTATCCCTGTGATGGCGCAACGCACAGACCCGCCTATCAGCTTGACAATGGAGCATTATATTGATTTTATCGGCATGGGGCTAACGCTGGATGATTTGATAGATGCCTTGTGTTTTGAAATGGGTATCCTGAAAAGTGGGGTGAAATCAAATATTCTTACACCTAAGCCATCTGTGATTGAAACACCGCCCAAAATCATCATGCCGACCAAGCCGAAAATTGTGTTGCCCGCGCCGTTTGATTGGTGTTATATCCCCGAAGGACAAGTCACTTTTGAACCCGAAAATGGTGATGATACCAATTTTTATGCCAAGAAACAGATAACGGTGGATGTTCCCGCATTTTGGATGAGCAAATACCCCATCACTAACAAGCAATATCAGGAATTTGTGAATGAAACAGGCAAAAAGCCGTATTATTGGGATGATAGTGAATGGAATAGGGATGATTACCCTGTGGTGGGTATGACATGGTATGATGCTGTGCGATTTTGTGAATGGTTGAGTAATAAGACGGGCGAAAAAATCATGCTTCCGACTGATATTATGTGGCAACGGGCGGCACAAGGGGATGATGGGCGCAAATTCCCATGGGGTAATACATGGGATGGTAGTTTGTGTAACACTAATGTGGGTGGAAATGGTGTTCAAAAAACCACTCCTGTAAGTCTATATGAGAAAAAGTACATACATCCGTATGGTTTAGTGGATATGGCGGGGAATATACGAGAGCTTTGCATGACGATTTACAAGACAGGTGAAAATCAATCTATAGGAAATGATTCCCGTGTATTAATGAGTAGTTCATGGTGGGATGATGCTGAGGATGCTTCTTTATGCACACTCCGAGTGAGTGCTAATCCTGATGATATGAAATTTGGTGATAGGGGTTTTCGTGTGGCATGTTATATCTAAAACTTACACCCACACATCCGCCAAATCTAAAGCGAAATTGGGCAGGATGTCGGGCGCGGTGAGCTGTCCTTCGATGTGAAAGCGTTGAATGGCTGTGCTATCGGCAGTGTAGATGGATGCGCGTTTGTGAATGGGGTCTATCAGCCATAACATCTTGACCCCATTATCTAAATCCATGAAAATTTTATCTTCAACATCCGAGAATAAATCTGTTGGGGATAGCACTTCGATAATTAAATCGGGTGGGATTGCAAATGGGTTATCATCTATGGGGTTTATGGCATCATAAGCATCTATACGTGCTTTAATATAAAACATGATATCTGGCATCCGAGACCCTTTTACCCATCTGGGTGTTACATTTTCAGGTAGAATGAAGGTTGTTTCTTGGTATAAACGCCCTAATTGAAATTGGGTGATGTGTAAATAGAGGAGGATAAAAATCTTTTGGATAATTTCGCTGTGTTTACGACCTGTCGACATCTTATCTATCCTTCTCCCGTTCACAATTTCAAAGGGGTGTTCATTGCTCAGGCGCATGAAATCGTCCAATGACATGCCATTGGAAACATCAATCGGGGTAGGTGGATTGTTTATCATAGGGGTATAACCTCATCTATCTATTTTGTATAGTATAGCATGGATGGTCAATGTGGGCGATATACGCGCTTCGCGCTAATCGTCCATTACGGCATATTTGGTTTTTCGGATGTGAATAGCGCGGACATGATATATCATATCCCTACAATTCGTCCGCACAAGATGAGAATGTTGGTCTTATAAATCGCGGGCGATGATGTAATCTGCCCACAGGGTGAGCCATTGTTTATAATCTGAATCTGGCAGGGGGGCGAGGTGCGTCAATGCCTCTCGGACATACCCTTCTGCCAAATTTCTGGCGTGGGTGATGCCACCGTGTTTTTTCAGCAAGCCGACCACTTCATGAATATCATCTGACGATGCCTCATGATTGCCCAATACCGATAAGGCAAATGCGCGTTCTGAGTCGGTCATTTTGGGCAGGGCATGGAGGACGATAATCGTGCGCTTGCCTTCGATAATATCCGCGCCGACCTTTTTGCCCAATTTGGCTTCATCGGCGGTGATGCCCAAAATATCATCTTGAATTTGAAACGCCGTGCCACATTTACCCGCAAATTGCCCCAGCGCATGGATGAGGAGATGGTCTAAATTCGGATGTTTAAGCCCGATCGCCGCGCCCGCACGCCCACAAAATTCGTATAACACGCCTGTTTTTTGCCACAGCATGTCTAAGACATCGGCTTCGGTGATTTTATCGAATGGTGTTTGCGATTGTAACACATCCACCGTTTCGCCGTTGATGAGCGTGGTCTGAATCGTCCGAAACAATTCCCGCGATAGCACAAGAGGTAATTGAGCGGGGATGTCATAGACGAAATGCAAATCGGGCAACAGCGATGCCGCCCAACCTTGTTGCATATCACCCGCCAAAATGCCGATGGTCAAGCCATAATGTGAGGCTTGCGCGGGATTGAATCCCATCTCATTTTTTGCGCGGGTGGCGAAATCGTGATGCACCGTTGGCACACCCCGCCGCGTTTTATCGCGGTCGATGATGTCGTCATGCACCAGTGTGAAGGTGTGATATAACTCGACTGTGGCGGCGGCGGGGATGGCGGTGTGGTCATCGCCACCGACTGCACCACAGGCGAACATCAACACGGCGGGACGGAGCGACTTTCCGCCCGCTTTGACGTAACTATACACCGCATCTTGCAGGTGCTGATAGGCAAAATGCAGTTGATTGCGCTCTGAAAAGAGATAATCTTTCACCAGTGTTTGACGGTCACTGATGGCGTTCATGAGGGGCGCAAATTTTTGTGACATTAGGGTATATCCTGTTCAGTTGAGTGAAAAAATGCCCCGAAAACCATCATCTTCGGGCGGATTGAGCATCACATTCAGCAATGCGACTTCTCGGCGATAATGCGCGAGGAGCGAATTAATCATGGTAGATAAATCTTCCATTTCGAGCAGGGGTTGCTTGTGGACGGGTTCAATTTGCAACAATACCGATGCAAAATAGGCTAACGTGGTTGGGTCGTTGGGGAGCATCGCCAAATTGAAATTGAGTTGTCCGGCTTTTTCGAGAATTTTGATATAAGTCTGAATTTTATTTTTGAGTTTGTGCATATTATTGACCGTTTGGCTGTTGATATTCGCCAACAACGGGTACAAATCCACATCGGCGTACAGATAAGGGCGGTCATATTTGAATTCGGTCACACGAAATCGTTCTCGACCAATTGCCGAGATATTCATTCGACCTTCGCGCAACGGTTGGACTTGGCTAATTTGTGCCGTACAACCGATGAGTGATGTTTTCACACGGCGGGCGGTATCGGGTTGGTTGTTGTTGATGAGGACGACACCAAACGGTTGGCGTTTGTCGATACACTCATTTATCATTTGTTTGTACCGTTCTTCAAAAATATGCAAGTTCAGCGGCATACCCGGAAACAAAACGGTATTCAATGGGAATAGGGGTAAATCCATCATAAGAAAGAATGCCATTCTCGAATTGTTCGATAATCATTTCCATTATAGCCGTTCTTAACCAATTTGCACGATTTTCTATTCAGAAATTAAGGGGCGGGGGGCAAATCGTGTTCAAATCGTTGAATTTCTATCACATATCCGTTGGGGTCTCTGAGAAAGCAGTGGTAAATCTGATATTTAGGATTATAACTAGGGGGCGCATCGAATATCACCCCTCGCGCCGATAGGGTTTGATACCATTCATCTACGTGTTGCGTGACGATGGTGATAATCAGATTGCTCGGCGGGTTGATAAAATTGCCTTTGGATGATTCAGATACTTGGCATACACCCAAAAAGGCACTATCGGTTAGCCGATAAATCCGACAAGTGGTTTGGTCTAACCATAAAGGTAGCCCCATGATGCGCTCATAAAAATCGGCGCTGGTGATGAGGTCTTGCGTATAAATAAATGTGATTTGACTATCAATCGGTGGATTACTCATGATTTGCACATCCTGAAAAAATTGTGTACAACCAAGATAACAAAAAGGAGCAAAAAATGCGAATTGTGATGTTTTCTATCAACCCTTTGTTCCCTGGGATGGTGATGGGTGGTGCGCCTAAACATCTGCAACATATTGCCATTCATCTGGGGCAAATGGGGCATGATGTAACGGTGTTATGTACACGGGTCGCCGAATCGAGCATCCCATTTCATTGGCACGACAAGGTGAAGGTTGTGCCGATTTTACGCTTTAAGCAACCGTTCCCACAACCGTACGGCATCACGGCGCATGATTTAGCCAATATCGCCCAAGATATGGGCGATTATCTGGCACATGCCGACCGTTTTTATATGCACGATGGCGAGTTTTTGTTGCCATACATCTATCAACATATCCCAACGGTGGTCTCGTTGCGCGATAATGTGTATCCAGAGACGATTTTAGGCGGATTTTTAGCCAATACGCATCAACTTATCCTGATTTCGGAATATTCGTATAAGTATTATCAACAAACGGTTGGGCGTTTTTTCCCCGAATTCGATAGTCGGGCGACCATCATCCATAATGGGTTGGATTGGTCAAAATTTACACATACACCGCCCAAAGAGATTTACGATTATTTGCCTATACATCCGCAAAATAGACCCGTTTTGTTGCATCCACATCGCCCAGAGGCGACCAAAGGCATTTTTCAGACGATTGCCGTGGTGGATTTGCTCGTTCATCAGCATGGATTTCGTGATTTGTTGGCGCTCGCACCCAAATGGCTCGATTTACAACTCACGCCCGAATTGAGCGAATTTTATGCCAGCATCGAACAAGAGATACAACAGCGCGGGTTAACCGAGAATATCGTCTTTCATGGTTGGATTCCGCAACCGCTTATGCCTCAATATTATAGTTTGGGTGATGTAACCGTATCGCTAGGCAGTTTTCCTGAATCATTCGGCAATGCGGTGTATGAATCGCTTGGATGTGGCACGCCATCGGTGGTGGCGCGGATAGCCACTCATCGGGAATTGTTGCCCGAACATCTGATAGATAAAGTGGATTATGATGATGCCGAAGGTGCGGCGGCGAAAATTGCGTCTATCCTCACCGAAAAACGGCGCACTAGCCCCGAAACGATGGCGTATATCCATACCCATTATTCGACACAACGTCAATTGAGCGCGTATGCCGATGCGATTTTAAATGCTCAAATTGTGCCACCCATGCGTTATCAGCATCCGATTATGGATGAAAACACCCGTTATCAAGTGCCTGTGTGGTGTTATTTGACGGATAAGGGGGTATATAACGATTTTTGGGCGACTTATCACCCGTTGGGCATGTTGGAACAAGTGATGAGAACATATCGTGATGGATTTACGATAGCGCAAGCGCGTGAGATGGGGGTATCGGATGAAATGGTCGAGATAGCGTATCGGGATGGATTTTTAATCCCCATGAGGTCATAAATGGATGGTCAAAAACACTATAAAATTCGTGTAGTCATTAAAAATAAAGAGAATCCCGATGTGGATGATGAACGGGTTATCGAAGTGAATGGAGGGGTGAATTTACGCCGTATCTTATTGCGCGAAGGCATGTCGCCGTATGCACCGATCCCCAAACGCCTGAATTGTGGTGGTAGGGGATTATGTGCGACCTGTGGTGTGTGGATAGAGCAGGGCGAACCAGCACCTATACATTGGCATGATAAAATCGGGAATCGGTTTCGCTATCCCAGATTATCGTGCCAAATTGTCGTCAGTCATGATATGACCGTGAGACTTATCCCAGAAAAGTGGATTTGGGGCAGAAGAAAGCCCAAACACCAATCTAATTCTAATCTAAAAAGTGGATAATGTGCATAAGTGAGAAATGTTAATCACATCGCGTCTATATGTCAGTGATTTGTGTTTCATCAACAAGGATAAATGACGAGTGAAAATCGAATTACAGCATGAGCCGACAATTTTCGAGCGTTTACGTCCCGAATGGAATATATTAGTGCAAAATAGTGGCGCAAATACCCCCTTTAGCACATGGGAATTTTTGGCGACATGGTGGGATATTTATGGGTCTGGTCAATTATGGTTGGTCTCTGCACGGACGGATAGCGGTGAATTGGTTGGATTAATGCCGATGTTTTTAGACGATAACCGTCTGTTGTGTAGCATTGGTGGATTGGATGTCACCGATTATTGTGATGTGATTGTCCATCGTGACCATGAACAGGCAGTTTACACGGCTTTTTCTGAGTTTTTGATGACGCAAAAAGACAACTTTTCGGGAATATCGTTTTATAACCTGCGACCAAATGCGCCTACACTGACCCATTTTTGTGACTTATTACAAGCCTATGGATGCGAAATTACCCAAAAACAGGTCGAGGTTACACCCCATATTGTGTTACCCAATACTTTTGAAGGATATTTGGAGCTACTCGACAAAAAACAACGGGGCGAGGTTCGGCGTAAGATGCGCCGTGCGGAGGCGGGTGTGGAAGAAAAAATAGATTGGTACGTGGTCGATGCGGAACACGATATTCACGCGCAAATCCAACAATTTTTTGCGTTGATGGCATCGAGTAGCCCGCAAAAAGCTGAATTTCTGCAAAATCCGCAACATAAAGCATTTTTCGAGAAACTCATCCCGCGTATGCTAGAGGTGGGGTGGTTGCAGTTGGCATTTTTGCGCGTAGACGGCAACCCTTGCGCCAGTTATTTTAATTTTGATTATGATAAACGGATATGGGTGTATAACTCTGGATTTTCGTATCATTATGAATCCCTCAGTACGGGTATTGTGTTGCTGGTGTATCTGATAGAAGATGCAATTCAGCGCGGGTACACGGTGTTTGACTTTCTGCGTGGTAACGAGGTTTATAAATATCGGATGGGTGGCGTAGATGCGCCGTTGTATCAATTGGATGTGATTGTTTAGTGGTATTGTGAGATGTAAATCATGGTTGTGAAACGAATCATTATGTTGAGTGTGCATACCAGTCCACTTGCGCCGTTGGGGGGCAAAAAAACAGGCGGTATGAATGTGTATGTGCGTGAATTGGCAGAAACGCTCGGCGCACAAGGCATTGAAGTGGATATTTACACGCGCAAATCTGCCCCTGATCAGCCCGAAGTGGATGTGTCGTTGGGTAAAAATGTGCGTGTGATTCATGTGCCGTGCGGTCCCGCGCAGGTACTCGACCCCGATGCGGTGTATCCGTATTTATCGCAATTCACAGCAGGCGTTTTCGCATTCATCACCAAAGACCCTGTGCAATACGACATCATTTATAGTCATTATTGGCTGAGTGGGTGGGTGGCATACAAACTTAAAGAAGTGTGGCATATCCCAATTGTGCAGATGTTTCATACACTCGGTCACATGAAAAATCGGATTAGCGCCGTCAAAACCCCATTGCCCGATGTGCGGATTGGCACAGAACGCCAGATTGTCGATTGGGCAGATGTCATCATCGCCGCCACGCCCGCCGAATATAATCAATTATTGTGGTTGTATCATGCCGATAGGCGCAAGATTGCCATTATCCCACCGGGCGTTAAGCGTGAGATGTTCAAGCCGATTCCGCAGAAAATGGCTCGGCAACAATTGGGCATCGATGATGTATGTCAGTTGTTGTTATTCGTTGGGCGAATAGAACCGCTCAAAGCGGTGGATACCATCTTAGAAGCGTTGGCGATCATCCAAAAAACACAACCAGAGGCGCTGAAAAATACATGTTTCGCGGTCGTGGGTGGCAATCCACATGACCCTGATTCAGAATTGGCGCGGTTGCTCCAGATGGTGCAGGCGCTTGGGTTAGATGAGGTGGTGCGTTTTATGGGCGCAAAATCACACGACTTGTTGCCCTATTATTATGCGTCTGCGACTGCGGTGATTATGCCTTCTGATTACGAATCGTTTGGCATGGTGGCGCTCGAAGCGATGGCATCTGGCACGCCTGTGATTGCCACCGAAGTCGGTGGATTGGCGTTTTTGGTACGCGATGGCGAGACGGGGTATCTTGTGCCTGTCCGTGATCCGCAAGCCTTAGCAGAGCGCATATTGACCTTGCTGACGGATACGCAGACACGGCAAATATTGGGCGAAAATGCCGCGCATCTCGCCCATGATTATGATTGGCATCTGATTGCAGAGCGTTTGATAGGTTTATTCAACGAGCAAATACGGCGCAACATGCCATCTGTGGTCATTAACCGCCATACGCATTCGGGGTATTTGCCACCGTTGCATTGATATAGGGGTCTTTTTCGGTGATGGCGATTACATCGGCTTCATCCATCACCGTTTGACCTTTGTGATACAACACATTGTTGAAGCCGTCATAGCGATAACGCCGATTGACCCATCCATACAGATTGTGCATGAATACCACATTGAATTGCACAGCTTCGTCTTCGGCGATAATTTTTTCGTCAACAATCCAAACAGGCGCATATTGGCTCAGGTGCGGAATGGTTTTGGCATCGCGTTTTTTGAGCAACTGTGTCTTAAAATCCATAACAATCTATCCTTTGAATTCATCATGCAAACCACATAGAATATTTTAACGGGTATAATGGGTTTTGTACAAGTTGACGATTTGGGTATGATGATGAGACGATTTTTATTGCTATTGATAAGCCTATTCATAGGGATAGCACCGACCCCAAGTTTGGCGCAAACCCCAACAGCGTGGGAATTATTGGGCGCGTTGAACGAAGCGCGAATCGCCAACGGGATAGCGCCTCTGGCGATGAATAGTCAACTGACCAGCGCGGCGCAACGCCACAGCAACGATATGGCGGCTCAAGATGCCCTCTTTCATCAGGGTAGTGATGGCACATGGTTCTGGGATAGGGTGAATGCCACAGGCTACGCGCTGGTAGATGGCGCGGAGAATGTGTTATATCGGTTTGATGCCAGTGGGGTGGGGGCGTTTGCTCAGTGGCAGGGTAGTGCCGACCATAATGCCAATATGATGAATCCGTTGTATGTCGAAGTGGGGATTGCCTATGCCTTTAATGCCACATCGGGACGCTATTATTTCACGATGGTGTTGGCGAATCGCGCCGATTTTTTACCCCCCACACCAACCGCGCCACCGCTACCAACGATTACGCCTATCCCAACCATCACCGCCATACCAACCATCGCGCTTAGCAATACTCCTCTGCCAATTTTGCCCACATCCACACCGCCACCGACATTCTCGATTGTGGCGACATGGACACCCGTCCCGACACTTCCGCCCACGCTCACCCCGACACCTGCACCTGTCTTTGGGCGGGCTGGATTTATGCAATTGATGAATTGGTTGCCACCCTCGCGTTTTTCGTTGCGACAAATCGCTATGGCGATACCCACCCCGACACCCATTCCGCCCACGCCGTTGCCGACTCAACCGACCATCACCCCGCTCCCGACCAGTACCCCGCGTCCAATGGATTTGGTGCTGGTTTATAATTATGATAGTTTTACGTTGATGAACATCTCTGGCAGACCGCTTTATATTGATGGGATTTGGTTTTCGAGTCCATCGGGCGAGATGGCGGGTCGCCTTTGGGATAATGGATTTTTGACCGCGCCGCTCAATGCCTTCCCCAACGGGGATTGTTTGCAGGCATGGAATCGGGAATACAACGAATTGCCGAAGCCCGATTTTTGTGGTTATCGTCATGCGTGGATGCGCCTGAGCAACGAGCAAACTTTTTGGCGGAATGCCGATTATTTTGATGTATATCAGTGGGAGAATCGCATCACCACCTGTCTGGTTAGCACAGGGCGTTGTGAGGTAAATTTAACCGATAGATTGCCCTTACCCACACCTATCCCGCAGGCGCAAGTGAATAATCAGGCGCAAAATCAGAATAATAGCAACACAAATCAGATGACCAATAACTCGCCTGCGAATAATAACCCTGCCAGAGGGGTTGCCGATGTGCGTCTGATTTATACCGCCGAATCGTTCACGCTCATCAACACATCGGGACGTAACCTGAATTTATCGGGTTTGGGATTTGCTGGCGAAGGCGGTTTGATGAACATCAGCGAGTGGGATAATGGTTATCTCAGCCGTCCGTTATTCGACTTTCCGAGTGGCGATTGCTTGCAAGCGTGGTACATTGGGTTACAAAATCCGCCATCTAAGCCGAATGAATGTACATGGCGACATGCGTATCTCACTGTTGCCGATTATCGCATGTTTTGGTCGTTGGGGAGTGCGTTCACCGTCAGTCAGGGCGGGAATGTGTTGGCGACTTGCTCCGTATCGGCAGGGGTATGTGATTTTAATTTGCCGTGAATTTCATTTTGGTGATGGTGCATAGGCAAACGCCCTTGCACCATACTTATTTTTGTGCAGACTCACGATAGAAAATGCCCGCTATTCTCATCATAATGGTGGGATAGTCGTTTAGAATTTTACACACAAGGATTGACCATGAAAACGGGCATTAAAAAGGTCGTATTGGCATATAGTGGTGGATTGGATACTTCGGTGATTGTGCCATGGCTCCGCAATAATTATGATGGGTGTGAGGTCATCTGTTTTTGTGCCGATTTGGGACAAGAAGAAGAACTCGATGGTCTCGAAGAAAAAGCCATCAAATCAGGCGCGAGCAAGTTGCATATCCGCGATTTGCGTGAAGAATTTTTGCGCGATTTTGTATTTCCGACTATGCAAGCGGGCGCGGTGTATGAACGCGAATATCTACTCGGGACATCATTTGCGCGTCCGCTCATCGCCAAGCACTTGGTCGAAATCGCCGAACTCGAAGGCGCAGATGCGATTGCACATGGCTGTACAGGCAAAGGTAATGACCAAGTGCGCTTTGAGTTGACGGTCATGGCGCTCAATCCGAAGCTGAAAATCATCGCCCCGTGGCGCGAGTGGAGCATCCGTAGTCGTCAAGATGCGTTGGCGTATGCGATGGAATTTAATGTACCTGTATCGGCGACTGAAAAATCGATTTATAGCCGTGACCGCAACATTTTTCACATGAGTCATGAAGGTGGGTTGCTCGAAGACCCATGGAATGAACCCGAAAGTGCCATGTTCACCCTCACGACTGACCCCGAAAAAGCGCCCGATGAAGCCGAATATATCGAAATTGGCTTCGATAAAGGTGTGCCTGTGAGTTTGAATGGCGACACTTTAGATCCCATCACCTTATTCCAACGGTTGAATAAATTAGGTGGAAAACACGGTGTTGGACGGGCGGATATTGTCGAAAATCGGCTGGTTGGGATGAAAAGCCACGGCGTATACGAGACCCCCGCAGGCACAATTTTACGGCGGGCGCATCAGGCACTCGAAAGCATGTGTCTGGATAAACACACCATGCACTACAAAGATTTTGTGGCGGTGAAATATGCCGAGTTGGTCTACAATGGTATGTGGTATACCCGTCTGCGCGAGGCGCTGGACGCATTTGTGCAAATCACGCAAGAATTGGTGACGGGTACGGTGCGCCTGAAATTATACAAAGGCAATATCATCATCGCGGGGCGTAAGAGTCCGTTCAGTTTGTATCGGGAAGATTACGCCTCGTTTGGCGAGGAGGATGTGTATAACCAAAAAGATGCCGAAGGGTTCATCGCGCTGTTTGGTTTGCCGATGAAGGTCGAGGCGCTCCTCAATATTGATGGTGGTGGGGTGAGTCGGTATCGCAAACCCGATTATAGCCGATTCAAACGCGATTAAACGATATAGATCACAGTGTGGCGGACTAAGATGTCAATGCGCGTGTGCGCTATATCAGCTATATGGCGCACACGTTTTTTTGATTCTTAGGGTTAAATATGCTATGTTATAGGCACTGTGGATGATATGTACTCACTTAAGGGGAAGCTGTGTCACAAAATAATTTAGTTGGGAAACAACTAGGTCAATATGAGTTTCGTAAGCTGTTGGGTAAGGGTGGTATGGGTGAGGTATATCACGCTTACGACTCTAGGATGAAGCGCGATGTGGCTATCAAAATTATGGCACCAGAATTGGTTAGTAATGAAGATTTGCTAAAGCGGTTTGAGCGTGAAGCCAAAACGTGTGCCAAATTAGATCACCCCAATATCGTCAAGATTTATGATTTTGGCACCAAAAATCAGATAACCTATATGGTTTTGCAATTTTTAACAGGCGGTGTGTTATCTGATCGCCTCCTAAAATCATCAAACGATTTGATACCAATCTCTGATGTGATTAATTGGATTAAACAAATCAGTGGTGCTTTAGATTATGCACATCGTATGGGCGTTATTCATCGAGATATTAAGCCCGCCAACATTATGTTTGATGTATATGGTCGGGCGTATGTGGTGGATTTTGGTATTGTTAAAATAAAATCACAATCATCTAAAGGTGTTACAGATTTAACTAAAGGGGTGGCTATAGGCACTTATGCTTTTATGCCTCCTGAACAATGGCGTGGAGATGAATTGACTGGGCAAGCTGACCAGTATGCTCTGGCGGTGATGACCTATCAATTGTTATGTGGGAAGTTGCCTTTTGAGGCAGATAACTTCTATGCCTTCATGCACAAACACCATTCTGTCACCCCTACATTGTTGAGCGAATTGCGCCGTGATATATCACCAGATGTAGATAATGTCATGATGCGAGCATTGGCGAAAGACCCACAACACCGGTTTAATACATGTACTGAATTCGCACTTGCACTTGAACAAGCTATATATGGGCATCTACCAAACCTCAATAATAACATTCCTGCGATTCAAAATGATAAACCCCAAGAGAAAAAATCTCATTTCGCCATGTTATCATTCATAGGGGGTGGGATTGCTTTTATCATTATTTTATTGATGATTTTATTGGGTGGAACAGGCGATAATGCCACTGTAACAGACGATACTTCCCAAACGTTAACCATCGCAAATTCTCAGGATACTCCTTTGACGGCAACACATACGATTAGCTTTGAAGAGATGGCGCGTGTCACTATAGAGCGTATGGAAACACAGACTTCTGAGGCATTGGTGCTTGTATCAACGGCTACAATCATGCCGAGTGAAACATCAACACCGACAATTACGCCGAGCGATATACCAAGCGCAACCGCCACATCAAGCTATACGCCAACAATTACAGCTACGCCGAGTGATACGTCCACGCCGAGCGACACGCCGACATCCACAACCACGCCGAGCGACACGCCGACATCGACAATTACGCCGAGCGATACGCCAACATCCACAATTACGCCGACTGCAACCGTATTGGCGGGTTATCTAGGGGGTGCAAACATCACAATCAATGAGCAGTGGATACCTATCCAGCAGGAATTTGATGGTGTGCCGATGGTACTTGTTCCAATTGGTTGTTTTATGATGGGGAGCGATGTCGGTGATAGTGACGAACAACCCGTGCATGAACAATGTTTTGATGAACCCTTCTGGATAGATAAATACGAGGTGACACAAGCACAATTTGCCCGTTTGAATGGTCAAAAAGCCAATCCCAATCAATTTATTGGAGATGATTTGCCTGTAGAGAGTATCACATGGTTTGAGGCGCGTGATTTTTGTGTGTCACGCGGTGGACGGTTGCCGACCGAAGCAGAATGGGAATACGCCGCCCGTGGACCGAATAACTTAATCTATCCATGGGGGAATGATTTTGTTGCGGATAATGTGGTCTATAGTGACAATAGTGATGGTAGAACTGCCCCTGTGGGTAGTCGTGTGGGTGGGGTATCTTGGGTTGGTGCGATGGATATGAGTGGTAATGTGTGGGAATGGGTCGGTAGTTTATATGAACCGTATCCTTATGATGCTGACCATGAACGCACAGATGATGATAACCAGCGTGTATTGCGTGGTGGTGCTTGGCTAGATATAGATATATTTGTGCGCTCGACCTATCGGGATAGGAGCGTTCCCACCGGTGAGGGTGATATTATCGGTTTTCGTTGCGTCATTTTGCAATGACGTGAATATGTATTTTTAGCGTGTCAAATTTTCATGGAAAGGTATAAAAAATATGGCACTTTGGGGCGGATGATTTGAATTTGAACCCAATGAGGCGATGCGTCTATTGAATGATAGCCTGCACCCATTTTCATCTGCAATTGGTTGCGTGATGGGTTAAATCTGGTTATAATGTGCGTTATGATAATGGTGAACCCGTGTGGGGATAATGATGGCGCGTATTTTTATATCGTATAGCAGAGCAGATGGCGTTTTTGTAGAAGAATTAGTCCCGTTGTTGCAATCAGTTTATCCGAATCATGTGATTTGGTATGACCAACGAATTTCGGGCGGGGATGATTGGTGGCGGATGATTTTGGGCGAAATTAGCGCCTGTGATATATTCATCTACCTGATGTCGAATGATTCGCTCATATCGCCTTATTGTCAAGCCGAATTTGAAGAGGCGTGGCGGTTACAAAAACCGCGAATCCCTGTGATTATCCGCCACAAGACGAATATAGATAATGCGCCTGAACACTTGCGTGAAGAGATTAAACGCCTGAATTGGATAGATTTATCGGCGGGATTCAAAGATGCCAGAGCCAATGCGCGGTTATATGCGTCTATCAATCGGCGCTTGGCTTCTGCGCCACAACAACCACCAGAACCCCTCGCGCAACAACCGATTGCACAACCGCCTGTGACCATCACCATGAAGCGACCAACACCACCATCGAATCGCATGATGATGCCAATCCTTATCGGTGTGGTGATGCTGATATTGGTGGGTGTGATAATCACGTTGGTGGCGAATAACCCCAATAATGCGGGTGATGATACGGCACCGCAACAGACTGCCTCAATCACCAACGAACAAGTCGCGCAAAATAATACGGATGACCTTATAGCCACCAATACATCCGAGCCGACCCTGACACCCACGCAAACCGATGCACCATCGAATACGTCAGCGCCGACCGATACCCCATCTATCACACCGACCGAGACGGCAACACTGGATATTGCCCAAATTGTCGGTACACTCGATGCTCAAGCAACGATTGACCAAGCCACGCAGAACGCCGAATCCACACTTAGCCAGCGGGCGACCGATTACGCCGTTGGCACACAGAGCGCCATCAACCAAACCGCGACTGCCACATTATGGACGGATACCCCAACACCCGATATCACCGCCAGCATTGTGGCATTTCGGACGCAACAAGCATCCACCGCCACCGAACAATATGTCGTTGGATTGACGGAGACAGCTACGCTCTGGACGGCAACACCGACACCCACATCTACCTATACACCGACCGAAACACCAACTTTTACCCCCAGCCCGACACCGACCATACCGCCCGGATATGCAGGCGGGGCAAATATCATCGCCAATGAGCAATGGACACCGGTTGAGCAAGAATTTGACGGCGTGGTGATGGTACTCGTGCCAAAAGGTTGTTTTATGATGGGGAGCGATGTCGGTGATAGTGACGAACAACCCGTTCATGAACAATGTTTTGATGAACCTTTCTGGATCGATAAATACGAGGTGACAAACAAACAATTCGCCGATTTTGGTGGGGTTGCAGGCAGAAATAGCAACTGGACGGGCGATGATTTGCCCCGTGAACGCATCACCTGGTTTGAGGCGCGAGATTTTTGTGAATTACGGGGTGGCAGATTGCCGACAGAACGCGAATGGGAATACGCCGCCCGTGGACCGAACAACCTGATTTATCCGTGGGGGAATGAATTTATTGCCGATAATGTGGTTTATGGCAATAGCAACAACCGAACTGCGCCTGTAGGCAGTCGTGCAGGCGGTGTATCATGGGTGGGCGCGATGGATATGAGTGGCAACGTGTGGGAATGGGTGAGCAGTTTGTATGGCTCGTATCCTTATGATGAGGGCAATGATGAAAGTATTAATGATAATACAAATAGCCGTGTCTTGCGTGGTGGGTCTTGGAACGATCCCGCCGATGTCGTGCGTTCCGCCTACCGCAACTGGTCCTCCCCGTCTAACGAGTACAACAGCAGCGGGTTTCGGTGTGTTCGCTCTCAAGAGTAATTCTGTAATACTGAATACTGATATTACTGAATTTTCTGAGGGGGTCTGGGGGCGAAGCCCCCAGCGCGATAAAAATGAGGTATATGAGGTTGAAAACATATAAAAATTTATACCCAAAAATTTATAGCTATCATGCACTCATGCAAGCATGGCGCAAAGCCAGCAAAGGCAAACGATATAAGCGCACAACTGCCGATTTTGCCATAAATCTGGATGAAGAAATTGTGACATTGCATCAAGAATTGCGCGATGAGACGTATATGCCGAGTGGGTATACCCATTTTACGGTGCATGATCCCAAACGGCGTAAAATTAGCGCGGCGGCATTTCGGGATAGGGTGGTGCATCATGCGTTGGTGGGCGAAATTCAGCCGATTTATGAGCGTAAATTTATACATGACACGTATGCCAATCGGGTCGGTAAGGGTACACACAAAGCGTTAGACCGTTGCACGGAATTCATGCAACAATTTAAGTATGTGTTACCGTGTGATATTCAGCAATTTTTCCCTGCGATAGATCACCAGATTTTGAAAGCTATTTTAGCCAAAACGATTGCAGATGAAGCGGTATTGCGGTTGTGTGGCAAAATTATAGATAGTGGGGTAGGGGTCTTGACAGAACAGTACGACATGCGTTATTTTGATGGGGATGATTTATTAGCGGTGAATCGCCCGCGTGGGTTGCCGATTGGAAATTTGACCAGTCAATTTTGGGCGAATGTATATCTGAATCCGCTTGACCAATTTGTCAAACACACCTTACGCTGTAAGGGATATATTCGTTATGTGGATGATTTTTTATTGTTCGCTGATGATAAAAAGACCCTACACATATGGCAACGTGAAATCATCGCATTTTTAGAGACTTATCGCCTGACGATTCATGAAAATCGGTGTCATCCGCGCCCTGTGACGCATGGGATACCCTTTTTGGGTTTTACGGTGTATCTAACTCATCGGCGCTTAAAACGGATTAAAGGCATTGCCTATCAGAGACGGCTACGGGCGATGTATAAAGCCTATTTGCGCGGTGAAATCACGGCAGAAGAAGGGCGGGCGAGTGTAATGTCGTGGCTGGGTCATGTGAGGCATGGTAATACGCGGGGTTTAGTGCGGAAAATGTTCACAGAGGTGAGACGTGTCACAATCGCCGATATTCATCAAAACGGAAGCTCTGATGGTTTGGATATTGGCACACACGGCGAAATATCCTAAATATGAACGCTTTCGGTTGGCAAAAGAGATAGAAACTGCCATTTTTAGTTTTCATCGATGTCTTCTTCATGCTACAAAATCGTCTGATAAACAATCGTATCTGAGACAAGCCGATATTCACCTTTTAGAATTACGCACCTATATGCGTATTGCCAACTCCTTGAAGTATACAAGTGACGACCAATATGGATTTTTCGCCGAAAATTGTACTGAAATTGGAAAATTATTAGGCGGGTGGCTAAAATCTTAATTATTTGGTATCCTATTTTTTAAGGGATTCTGGGGAGTGCGCCGTGTCTTGCGTGGTGGGTCTTGGAACAATCCCGCCGATAACGTGCGTTCCGCCAACCGCAACAGGACCACCCCGTCTAACGAGAACAACAACAACGGGTTTCGGTGTGTTCGACCTCATTTCGGTGTGTTCGCCTTCAAATCGGGATGTGTATCATTCATGGATGGTAGATGTGTATTTGAAGTGAGAGTGCCAGAATATCCCTGTCCACACAAGCGGACGAATAATAAGCAATGACAACACCCGTTATGGTAGGCAACGACGTATCGGGTGTTGTATTTTATGGTGAATCAGAAAGGTATAAAAAAGATGGCACTGTGGGGCGGACGATTTGAATTTGAACCCGATGAGGCGATGCGCCGATTGAATGATAGCCTGCCATTCGATAGACGGATGTATAAGCAGGATATTCAGGGGAGCATTGCCTATACGTATGCGTTGCACGAGGCGGGGATTATCACTGCAGAAGAAGCCGACACGCTCCGAAACGGACTCGAACAGGTCTTAGCCGAATTTGAGGCGGATACATTCGTGTTTATCCCGACTGACGAGGATATTCATACCGCCGTAGAACGCCGACTGACCGAAATTGTCGGCGCAGTGGGTGGCAAATTGCACACAGGGCGTAGCCGAAATGACCAAGTGGCGACTGATTTTCGGTTATGGGTGGTCGATGCAGTTGATGCTTTGCATCAGCATTTGGTGAATTTAGCCCGTGCATTGGTGATGCAAGCCGAGCATCATCTCCAGACGATTATGCCCGGTTATACGCATGTGCAACCCGCGCAACCCATCACCGCGGCGTATTGGTTGATGAGTTATTACGAGATGTTTTATCGTGATACGGTTCGGTTGGGCAATATCACCGAGATGTGTCGAAGATTGCCGTTGGGTAGTGGCGCATTGGCAGGCACACCTCTAAAATATGACCGTAGCAAAATTGCATTTCAGTTCAATATGTCCACCACCCGTAACGGACTAGATGCGGTGGCTGACCGTGATTTTGTGGCGGATATGCTCTATACCTGCGCCATGATTGGGGTGCATTTGAGCCGATTGGGCGAAGATATTGTGTGGTATAGCAACCCAAATTTTGGCTATATCACGCTGGATGACCGTTATAGCACGGGGTCTAGCCTGATGCCTCAAAAACGCAATGCCGACCCGATGGAATTGGCGCGTGGCAAAGCGGGACGGCTCATCGGCAATCTGACGGGATTTTTGACCACACTCAAGGGTTTGCCGAGTGGCTATAACAAAGATATTCAAGAGGATAAAGAGGCGTTATTCGATTCGGTGGATACGCTGATGACGATTTTGCCTGTAGTGACGGCAATTATTGAAACGCTGAAGTTGAATCCCGATAAGATGCGGGTGGCGCTGACGGAGGATATGCTGGCGACCGATATGGCAGATTATTTGGTGGCGAAAGGGATGCCCTTCCGCGAGGCGCATCATGTGGTAGGACAGGTGGTGCGGTTGGCGAGCGAACGCGGCATTGGTCTGACCAAAGTGCCATTAACCGATTTGCAGGGACTATCCCCATTATTCGAGGCGGATGTTGCCGAATGGCTCACATTTGAAAAATCGGTGGCGCGGCGAGCGAATTTTGGTGGGACTGCGCCAGATGCCGTAAAAGAACAAATTCGCTTGGCACGAGAATGGTTGATGGCGATAATTTAATTTTTAGTAACAATGCACAAAAGGTTATGGTTAATCTATATGAACTTTTCACAAAGCCGTGATTTTTGTCACAAATCAGTTGACAGAAGCGCAAAAGATGGATAATCTTAAAGTCAGATTGAGAAACATACCATAGAGCGAACATCAACAATGAAAAAAGCGACAACCAAAACAATTATCTCCATCATCCTTATTAGCCTTATTGTACTCGTGCTTATCATTAAGAACGAGCGTTGATGCTTGGGTGGTGAATTTGTCTGGTAGATAGTCGCAGATAAAGCAGAGAATGGACAAGACCTCCCAAGCAACGGGAGGTCTTGTTTTTTATCGGCATAAAATGAGAAAGGCAACACTATGAACGCAAAATATATTTGGCATAACGGCGAATTCATAGACTGGGAAAAGGCAACAGTCCATGTCACAGCGCACGCGATTCATTATGGATCGAGTGTATTCGAGGGTATTCGTGCGTATGCAACAGAACATGGCGCGGCGGTTTTTCGGTTACATGACCATACCAAACGGCTCATGATGGGGACGAAAATCGCCAAAATTGACCACAATTTTACGGCTGATCAACTGGATGAAGCGATTGTCGAATTAATTCGGCGCAACGAACATCAATCGTGTTACATCCGCCCAGTGATATTTCGGGGGGCTGGCGCGTTGGGGCTTGAAGGTCGGGGACGCACGCCGACAGAATGTTATATCCTCACGTTAGATTGGGGGCGTTATTTAGGCAGTGAAGCGATTGAAAATGGCGTGGATGCCCAAATTAGCTCATGGCGACGGGGCGCACCCGATTCGACGGCATCGTTGGCGAAAATCGGCGGGCAATATGTGAATAGCATGTTCGTCTCGATGGAAGCGCACGATAACGGGTATGCCGAAGGGATTGCGCTGGATATTCACGGGTATATCAGCGAAGGCGCGGGCGAAAATATCTTCGTGGTCTATAACAACGTGGTCTATACACCGAGCATTTGGTCATCTATTTTGGCGGGCATCACCCGCGATACAGCGATTACGCTCCTCAAAGCGGGTGGATATGAAATTCGTTATGAGCCAATCGCCCGCGAAATGTTGTATATGGCAGATGAAGTTTTCTTCACAGGGACGGCGGCAGAAATCACCCCAATTCGGTCGGTAGATAAAATTCCCGTAGGCAATGGTGGACGGGGCAAAATCACCAAAGAGGTTCAAGACCAATTCTTTGGTATCACGAGTGGTAAATTACCCGATACGTACGGTTGGTTGACGTATGTGAACAAAAAATGATGAAATTATCACCTTGAGATAGGTCAATAAGGAGCAGATACAATATGTTACTCAGTGGTTCAGAAATTGTGATGGAATGTTTATTACGGGAAGGTGTGGATGTGATTTTTGGGTATCCGGGTGGGGCAATTTTGCCGACTTATGATGCCATGACGAAATATCCACAAATTCATCATGTGTTGGTGCGTCATGAACAAGGGGCATCGCACATGGCGGATGGGTATGCGCGTGCAACGGGGCGCGTGGGGGTGTGTATCGCCACGAGTGGACCGGGTGCGACTAATTTAGTCACAGGTTTAGCAACAGCCATGATGGATTCTGTGCCGATTGTAGCCATTACGGGTCAAGTTCCCCGCGCCGCAATCGGCACAGATGCTTTTCAGGAAACGGATGTGACGGGTGTGACCATCCCTGTAACCAAGCACAATTATCTTGTTTCTGATATTCACGAATTGGCATATTGTATCAAAGAGGCGTTTTATATTGCCCGCACAGGCAGACCCGGACCGGTCTTGATTGATATTCCCAAAGATGTTCAAAACGAAAAAATCGAATTCGTATATCCTGAAGGTGAAATCCGCTTACCCGGTTATCGTCCACCAACTGCCGCCAATGAGAGTGATGTTTTTGCGGCGCGTGAACTCATCAACCAAGCGCAACGCCCGATTATTTTGGCGGGGCATGGCATTATAATGTCGGGCGCGGTTCAAGAATTGCGAGAATTATCGGAACGGGCGCAAATCCCCGTTTCGCTCACGTTGTTGGGCAAAGGGGCGATGCCAGAAGATCACCCCCTGTGTATTGGTATGATGGGGATGCACGGTAACGCCGCCAGCAATCATGCCATTCAAGAATCGGATTTGATTATCGCGCTTGGGATGCGCTTCGATGACCGTGTGACGGGCAATCTAAAAACATACGCGCCTCATGCCAAGAAGATTCATGTGGATATTGACCCATCTGAATTAAACAAAAATGTGAAAGTGGACGTGGGTATCGCGGGCGATTTACGCACGGTGATCAGCCAAATTTTGCCCGGTGTGGAGGCAAATACACATCCCGAATGGTTGAATCGGATTCGAGATTGGCAGGAAGATTCGAGTGAGCGCGATATTTTGACCAATTATGATGGCGAGGCGTTATTAGCGCCACAAGTGATTAACGATTTGTGGAAATTCACCGATGGCGAAGCGATTACGGTGACGGATGTCGGGCAACATCAGATGATAGAGGCGCAATATTATCCCCATCGGCGACCAGCAACCCTGTTGACCAGTGGTGGACTTGGCACGATGGGATTTGGCTTCCCCGCGGCAATTGGTGCGAAATTTGGCAGACCTGATGAGCCAGTTTGGGCGATTGTCGGCGATGGTGGTTTTCAGATGACGATGTGCGAGATGGCGACGGCTGTGCAAGAGCGTGTGGATGTGAAAATTGCTATCATCAACAACGGCTTTTTGGGGATGGTGCGCCAATGGCAAGAATTTTTCTATGAAGAACGGTATCATGCCACGCCGATGGTGAACCCCGATTTTTGTAAACTCGCTGAGGCGTTTGGTATCCCCAGTATGCGTGTGACCAAACGTGACCAAATTGAAGAGGCGGTCAAATTTGCCAATAGTCATAAGGGACCCGTCCTCATCGAATTTGTGGTCGAAAAAGAAGAAATTGTGTATCCAATGGTGCCAGCAGGCGCAGATTTAGACAAAATGATTCGTCGTCCGAAAAAAGGTGAAAAACAATCATGAACAATAATAATCCATCAAAACAAGTTGTGGTGGCTTTGGTCGAGAATAAACCCGGTGTGTTGAATCGTGTTGCCAGTTTGTTCCGTCGTCGCAATTATAATGTCGATAGCCTGACGGTAGGGCGTACACATAAGGCGCATGTTTCACGCATGACCATTGTGGTGGATGTGACCCGCACTGATGCTCGCCAGATTGTGGCGAATTTATATAAATTGGTCAATGTGATTGATGTCAAGTCCCTCACAGGTGAACCCCACATCAGCCGAGATTTGGCGCTCATCAAGGTACGTACTGATGATGTTGAATCGCGCAATGCTGTGACCGAAGTGTGTGACCGTTATCCTGCGCGAATTGTGGATATTGGTACGAAATATGCCATCATCGAAATCACCGCACAAGAGGATTTGGTCGAAGACTTGATTAACGATTTGCGCCCAATCGGGATTGTGGAACTTGTCCGCACGGGTGTTGTGGCTATGGGGCGTGGTGTTCGTATTTTGGATACCGATTACGAACCGGTGAATCATCATCAAACAACGGGCGATTTGGAACGCTACGGCGTATAGAGTATGTGTTTGAGACGGGATGCGCTTATCAACAGCCATCCCGTAGAAACAATTTAACAGATAACAATCTTATACACAAAGGGAAGAAACACGAATGGCAAAACTTTTCTATGACAAAGATGCAGATCTGAGCCTGTTGAACGGCAAGACCTTAGCTGTGATTGGTTATGGTAGTCAGGGTCATGCCCATGCGCTCAACGCCAAAGATAGTGGTGTGAAGGTGGTTATCGGCTTGCACGAAGGCAGTAAAAGCCGTGCCAAAGCGCAAGCCGATGGCTTAGAGGTGTTATCGGTTGCTGATGCGACCAAAGTCGCCGATGTGATCATGATTCTCACGCCCGATACGAATCAGGCAGAGGTTTATGCTGAACATATCGCACCAAATATCAAAGCCGGGACGATGCTGATGTTTGCACACGGGTTCAATATCCACTTTAAGCAAATTGTCCCACCTGCCAACGTGGATGTCACCATGATCGCCCCTAAGGGTCCGGGTCATCGGTTGCGCGAGGTATATACCGAAGGTGCGGGTATCCCTGGGCTGATCGCCGTTGCTCAAGATGCAACGGGTAATGCTCATGCGTTGGCGATGGCTTATGCGAAGGCGATTGGTTGCACACGGGCGGGTGTTATCGAGACGACCTTCAAAGAGGAAACCGAGACCGATTTATTCGGCGAACAAGCCGTATTGTGCGGTGGTGTGGCGGCACTCGTCCGCGCGAGTTTTGAGACATTGGTCAAGGCGGGGTATCAACCTGAAATCGCGTATTTTGAATGTATGCACGAACTCAAATTGATTGTCGATCTGCTGTATCAGGGCGGACTCAGTTATATGTGGTATAGCGTAAGCGATACGGCGGAATATGGCGGTTATGTGACGGGTGATTTGATTGAAGGCTTGGTCAAAGAGGAAATGTCGGGCGTGTTACAACGCATCCAAGACGGCACATTTGCCAGCAATTGGATTGCCGAAAACAAAGCGGGTCGCCCGAACTTTAAGCCACGGCGTGCCAGAGAACATGATTTATTGCTCGAAAAAGTGGGCGCAGATTTGCGCGATATGATGTCATTCTTGAACGCGAAACGAATCAAACAGACCGAATAAACATCACCGAAATGGAGGGATGGAGCAATGACAAGACGAGTATATGACCCCAACCGCGTGATTTTTTTCGACACAACGTTGCGTGATGGTGAACAAAGTCCGGGCGCAACGCTGACGAGTGCCGAAAAATTAGAAATTGCACGGCAATTGGCGCGGTTGGGGGTGGATGTGATAGAGGCGGGTTTTCCCGCCGCATCGCCCGATGATTTGGCGGCGGTGCAACGAATTGCGCGTGAAGTCGGGAATGCCGATGATGCGCCAACGATTTGTGGATTGGCACGCGCCGTAGAAGGCGATATTTTGAAATGCTGGGAAGGGGTGAAAGATGCTAAATATCCCCGTATTCATACCTTTTTGGGGACATCAGACATTCATTTGAAGTATCAGACTGGTTTAACCCGCGAACAAGCGTTGGATGTGATTCGTAAATCGGTTACATTGGCGCGGAGTTTATGCGAGGATGTCGAATTTAGTCCGATGGATGCGGGGCGCACCGATACCGAATTTCTGATTCAGGTATGTGCGGTGGCGGTTGAGTGTGGCGCGACCACGTTGAACATCCCCGATACAGTAGGTTATGTCACACCCGAAGAATGGCGCGAGACGATTGCTACACTCATCGCAGAAACGCCCGGTGCAGGTGTTGGTAGCGGGGTGGTATGGTCTGTTCATTGTCATAACGATTTGGGTTTAGCTACAGCCAATACCTTAGCGGGTGTTTTGGCAGGAGCGCGTCAGGTTGAGGTGACGATTAACGGCATTGGTGAACGTGCGGGCAATACCAGCCTCGAAGAAGTGGCGATGGCGCTTCATACACGCCCGCAATTTTATAATCTGAAAACAGGCATCAACACCCGCGAAATCATGAAGACCAGTCGTATGGTCAGCAATTACACAGGCATGATGGTGCAACCGAACAAGGCGATTGTTGGGGCGAATGCGTTTGCCCATGAGGCTGGTATTCATCAAGATGGTGTACTCAAACATCAAAGTACGTATGAAATTATGACCCCTGAAGCGATTGGATTATCGCAAAGCCGTTTGGTATTAGGCAAACATAGCGGACGGCACGCGCTCAAAGTTCGTTTGAGCGAGTTGGGATATGAAGTAGATGGTGATGCCTTAAATCAGGTATTTGCACGATTCAAAGAATTGGCAGATGCCAAGAAAAACGTCACGGATGCCGATTTAGAGGCGCTCATGGCGGATGAATTTAATAAACCACAAGAGGTTTTTAGCCTTGTTGATATTCAGGTGATGTGTGGCACGATGGGAATGCCGACCGCCACCGCCAAACTCCGCAACGCGAAAGGTGAAGAAATCGTCCACGCGGCGGTGGGTGTCGGTCCTGTGGATGCGTGCTATCGGGCGTTGGATGCGGTGATTAATCCGCCTAAAAATGTGTTGGTAGAATATGCCGTACATAGTGTTACCGAAGGCATTGATGCGCTTGGTGAGGTCACGGTACGGATTGAATCGAATGGTAAAACTTTTGGTGGATATGGCGCAGATGGCGATATTGTTGTCGCCAGTGTAAAAGCATATTTGGCGGCGATCAACCGCATGTTAGTGATTGTTGGATATGGTGATATGAAGCCAGAAGGCGAAGCGGCAACCGTTGGCGTGTCGCATCAGGCATAAATTGAGACAGTAAGGGATAAGGGATTTATCAGAATGGCACAAACACTGTTTGAAAAAGTATGGAATCAACATCTTGTAAAGCCACAAACGGCAGATACACCCGCCGTTTTGTATATCGATTTACATCTCATCCATGAGGTGACATCACCGCAGGCATTCACGGTATTGCGTGAACGTGGCTTGAAAGTGCGTCGCCCAGACCGCACATTGGCAACGATGGATCACAGTACGCCCACGACACCGCGTAATGCACAAGGGATTATCCCTGTATTGGATGCACAAGCCATCTTTCAGCTCGATTTTCTGACGCGCAATTGCCAAGAATTTGGCATACCCCTGTATTCATTGGGGACAGAAAATCAGGGGATTGTGCATGTGATTGGTCCCGAACAGGGATTGACTCAGCCAGGGATGACGATTGTGTGTGGCGATAGCCATACTAGCACGCATGGTGCATTTGGGGCGTTGGCATTTGGCATCGGCACAAGCGAAGTTGGGCATGTTTTGGCGACACAATGTTTATTACAAAACAAACCACAAACGATGGCTGTCCGTGTTGAGGGTTCGTTGCATGAAGGGGTCACTGCGAAGGATATTATCCTCGCCATCATCGCTAAAATCGGTGTTGGCGGTGGGACAGGTTATGTTTTGGAATATATGGGATCTGCCATTCGTAGCCTCAGTATGGAGGGGCGGATGACCATCTGCAATATGTCTATCGAAGGTGGTGCGCGTGCGGGTATGGTCGCGCCCGATGATACAACATTCGATTATATCGCGGGTCGTCCATTTGCGCCGAAAGGTAGTGCATGGGATAAAGCAGTGGCGGGTTGGCGCAAATTGCCTAGTGATGAAGGCGCGACATTTGACGCGGAAGTTGTGTTGAATGCCGATGATCTCGTGCCGATGATTACCTATGGGACAAATCCGGGAATGGGCATGAAAATTACCGATAATGTGCCGAATCCAGCCGATTTAACCGATGTCAGCGCGAAAATGGCATTGGATAAGGCGTTGGCGTATATGGGATTGCAACCCGGTCAATCGTTGCTGGGGCAACCGATTAATGTGGTATTCGTGGGCAGTTGTACCAATTCACGCATTAGCGATTTGCGCGAGGCGGCAAAATTTATTAAGGGACGGAAAGTTGCCGATGGTGTGCGTATGATGGTCGTGCCAGGGTCACAAAGGGTAAAAGCCCAAGCTGAAGCTGAAGGTTTGCACGAAATTTTCCGTGAGGCAGGCGCAGAATGGCGCGAGGCAGGTTGTTCGATGTGTATTGCCATGAATGGCGACCAATTGCAACCCGGTGAATATGCGGTTAGCACCAGTAATCGCAATTTTGAGGGTCGGCAAGGCAAGGGGGGACGGACATTTTTGGCGAGTCCACTGACCGCCGTTGCTAGTGCTGTTCATGGCGTGGTGACAGATCCGCGTGTGATGATGGAACGAATGAAAGCGTAGGAAGAGGATAAGATGGATAAATTTCAGGCATTCACAGGTAAAGTCGTGGCGTTGCCTATTAACGATATTGACACCGACCAAATTATCCCTGCGCGTTATTTGAAAGTGACCGATAAGAACGGGCTTGGTGAGGCGTGTTTTTCGGATTGGCGTTATAACAGTGATGGCACGCCGAAGCCCGATTTTGTGTTGAACATGCCTCAACATGCAGGCGCACAGGTACTCATTGGCGGGCATAATTTTGGTTGTGGTAGTTCACGCGAACATGCGCCATGGGCATTGATGGGGGCAGGATTTAAGGCGATTATCAGCACATATTTCGCCGATATTTTCCAGAATAATGCGCTCAAAAATGGGCTATTGCCGATTGTGGTAGATGAAGAGACGCACAAGCAACTGATCAGCCTTGCACAAGAAGACCCGAATACGCAAATCAGCGTGGATTTAGAGGCGCAACAAATCATTTTGCCCGATGGTCGTCAGGTGGCGTTTCCGATAGACGGATTCTCGAAGTATTGCCTGTTGCAAGGGGTCGATCAGATGGGCTTTTTGCTTAATTTAGACCCTGATATCGCGCAATATGAGGCAAACAATCCCCAACGGGTGAATACACTTATGCCAGTGGAGGTATGATATGCAAACGATTGCAATCTACGACACGACATTACGTGATGGCACGCAACGGGAGGGAATTTCACTCTCGTTGCATGATAAGCTGAGGATCACACAGTTATTAGATGATTTTGGCGTGGCATACATCGAAGGTGGTTGGCCAGGATCGAATCCAAAAGATGCGGCATACTTTGAGTCAGTGCGTGAATTACCGTTAAAATGTGCCAAAATTACGGCATTTGGGTCTACATGCCGAAAAGAAAGTGACCCAGCTACTGACGCGAACATCATCGCATTAGTAGATGCACAAACGCCTGCGGTGGCGGTGGTGGGTAAAACATCGATGTTGCATGTCAGGGATGTGTTGCAGACGACACCTGAAGAGAATTTGCGGATGATTCGGGAGAGCTTACGCTACCTGAAATCGCTAGGCAAAGAGGTGATTTATGATGCGGAACACTTTTTTGACGGCATGAAACTCGATTTTGAGTATGCGCTCGATACGCTCAAGGCGGCAGTTGAGGGTGGCGCGGATTGGTTGGTGCTATGTGATACCAATGGTGGGTCGTTGCCCTGGGAAGTCGCCGAGTATGTTCGTACTGTGAGACAAGTCTTTCCAACGATGAAACTGGGGATTCATACTCATAACGATGGTGAATTGGCGGTTGCCAATTCGTTGGCGGCGGTGCAAATGGGCGTGACACAGGTACAAGGTACGATTAATGGGTATGGTGAACGATGTGGGAATGCCAATTTGTGTAGCATTGTCCCCGATTTACAACTCAAGATGGGTTATTTTTGTGTTCCACAAGAAAACTTGGCACAACTGACACGGTTATCGCGCACTGTGGCGGAGATTGCGAATCTTGCACCGGATGATCATCTGGCATATGTGGGCAAAAGTGCATTCGCCCATAAAGGGGGTATCCATGTGGCGGCGATTCGGCGCAATGTGGATAGCTATCAACATATCACACCCGAAATTGTCGGCAATGAGATGCGGATTTTAGTGTCGGATTTATCTGGACGCGGGAATTTGCTCAGTAAAGCCGAAGAATTTGGCATGAATGTCTCGCATGATGAAACATCACGAGTGTTGGATGAAATCAAGATGCTCGAAAATGAGGGATTTGTTTTTGAAGGTGCAGAAGCCTCGATTGCGGTACGGATGAGACGCGCTCAACCCGATTATCGGGCATTATTCACCCTGATTGATTTTACCGTCTTGGTCGAAGATAGGCGTGATAGGGGTTCGCTTTCTGAGGCGATGGTCAAATTGGATGTGAATGGGGATGTGGTGCATACGGCGGCAGAGGGGAACGGTCCCGTCAATGCGTTAGATTTGGCTTTACGCAAGGCGCTCATCCCATATTATCCACAAATGGCAGATTTTCAGTTGGTGGATTATAAAGTACGGATTTTGGATAGTGATAAAGCAACCGCCGCAACTACGCGAGTGTTCATTGAGACGCAATGTGATGGTAAACGCTGGAATACTGTTGGTGCGGGGACAAACATCATTCATGCCAGTTGGTTGGCGCTGGTGGATAGCATCGAATATGGCATCACATTTTTGAATGAGGGCGATAAACAATCTGAAGGTGTATCGCCAGCAGTTATATAATTTGAATGGTGAATTTTTAGATGGTCAGACGAATCAATCTGACCATCGGCATGTGTAGATAGAGGTCATAAATATGGTCAAAGCGACATTAACGGTGTTGCCCGGTGACGGGGTTGGCGTAGAAGTGATGGCATCGGCGCAACGGGTTTTGGATGCGATCGGTAGCCGATACGGGCATGAATTTGTGTATCATGAAGGGCTAATCGGCGGAATAGCGATTGATAAAACAGGAACAGCGTTGCCAGATGAGACAATCAAACTCGCTGAACAATCGGATGCAGTGTTGCTCGGTGCGGTTGGCGGGTATAAATGGGATAATCCGAGCGCGAAGGTGCGTCCAGAACAAGGATTGCTGAAAATTCGCAAGCATTTTGGGTTATTTGCCAATTTGCGCCCCGTGAAAACGTATCTGACATTGGTGCATCGTGCGCCGTTGCGTGCCGATTTATTAGCAGGTGTGGATTTGTTATTTGTGCGGGAATTAACAGGTGGGTTGTATTTTGGTCCGCGCCAAGAACAAGAGGATGGTGATTCGGCATATGATACGATGTTATATACCGTCCCAGAAGTGGAACGAGTGGCACATGTAGCATTTCGGGCGGCGCAGGGTCGGCGCAAAAAGGTGACATCGGTAGATAAAGCCAATGTATTGGCGGCGATGCGTTTATGGCGTAAGACGGTTGTGAAAGTTCACGAAGATTATGCCGATGTGACACTTGAACATGGTTTGGTGGATAGTTGTGCCATGCACTTGCTCACCCGTCCAGCCAGTTTTGATGTGATTTTAGCCGAGAATATGTTCGGTGATATTCTGAGCGATGAGGCATCGGTTTTGGCGGGGTCGTTGGGCATGTTGCCATCGGCATCGCTTGGGGATGGTCGTTTTGGGTTATATGAGCCTGTGCATGGGTCTGCGCCTGATATTGCGGGCATGAAAAAGGCAAATCCAACGGGGATGATATTGTCTGTTGCCATGATGTTGCGGTATAGTCTTGGATTAGAGACAGAAGCGAATACAATAGAATCAGCAGTTGAGAAAACATTGGCTGATGGTATCGTGACAGCCGACCTGGTAGATGCCCAAACAAAATCTGTTGCAAACACAGATGAATTTACAGAGGCGGTGTTGGCACGACTATAACATAGAGAGGACGAGATACATGAAAATATTGGTTGTAGATGATGAAGAAGTGATTCGTGAGGCATTGGAACGCGCTCTCATCAAAGATAATCATGAGGTGATGACTTCTGGTGATGGATTAGAGGGTTTGAAGACTTTTCATGTATTTCGTCCCGATTTAGTTGTATTAGATATTGCGATGCCGAATATGGATGGGTTAACGGTGTGTCGACGGATTCGTGAAGTTGCCGATACGCCGATTATGATGTTATCTGCACAGGCAATTACAGAAGATAGCATCATTGAAGGTTTAAATGCAGGGGCGGATGAATATATTATCAAGCCTGTGCGCTTGAATGAATTTGTGGCGCGGGTTAATGCGTTGCTCAGACGGGCACAAATGGTCACAAGTGAAAATGAACAAGGTTATAATGATGGTTATTTGATGGTGGATTTACATCGGCGACATGTGTATGTTCGTAACCAGAAAAAGCATCTCACGCCTACCGAATTTAAGTTATTGGCGATGCTCATCGAAAATGCTGGGCGGGTTGTCTCTCAGCGCGATTTATTGGAACAGGTTTGGGGGCAAGAATATGTGAATGATATTTATTATCCGCGGGTGTATATCGCCCAATTACGGCGAAAAATAGAACCTAACCCTGCGAATCCGATTTATATTCTGACAGAGCATCGGATTGGGTATCGGTTCGAGAAACAGACACCCGGTAGTATAGATTAAGCAATCTGATGTCTTTATTAACGACATTAACGTTACTTATAAACGGCTTAACGTTGGCATTAGCATTAGGCTTTTTGATTTTAATTTTGTGGCAAAATCCACGTAAAGAACAAAATCAGTTTTTCGGGGTGTTCCTCACATTTTTAATTTTGTGGAATGTGGGGTCGTTTATGGTGCAATTTGGATTAATTGCCGTGGATATTCCCGAAATTGGCTTATTTGCGTTGGCGCTCACACAATTTGGATTTTCTGGCGCGAGTGTTGGGATTTATGTCCTGACAACGACATTTGTCGGTGTGCAAAGCAAACGGTTTCGTATGTTGGCATTTTTGGGGTTGGGTATGTTTATGGGGTATCAGGTATTTTTATATATCACACAGGGGCGTTTGATAGATAATTCGGAGATACTCGAATTACGGTTATCGAGCATATTTTTATTGTCTTTTGTGATATTTGACGGGACAACACTCTTTTTGGCGTGGCGGTATCGTAAAAAGATTGCATCAGCAAATTTATTGATTGGTATTGTATTGTTTATCGTGGGTCAGAGTTTCATCTTTTTTAATCCACAGTTGATTGTGGCTTCTTTTTCGACTAGTATCGGGTCTATTGGTGGGTTGGTTATTGCCTTTGGTATTATCCGTAAAGAAATTATAGAACCATTAGCCGAGCGCGAAAATCAAGTTCAGGCAATGCACCGTATGAGCATCGCTATTTCGAGCCAAGTGGCATTGGATACGGTTTTAGATGAAATTGCGGCGCAAACGGCAGAATTACTTGAAGCGGATGCGGTGGGAATTTTTTTGAAAGAACCGCCAAAACCAGATACGCAGGGCGTATTTTTTTTACGGACAGCGCATGAATTGCCTAAAGCGTATTTGGGATGTGAAATAACACCCAAAAAGGGGCTTATTGGGACGATTATAGATAGTCAAAAGACTCTTGCCCTCGAAAATTACGGACGTGATTGGCAAGGGGAAGATGAGTTGCCATTTGCACGCGAAACATTTGGGTCTGTGGTGGGGATACCGTTGATCTATTCGGGTCATGTCATTGGCGTGTTATTGGTGGTGAGTGGCAAACAGGGGCGTGTATTTGATACACAGGATATTTATGTGTTGGAATTATTGAGCGCCCAAATCGCCATCGTTATTGCACATAGTCATTTATTTGATGAGCAGAAAGAACTGGATCGGCTGAAAAGCGAGATGATACGGATGGCGAGCCATGATCTGAAAAATCCGTTGATGGGTGCCATGACGCATCTGGATTTATTGCGGATGGAATCGGATTTTCCGACAAATGAACATTTCGATAAAGCATTGAACACGGTCGAGTGGCAATTGGAACGGATGAATCGGATTATTCAGGGGATATTAGATGTTGAGCGTGCGTCACTGGTAGGATATGAATGGGAAGTTTGTGTGCCATCGCAAATTGTTGAGAATGTTTTGGCAGAATTGGCGCATCTCATAGATCACAAGAAAATGATAGTTGAGACGCAAATTGAAGATGTACCGAATTTTTGGGGTGATTCTAAGCAATTTGAACGGGCGCTTATCAATCTGATAGAAAATGCGATTAAATTTACATTGACGAATGGTCATATTGTGGTGCGCGTGTATTCTGATGGACAATATGTGGTGTTCAGCGTAGCGGATAATGGTGTTGGTATTCCAGAAGAGATACAGGAGCGTGTATTTGAGCGATTTTATAGAGGACAGCAAGCGGGGGTTGAGCATATCACAGGAACGGGTTTAGGATTGAGCCTTGTGAAAACGATAGTAGAAGGTCATAAAGGCAAAGTGTGGTTTGAAAGTAAACCACAAGTCGGCACAACGTTCTATGTTCGTGTTCCAAGCATCAATTGATTTCTATTTTCATATAGTCATAAGAACAATTTGTAAAGGATGAATGATGTTGCGTATACGACTGATAGGGATGATGAGTTTAACGTTACTAGCGGTTATCATCACAACGGGGGTATGGGGGCAATCGGATGTGACCCCAACCCCAGCACCATCTAAAACACCCGCCCCAGAGACAACCTCCATCGCAGAAACCACAGCAGAAGTCGAAGTAACGCGGATAGCGAGCACATTCGAGCCATTTACCCAAACCGATTTATCGGTTCTGACGGGTAATGTACAACGTCCAAATGGGATTCAGTGGTTTGATGATTTTCTGTACACGGCATGTACAGGTGATTGGACGTTATATCGGTTAGAATCAAGCACAGGTGAAACCATCACCTATAGTTATGGTGTCCGAAGTGCCCATACGTTGTATGTCGAAAACACGGATGGTGGGATTGGGTTATGGATACCCGATTACGACTTAGATATGATTGTGCGGATTAATCGGCAATCGTCACCTGTGCCTGCTGGTCGGGATATTCCCAAACCATGGGGTATTGCCTATTTGGATGAAGATAGCTTTTTAGTGACGAGCATCACTGAAAACGCGATTTATCAGGTGAATCGTGATGGTACATCTGAGGTGTTGTTAGATGGTTTTCGGTCTCCTGCGGGGATTGTTGTGGCTGATGAGCATGTATTTGTGGTAAATAACGGGAGTTCAAGACGCTCTATCGAATGGCTAGATAAAGCGAGTTTGGTCGCAAAAGAACCGACAGAGCCTCAACCGTTATTAAGTGGTGTGCAAAATGCCACGAATTTGGTTTTGGCTGAAGATGGTTATCTGTATTTCACTTATGCACTCGGCACACGCGGATTAGTTGGACGTGTAGACCCGATGGTGTGCATGGAAAATGGTGGTTGTTCAAACGATGGATTTCAGATAGTCATTTACACAGAACTCGCCGCACCATTAGCTGGTTTGACCATCTCTGACGATATGCGTTTATTTGTTCACACGATATACCGTCCAGAAATTTACTGGGTTGATTTGAACGAACTGAACGGATAAATTGACACATCATCTACTTGTTCTGATTGCATCCGTTAGGGATTACTTCCCTAACGGATTTGATAGCAGTAAACCAATGATTGCAATCAGAACACCTACATGATGCGTCAATATACCAACATATTCTAAGAATACACTATCGGCGCTGACATTGATGGTCTGGACAATCAAACTAACGATGATGAAAACAACGCCGATTACGGCGGGTAATCCACGTTGTTTTGCGAGAAAGTTCGATAAAAATGCGAGCGTTCTGAGCAATAGGGGAGACTTATCGAGTCGTTTGAGCATAATATTTTTATCCTTCTAATTGAAATTCTCGATATTGATGTTTGATAGTAATGGGTAGTTGCACAGTCAGAATTACACCCTCATTGGTATGTTCTTGATTTTCCACATTTGCCACTTTGAATAGTTGTGAGATAAGTTCACCGCGTTCATACGGTATCAGTAGGCGTACCAAGCGCATGTTCATCACCAATGCTTGTTCAATTGCATCGAGTAATTCAGGGATACCCATATTATTTTTAGCCGATACTTGAACTTGTTGGATATATTCGCTCATATCAGTTTCTGGCGGATAGATGCCATTTTTGAGTTTATCTATCTTATTCCAGACGAGCAATTTAGGAATTTTGATAACATCCAATTCTGCCAATGTATCTTCCACTGCTTCGATATGTTGAAGCACATTCGGATGAGACGCATCTACTACATGGAGAATCAAATCGGCTTCGGCGATTTCTTCGAGCGTGGCGCGGAATGCAGTGATGAGTGTTGTTGGTAGTTTTTGGATAAATCCTACGGTATCCGTCAATAATACTTGGCGGTTAGAGGGTAATTCAAATCGGCGTGTTGTAGGGTCGAGTGTGGCAAAGAGTTGGTCTGCGATATAGACATCTGAACCCGTTACAGCTTTAAGGAGTGTGGATTTACCCGCGTTGGTATAACCAACCAGTGCGATAATGGGTATGCCCGATTTTGTGCGTTGCCTACGATGTTGACTGCGTTGTAGACGCACCATTTCAATATCTTCTTTGAGTTTCGATATTTTACGTCCAATTTCGCGTTTATCGACTTCGAGTTGAGTCTCACCAGGTCCGCGTAATCCGACACCTGCTTTCGATCCACTGCCACCTGCTTGTCTGGCGAGATGTGTCCACATGCGGGTTAATCGGGGTAGACGATATTCATACTGTGCTAATTCGACCTGCAAAGCACCTTCACGGGTACGGGCGTGTTGAGCAAAAATATCTAGGATAAGGGTGGTGCGATCTATAATTTTGATATTTTCTCCAAATCGGCGTTCTAGTTCACGTTGGTGACGCGGAGAAAGCTCATCATCGAAAATCACGATATTGGTTTCAAGTTCAATCAATGCCTCTTTCACTTCTTCAACTTTACCCGTGCCGATGAAGGTAGCGGCATCAATATGGTTGACGGTTTGTGTGGCTTGACCCGTGACGATCATACCTGCAGTATCGGCTAATAGGGCGAGTTCTTTCAGAGATTCGCCGACAGGCAGAAGAGGGCGACTGCCTTTGACAGTCACACCTACAAGAAATGCTTTTTCTGGTTGGTTATGTTCAAAAAATTCAGTCATAGTCCCTTTCGGTCAGCGTTTGTTATACCATGCGACAAGGGCATCGAGGGCTTGTGTAAGTTCATCCTCTTCGACACCCATACTAAAACGGACATAGCCATTCCCACCAGGTCCGTATGCACCACCTGGTGCAAGTGATACATGGGCATTCATCAGTGCCGATTCGACATAAGCGGTGGCATCGCCATCCAATACCTTTGCCCAAACATAGAGCGACCCCATCGGCACATCGGCAGACAAACCAATTTTAGGTAAGACGCTCATAATTTTGTCTCTACGATGTTGATAAATGGCATTACGCTCATCCAACCAAGATTGAGGGGTATCTAGTGCGGTGATACCTGCATCGTAAATGGGTGTGAAATGGGCGCTGTCGATATTGCTTTTGACAGCTAACAGATTATCAATCGCCTCTTTACTGCCTAATGCCGCACCTAAACGCCAACCAGCCATATTATAACTTTTGGAGAATGAAAAGAATTCTACGATGTGACTCCTATCGGCATCGGCTTGTAAGGCGCTAGGGGCAGTTGATCCTTCAAATAACACATCCATATAGGGATTATCGGATATGAGGAGGATGTTGTGTTTTTCGCAGAATTGTGCGATATGGTTGTAATCATCCAGTGTAATCATCGCGCCTGTGGGATTATTGGGGTAATTTATCCATAATACTTTGGCACGGTTGAGAATATCCATCGGGATTTCATCTAATATAGGACGATAACCATTGTCGGGGTCGAGCCTCACCCAATGAATTTCGGCTTCGGCAAGGCGTGTCCCCATGGCGTAGGCGGGATAACCAATATCGGGTATAAGGGTAATATCACCTTTGGATAAATGGGCGAGCGTGATATTCACGATGCCCTCTTTACTGCCTAAAAGGGGCAAAATTTCGACATCTGGATCGAGTGTGACACCAAATCGGCGTTGATAATGTTTTGCCATCGCACGACGAAAGGCGGGTGTTCCACGATAGCTATTATACCCGTGATTTTTGGGATTAGATGCCGATGTCGCCAACGATTCAATCACTGCCGATGGCGGAGGCATATCTGGATTACCAATATCGAGCCGATAGACCTTGATTTTATCGGCTTGCATTTTGCGGATTCTATCGCCAATCACCGAGAAAAAATACGGTGGCAGATTTTTTAAGCGTGCAGATGGTTGTAACATGGTCAAAAGTCCTTAAACATTTATAGGCACAAAAATATATATTCTTGTGCCTATTTTAACGCTTTGGGTGTGTTGTGGCAATTAAAGAGTTTCTGGAATAGGCATATTGGCGGTCTCGATTGCGACTTTCATATCGGCGAGGGCGCGTTCTGCGTAGGCTGTATAGCGTTCTACTTTGCTTTTAATGCGAGTGGGCAATTCGGGTAAAATCCCAAAATTGGCTTTCATCGGTTGGAAATGCTTAGGTTCGGCGTGAGAAATATAATGGCAGAGTGCGCCGAGCATGGTGGTTTGTGGCGGGATAAATTCAGGCATATGACGCAAGTAATTGGCTAAATTGATGGCGGCAATTAACCCTGTGGCAATATTCCCGACATAGCCCTCGACACCTGTGATTTGACCACCGAAGAATAAATCTTTGCGGGTGCGGAATTGCATGGTGGCATTGAGCAATACGGGGGAATTGATGAATGTATTGCGGTGCATTTGCCCCATGCGGATGAATTCGGCATTTTGTAAGCCCGGTATCAAGCGCAATACTTTTTCTTGTTCACCCCATTTGATATTGGTCTGGAAGCCGACAATATTATACAGACTGCCTGTGAGGTTATCTCGGCGCAATTGGACGACCGCATAAGGACGTTTGCCTGTACGCGGGTCTTTCAACCCGACAGGACGCATCGGTCCGAAAGCGAGGGTATCATCACCACGACTGGCGAGTTGCTCAATCGGCAAACATCCCTCAAAAAAATTTGGATCTTCGCGCTCAAAATCGCGCAATTCGGCTTTTTCTGCATTGCGAAGGGCATTTACGAAAGTCATATATTCATCTTTATCCATCGGGCAATTGATATAATCGCCATCATCTTCATCGCCACGTTCATATCGGCTGGCTTTGAAGGCGATGGTCATATCTATCGATTCAAGTGTGACAATCGGCGAAATAGCATCATAGAAGAAAAGATAATCTTGCCCTGTTAATTTGGCGATTTCCTCGGCTAATGCGGGTGATGTGAGCGGTCCGGATGCGATAATCGTAGGTGTGGTGGGAATGGTCGGCATTTCTTGGCGAAATACCTGAATGCGCGGGTGATTGTTGATGTGATCGCTAACCAATTGCGCGAATACTTCACGGTCGACTGCCAATGCGCCCCCCGCGGGGACGGATGATTGTTCGGCACAACGGATGAGCAACGAATTGAGCAATTTGAGTTCGTGTTGCAATAACCCAGTGGCGCGGTCGTTGAGTTTCGAGCCGAGCGAATTGCTACAGACCAATTCTGCTAAGCGGTCTGTGACATGAGCGCCCGTAGTTTTATGTGGACGCATTTCGTATAGATGGACATTAAAACCGCGCTCTGCGAGTTGCCAAGCGGCTTCTGTACCAGCCAAGCCCCCGCCGATGACGGTGATATGTTCAGTTGTCATGATTTTGCCTTTTTAAATAAACTAGATTTTACCTAACACGATTGTAGCATTTTGTCCGCCTAAGCCAAAACTGTTAGATAGGATGATCTTCATATTATTGACCTCACGGGCGGTATGAGGAACATAATCAAGGTCACAATCGGGGTCGGGGTTATGAAGGTTGATGGTTGGATGAATGACCTGTTCTTTGAGCATCATCGCACAAGCAAGCACTTCAATCGCGCCAGAAGCGGCAAGGGCATGTCCGATCATACTTTTGGTAGAACTAATAGGGGTATGATAGGCATTTTCACCCAATAGGCGCTTGATTGCCAATGTCTCCATCGCATCGTTGGCGGGGGTAGATGTGCCATGTGCATTGATATAATCTATCTCATCGGCAGAAATGCGAGCATCTTCTAATGCCCATTTCATCGAGCGATATGCGCCCCAACCTTCGGGGTCGAGCGCAGCAACATGATAAGCATCTGATGATGAGGCATGACCTAATACCTCGCCATAAATGTGAGCGCCCCGTTTCATGGCATGTTCGGCGCTTTCGAGGACGACAATCCCACAGCCTTCGCTGAATACAAATCCGCTCCGTAACGCATCGAATGGGCGACTAGCCAACTCTGGTGTATCTTCATAACCAGTAGCGAGGGCATTCATGGCATCGAAACCTGCAATGGTGTAATCTTGCAAAATTGCTTCGACCCCACCACAAATAACAATATCGGCTTTGCCGTAGCGGATGAGTTCTGCGCCCTCGCCGATAGATTGTGTGCCAGATGCACATGCTGTAGACGGCGTTTTGAGTGCGCCTAATGTGCCAAAGTGATGACTGACATAATGAGACCCCATATTTGGTAATGAATTGATGAGTGATAACGGATTGGGCTTACGATAACCTGATGTTTTATATTTTGTGGTGGCTTGCTCCGACATTTCATGGCTACCTAATGATGTACCGATAACCACACTGACCCGTTCCCCGTTTTCGCGGATGTAATCGGCACTCAGACCAGCATCGGTGACAGCGTGAATCGATGCGACCACGGCAAATTGTGAAGCGCGTCCCATACGTCGGGCATCTTTACGGTCTATATAAGGTGATGAATCAAAACCACGTACTTCACCAGCGATTTTTACGGGTACATGGGCGGTCTCGATGGTTTCAATTTTACGGATACCCGATCTGCCATTTTTAAGACTATCCCACAAGGCATGGACATCTCCCAGTGGGGTGATGCCACCTAATCCTGTAATAACAGCACGGGGAAAATTATTTCTTTGATACTCCATCGGTACTTGTTCCTATTGGCATTCTGGCGATATCGGTTTTAATGGTTTGAATGACATTGCCCAAAACAGCTTGTTGTGCTTGATAAATGGCATTTTTCACAGCCTTTGCATCTGAGTTACCATGTCCAACAATAACAACACCGTTTACGCCTAAGAGTGGCGCACCACCGATTTCAGCAGGATCGATCAGTTTACGCACGCGCCCAAATGCGGGGCGCGATAATAACGCGCCGATTTTAGATTGCCATGATGATTTTAGCTGGTCACGAATGATATTCACAACGTAGCGGGTGGTTGCCTCGAATGTCTTGAGCATAATGTTGCCAATGAATCCATCTACAACGACAACATCGGCGACATTGTGGTGCATATCGGCAGGTTCGATATAACCGATGTAGTTGAGGGGTAATTCGCGGAAAAGCGCGTTGGTTTCTTGAAGTACGGGCGTGCCTTTAACATCTTCTTCGCCATTCGACATGAGCGCGACTTTGGGCTTATTTGCGCCTAGTGCCTGTTGAGCGTAGGCGCTCCCCATAATGCCGAATTGAACAAGCCATTCGGGTTTAGAATCGGTATTTGCACCAATATCTAAGACGATGACAGGTTTACCATAAATTGGGTAAATAATGCTAATAGCGGGGCGTTTTACGCCTTGTATACGCCGAAGTGAAAACATGGCAATTGCGTGTAACGCGCCTGTATTGCCCATCGAGACAAAGGCATCTGCTAAACCATCCTTGACCATATTCAAGCCAATGTGCATAGACGAATTTGGTTTTCCACGCACCATATCGGCGGGTTTATCGGTCATTTCGATGACTTCATCGGCGTTCACAATCTCAATAGGTAAGTTTTGGGTGTTATGCTTCGCAAGTTCTTGTTTGATAAGGGCTTCCGGACCGACAAGAATAATGGTGTGTTTCCATTCCTGTGCGGCTAAGATTGCACCCTGAATGTCTGGGGTGGGACGGTTATCTGTTCCAACGGCATCTACCACAATACGCATGAGTGTCTCATTTCTTTAGAGTTGGCTATCTGATGCTATTGTATAAAAAATTGATGTGGCGCAAAAGGATTGACACAAAAAAAGTTTGGCATATAATAATCTGAGTAACGTAAAAATGCCTTGGTGGCGGAATAGGCAGACGCGCACGGTTGAGGGCTGTGTCTCGCAAGAGGTGGAGGTTCAAATCCTCTCCAAGGCAATCCAAAACGACCCGTCTAAAGTAGGCGGGTCGTTTTAATTTGAGAGTATTTATCGAAAATCGGTTGCGATAAGCCATAATTCAGAGTAAACTCCTAGCATGTCATTCTATCCAAACAAGTAGGATTGGTTAATATGAGCGAAAATCAACAAGCGTTAGAACAAGCCTATCAGCTCATAGAAGCAGGACAACTCGGCAAAGCGCGAAGTATATTAGAAGGGGTTTTAGCCAATAACCAAAATTCCGCCGATGCGTGGTGGTTGTATGCACATGCGGTTGAAGACCCACAACAGGCAATCCAAGCCCTCGAAAATGTGAAACGATTAGATCCTACAAATGACGAGGCAAGTGCATTACTGCAAACAGCACGTCAACAAGTCGGTGATACGACGTTATCGGATGATGATTTTGACATCGATCTCGATGATGAAGAAATTAGCTCTACGCCTGATGATAAAGCAGAAGATGGGCGTAGACGTACATTCATTATCGCGGGTGCAATCATTGGTTTGGTAGTATTGGGCATAATTATATTGATTGCATCTCCGCGTGATAGTCGTGATGCCACAGAACAACGCGCCACAACACCCGAAGGTACATTTATTTCGCAAGGGGTTAATCCAACAGCAACGCTGGATTCTATTCAGAATGTAACACCGATAACGGCTATAACAACACCCGATGCTGTCGAAACAGTGTCCACATCCGCCATTGTCAGTACAGCAACACCAAATGTAGATACACCAATCATACCCACAAATACGGTCACTGTTGCAACGCAAATCATCCAAGAAGTTTCTGTAGATGCGTTTTTGGCATCTTTAAGTGTGAATTATCCCACCAATGGCACAACCGAGATAGTTGAAACTGTATTGGGTGCAACCTTGCTTGTGCCGATGTGTACAGTGCGCGGTGATGCTCATACCCAACTGATCCCAACCGCAATGAATGGTTTAAGTCAGAATATTAACCAACTACCATCCGACTATGTTGGGGTAGGGGTGCGCTTTTTAGATTGCTCAACCAATGAAACGATTAACGTGATGATTGTCCCAAGCATTTCTGCATTGGAATATAAAAATAATGATCTCTCTGAACAAGATTTTAGACGTTCATGGCGTGTTGTAGATGCTTAATTTGAAATATCTGGTGCAATCGGTAAACGGATGGTAAAAATCGTCCCTTTGCCGATTGTACTTTGTACCTCAATATGACCGTTATGTTTTTGGATGATGCCATAGCTAATAAACAAGCCCAATCCATTTCCTTCTACTTTGGTTGAGATAAATGGCTCAAATATACTTTCGATGATATCTTGTGGAATCCCTTTGCCTGTATCTGATACCTGAATGATAATACTTTTCTGGTGTTGCTGAGTCGAAATTTTTAGCGTACCACCATTTGGCATGGCATCTCTGGCATTAATAATCATGTTTTGAAATACTTGCTCTAGCTCAAAACGATTACCCAATACGGGAGTGCTTGATGCCAAATCTGTTTCGATGTGGATGTCATCGAGTACACGTTGATTGAACGCTACAATTCGCTCGATGAGGTCGTTGATATCGATTGGCACAAATTGGACATTTTCGACCTGTTTATTGCCCATAAATGCTCGCAAGCTATCTACAATATAATTAATGCGCTCAACACTCTCAAATGCCATATTGATCATACCGATATCACCATTATAGATTCCATCTTCAATATCCTCTTTGGTATTATCGAGGCAAATACGAATGGGCATCAGTGGATTTTTGATTTCATGAGCAATTTCGCCAACAATGCGACCAATAGATGCCAGTTTTTCTGAGCGAATCAATAACTTTTGTGTGGATTCTAATTCGCGTGTTCGTTTTTCGACCATCTCTTCTAAATGGTTAGCGTAACGTTGTTGAATGTGATAGAGTTCGTTTTTGCGAAATGCAAGGGCAATTTGCCGACAAATACCATTAAATAGGCGAAATTGATTATCTGTGTATGGCGTATCCGATCCAAGTATGACCATTCCCAAGACATCATTACTGCTTCGTAAAAGCCCTGTAGTCGCATAGTAGTGCGCCATTAAATCATCCATATTTTCCCATTGGATAATATCTTTATTTTGCTCAATATGCTTCTGGAGATAATCTGAGAATGGAAAGGGTTGTTTGATAGAAAAATTAGCGCAACGAATGGCGTTATCGCTGTTTCTGTCTGGATCCAGTTGGATAATTTGGATAGCGCGTTGGGGGACTAAATCGGCAATGAGGTGAACAACGAATTGTAATAAGTCACTATTTTCTGGGTAAAGGCTAAGTTCTTCGCTTAAGCGTAATAATGATTCGAGTTCGAGTGTTTTTTGATAGAGCTGTGTTTCAAGTTGATAGGCACGGAGTTTCGCTTTGGCGCGTGCCATCAGTTCTTGTGGATGAAATGGCTTTTTTAGATAATCATCCGCTCCAAGATTGAGCCCGTGAACAATATTGTTTAATTCACCCATAGCAGTGATAATAATCGTTGGTATACGAGCCGTTTTGGGATTTTCTCGCATTTTTTTGAGGACATCGAAACCCGTCATGCCGGGCATATTAATATCCAGTAATACCAAATCGGGTGAGAGCGTATAAATTGCATCGAGTGTTTCTAATCCATCGGCGGTTTTATGTACCCGATACCCCTCATACAAAAAAACACGCTCTAAGAGTTGAGTGCTAGATGGTTGGTCATCTGCTACTAAAATAAGTGGCGTGTATGTCGCATCTGTTTGTCTTAACATAAAATCCCAATCACTTTCTCAGTCAATATTTCTCACTATGTGGGGCTATATCATCTAATGGTAAAATATACGGATGTTTCTATTTAATCTTATTATAGTGTGAAAGCGCCCATGAAAAAACAATTTTCGACAAAAAATTATCTGCGCTCACTCATTACAGGTGGGTTAATTGGTGTTGGATTGGCGATGGTGTTTGTGGCGGGTTTTATCATACGCGATATATTTGATACCCACTCTGTTTTTTCTGCGACACAACCACAATTGATGGAATCTGGTTATCCGTTATTAGATGAAGTTCAAAATCTGATAGACCAACACTATTTGCGCCAACAACCGGATTATCAAACGCGCCAATATGCGGCAATACGTGGTATGCTCAATTCACTGGGTGATAGAAACACTTTTTTTATAGACCCACCAGTTGCCCAGAGCGAATCTCAGGTTTTGGCTGGAACGTATGGTGGGGTAGGGGTGTTATTGCAACGTAACGAAGCTGGGCAATTCGTGATGTATCCATTTCCAGAAAGTTCCGCATTATCGGCGGGTATCGTGGACGGCGACATTTTGAAATCTGTTAATGGACGGGAGATTGTTTTATCCGATTCACCCGATGCGATAGATCAATTATTACGTGGCGAAGTAAAAGATAATAACGGCGTGGATTTGATAGTTATACGTGGCGATAAAGAACTCGCGTTTTTTGTCCCATTTGCTGTTGTAAATGTCCCATCTGTTCAGTGGCGTGTTTTGGACGAGGATAACCGCATTGGATATATTTTGATTATTCGATTTACGGCGCGTACCCCATCCGAAATTCAACAGGCACTTGAAGACTTGACCGAAGCCAATATTGAATCTTTGGTATTAGACCTCAGAAATAATGGTGGTGGTTTATTACAAGAAGCAATTGATGTTGCTGGTATATTTTTGGGAGATACTGTCATCTTAATTGAGGTTAGCAAGTCTGAGGAACGAGAATTTTACCCAAATTCATTGCCAACACAATCTGACTTACCGATGATGGTCTTGGTCAATGGACGTACCGCAAGTGCGGCTGAATTGGTAGCTGGTGCGATTCAAGATGAATCAAGAGGGGTCTTAGTGGGTCAAAAAACTTTTGGAAAAGGAACAATACAACAGATTTTTAGGTTATCTGATACGTCATCAGTTCATATTACTGCCGCCGAGTGGCTGACACCGCATCGAAATGTCATCGAGGGAGTTGGCTTAACGCCCGATATCGAAATGATACCTGATGAAAATGGACGTGATGTCGAATTGGGTGAAGCGATTCGCTATCTTCAAAACAACATTTTATCGGATTAGATAAGATAATAAGGTGGATATACGATGTCAGAAGGCGGTCGTAAAATTATTGCACGGAATAAACGCGCATTTCATGATTATTTTATCGAAGAAACATATCAGGCTGGAATTGTCTTGATGGGGTCGGAGATAAAATCGATTCGGCGTAATAGAATCAGCCTACAAGAAGGATTTGTTCAAGAAATGGATGGCGAGTTGTGGCTAATGCAGGTCAACATCGCACCTTATGAGCAAGCCAGTTTCTTTGGGCATGTAGACCCCTTGCGACCAAGAAAGTTATTGCTCCGCAAAAAAGAGATCGCGAAAATTATCTCGCAATTGCGCGAGCGCGGTTATACGGTCGTTCCAACACAAGTCTATTTGGTCGATGGATTGGCAAAAGTTGAAATTGCGCTGGCAAAAGGTAAAAAATTGTATGATAAGCGTGATACTATTGCCAAAAAGGATGCTGAACGAGATATTCAACGCGCACTGAAAGACAGGTACTAACGATGTCTGATATACCGCATACAATTCGAGAAATTAATGATTTACCAGAAGCCGATAAACATGACATTTATAAAGGGTTATTGCCACAATGGGTATTTGAAAAATATGGCATCGATGCCAATAATCCTGATGAACGGCGCAATCCGCCTATCATCTATTTTCGGTGTCCAAAAGGGAGTCGTGCCGTTGAGGTTATCGTAAAACAACGGGCTACTGATCTAGATCCATTGTTTTACATCAATCTCGCCGATACACTCACACAACAGCTTATTGTTTTGCTCATCATTGTGAATGATCCCGATTCACCACGATACAACACGGATTTCGATAAATACGGAAACCCAACGCAATTCGGTACCATAACGCGCAATATCCCAGCCGAAATACAAGCCATGAAAGCGGGATTGGCTCCTGGACAGATTCGACGTGGGTTGAGAGTATTCAAAGATTCATTGCCGTTCTTTGAGGGTTTTGTCAAACAAATGGGTCATGAATTATTCTTTATTGAGCCACTTGCATATACCAATGCCATCACATTCGAGCGATACGGATTTAGTTATGTCAAGGGACTACAAGAGATGAATCGGATACATCATGAATTTCAACCGGGTGGCGAATTACACAGTCGGCTCACAGGGGAAAACCCATTTCGCCAACCAGACGCATGGGAAAGCGTGCGTGGACGGGCGTGGGCAATTCATGATGGTATCTTAGGATACCCGTTTAGCGGATTGCAAATGTATAAGCGCATTGGCGTTCATGCGGGAGTGAATACATTCCCAGATGCCAAATGGTAAGGTCAAAAATTTGGGGGTGATTTGGGGATGTTTTTATCCACATATTATTACTCGTGATAAAGGTTCTTATCAAAGAGTAATTTTTGACGATGTTGAAAAATAAAAAAACGCCTATCTACGGATTGGATAGGCGTTTTGGTTATTGCTCCATACGGGATTCGAACCCGTGTTTTGTCCTTGAGAGGGACACGTCCTAGTCCCCTAGACGAATGGAGCGTATGAGTTTATTTTAGCATCGTCTGAAATAGGGTCAAGTGGATGATTTAGATGAGACCTTTCATAAAGGTACTACCCATAGATGAGAAATGCTTGTATAGTTAAGTAAAATTGTGCGATTTATACAACGTATCCATGTGCGAAATAGACTAAATAAATTTTTACGAGGTGGTGTGATGCTCAATCAATTTCAAATAGATGCAACAAGACGTGAATCATGGAAAGAATTTACTCTTGACCAAAAATTCACGCAATCCGAAGGATATATTCTACTATCTGGTATTCAAGCCCTGATACGCTTGCCCATAGATCAACATTTAGCCGATAAACGGCGTAATTTGAATACTGCAACATTTATATCGGGGTATCGTGGCTCACCCTTAGCAGGTTTAGATAGCGCCATTTGGCAAAATCAAAAATTGTTGTCGGCTCATCAAGTTCACTTTACCCCTGGTGTAAACGAGGAATTGGGCGCAACTGCTGTATTTGGTAGCCAAATAGCCAATATGCTCCCCAATCCAAAATATGATGGTGTATTAGGGATGTGGTATGGCAAAGCACCCGGCGTAGATCGCAGTGGCGATGTGTTCAAACATGCTAATTTTGCAGGTGTTGGTCGATATGGCGGTGTCTTGGCAATTGCAGGTGACGATCCGATATCTAAATCATCGACATTGCCATCCCATTCAGAAGTTGCTTTTTACGATGCACAATTGCCCGTTTTATACCCCGGTAACTCTCAGGAAGTCCTCGATTTCGGCAGATTAGGCTTTGAATTATCGCGCTATTCTGGTTTATGGGTCGGCTTCAAAATTGTAACGGATGTTGCGGATGAATTTAGCACCGCAGAGGTATCGCCTGACCGCGTGATTATCGAAGATCCCAAATTCTACTTTAATGGCAAACCATGGCAACATACCCAAAACACCTATTTACTTACCCCATATAGCCTAACGATGGAAAAAGAACTGGTCACAGGTCGACTTGAGGCGGCAAAACGATTTGCAACTGCCAACGCCATCAATGTCATCACCGTACCAACCCCATCGGCATGGATTGGGATTGTTGCTTCTGGTAAAACTTATTATGGGGTGCGTCAAGCCTTTCATGAAATGGGCATTAGCGAGGATGATTTACGGAAACTTGGCATTCGATTGCTAAAAATTGGGATGTTATATCCCATGGAAAATGAAATTATCTACGAATTTGCAGATGGACTAGAAGAAATTTTCGTCATCGAAGAAAAACGGTCATTCATGGAGATGTTCATCCGTGATATTTTATACAATCGGACAGAACGCCCCATCATTGTCGGTAAAACCGATGAAGAAGGCAATATGCTTGTGCCTGCTTATGGCGAATTAGACCCCGATACGTTAGTAACTGTCATCGCTAAACGCCTTCTGCGAAAATTTGAATTGGAATCTGTCAGAAATCGGTTGAATCAAATCCGTGATGCCAGTTCAGTGGGTATGATTAACCTCCACACACCATCACGTAGCCCATTTTATTGTTCTGGATGTCCACATAATACATCTACCGTTGCACCGGATGGCTCTTTGGTCGCAGGCGGTATCGGTTGCCATACCATGACACTCCTCATTCCAGATAGACCCGTTATTGGCATCACCCAAATGGGTGGTGAAGGCGCTCAGTGGGTCGGAGCGGCACCATTTACCCATTCAAATCATATCTTTCAGAATATCGGCGATGGCACATTATTTCATTCTGGGTGGTTAGCTATTCGCCAAGCTGTTGCGGCTGGTGTGAATATCACCTATAAAATCTTATACAACTCAGCTGTAGCAATGACAGGCGGTCAGAATATTGATGGTGGTATGGCAATCCCACAATTATCATTCGCTTTGCAAGCCGAAGGCGTAAAGCGGATTATTATCACCACAGATAAACCCGAAAAATACACACAAAATACGCGACTAGCCGATGGTGTTGAGGTGTGGCATCGTGATCGTATCGAAGAGGCGCAAATTTTACTGAGCAGTATCAGTGGGGTTACAGTTCTGATTCACGACCAAGAATGTGCGGCAGAACTGCGTCGTAAACGTCGGCGTGGCTTAGCAGAAGAACCCGAAATGCGTGTTTTCATCAACGAAGCTGTGTGCGAGGGTTGTGGCGACTGTGGCGAAAAATCGAACTGTTTAAGCGTGTTCCCTGTCGAGACGGAATTTGGACGCAAGACACAAATTCATCAATCCTCTTGCAACAAAGATTATAGTTGCCTTAAAGGAGATTGCCCCGCGTTTGTGACGGTTATTCCACAAAAAGTAGAGAAAAAACGCCTCAATGTCGACATGAATTTCAATCTGCCTGATGTAACACTGCCACAAGGAGATGAATATAGTATTTATATGATGGGTATCGGTGGTACAGGTGTTGTCACAACAAATCAAATTTTGGCGACAGCCGCCCTGCTCGATGGCAAATTTATTCATGGGCTAGATCAAACAGGTTTGAGCCAAAAAGGTGGTCCAGTCGTTTCGCATCTAAAAATCTTAAATGATTACCGCGAGACATCGAATCGTATTTCTATCGGTCATGCTGATTGTTTCTTGGTTTTCGACTTACTCACTGCGGTCGAACCATCGAATATGTCGCGTGCCAATAAGGAGCGCACCCGTGCCGTTGTTTCGACTAGCGAAACGCCAACAGGTGCGATGATTATTTCGACTGATGAAGCCTATCCCAAAACGAATCGCTTGATGAATATGCTCAATCAGGTGACACGTCAAGACGAAACCGTATATATGAATGCTAATGGTATCGCCGAGATGCTTTTTGGTAGCCATATGGCGGCAAATTTGATTGTTATCGGCGCGGCATACCAACGTGGTTTGTTGCCGATTAGTGCTGATGCAATTGAGCGTGCAATTGAACTCAATGGTGTTTCGGTCAAAACAAATTTGCAGGCATTTCGTGTCGGTCGGCAAATTGTCGCTCATCCAGATTGGGTGAAAGGTTTGGTCGCAAAACGGGAACGTATCGGCGAATTACATATCCAACCTGCTATTAATGCCGATGCACGGCGCATAATTGATGCAATTGGCGCGAGTGGTGAACTCCTTCGCATACTCGAAATCCGTGTCCCAGAGCTTATAGCTTATCAAAATGTGGCGTATGCACGAAAATATGCTGATTTTGTGAGCCGTACACTCCAAAAAGAGATGTCACGCATTGGGAAAACACAAATCACCGAAGCAGTTGCCAAATATCTATACAAACTGATGGCATACAAAGATGAGTATGAAGTTGCACGACTTCATACCCGTACAGAATTTCAAGATGCACTGGCTGATGAATTTGGCACAAAAGCGAAAATTCAATATATGCTTCATCCGCCCATGTTACGGGCGATTGGTCTCAAGAGAAAAATCGGCTTTGGCAGATGGTTTGAAGTCGGGTATGCGATGCTCAAACGGATGAAATTTCTGCGTGGAACGCCATTAGATGTGTTTGGGTATGCTCATGTTCGTTGTGTAGAACGACAATTGCCCAATTTATATTGCGCTATGATTGAAGAATGCCTAGAAAATTTGCATGAAGCCGATTACGACAAAGCTGTTAAGTTGGCAACATTGCCCGACATCATTCGCGGTTATGAAGACATCAAATTGCGAAACATCGAAAAATTCTGGTCAGAAGTCGAGAGAATTGGCTTAACAAACGTGAGACCATAAACACTGATTGACACAATACAAAGGTAAATTTTTAACAAGGCGCGAAATGCGCCTTATTTTATTTATAACGCCATACTATCGGTGAGTTCACGTCAGGTTATCTGAGGATGTTTACGCTATAATTACCCATAACGATATTGACGTTACCGATTTTACCAAAGGGAGTTGTTATGAACATTCAGCGTATCTGGGCGAGGGGGTTTCCTCTATTTCTCAGTATTTTATTTTTATTGATGCTCAGTGCTTGTAATCTAGGCGCAACGGATGAGCAACAAATCAATATTACAGATGTGCCACAACAAACACAAAATGCGATTCAAGCCTCGCCGAGTCCGAATCAACCCACACGTACACCTTCTGGTGTGGTGGTTTTGCCAACGCCACAAATTTTGCCAACATCGCAATTACCACCCACATTCAGTTTTAGACCACCGCCACCGATTATCCCCACACTAACAGCGTTGCCTGTGAATGTGTTTATCTTATCGCCGATACCGGGTAATGTCGTGGCGGGCAACGTACAAGTAATTGGTGCGGCAATGCACCCCGAATTTTTGCAATATCAACTGGAATATGGTCCCGATCCGAATCCGAGTAATTTGTGGTATCCGATTACGGGTGGCGTACAATCACCAGTATTTAATGGTTTATTAGGCATTTGGAACACCAATACGCCTAACTCACCAGATGGATTGTATCAATTGCGCCTACGAGTCTTTTTACGGAATGGCGTAGATTGGGGCAACGTTGTGGTGAACAATATTCGCATCCAAAATCGTGTTCCGTTACCCGTGCCAACCAATACACAAGTTCCTGCGCCAATTGCGGCTTTCACACAAGATAAGGTGACAGGCACAGCCCCGTTAACAGTGAATTTCATTAATTTATCGAGTCCAGCAAACCTGATTACAGGTTTTACTTGGAATTTTGGAGATAATACCACCAGCACAGAGATTAGCCCTGTTAAAACATTCAATAACCCTGGCACTTATACGGTCACGCTCACGGCAACGGGTCCGGGTGGGTCATCGAATGTATCACGGCAAATCACAGTGCAAAGTGCCAATCCGCCTGTTGCAGGTTTCACAACCGATAAGACATCGGGTTCTGCACCATTAACCGTCCAATTCACCAATGCGTCTACGGGTGGTCAAATCACCAGTTATTTATGGAATTTTAGCGATGGTTCAACCAGCACGGAACAAAATCCATCGCATCAATTCACGAATGTTGGTACATACAACGTCATTTTGACGGTATCGGGTCCGGGTGGCTCATCTAGCGCAACACGACAAATTACAGTTGGCAATCCTATTCAAGCGAGTATTCAAGCTACGCCTGATGCGAACAATCCTCTTCGCATTAATTTATCCGCGACAGTGACGGGGGGCAGTGGGACATATACCGCTTATGATTGGGATTTTGGCAATGGTCAAACCTTATTTGGTCAAGTGAGTCCCAATGCCAGCGTAACTTATGCCAGCCCCAATACCTATACTATTACACTCACTGTCACAGATAGCACGGGTGCGAAAAAGACTGTGACGCAACCCGTCACCTTACAAGCACCACCAAATCCCTTATCAGGCGATTTCACCATCACACAAACAAGCCCCACAGACTTAACCGTTGCATTTACGGCAACTGCTACAGGCGGTTCTGGGGTATATACCTACTCATGGAATTTTGGGGATACCAATACAGGTAACGGCGAATCGGTTAATCATAATTATGGTACGGCAGGCACATATGATGTTACATTGACAATTAGTGATGGTACAAATAACACCACTATCACCAAACAATTGACCATAGACCCAACGCAACAAATACCACCCCTGAGCGCCGATTTCACTATCTCGCAAGCATCACCGACCGACCCGAACATCGGCGTATCGGCAACGGCATCTGGCGGTACGGGCAATTACACCTATTCGTGGAATTTCGGCGATGGTAACGTTGGCAATGGACAAGTCACCAATCATACCTACGCGGGTACGGGGACATTCACCATCACCTTAACCGTGAATGACGGCGCGAATGATGCCGTTATCAGCAAAGATGTGACGATTAACGCCTTGCCACCACTCACTGGCGATTTCACTATCTCGCAAGCATCGCCGACCGACCTCAACATCACGGTCACGGCGAGCGCATTTGGTGGTACGGGCAATTACACCTATTCGTGGGATTTTGGTGACGGGTCTGTGTTTAACGGCGACATCCCCGCTAGTAGAGCCTATACATATGGCACGGCAGGTACTTATACCATCAATCTCACTATTGCCGATGGTATGAATACATTTCCTGTCAGCAAACAAGTGACGATTGAGGCGACTCAAACTCAACCACCGCCTTATGCAGGCAGTGTTCCCGTCTTGGATAATATCGGAGAATTAACGCCTGATTTAAGCCCTGTGTATAACAACGGTCAGAATAGTGGGTTGTCGTCTAGCGCGTTTGCGATTGTCGGCGATCAAACGGCGGCAGATACCAATTTCTTGCGTGCTGTGTTTAACCTCGATCCTAACATGACGAATTTAGCGGGTATTCAAGCCACAATTGATCGTTTTAATAGCACCGGTAGCTTTACACGAGCAAGCGTTGCAGTTGGCACGCTCACAGCACAAGATTTATTGAACACCGCAACGAATCCCGCATGTAATGGCGTAGAAACATTACTTCAATGCGAAATGCGTCTTGCAAATGGCAGTATTGTGATAGTGAGTATTGGGTATCAGGATGCCTTGAACGGTTTGGATAGTGGCACATTCCAAGCGCAACTTAACCAAATCGTCAGCCAAGCACTCGCTAATAATGTCATTCCCGTGTTGATGACCATTCAACCCAGCACCAATTCAAGCGCCAATACACTCATCAATGCCTATAATGAGATTATCCTCACAACATCGGATAACTTGCGCGTTCCTGTAATCAATACATGGCGTGCGTTGGATGAATTGCCAAATCAAGGTCTCACAGGTGAAACACCGAGTGTCGATGTGAATGGCGCGGGTTATATCAGTGATAATCCAACGGCAGGTGCAAACGCACGGAACTACTATACACTGGTCACACTCACCGAGATTGTGAATAACCTGTTCACACCATAATTGTGAACCCCTCTATCGACAAAAGACCTCCATATAGGGGGTCTTTTGTCTGTTGCATCGATAGTATGCTATGGCATATAATCACCCACATGACCATAAAAACCCATTCTTCACCTATTCATTACGAGATTGAGACAACAGACGGGTTAGAATTTATCACCCAACAGGAATTAATGCCGTTCATCCAAAACAAGATGATACGCGATGTCCATATCCAAAAAGGCGCTATTCAATGTATGTGTTATCACCCTGATGTTTTATATCGGCTCAAGACGGCTGTGGCTGTTTATGTCTATGATAGCTATACTGTCCCACGCCCTAAAGCCTTGCTCGGTCATGAACATTTTTCACGCATACTCAAAACAATTCAATTTGTTCGTAAAAATATGAAAACATCTTGTGAAACATTTTATCTCAGTGCCGCAGGGTCAGATTCATCAGTGATGGAACGGATAAAATTAGAAATAGCGTCTGCAACAGGATTGATAGAAGCTGAACAAGGCGATATGTTGCTCCGTATTCGACGATCTAAACATGGTTGGGATGTCCTCACACGCCTCACCAATCGCCCACTTGCAACACGAGCATGGCGTGTTTGTAATATGGAAGGTGCGCTTAATGCGCCTGTCGCACACGCGATGATATGGTTATCACGCCCGAAAACCAACGATCGATTTTTGAATATCGCTTGTGGGTCTGGCACATTACTCATCGAGCGATGTGCTTATGGTGAGGCGCAATGGGTAGCTGGTTGTGATATAAAATCGGATGCGCTCAGTTGTGCCTCAGATAATATTGCCGAAGCGGGATATAATCATCAGGTGACATTATTTCAGGCAGATGTGACTCATACGCCGATGCCAGATAATCAGGTAGATGTTATCTGTGCCGATTTACCTTTTGGGCAATTGGTCGGATCTCATATCGAAAATGTGCGCTTGTATCCATTCATATTAGCCGAAGTGGAGCGCCTACTCGCACCCAGTGGACGGGCGATTATCATCACACACGAGATTAAACTGATGCAATCGCTAATACCAAAAATCAAATTGAGACTTAAAAATCACTATCAAATCGCTCAACGTGGTTTACATCCCTGTATCTATGTGTTCAAAAAGGGACTTTGATGATGAAACTGGTTATTTTATCTTGTCTCATGACACTTTTCATGATTGGGTGTGTTCCAGAAGAACAACCTCAAATTATCGTCCGTTTATTGGTAGATGGTTCTGAACGTGTTTATCAGAATGCCGAGCCAATAACAGTAGATCAATTTCTACGCGAAGTCGGTATTCAACTCGATACGTTAGACCGCGTAAATCCGGAGCGTTGGACACAAATTTTTGACCAAATGGTTATCACAGTCGTGCGTGTAACTGAAAGTGAATCGTGCGAAGATGAAGTGTTACCATTTAAGCGCCAAACACGTCTTGTTGAAGGGCTTGCCCCAGGAGAAGAACGCATCGGGCAAGCGGGTATAAACGGTATAGAACGAGTCTGTTATCGGGTGATTATTGAAAACGGTATCGCTAAAGAACGCATTGAAATTAGCCGTGTTACGGTACAATCCCCCCAAGATGAAATCATCTTCGCAGGACCGACAACCGAATTAGAACCTGTTGCTATCACAGGGACACTCGCTTATATCAGCAATAACAACGCATGGATTATTCGGGGTAGCAGTACCCGCAAACGACCTCTAACTACATCATCTGATTTAGATAGTCGCGTATTCAGCCTGACACAAGACGGGCGACGCTTGCTCATCGCACGTCGACTCGCTGATGATGTGAATTCGTTTAATCAACTCTGGTTTATTCCAGATACCATCACCAGCACACCTGAAATTATCCCGTTATTACCGCGTGATATACGCCACGCCGATTGGATAGTCGGCACAGATGATCAAATTAGTTATTCCACCGCAGAGCCACAAGCATCACCCCCTGGTTGGCGAGCATTCAACGATTTATGGTTTATGACGATCAACCCCATCACAGGCGAACAAATTCGAGTAGAAGAAATCTTGCCGACCAATTCGGGCGGATTATACGGTTGGTGGGGGACGGAATATAAATGGTCTCATGATGGCACACAATTAGCATGGATTCGCGCTGATTCAATCGGCTTGGTGGATATTGCGAATAAGCGACTTGGCGAACCCCTGGTGACATATGCGGTGCTGAACCCGCTCAGCGATTGGTCATGGCGGACAACTGTTTCGTGGTCATGGGATAACCAACTTATCCTCACAACCACACACGGTTTACCCATCGGCAACGAATCGCCAGAACGGAGTCCTGTTTTTGATGTGACAGTGGTTGCCACTGATGGGTCGTATCGTGCGAATATAGTTAGTCGTGCGGGGGTGTGGTCTACACCTAGATTTTCACCGCAAATCAATGCCAATGCCGAATTTCCAAAGGGGTACATTGCCTATCTACAAGCCCGTCAGTGGGAAGAAAATATCAACGGAGAATATGATTTAATCGTTGCAGACCGTGATGGGAGTAATGCCCGTATCATTTTTCCGCCACAAGGTCAGGTTGGCATGACTGCCCAACAATTTGCACAAGATTTTGTCTGGAGTCCAGATGGGTTACAAATCGCGCTGATTTACTTGGGGAATTTATGGATAGTCGATGTCGAGACAGGCGCACAATATCAAATCACACAAGATGGGAGTGCTTCTAAGCCGATATGGACTCAATAATTCGCAAATATACCATCTTATTATGTGCCATCATCGCACTCTTAGGCAGTTTGGTCGCCACATTTGCCACACAAGCCAAGCGCGATTTTGTGTTACGTGGGGTTTCTGATGCGACACAAAACGCCAATTTACCCTATCGGATACCCCTTTTGGGCGTGAATGCAGAACTCACTCAATACACGCCTGATGAGTTGCGTTATCACCTAAATTTAATGCGTGATGCCCACATCCACTGGGTGCGTCAATTGGTACGTTGGCGCGATATAGAACCCAACCAGGGTGAATACTTATGGGATATATGGGATACTATCATCAACACATTGCAAGCGTATCCCGAATTAGAATTGGTGGTTGTCTTTGTGGATACACCGCAATGGGCAACACAGCATCCACATGACCCGACATCGCAACGCACTGCACCACCCGATAACCCACAAACATTTGCCGATTTTATCGGCATGTTTGCCAATCGTTATCAAGCCTCAATCAATTATTATCAGATTTGGGATGAACCAAATATCACACTGGGTTGGGGCAACTTAGAGCCGAATGTTGTGCATTATGTCGCCATGTTGCAATCGGCTTATCTTACTATTCACCAAAATGACCCGTCTGCCCACGTTATCAGTGCGGGGCTTGCGCCAACCACAGAAACGGGATCTGTGAATTATAACGAATTCGATTTTATGCGGATGATGTATGCACATGGCGCGAAAGATTATGCCGATGCTTGGGCGGGTATGCCATACGGCTTTGAGCATTCTCCACTAGACCGCACGGTGGATGTCGATTACCTCAATGCCTCACGTTTTGTGATGTTGCGCGAAATCATGGTTGAAAATGGCGATTCTCGCAAACCCCTCTGGGCAAGTGCTTGGGGATGGAATGCTTTACCCGAAAATTGGACGGGACGACCATCTATCTGGCGAGATGTAACCCAATCTGAACAGGTGCAATACACGCTCGATTTATTGCACCGTGCAGAACGTGAATGGACGTGGCTCGGCGGGATGATGCTCTATCATTGGCAACCGCAGGCGGACGATGATAATCCTGTTTGGGGATTTTCGATCCTTGCACAAGATGGATCTATAACGCCACTCTACGAGGCGCTTAAAAATCGCACGATGACCGCGATGGATGGTCTGTATCCCGCAAAAAATTCATCAGCACAGTATAGTGGCGCATGGACATTCACAGATATTGGTGCAGATATTGGTTGGGTACAAGATAGTTCTGCCGAATTCCGATTTTTTGGGCGAGATATTGCCATCATCACCCGTGAAGAGGATGCAATTGCCCATTTTTACATCACTATAGATGACCAACCCGCTAATGCGCTCCCGCGCGATATGAGGGGGAACAGTTATCTATCGCTACGCAGTGGTGAATTATCACCTGTTGTAAACGTGCATGTGGTGGCGCGAAATTTGACAGATGGTGAACATACGCTACGCATCGTTGCTGATGAGGTTGTGCCAGATGAAATTCAATTACGGTATCCGTTGGTTGGATTCGCCGTGAGCAGTGGTGATTTAGCGGAACCCTACAACCGACAAATATTCTTTGGTTGGATTTGTATCGCCGTATCATTTTTGGCGCTTGTTGTGACAATCCGCGCTGTAAACATCTTCTGGTTATGGCATACTATTCAATTTGCGTGGACGCGCCTAAATGATGTATCACAATTGGTTATTGGCGCGATGGCATCTCTCACGTTGCTATTGGCGATGTTCCTCACATGGCAATCGGGCGTGCCTGCTATTTTTCGGCGCGATTCGGTACAACTAGGGTTATCTATCCTGACAGCAGGTATCATTTATCTCAACCCCGCGCTGATTTTAACCATCATTGCTATGGGGGTGTTGTTCATCCTGATTTACCATCGGCTCGAATTGGGTGTGATGTTAGCCATTTTTTGGTCGCCATTTTTCTTATTCCCCGTAGAGTTATACCGTTTTTCGTTCCCCATTGCTGAGATTATCATCATCATAACCTTTATGGCTACGACATTACGTATATTGGCGCAACACGGTGAAGATAACCAGATATTGCCAAAGGTCATGAAAAATGGAGTATGGCGACATCTTAACCGTCTGGATGTAATGATGATGCTGTGGTTGCTCTTAGGTGTCTTTGGTGTGGTTATTGCGACTTATCGCGCCCCTGCATTCACTGATTTTCGAGTGATGTTTCTTGAACCTGCCATGCTTTACGTTGCAATTCGGACGAGAGGTCGGCATAAACAATCACTCATCCGCCTAATGGATGCCTTGCTCTTGGCGGGTATCGCTGTGGCGGGTATCGGTTTGGTGATGTGGCTCACGGGACAATCTATCATCACCGCCGAAGACGGTGTTAAGCGGTTGGCGAGCGTATATGGTTCACCAAATAATGTCGGGCTGATTTTGGGGCGTTGTATCCCGTTTGCGTTGGCGCTTATCCTCATCCAAACAGAAAAACTGCGCCAATATTTCGGCATGATCGGTTTTCTGGTGATGGGTTTGGCGCTCATCCTTACACAAAGCGCGGGTGCATTATTCATCGGTGTGCCTGTCGGTATTATCACCGTTATCATCCTCAGTCTGCGCCAGAAAGCCATTTTGCCTATCATCGGCATCATCGGCTTAGTGGTGATAGGTGGCATTCTCGCATCGCAATCACCGCGTTTTGAGCGTTTGGTAGATATGACCAGTGGCACGAATTTTTATCGGTTACGCGCATGGCAAAGTGCCATCAATATCATCCAAGATTATCCCATTACAGGAATTGGATTAGACCAATATCTGTATTTCTTTAGGGATAAATACATGTTACCAGATGCGTGGCAAGAGCCGAATTTATCGCATCCACATCATATCATATTCGATTTTTGGTTGCGTTTGGGCATATTTGGCGTGCTATGGTTGGTGATTTTTATTTGGATATGGGGCAAAACGGCATGGCGTGAATATAAGATGTTGTGGCGAGGCGACAAATTGCTCTTGGCGCTCATCGTTGGCGCGATGGGTAGTATGGCAAATCTATTATCACACGGGTTGGTGGATAATAGTTTATATGTGTTGGATTTAGCGGTTGTATTTGCCTTGCTAGTTGGTATCGCTTCTGTGTTGCCTACGCAAAAAGCATCTTCACTACCAACAAACACACATTAATGCTAAACTGTGTAGGCATTTTTGGACACATGGAGGTGTTACTTTGCGCGTTGTCATTACAGGTGGTGCAGGATTTATCGGTTCACATTTATGTGAACGTTTTTTGAGCGAGGGCGCAGAAGTCATCGCCATAGATAACCTCATCACAGGAAGTTTACAAAACATCCAACATTTACAAGATAACCCTAATTTTCGGTTTATCAATCAAAACATCAGTCGACCATTCACCATAGAGGGTGATGTAGATGCAGTGCTGAATTTCGCATCTCCCGCCAGCCCACCCGTCTATTTGAAATATCCCATCGAGACACTCGAAGTGGGATCATTAGGCACGCAATATACACTTGAATTGGCATTACAAAAAAATGCCCGTTATTTGTTGGCATCCACATCAGAGGTATATGGCGACCCATTGGTGCATCCTCAACCCGAAAGTTATTTGGGCAATGTCGATTCTATCGGACCGCGGAGTGTCTATGACGAGGCGAAACGCTACGCCGAAGCGATAACAATGGCGTATCATCGCACATATGGCGTACAAACGCGCATTGTGCGAATTTTCAATACCTACGGACCGCGTATGAGTTTGGATGATGGGCGTGTTGTCCCTAATTTCATCGCCCAAGCCTTACGGGGAGAAGCCTTAACTGTTTATGGTGATGGCAAACAAACCCGTAGCTTTCAGTATGTGGATGATTTAATCGAGGGGATTCGGCGCTTGCTCGACTCTGATTTTGTAGAACCCGTCAACATTGGCAACCCAACCGAGATGACCATCCTCGAATTCGCCGAGATGGTTTGTGAAGTGATGGGACAATCTATTCAAATTGAATTTGTGCCAGATGCGCGTATCAAAGGCGACCCACAAACCCGCCGTCCCGATATTACCCGCGCCAAGACTGTTTTGAATTGGCAACCCAAAGTAACTTTAGCTGATGGACTGATGAAAACCATCGCTTATTTCAGAAGTGTGGTATGAATTTCGCCTTACCTATAAACCAACCGCTCCAGCTTCGGCAAATTGTAGCCATAATCATGGCTGTTTTGCTGGGTGGGTTAATTGTTATTTTGCCGATCGAATTGGCATTTTTAGCGATTATACTCAGCATTATTGGCATTTTGTCGTTTATTACGCCACTATCGGCATTGGCATTCGCATTGGTTGTCGCGCCACTTCGCACACTCATCCAAACTGAATCGCCTGTCAACTTACCGCTCGATATTGGTCAATTGGCGATTTTGTTTTTCATCGGTGTGTGGGCGCTATATCAAATTAGCCATAAAAATCACCTCTTAAAATTCGTCTATAGTCCGATTTTGATGCCGATTATCGGATTTATATTTGTTTCTGGATTAGGTGTATTTTATGCCACATCAGTCGGGGCATGGTTCACTGAGTGGTTAAAATGGGTGTTGATATTCGCGTTGATAATCGTGATTTTCTCGGCTTGCCGATATAATCGGTGTTGGGAATGGGTGTTATTTGCCGTGATAAGTGCGGGATTTGGTCAGGCACTCATCGGACTATACACATTTTGGGGTGGAAGTGGCGCAGACCATCTCCGAATTTTTGCAGATAGGGGCTTTTTTCGGGCTTTTGGGTCGTTTGGGCAACCCAATCCATTCGGCGGATTTATGGGGCTTCTAGCGCCATTATCGCTCATGTTGGCATATGCCTATATTGAACGTGCTTGGTCATTATGGCGCAAAAATCAGCCAAAAGCGCGTTTTGCGTTATGTATAAGCATGTATTACACAATTGCGACGCTCGGTATTATCGGCGCATTGGTCGCCTCTTGGAGCAGAGGCGCGTGGCTTGGTTTGGGTGTGGCAATATTAGCCGTGATAGTCGTTCTGCCACGCAAATTATGGCAAGGTGTTTTATTGTTGAGCGTGGTCAGCTTAGTCGGCGCGGTCTTGTGGATGAGTGACAGATTGCCCGCATCCCTCACTGAGCGCCTCGCCAGCGCCACACAAGAATTGTTCGTTTTATCCGATGTGCGCGGTGTGGATATTAATCCCGAAAATTATGCCGTCATCGAAAGATTGGCGCATTGGCAAGCCGCCCTCAACATGGGACGGGATAATGCTTGGCTAGGTGTGGGGTTTGGAAATTACGATGCAACCTACGAAACATATCGCCTAATCAATTGGAAATTTTCTCTCGGACATGCACATAATTACTACTTGAATGTTTTAGCAGAGACTGGCATCATTGGATTGATTGCTTATATGGGTGTTTTAATCAGTTTATTGATGATTACATGGCGTACTATGCGCCAACACCCAGACACACTAGCGCGGATAACAGCAATTGGCTTACTGGGAAGTTGGGTTTATCTGATGACCCACAGCATGACCGACAACCTCTATGTCAACAATGTGTTTATTCATATCGGCGTTATGATAGGTGTCTTGGCAATTATTCATCATCCTCTGATTATGCGAGAGAAAGTGTTTATCCCTTGAATCAACAAACGGTAGAACTCATGGAAACACCACAAGAATCTGTGAAGTGGCGCTTTAGTAATCCGCTAAATCCGCCGATACATTATGTTGCTCGGCGTTTTGGTGGTAATAAAGCGAAAGAATTAGAACGCTTCCTCAAATTTGCCATTGTTGGCATCTCTGGTGCAGTTATTGATTTTGGCATTTTGATTGTATTACAAGCCACCATTTTGCCACCCAAACATGTTATTTATGTGGTCATCGCTACGGTGATCGCGTTTGCGGCGGCGGTGATGAGTAATTTTATTTGGACGCGCTATTGGGTGTATCCAGAATCGCGCAATAACCCCATCCGCAAGCAATTGACCCAATTTGCGACCATCAGCGTGATTGGCGGTGCGGGTCGTACGTTGTGGATTGCCGCGATGTATTATCAGATTGGGCATTTATTCATGCCATTGGCATTGCCATTCATCCAAATTTTTAGACCTAATTATATCCCATCTCAAACTGCAGAAGAGAAATTAGGGACAATTATCGCGCAAATGATAGCGATGGTGGTGGTCATGCTATGGAATTTCTTCGCCAATCGTTATTGGACATACCGAGACGTAAAATAATATGGTCGTCATTGGCATAGATTATACCCCTGCTTATGAACAAGGTGCAGGCATTGGGCGTTCTGTACGCGGTTTAGTCTCTGCTTTGGCGACTATCGATACCGATACCGATTATCGGCTATTTGTAGCGGGTGCAAGCCACAATACATTACCTTCATCGCTTGCACCCAATTTTAAGTATTATCCATCGCGCATTTCACCCAAGTGGTGGGCGCGGATATGGCATCGGGCGCAAATTCCATATCGCGTAGAATACATACTCGGCAAAATTGGTTTATACCATGCAACCGATTTTGTGTTGCCACCCATTCATCCACAGACCAAAAGCATCGTCACCATTCACGACTTATCGTATGTTCGTGTGCCAGAAACCGCCAGTCCATCACTCAAAAAATATTTGGATATGGTCGTGCCACGTTCTATTGCTCGTGCCACGCATGTTCATGCTGTGTCAGAGACAACGCGCCAAGACATCATCGCGCTATATAACACCCCTCCAGAAAAAGTCTCGGTGATATTCAACGCCGTTGAGCCACGTTTTAAGCCTGTGGATGTGTCGAAAGCGATTTTAGCCAAATACCACATCCCAGATGAACCTTATATCATCAGTGTTGGCACTGTTCAACCGCGTAAAAATTACAGCCGATTGGTGAAATCGTTAGTCCAGCTTCGGCAAAAATATGATGTTCATTTGGTCATTGCTGGTGGACGTGGTTGGCTCGAAGATGAGTTTTATGCCACCATTCGACAAACAGGCATGACTGATTATGTGCATGTGACGGGTTTTGTCGCTGATGATGATTTGCCCGCACTCTACAGTGGCTCAATGTGTATGGCTTACCCATCGTTGTATGAAGGATTTGGTATCCCTGTTTTAGAAGCGATGGCATGTGGAACACCCGTATTAACATCAACCACATCCTCATTACCAGAAGTCGCTGGTGATTCGGCTATCTTAGTTAACCCATACAACATAGATGCTATTCAAGATGGGCTAGAACGGCTCATATCAGACCAAAATCTGCGAAAAACGTTATCTGAAAAAGGACTGTTGCAGGCGCAAAAATTCACATGGGAGCAATCTGCCCGACAACTAAAGCATTTATATACGCAATTATTAGAGGACTAACAACTGATGACCGATGACTATGTATCGAATAAAAAATCCTCATTATTATTGCAATTATTACACGATGTTGGCGCAGACCGCATTTTAGAACTGAAATCACCGGATTTAGGGTTGGCAGAACATCGCCCTTATCCATTTTTGGCGATTGTTGGGCAACTCGAAATGCGTACCGCCTTGCTATTATCCGTCATTAACCCTGCTATCGGTGGTGTTTTGTTGATTGGTCCGAGGGGTATCGCAAAAACAACAGCCGTCCGTAGCCTAACAGGAATTTTGCCCGATGTCGAGGTGAGCGATTGCGAAGAAGGTGTTTTGCCAGAGGATATGAAAAATCCTGATGCCGAGTTTTTGTATCCCGATTGTTACGAAAAATTCAAAAATAATGAACCGATTTCACATTATGAACCCGTCAAATTAGTCGAATTACCGCTTAATGCCCGTTTAGAGGATGTGGTCGGTGGGATTAATGAACGGGTCGCCGTCCAACGCAATTCTATCCGTTTAGAACGGGGTATTTTGGCGCGTGCCGATAATAATATCCTCTACATTGATGAGGTCAATTTATTAGATGACCAAATTGTCGATGCTATTTTAGATGCCGCCGCGCAAGGCAGTTATACAGTTCGGCGTGGCGCGATGGTCGGCACATATCGCTCACGATTTGTATTAGTCGGTTCGATGAATCCCGAAGAAGGTCGCTTGCGCCCACAAATCTTAGATCGGTTTGGCTTGCGCGTGAATGTGCGCGGATTAGATAGTGTCGAAGAACGGTTAGAGGTGTATAAACGGGTGCGGGCATATCGCGCAAATCCGACTCAGTTCATCAAAAATTGGGAGTATGTCACGCAAGAAGCTCTAGCAGAAGTGATGACGGCGCGAGAATTGCTCAAAGAAGTGGTGATAGATGATGAAGCCGCTTTGTTGGGCTTAAAATTGGTGCAATCGCTCAAAATTGATTCGGCACGGGCAGAATATACGATGTTTGAAGCCGCCCGCGCTCATGCCGCCGCCGATGGTCGTAAGAATGTGACTGTGGAAGATATTCGCGTAGTTGCCCCGTTGGCATTACGCCAGCGCAGGAGTGAATTTATGGCGACCTTTGCCGAGATGCAAGAGGCAGAAGATAAACAAATCTTACACCTATTGGATAGCTTATCTGGAAAAGAAACCACATGACACAAAAATATCCCCTACCCTATGGCTGGATGATACTCCTCATACTGGGACTCATTGCATACACCCTGCCGTGGATAATCGGCGCGGGGGCAAGTTTAACATTTGGCGCATTCGATCTCGCTGAATGGGCAAGTTTGCATCCGACCACTCGCGCTTTATCCCCGATATTGTTCACCAGCTTTTTATTACGGATGCCGTTGGTATGTTTGGCATGGATAAGCGCATTTAATGCCCCACCCTATCCGTTCAAATCGGCTTCGTGGTGGATATACGCCCTTCTCTGCCTTATTTTAGTCATGTTATCGACCCCACCGCTCGAATTTCTGACCATTTTTCGGGATGACATCAATTACATTCAACAAGCCAATTTAACGATTGTTGCGATGATAGGTGCTGGTATTGGCTTGAGTGGGATTTTCAAGAAATATCGTGTATATTTCGCTATTTTTGCAGGGATTATCGGCATCATCACCAGTATTTGGGGATGGATGAATGGATATGCGTTATTAGCCGATTTTCAGATATATGTATCGCTTGGTGTTGGTGTTATCATGACAATAGCGATATTTCTTGTGATGTGTGGATATATATGGATACAATCAAAAAGACGGTATTAAAACCGTCTTTTGATGGCAATCAAGCCAAATTTTTACATGCGAGTTTGGATATATTCAATCGCTTGCCCGACTGTTTTGATTTTTTGGGCATCTTCATCGGTGATTTCACCACCAAATTGTTCTTCAAATGCCATAATCAATTCTACAAGGTCGAGCGAATCCGCTTCGAGGTCGGTACGGAAGTCGGCACTGGGGACAACACGGTCTTCATCCACGCCCAACAAATCCACCACAATTTTCTTGACACGTTCTTCAACAGAGTCTGCCATTTTTGCTCCCTCTTCAATACAGAGTCTTATGGTTTGATTAAATCAGATACGAATTATACAGATATTCCCATTCACGGCTAGTCCTATCTCTAAATAACCCCATACTTGCCCAAAAGTGATGACCACGTTGTCGTGTGGATGTATGCTTTATAGGTATTTGATGTTATGATAATCGCGCTAATCACATCGTTTATGGAAAGGATTTTATTGTGACGCAACCAACTACTGAAAGCCGTAAGGTAGACCATATCAAGATTAACCTAGAACGTGATGTTCAATTTCCCAACCTCACCACAGGTTTAGAAAATTATGCGTTTATGCACCAAGCCCTGCCTGAACTCAATCTGAGCGAAATTAACAGCACGGTGTCGTTATTTGGTAAAACACTCAGCGCCCCTATCCTCATTTCATCGATGACAGGTGGCACAGATATGGCACAACGCATCAATACCAATTTGGCAGTAGCCGCCCAAACCCACCGAATTGCAATGGGTTTGGGGTCTCAACGTGCCGCTATCGAAGATGCCAATTTAATTTATAGTTATGATGTTCGCAAAGTTGCACCAGATATTTTGCTGTTTGCCAATGTCGGCGCGGTGCAACTCAATTATGGTTATACATGGGAACACTGCCAACGAGCGGTGGATATGGTGCAAGCAGATGCGCTTATTTTGCATTTTAATGTGTTGCAAGAAGCTGTTCAGCCCGAAGGCGACATCAATTTTGCGGGATTACTCAAAAAGGTCGAAGATGTGTGCAAGCATGTCAATGTCCCCGTCATTGCCAAAGAAGTGGGTTGGGGATTTTCTGAAAAAAATGCGCGAGATCTCGCCAATGCAGGTGTGTCTGCGATTGATGTAGCTGGTGCAGGTGGCACATCGTGGAGCGAAGTCGAGTATCATCGTGCGCCGACCGCGTTTCATGCCCGTGTCGCTCGGAGTTTTGCCGATTGGGGCATCCCCACCGCCGATGCTATCCAATATGCCGTGAATGGTGCGCCAAATCTACCCATCATCGCCAGTGGTGGTTTGCGCGATGGTGTGGATATTGCCAAATGTGTGGCGCTCGGCGCGAGTTTGGGCGGAATCGCTAGCACATTCCTCAAAGCCGCTCACGAATCGGTCGAGGCAGTTGACCAACTTATCCGCGAACTGACAGCACAAATTCGGATTGCTATGTTGTGTAGCGGTGCTTCGACTATTGCCGAATTGCAAAAAACACCGCTCATCAAACGTTAGATAATCTCGCGGAAAATCATGTTGCTCAGCAACCTACCCTTTTGTGTGATACGAACACGGTCTGCGGTGATTTCGAGCAATCCATAATTGACAAATCGTTCAAACGTTTTGCCGTGCAAGGCTAGAAGATCTGTGGCAAAACGTTTTTTGAACGCCGATAACGATACCCCTTCTTGTATTAAACGTAGGCACATCATCAGTGTGTCGGCAATTTCTTCTTCTTGGGTTAATTTTTGGGCATCTACAACCGCAGGCGTATGCGGAAACACATAATTGCTACCCACCCCGTCATTCATGGCTTTGATATATCGCTGGGGTGATAAAATAGTGACATACCGTATGCCATTGGCAAAACCATGTGCGCCCGGACCTAAGCCAACATAGGGCGCGTTGTACCAGTATTGTAAATTGTGTCGGCACGCATAACCTTGTTTTGACCAATTGCTGATTTCATATTGTTCATATCCCGCGTTATTTAAGTAATCCGTTGCAAAGTCGTACATATCGGCGGTCAGGTCATCATCGGGCATGGGCAACGAGCCATAATCTACTCGTGATTTTAGAGGTGTCCCCTCTTCAAGTGTGAGCGCATACAAAGAAACATGTTCGGGATTGAGCGATATGGCTTGTGAGAGGCTTTTTTTCCATGTTTGCAGGGTTTGATGTGGAAATCCATAGATGAGGTCAAGATTGATATTATCAAACCCCGCCTCACGCGCAAGTTGCATGGCATGAACCACCGCTTGGTTATCATGCCGACGGTCAAATAGAACCAATTCGTCTTGATTTGCAGATTGCATCCCAATGCTCATCCGATGAATACCAAGTTGATGAAGTTCTTTCAGATACGGCAGTGTCAAATCATTCGGATTGGCTTCTGTCGAAATTTCGATATGAGCTGACCAATGAAATCCTCTTTTCAGCACCGAAAGTAATTGCTCAAACTGGTTTGCAGAGAGCAAGGTCGGCGTGCCACCACCGAAATAAATACTTCCCACCGATTGATATGGATTGTTTTGGGCAATGATATTGATTTCAGTAGTCAGTGCCGATACAAATTCGGGGATGAGTATTTCGAGATTGGTGTAAGTATTAAAGGCACAATAGGTACATTTGGTAGAACAAAATGGGATATGGAGGTAAATCGAAAGAGTTTCTGAATTTAGAGTCATTTTTTCATCCGATAAGTTGCAGTTCGTTCAGTCTGATATATAATTTAATAAAGGACAGACAACCTAATGTTTGTTATCATTCATTTATCATCATATTGTTAGATGGAAATAATGCCAATGCCAGAAACGACACAGTTTGGGAATATTGAAGAGTTTGGTGGAAATGAGGGTGCGCTAAAAGCGAATACCATCCTCATGGCACGTTATAGAGTAATGGGACAATTGGGCGGTGGCGGACAAGGGGCGGTTTATCAGGCACGCGATCTCAACTTCCCAGATGCCAAACGCCTAGTGGCTATCAAAGAAATGCACTATGCCTCTGGAGATCCTGCGATGCGGGCGCAATCGCTGGCGGCGTTCCAACGAGAGGCAAATATCCTTGCTACGCTATCTCATCCAGCAATTCCGAAGATTTTCGATTTCTTCGACCAAAATAATCGTGCTTATTTAGTGATGGAATTCATCAATGGGAGCGATTTGGAATTGCTCCTGAATAAGACCAAAGAATTGCCTATTGATAAAATTTTGGAATGGGCTGTGGATTTATGTGATGTACTCGATTATCTCCATAAAACCGAGCCAGAACCCATTATTTTCCGTGATGTGAAGCCAGCGAATATCATGATAGATAATCATGGTAAAGTACGGCTGATTGATTTTGGTATCGCCAAAGTGTTTGTCAGTGGGGTCAAAAATACCATGATCGGTACAGAAGGTTATTCTGCACCTGAACAATACAAAGGCGATGTGAATCCCCTGAGCGATATTTATAGTCTCGGTGCAACTTTACATCATATCATCACACGAAAAGACCCACGCCTCGAACCACCATTTAGTTTTAACGAGCGCCCACTGGTGAATTTCAATACCAAAGTGCCACCAAGTCTACAGGCTGTTTTAGATAAAGCCCTGGCGATGAATCCTGCCGATAGATATCAGAGCTGTGCCGAAATGAAAGAGGCTTTTTTGGCGGTCAAATATCGGGCGCTTATCCCAAATGATAATGCAGGTGGGACACGGGCGATGAATTCACCTGGTACCAGTTTCTTTGAAGGTGCTGAATTTGATACCATTAAAGGTAAAATAGAGCCTCGTTGGAAATTCAAATGCGAAGACGAAATTCGTGCAAGCCCAACGGTATTGAACAACATCGCTTATTTTGGATCTTATGATACCAATATGTGGGCGGTTAATCTTGAAGACGGCACATTCAAATGGAAATATGCTACCAGTGGCGGTATTGCCTCATCACCCTTTGCCGATAGTGGCACGGGATTGGTCTTTTTTGGATCTGAAGATGCCAATTTTTATGCGCTAAATGCTATCACGGGCAAGATTACATGGTCGCATACCACCGGTGGACGTATCCGAAGCGCCCCAACAGTTGCTCATGAAAGTGTATTTTTTGGGAGCGATGATGGACGTATATATGCGATTGCGGCGGCAAATGGTCGCCAGCTATGGGAATATGATATGGGCGCACCAATTCGCCTAAAACCTTATATCACTGATGAACTCGTGATTGTTGGCTCAGAATCGGGTGAGATTGTCGGGCTGGAATTATCTGGCAACCGCAAATGGAATTATCGCCTGCGCCGTGCTGTAACCTCATCCCCATCGGTAGATACCGTTGAAGGTGTGGGGTATGTTGGCTCTTCAGATGGTTATTTGTATGCTTTAGATATGAGTAATGGCTATAGTATGTGGCGTTTCCGTACTGGCGGACCGATTATTTCCAGTGTTGCTATTGACGGGTCAACTTTGTTTTTCGGATCGGCAGATTGCAATTTCTATGCCATTAACTCTGAAAATGCAAAAGAGAGATGGCGTTTCACATGCGAAAAACCGATTGTTGGGTCGCCTGTTGTCCATAACGGCTATGTCTATTTTGGTGGGACAGATGGTATATTCTATTGCTTAGAATCTAAGACGGGCAAAGAAATTTGGAAATTCGAGACAGGTAACGCCATTACAGCACAACCGTGCATTGTGGACAAAGATAGAATCATCTTGGTTGCTTCTATGGATCATACGCTTTACGCAATACCACTTGTCTAATATCGCTTAATATCAGGAGTCACATCATCATGGATTTATTTCGTAAAATGTTTGGTAAAACAAGCGAAGAAGCAACTAACAAAGAGATGGTTAAGCCTCAAAAATCGGTCGCCGTAGACCAACCAGAAATCATGACAGATGCGCCACAGAATCATGATACTAAAGCTGTAGCAGATGTTGAGGGAATAGACCCGACAACACAACCCGTCAGTGTTCCACCGCCGTCACCGAAAACAGTATCACCACCGCAACCTATCAGTGATTATGTGACTCAGCAATTGGCATCTGATATGTTAACAACCAGCAACAGTAGTTATATCACCTTTGGGCAATCTTCAGATGTTGGATTGGTTCGCTCCAATAACCAAGATGCTACGATGTCTTTTTTCTTTACCAGCAATACAGCCGATGAACGCCCTGATTTTGGGGTATTTGTTGTTGCCGATGGTATGGGTGGGCATCATGACGGCGAGAAGGCATCGGCGTTAGCCACTAAAACAGTCATACAGCATCTTATTCAAAATGTATATATGCCTATTCTCACGGGAATCGGCGAAGTCCCACCGATTAGTGAAATGATGGTTGCCGCCGTTCAAAAAGCCAACAGTGATATTATTAAGCACGTTCCCGAAGGCGGGACAACTGTAACGGCTGTGAGTGTATTGGGGGATTTAGCCTACATTGCCCATGTTGGCGATAGTCGGGCATATCTCATCACAAAAGACAACATTGAGCAAATCACACGCGATCACTCACTGGTTCAACGTCTTATCGAACTTGACCAAATTACCCAAGACGAAGTACATGACCATCCACAAAAAAATGTTTTGTATCGTGCGCTTGGGCAGAATGATAATGTTGAAGTCGATATTAGCACGCGACGTTTACCCCATAATTCGCGCTTGCTGATTTGTAGTGATGGTCTATGGGGATTAATCACCGAAAAAGACTTATTCGAGATTGCTATGAACAACCAAGACCCACAACAAGCCTGCGAAAAATTGGTTGCTTTGGCAAGCTCAAATGGTGGAACAGATAATATCACTGTCGTCCTCTTAAAGATTTCGTGATAGGAATGATGTCTTATGTCTACAGAAAAGAATCCCTATAAGATACTCGGCATACCAGAAGATGCAAGCACCGAGGATATTAAGGCTGTATATCGCAAGATCGCACGCCGTTTACATCCCGATGTGAATCCGAATAATGCCGCGGCGCAATCACAATTTCAAGAGGTGAGCAATGCCCATGAATTACTCACCAACGCCTCGCGTAAAGCCGCATTTGACCTGACACTCAAGACTAAAAAAGCCGATGGAGATTACTTTTTTACTTTCCAAGTGATAGAAAGTAAGACTGTGATTTATCCCTTAGCTGAACCCCAAGTGATTTATCTGTTGGCGGATATTCATCCCGACCCGCGTGCCAATGAGATTAAACAACGCGAAAGTCATTTGAACCTGACTTTAGTCTTAGACCAAAGTAATTCGATGACTGGCGCACGGATTGAACGGGTGAAGGTGGCGGCACACCAAATCATCGATATCCTGGGCGAAAATGATATTTTGTCTGTGGTTGTGTTCAATGACCGTGCCGAAATCATCATTCCTGCAACACGAGTTACAGATAAGCCATCTCTCAAGGCAAAAGTCAGTTTAATATCTCCGTCTGGCGGGACAGAAATTTTTCAGGGATTATCTGCGGGGATGAATCAGGTGAAGCAATATTTAGGACCGAAACTGGTCAATCATATCATCCTCCTCACCGATGGTCATACTTTCGGCGACCAAGATAAATGCCTCGAATTGGCGAGTAAAGCCGCATTAGACGGTGTTGGCATTAGTGCTATGGGTCTGGGTCATGATTGGAATGACCAATTTTTAGATGAACTGTCATCACGTACTGGCGGTGCATCAAGTTTCATCAGTTCCGTTGGCACAGTCGTTAAATTTATGAATGAGCATGTACGTAACCTGAGCAATTCTTTCGCAGAACGCATGTTACTTTCGGTTGCTACTGACCCCGATGTTCAACTGGAATCGGCATTCAAATTATCGCCTCATCCACAACCTCTCGCAATAGAAGGCGGGAACATCGTGTTGGGCGGGTTGCCCAAAAATCGCCCCATTTCGGTCTTATTGCAATTTCAAATCCCTGGTAATATGCCTGAGGGACAACGCCACTTCGCACGACTAACAGTGAGTGGCGAAATCTTGGCGAATACCAACCCACAATTTTATATGGTCAGAGATCCGATGTTTGAAATCTCTAAAGACACAAGCATCCGCCAAGATCCACCGACTTCTATTTTGGATGCCTTGAGCAAACTCACGCTGTATCGTCTACAAGAACGCGCACAAGAAGCACTCGATAAAGGTGATATTAACGCGGCAACACGTCGATTAGAAAATTTGGCAACTCGTCTGATAGAATTAGGTAAAACAGAGTTAGCCAATGAAGCCATGTCGGAAGCGAAACGAGTCAAAATGACGCACCAGTTATCAACTGGTGGACGAATGACAATTAAATATCAAACACGGCATCTTTTAGCAAATGAAACGGAACCCGCTTCCACTACTGAAATCAAGAACCCTACAGCATCTTTTCTGGAAAGTGAAAAATGACAACGTGTACTTATTGTGGACATAAAAACCGTACAGGATTATTATTTTGTGAGGAATGCGGGCATACGCCTCTTGAGGGTGCTATAGATGCAACAGTGTCAACGAAACGCTTAGAAACCAGCTTAGGCGAGTTCTCTGCCCGTGCGACTTGGGGGTCTGCCAGCGTTGGTAAAATTTCATCGATTGTGATGCGTATTCGTGATGTCGCCGAGCCTGTCGTCTTGCAACTGAAAGACCGTATCGTCTTTGGGCGTTTAGAGCCAACCAGCCCCCGTCAACCTGATGTGGACTTAACACCATATGGCGCACTCGAAAAAGGCGTTTCGCGGGTACATGCCGCCATTGAACGCAGTGATGACGTTCTCACATTAATTGATATGGGCAGTGCCAATGGCACAAATTTGAATGGGCAACGCCTCACACCCAACCAACCGCGTGTATTGCGTGATGGCGATGAAATCCGCTTTGGTAAACTCATCGCTAATCTTTATTTTCAAGTCTAATCTGGAGATGATACATACATGATAAGCCTACTTTTACATATCGCAAATTCAGATCCTATTAAAGTAGATGTGGATGAAATGCCACAAATGCACGATACGATGATATTAGGTAAAAATCCGCGTGAACGCTCGGATAAAGAATTAACAATGTTCGATGAAGGCGTGACAACCGTCATTTTTCCGCTTTGGCGCATCAATTATATTCAAGTATTGCCTAGCCCAGATGATGAAATTGAATTCCCATTGCCGTTCCGTACAGATTGAGGATACGTATTATGGCATTACCAAAAACATCCAAGAACGCTCGTCATAATGCGTATCGCGTCTTGGTCGTAGATGACGAAATCCGAATGATAGGTTTCATTCGGATGAATCTCGAACTAGAGGGATATCAGGTGGTTGAAGCACATAATGGTTTAGAGGCATTAGAAGCCATCCGTACCAAATTACCCGATATCGTCTTGCTCGATGTCATGATGCCCGATTTAGACGGATTCGAGACGCTCCGTATGTTGCGCGAATTTTCGACAATTCCTGTTATCATGCTCACTGCAAAAGGCGAAGAAAATGATAAGGTGTATGGCTTAGAACTTGGTGCCGATGATTATATCACCAAACCTTTCGGACCGAGAGAGTTGTCGAGTCGTATCAAAGCCGTATTGCGTCGGGCAGAAATGCCGAGTAGCGCCCCTAGTCAAGCTATTTTACGAATTGACGACCGATTGCAAGTCGATTTTAATCGGCGCGAAGTCATTGTGAATGATAAACATATCAAATTGCGCCCAACCGAATATCGGTTACTCTATCATCTTATCGAAAACGCAGGATGGACAATTCCTCATGACCAAATTCTGGCGAAGGTCTGGGGATATGAATATCGAGATGAAGCCCATTATGTGCGTCTTTATGTCAATTATCTGCGCGAAAAAATTGAGGAAGACCCCGCAAATCCCAAATATATCCTCACAGAACGCGGTGTTGGGTATCGCTTTATTGATTACAAAAGCCAAACAGAGCCAAAAGGATAATCTCAATGAGTGACAGCAAATTCGACCCGCTTAAATCTTTGGGCGAATTGCGCGATAACCTCTCGCGTACCATTCAACACGGGATTCGTCAGGTATTGCCGAATACATACCCCGCTTTGGATATATACGAAAGTGCCGAAAATTTGGTTATCCAAACGGAAGCACTTATCGGTTTAGTAACCGATAAATTAGAGGTGAGTATCGAAGACAACACGTTGACGATTAAAGCGGAGACAAAAGCACCTGCCGATATTCCAGAAGGCGCTTATTTGCATCGTGAACGGGTTTTTGGGGCATTTGAACGCAGTATTAAGCTACCCAAGCCTGTTGTGGCAATTCACGCAAAATCAAGCCTCAAACAGCATATTCTGACTATCACAATCCCCGTTCACAAAGAGAAGTCTCAGATTGTAACCATTACATCCATTCAAGAGTAAAACGAAGGGCAAAACGCCCTTCGCCTTTTATTCAGTGACAACATCCTGTTTGAGTGTTGCATATGCCGATGCGAATTGTTCTATCATCTCTGCTTTATCGAGTGGAGATAAGAAGCTATTCGCAACCGCGCCCAATGCCAGTTCTTCTAGTATTTCAATCGGTATTTTCATCTGTTCGACCACGCCTAAATAATCATCTGTAAGCGAGGTATGATAGGTTGGCATATCAGCACTTAGAACAGGTTTGATGCCATGTCCGATTAAATCTTTGAGAGGATAATCGCTATATTTTTTGTTGAATTCAAGATTGATAATGCGCCCAATACTGGTAACGACCGTAATATCGCGCTCAATGATTTGTGTGATAGCATCTGGTGCATCGACCAAACCCGATGCGTCTAAAATCCGTGTTGGTGAGTAATATTGAAGGGCGTTCAAAATGCCTTCACCACGTAATTGATGCCCTGCTTGCACCACAATCGGCAAATCTTTTTTGATGGCGAGCGATACAGTTCGTTCAAATGGATTTGGCATCACAATTTCTTCTTTGCCAACTAAACCCACCGCCACAATGCTATTACGACGCGCAACGTTACTCGTAGCCCAACGGACAATATCCTCAAATTTGCGCGGTTCATCTTTTGGGGCGGTCAAAATCCAACCTATGCGCGTCCCCCAGCCTCGTAAAGCGCGGTCTGCACCATCTGTTAGGGCTTCGATTAATTCATCTATCGACAAATGGCTCTGTGGGAGCAAGACACTAGGATTAATTAAAATCTCGGCATATTTAATATTTTCGTGGGCTAACATCACGCCAATGTCATACGCCATGCGCGAAAAATCTTCGGCATAATACCACCATGTTGTCACCATCCGAATCAATTCTTCGATTCGTTTGATGTCTGGTTTCTCTAATAGCCTTGCCCAATCACCAAATCGTTTAATTTTGTCGGGGATGTCATTTTGTTCGGCAATGGTCAACAAAATCTTTTTGCGAACCGCGCCCTCAAAGCGCAATCCGAGTTCGACTTTGGGCATACTCTTGATGTAAGCATCTAGTTTCATTGTTCAGTTAACCTCTACTATTCTGTCGCATGAGTGAGTTGTTGCGCGGGTTCATGCTGTTTTTGCTTGATGATAGCCTCTATGAATGCATAAAACAACGGGTGTGGTTGGTTAGGACGGCTTTGAAATTCGGGATGAAATTGCACCCCAACCATGAATGGATGATTTTTCAGTTCGACAATCTCGACCAACAATTCATCTGGGCTAAGTCCGCTAAAAACAACGCCGTGTTCTTCAAATGGGATACGATATGTGTTATTAAATTCAAACCGATGCCGATGTCGCTCGTGTACCATCGGCGCATCATCATAAGCAGAAGCGGCAATGGTACCTGGTTTCAGAACACATGGATATGCACCTAACCGCATCGTCCCGCCACGCCCTAATTTGCCGCGTTGGTCTAACATCAAGTCTATGATGTTATTTTTACTCGGCACTTCAAATTCTGAACTGGTCGCATCTTCAAGTCCCAAAACATGACGCGCAAATTCAATGCACATGACCTGCATCCCCAAACATAATCCTAAATAAGGGACTTGGTTTTCTCTGGCAAATTTCGCCGTAGCGATTTTACCCTCGACCCCGCGATACCCAAATCCACCAGGGACGATGATGCCGTCTAAATCACCTAAATTTTTGCTATCTAGCCCTTTATCCGAATCAATCCATGCAATGTCAATATTATGATTGTGGGCGCTGGCGGCGTGAAATGTTGCCTCTTTAACGCTCATGTACGCATCATGCAACTCCACATATTTGCCAACAATGCCAATTTTGAGCGTATCCTTAGCGGCGTGCATTCGCCGACTCATCTCGCGCCATGAGGCTAAATCGGGTGGATGAACCTCATCTAATTTCAATTCTTCGACTAATAAATTACCCAAGCCCGCATCTTCTAAGACCAAGGGGACATCATAGAGCAAATCGATCGTTTCGAGTGGGATGACCGCTTCTTCTTCAACATCGCAGAATAGGGCTAATTTTTTGATTAAATCTTGACTCACAGGGTGGTCTGTTCGTGCGATGATGACATTGGGTTGAATCCCCGCACTTCGCAATTCGCGCACGCTGTGCTGGGTGGGCTTGGTCTTGAGTTCACCAGTCGCACCGATATAAGGCAAAAATGTCACATGGACATAAAGCGTATCCCGTTTTTTGAGGCTCATTTTCATCTGGCGGATGGCTTCTAAAAAGGGTTGCCCCTCAATATCACCAACCGTACCCCCGACTTCGACTATGACCACATCAGCATTGCTCTCACTACTTACCAGCATAATACGGTCTTTGATTTCATCGGTAATATGAGGGATAACCTGAATCGTGCGTCCCAAAAATGCCCCTTTGCGTTCATTTTCGATGACACTGCTATAAATTTGTCCTGCGGTGACATTACAGGCACGGGTCAGGTTTTCGTCTGTGAATCGCTCATAATGCCCTAAATCGAGATCCGTCTCTGCGCCATCTATTGTGACAAATACCTCGCCATGTTGATACGGACTCATGGTACCAGGATCTACATTCAAATACGGATCTAATTTCTGAATGGCAACCTTTAACCCGCGAGCCTTGAGCAAGCGACCAATCGCCGCGGCGGTCACACCTTTACCGACTGAACTGACTACCCCACCTGTACAGAAGATGTATTTCGTGCGCTTCATGTATTTTCTCTCAAACGACTAAAACAAAAATTTCGGCGGGAAATGACATCCCGCCGTTCAAAAGCAAACTCATAACAATCATCGAAGCCGATGATTAACGTGGTTAAAACGCGATAAAACTAAACCAATTTTTCAAGGTCATCGGCGGCGCGACGCATATCGAGGAAAATCAAACCCAATTTTGCCCCTTCGCGCACCAGTGTGGTCAACACGGCTTCTTCACCCACAGACATCAGGATGACATACCCGCTTTTACCTTTGATATAAACTTGCTCCAAGAGACCACGCCCCAATTCACTCGAAATCCGTTCACCAAGCGATATCATAGCCGCAGACATCGCCGACACACGGTCTTCTTCAACACCTGCGGGAAGGGATGATGCCATAATCAAACCATCCACACTCACTACCGCAGAGGCTTCAACTTCTGGTGTTGTTGCTTGCAACTCACGCAGACGGTCTACCATTAATGCAGTCCGCGATTTCGCCATAATTTTCTCCTCATCGAAGTGCCAAGAGCCAATTCTACACGGCGGCGTGATTTTCACGACATGCCTATACAACACATGACTATTCAAGAATTGTTGACGTGTTGTTTTCATCAGAGAATATATCATAGTATGAGGAAGTTGTCAAAAAGCTAATCATCATTTACTATGATTTTGTATCATCGAAAAACCGTAGGTAAAACGTCCACTGAAAACTGCAGTAAAACAGTCCATAATGGTAACAGATTTATTCGTTAACATGATGAAATGAGCGAAGGCTTTATGCAAAATCAGCAAGTACGTCGTCCACAAGGCGATTATTCAAACATCGGGTTGGTGCAATCGGTTGCAGAACGCATCGCACAAGCTGTTGGGCAAGTGATTTTGGGCAAGCGCAACGAAATACGGCTCACCGTATTGGGATTATTGGCACAAGGACATATCCTGATTGAAGATATTCCGGGTGTTGGGAAAACGATGCTGGCGCGTGCATTGGCAAAATCCATCGGATGTACGTTTAGTCGTATTCAATTTACGCCAGATATGCTCCCATCGGATGTGACAGGGGTCTCGATTTTTAATCAAAAAGAGCGCGAATTTGAATTTCGACCCGGCCCCATTATGGCACAAATTGTCTTGGCAGACGAAATTAATCGTGCCACCCCAAAGACGCAATCCGCATTATTAGAGGCGATGGAAGAAAAGCAAGTCACGGTAGATGGTGTGACACATCAGATGGGGCAACCATTTATCATCCTCGCTACTCAAAACCCGATCGAATATGAAGGCACATTCCCGCTTCCAGAAGCCCAATTAGACCGTTTTCTGCTCAAAATTCAATTGGGTTATCCTAGCCCCGCCGAAGAACTTACCGTTTTATCGGCACAACAATATAATCATCCCATCAACAATATGAATCAATTGGTGAGTTTGCAAGAACTGATAGCCGCTCAAAACGCCGTTAAAGAGGTATATGTCGCCGAAGAAGTGATGCGCTATATTGTAGCAATTGTCACTGCGACTCGTACCCATGAACATGTTTATTTAGGCAGTAGCCCACGCGGGTCTATCGCTTTATTTCGTGCGTCCCAAGTGCGAGCGGCGATGGCAGGTCGTGAATATGTCATCCCCGATGACGTGAAGGCATTGGCAGAAGTGACTTTGGCGCATCGCATCATTGCTAAACCAGAAGCACGGTTTAGCCAAGCCACATCCAATACCATTGTGCGTGATGTACTCAATCGTGTCCCTGTACCCGGAGCCTCGCCTTACTGATGAAAAGTCGTCGTTATATCTTTTATTTTCTGACCACCGCCATGTTTGTGGTTGGCATCTTCACGGGCAAAGCCTACTTTTTTAATGTGGGTTATATGTTGCTCGGTGTGATTATCGTTTCGTATATCTGGTCATGGTTTTCAGTGCGCTGGATTAGCATCACCCGAAGAACACGCGCCCGTCGCGCCCAAGTCGGACGCACCTTTGAAGAGACGTTTATCGTCAAAAATCGGAGCATCATCCCTAAATTATGGATCGAAGTCGAAGACCAATCCGATTTACCAGACCATCGCGCCAGTCGTGTTGTACCCTCATTAGGCATAAATGGGCAATATGAATGGATTTTACAGACACGATGTGTTGCTCGTGGTGAATTTCGCCTTGGTCCGATGGTGTTGATGAGTGGCGATCCATTTGGATTATTCACAGCACGCCGTTTCATCAACGCCACATTGCGTGTCGTGATTTACCCAACTATGGTCAAGCTCGCGCATGTGGATTTGCCGATGGGGATGCTCTCTGGTGGAGAGGCACAGCGCCAACGCTCGCATTATGTCACCACGAATGCCGCAGGTGTGCGTGATTATGTTATGGGGGATAGTATCAATCGTGTACATTGGCGCACAACCGCCCGTCGAGATCAACTCACCGTCAAAGAATTTGAAATTGACCCACTGGTCGATATTTGGATGTTCGCCGATTTTGCCCGTACATCGGTCATCGAGTCGCCAGACCTTAAGCGATCAGAATCGGGGTATATCATTCCATCACACGGCGGTATTCCAGCATCCACCGAAGAATATGTGGCGGTTGTTACAGCATCATTGGCACGCTATTTTATCGATTTAGAACGTGTTTTGGGGTTTATCGCCTATACCCCACAACGTGTCGTTCATCAACCAGAACGTGGACGCAGGCAACTCACGCATATTTTAGAGACGCTCGCTGTTGCCAAAAGTACGAATACCTACACACTCGCACAAACCCTCGTTTTAGAGTCACAATCGTTTTCGCGTGGGACAACCCTTATCATTGTGACCAGTTCCGCCGATAATACATGGATTACCGAAGCCATGTTGCTATCGAAACGTGGTATCAAAGTGTTATGCGTATTGGTTGATGCGTCAACATTTGGTTATGCACCATCAGGAGAAGAAATGGCGGCTTATTTGCGTGTGGTCAAAATTCCAACACTGGTTATTCGGCGTGGTGATGATATAGCAGATGCACTGGCAAGGCAGTCTTTATAAATATGACATCCAAACGATTTTTATATATCGCGGTATTCATCAGTGGTATGACCACACTGGCAATTGAACTATCTGCCTCGCGGTTATTGGGGAGTGTGTTTGGCACGAGCAATCTGGTTTGGGCGAATGTCATTGGCTTGATGTTGCTCTATCTGACCATCGGCTATTTTATCGGCGGGCGCTGGGCAGACCATTCACCCTATTTTCGTACCCTCTATCGCTTGATGATTTGGGCGGCATTTCTGAGCGCACTCGTGCCATTGGTCGCCCGTCCGATTTTACAAGGTGCGGCGCGGGCGGTTATTGGTGTCGAGGCTGGTTTGGCGCTCGGCTCATTTATATCCGTCTTAGTGTTATTTTCCGTGCCTGTCACGTTACTAGGATGTATTTCGCCGTTTGCCATTCGATTGGCAGTGGAATCTCCCCAAGAAGCGGGCAAAATATCGGGTCAGATTTATGCCATCAGCACACTGGGTAGTTTATTAGGCACATTTTTGCCAACGCTCATTCTCATCCCTGAACTTGGCACAACGCTCACTTTTCTGACCTTTGCGGGGATTTTATACGCCATTGCATTCATTGGTTTATGGATGCAAAACGGCGTAAAAACACTGTTTTGGTTGTGGATGCCTATCATCATTATTATTTTTGCGCTAATCGTCTTAAATGGGTTTTTACGCCAACCACCCGCAGGTTCGACTGTGTTATATGATGATGAAAGCGCCTATAATTATATCCAAGTTTTGCAGGATGAACGGGGATATATCAATCTCTATCTGAATGAGGGACAGGGTATTCACAGTCGTTATCATCCCGATTTATATGAGTTTGGTGGCACCTGGGATTATTTTTTGGTTGCCCCCTATTTTAATCCACCACCGTATACGATGCGCGAAGTGAATCGTTTATTGGTGATCGGCTTGGCGGCGGGGACGATCCCGCGCCAATATCAACGGGTATACGGTGATATTCACATGGATGGTGTCGAAATTGACCCTGAGATTATCCATGTCGGCGAGTTGTTTTTTGATATGAACGCTGATGATATGCCTAGTCTAACCGCGTATGCTCAAGATGGGCGTTATATTTTAGGTCAATTGGATGGTGATTATGATGTCATCGCCATAGATGCCTATCGCCCGCCCTATATCCCTTGGCACCTCACGACAGTCGAGTTTTTCAGCGAGGTGAAAGCGCATTTATCCTCAGAGGGTGTCGTGGCGATTAATGTCGGGCGCACCAACACCGATAGACGACTGGTAGATGCGATGGCAACCACTATGATGCAGGTCTTTCCGAGTGTTCATGCCATAGATGTACCACGCTCGTTTAATACGATTTTAATTGCGACACAAACTATCACAACGCCAGATAATTTAGTCGAGAATATGAGTCTATTATCATCCAATACGCCCGAATTACTACGCCGCGTGATGCAAAGCAGTTTACAAAATTTAGTGACGATTCAAACGTCTGAGATCATTTTCACAGATGATCGCGCCCCTATTGAAACCCTCGTGGACTCGCTGGTGATTAATTTCTTGCTGTATGGCGATGTGGATGCGATTCGATGACCCGTGATAATCAGAATTTACCATCCAAAACACCAATCTTATGGCTTTTGCGCTTCTATTTTATGCTGATGGTGATTATTTTATTACCCCTCTTATCGGCGCGATTGGTTATGACCCCCCTCTTTTTACAATTTGAATATCACCGCCCAGATTTTCCAGATGACGTGTATGGTTTCACCCGCGAAGATCGGCTGTATTATGCGCCGTATGCGCTTGATTACTTGCTCAATGATGCCGATATAAGCTATTTGGGCGATTTGACTTTTCCCAATAGTACGCGCCCATTATTTAATGCGCGAGAATTGCATCATATGGAGGATGTCAAAATTGTCACCCGTGTGGCGTTCTGGATTTTGACCATTGGCATAATAACGACGCTCATCATCGGATTACTCGCTTGGCGAAAAACCGATACACGCAATGCCATGCGAAATGGGATATTTGTCGGTGGGATAGGCATCATCGCCATCATCATTACCATTGTCATTATGGCGATAATCGCATGGGATACTTTTTTCACCTTATTTCACATGCTGTTGTTTGAAAGTGGCACATGGCAATTTTTATACTCCGACACACTGATTCGCTTATTCCCAGAAAAATTCTGGTTTGATGCCGCTATCACCATCGGCATACTAACTACGCTATTCGCCATTGTGCTTCTCGCAATTACAGGACGATATGGTAATATTGTTGCATGGATGAAGGGATTTTTTAGGCACAATAGCTTATGAATAAGTGGTTTACAATCGGTATTGGCATCAAACGATGGGTGTTTTTTGCCTGTTTAGGCATATGTATGATTGCGCTTGGATTGGCTTCGACCATCCTGAAATTAGATACATACACCCCGCTATATATTTCGTCCATAAATTGGATGACAATCATCATACTTTTTATTGGCGGGCTAACAGTTCTCTCATTTTCTGTGATAAAATTATATCGTAATTTACTTGCGCCCTATCGTAGACATCAACAAGGACGATTGATTGACGTGGTTTATGCTCATAGCAAACGTCACAAAGGATTACGTGTGGTCGCCATTGGTGGTGGCACAGGTTTGCCTTCTGTGCTACGTGGATTAAAAGCATATACCAACAATATTACCGCCGTTGTCACAATGGCGGATGATGGTGGTAGTTCTGGACGGTTACGGCGTGAATTAGGTGTCTTGCCACCTGGGGATTTACGTAATAATATCGCCGCCCTTGCCGATGATGAGCAATTAATGACGCAATTGTTCCAATATCGTTTTACCGAAGGTGATTTGCGCGGTCATTCATTTGGAAACCTTTTCATTGCGGCGATGGCAGGTGTGAGTGGTAGCCTAGAAGTGGCATTAACCGAAGTTGAGCGGGTACTGAATATTCAGGGGCGGGTGTTGCCATCTACATTAGAGGATGTTCACCTGATTGCCGATGTACGTGTGGCGGGAAAAAATCATCCTATTCGCATTGAAGGTGAATCGAAAATTGGCGAAGTGAATGGTCAAATTGAAGCCATTCGCATCCAACCCGCCGAAGTCATGGCGTATCCACAAAGTGTGAAAGCGATTCTCGAAGCCGATCTGGTGGTGATTGGACCGGGCAGTTTATTCACTAGCATCATCCCCAATTTATTGGTCAGTGGCATTGCCCAAGCCTTAAAACAGACCAAAGCGCATAAAGTATATGTGTGTAATGTGGCAACGCAACCGGGTGAAACCGATAATTTCACGGTTGCCGACCATGTTATGGCATTAGAACGGTATATCGGACGTGGCATCATTCAAAGCATTGTGGCGAATAATGCTACCCCTACGCTGAACAAAGGCAGTAACACGCGCTATGTGGCGCTCACTCCCACGCATCATGAAATTTTTCAGCGTTATGGGGTACATTACACCGATTTAACCGATGAGCATCAACCTTGGCGACATGACCCGCGCAAATTGGCGGATGCTCTATTAAAAATAATGACGTTGGAAAAGACGGGTCATGGTATAGTCACCATCCCTGTTTTTGAACAATCGTAACTTATCTACATTAGTGAGAGGAAAGCATCAAATGGCTATTCGTGTTGGGATTAACGGTTTTGGGCGTATTGGTCGCCAAGTGCTAAAAGCCATGCGCGATTATTATAAAGACTCAATTGATATTGTCGCTTTCAACGATTTAGGCGACCTCGAAACAATGGCGCATCTTTTCCGTTATGACTCTACTTATGGGCGGTATCCCGGTCAAGTTGAAGTCAGAGACGGCAACCTCATTGTAGACGGCGATTCGATTAAAGCCCTATCCGAAAAAGACCCTGCCAATATTAAATGGGGCGATTTGGGTGTAGATATTGTCATCGAAAGCACCGGTATCTTCACGGATCGTGATCAAGCCGCCAAGCATTTAGCAGGTGGCGCGAAGAAAGTGATCATCTCTGCGCCCGCCAAAAAAGAAGACATCACCATTGTGTTGGGGGTCAACGAAGATAAATACGACCCCGCCAATCATCATGTGGTCTCGAATGCGTCTTGTACCACCAATTGCCTCGCGCCTGCCGCCAAAGTGGTACATGATAAATACAATATCCTCAGCGCCTATATGACCACCATCCACAGCTACACCAACGACCAACGTATTCTCGATCTACCCCATAAAGATTTGCGTCGTGCGCGTTCTGCCGCCATCAACATGATTCCCACTACCACAGGTGCGGCAAAAGCCGTTGCATTGGTCATTCCTGACCTCAAGGGTCGTTTTGATGGTATGGCGGTACGTGTGCCAACCCCAACCGTATCGCTCGTAGATTTTGTGGCGGTTACAGAACGCCCAGCCACCAAAGATGAGATGATTGCCGCTTTTGAAGAAGCCGCTAATGGTCGCATGAAAGGCATTTTAGCGGTCGAACATTCGCAATTGGTCTCTAGCGATTTCATCGGTAATACCTTCTCTAGCACAATTGATGTCGAATCCTGCGCCGCCAATGGCACACTCATCAAAGTAGTTGCTTGGTATGATAACGAATGGGGTTACTCAACCCGTACCGCAGATTTGACCAAATTCATCGGCGATAAACTCTAATTTTCTGCTGTATTGAGGGGGTATTTATTACCCCCTTTGTTCATCAACCACATTCCTTTTCAGGAGGCTCTCTTTATGAATAAGATGAATATTCGTGATGTCGAATTAACGGGCAAGCGCGTTTTAGTCCGTGTCGATTTTAATGTCCCGCTCGATGGTTCAACCGTGACCGATGACACCCGTGTCCGCGCCGCCGTCCCGACCATCAAATACATCCTCGACCAAAAACCCAAAGCAGTTATCTTGATGTCGCATTTGGGCAGACCAAAAGACGGTCCTACACCAGAATTTTCGCTCCGCCCAACGGTGGATGTCCTCAAAAATTTGTTGGGTGTTGAGGTGTTTTTTGCCGAAGATTGCATTGGTGAAGTAGCAGATAAAGCTGTTGCCAGTTTGCCCGAGGGTGGCGTACTCATCCTCGAAAATACCCGTTTTTATAAGGGTGAAGAAAAAAATGATCCCGAAATCGCCAAAGCATTGGCAAAACATGGCGACATTTTTGTGAATGATGCGTTTGGATCGGCACATCGCGCTCACTCATCTACGGTTGGTGTGACCGATTATTTGCCCGCCGTTGCTGGATTTTTGCTCGAAAAAGAAATTGATTATCTGGCAACCGCCATCGAATCGCCTAAACGTCCATTCATCGCTATTTTAGGTGGCGCGAAAGTATCGGATAAGATCGCCGTGATTGAGGCGCTACTCGGTAAAGTAGATGCGTTGCTAATTGGTGGTGGCATGGCGAATACCTTCCTCAAAGCGCAAGGATTAGAACTAGGTAAGTCATTGGTCGAAGCGGATGCGATTGAGACCGCTAAAATGCTCCTCGATAAAGGTGGCGATAAACTCGTCTTGCCGATAGATGCTGTCATTGGCGATAAATTTGATAACGATGCCCAACAAAAGACAATTGATGTCAGCGCAGGCGTGCCAGAAGGTTGGGCAATTTATGATATTGGTGAGCAAACCATCAGACAATTTGCCGCTGTTTTGAGTGGCGCGAAAACCATCGTCTGGAACGGACCGATGGGCGTGTTCGAGATGCCGAATTTCGCCAAAGGCACATTTGCTGTTGCTAAATTATTGGCTGATGAAACCGCTAAAGGCGCTGTCACGATTATCGGTGGTGGCGATTCTGCCGCGGCAATCGAGGAATCGGGTTTGGCAGATAAAATCACCCATATCTCAACAGGTGGCGGTGCCAGCCTTGAGATGCTCGAAGGCAAAGCCTTACCGGGTGTCGTAGCCCTAAAGGATAAATGATGAGAACACCGATTATCGCTGGCAACTGGAAAATGCACAAAACGGTTGAGGAGTCGGTGGCATTTGTCAAAGAACTCGCACCACTCATCGCCGATTATAAGGGTGTGGAGCGCGTAGTCGCGCCCACGTTTTTAGCCTTATCGGGTGTTGCAGAGGCGCTCAAAGGCACTGATATAAAAGTATCGGCGCAAAATGCCCATTGGGAAACACATGGTGCATTCACATCGCAAATTTCACCCACCATGCTTAAAGGGTTGGTTGAGTATTGCATCATTGGACACTCGGAATGTCGGCAATATCTCGGTGAAACTGATGACATGATTAACAAAAAAGCCAAAGCCTTGCTCGCACACGACATCAAACCGATTATCGCCGTTGGTGAAAGTTTGACACAAAACGAAGCGGGTGAAACTGAGCCATTTGTTAGTGGGCAAGTGCGTGCCGCTTTAGCAGGTATTAGCCAAGCGGATATGGCGCAAGTCGTCATCGCCTATGAACCGATATGGGCAATCGGCACAGGCAAAAATGCCGATGCACAAACTGCCAACCGTATTTGTGGCATGATTCGCGCTACACTCGCCGAATTGTATGGCGATGATGTGGCACAAGCCACGCGAATTCAATATGGTGGCAGTGTAAAACCCAATAATATGCTAGACTATATGTCACAAGAACATATAGATGGCGGTTTGGTAGGTGGCGCATCGCTCCAAGTGGCGGATTTTGTGGCACTCATCCAAGCCTCTGCCCAAGCTAAGGGAGTATGACATCTGGTTGTCATTGATTTTTTTCTCGCATTAGGCTTCGTGTTGGCGCTTTTTTATGGATTGCGCCAGCTAGAGCGATGGTTACATCAACATATTTTCAAGGTGGGATGGCTGATTTTCAAAAATTTTCAACATACCACCTTGATTTATTACACCTTTTTCCTGCCAGGGGTCATCCTCAATCAATTGGTGTATTGGTTGGTAGCGGGTGTATTAGATGTACGAGCAGAACGTGCCATTCGTCTGCCCGAAAAACAAGAAGTCGCCGAGTTAAAACTCAATTTTATTAAACTCTCCAAAAAAGCCAGCCCCGCCAAAGTGAGCATCATCTCGCTATCCCCATTTTTGGCGGGATTGTTATTCATCCTCATTGCCATGAATAATATTTTTCATGTGAATACCGCCTTCGCCGATTTTGACGGCACATTAAATAGCTTCTTCACCAGTATTGGACGCATCACCAACGTCCCCGATTTTTGGTTGTGGGCATATTTGTTGTTCACGGTTGCCAATACCATGATGCCCGATTTTAAGCAGATTTATGGCTTACGGCTGATTTTAACCATCATTGGCGTGATTTTTATCGCGTTATTATTCATCGGGGTTGGGGATGAAATCGCCAATGCGACCATCAACGGACCTATATTAAGTCTCTTGAATACTCTATCAGGCGCATTCGCATTTGTGATTATATTAGATATAGTTGTTGTGGGAATTTTAGCTATCATCGAAAATAGCATTGAATTGATAACAGGTGATAGTGCCACCTTCAAAAATGGCAAACTCATCGCCATGCGCCGTGAAGAGGTGATCGCCCTCCGCAATCAAGATCGTGCCAAAAAATTACAAGCCCTCAAAGAACCCAAACAATTATCCCCACTGACAGGTGCGCCTTCGATTTACAAATTGCCTTTACCCATACCAGGTGCGCCAGGTGTTGAACCGATTACGCCTGTGCCAACGGCGATTCTGTCTGCCCCACCACCACCGCCATCATTGGGCAAACCAACCAGAGAAGAACCCAAAGTTATCACTGTTCCCGCCGATGATAAGCCACCCAAACCGCCGATGCCACCGCCGCGTGCCATTGTGTTTGGAGGGACTGCCGCCGATAAAACAGATGATGAGGATGACGAAGATAAAGCCGATGATGATGTGCGTTATGAGGACATCGAAGAATCACCCTGAGCGGATGAATATCGGCTTAGGATGATAAATCCGATGATAATGAGCAATATCATCACGCTAAACGCGATAAACTTGAACATCTGGCTGGTGGTGATGAGCGTTAAAATGCCGAAACACGCACAAAATAGATAATACGCATACACAATTTGGCGCTGAGAAAATCCCATATCCAACAACCGAAAATGGATGTGTCCCCTATCGCCTTGCATGGGGTTACGCCCTTGTCGGATGCGATTGGTTGCTTGCCATGCCAAATCCATCAACGGCAAACCCATCACTAATAAAATTGTCGCCATTTTTGCCCCGCCAATGATGCTCAATGTGCCGAGCAAGTATCCCAGAAAGTATGCCCCTCCACCGAGAAAAAGTTGGGCGGGATAGGTGTTATACAATAAAAACGCCAATGTAGACCCCATCATCGCTAATGGCAACAATCCGACACTGGTTTGGAACAAGATAAAGGTGCTGTGGATGAATAACATTGCCCCCGCAATGAAAGCCACTCCTGTGGCGAGACCATCTAATCCATCCATAAAATTGGTCGTATTCATCATCAAGCCCAGCCAAAACATGGTCAGCGTCACTGTCACCAGATGTGACCAGCCATCGATTTGTTGACCAGTGAACGGATTATTAAACGTCTCAATAAATATCTGGAATAAAACGGCAATCCCCGCCGCGAAAATTTGCCCAATGCCCAATTGGACGGCGTTAAATTCAAAAATATCATCTAAAACGGCGATGATGAACAAAAATGTCCCGCCCAATAATAACCCCGTTACGCGGATAATTTCGGCGGGGTCGAAACGCGGTATCGGCAACCATTGGGCGATGATAACCGCGATGGTGAAGCCAAAAAATATCGCCACCCCGCCCATTTTAGACACACCGCGCAAATCACCCTCGTTCACACGCCTACCCCCCGCCTTTGATGTGATACCCCATTTCCGCCCCAACACCGACATAATCGGCGTGAGCAGGAGCGTAATCGAAAAAGCAGTCAGAAATACAATTAAAAACGCGCTCAATTCCAGCGACATATCAGCCCGTCCCAAATTGTCTATCGCCCGCATCACCCAACCCAGGCACAATGAAACCAATATCGTTCAATTTTTCATCCACTGCGCCGACATAAATCTGCACATCGGGATGAGCATCATTCAGGCGTTTTATGCCTTCTGGAGCGGCGAGTAATCCCATAAATTTGATATTTTTCACACCCCACTCTTTGAGGATGTCGACCGTTGCCACCGCAGATCCGCCTGTTGCTAACATCGGGTCGAGGATGATACATAATTCGACAGTGGCATGGGTTGGCAATTTATTATAATACTGCACAGGGCGTAGCGTGTGTTCATCTCGATACAACCCGATATGCCATACTTGGGCATCGGGTAATAATTTCATCACCCCCTCTACCAAGCCTAGACCCGCCCGTAAAATGGGAATAAGCCCAATTTTATCGTTGGCGAAAAAGCCTTTGGCTTCGCCCATCGGGGTTTCTACAGTACGGGGTGCAAGATTGAGGTCTTGTGTCACTTCATAACTCAATAATAAAGCCAACTCATGGACTAAATCTCGAAAAACACGATAATTTGTGGATTTATCGCGCAAAACAGTCAGTTTATGAAGCACCAATGGATGTTTAGAAATATGTACGTTGGTCATCTATAAAAAATCCTCTCTTGTGGCAACTAGCATTTTACGCGCCAATTTGCGCCCTGTCAAAAATTGGCTTTTATACTATACTTTAGAACATATTACTCATCTTTGGGAGCAAAGCGCATGTCCGATGATGGACGGTTAACCAATTCTGCCTTACAAAAAAATGAACGTGACAATATCGCCCTGCGTCCACAATTACTTCAAGATATTATCGGTCAAGACCGTGTGCGCGAGAATCTGAAAATCATGATTGATGCCGCCAAAACGCGCAAAGAACCCCTCGACCATGTGTTGTTTTACGGTCCGCCAGGGTTGGGTAAAACATCGCTGGCGCATGTTATCGCCAACGAGATGGGCGCGAAAATCCATGTCACGGCGGGACCTTCGATTGAAAGGTCTGGCGACCTCGCCGCTATCCTCACGCACATGAAACAAGGTGATATTTTATTCATTGATGAGGTGCATCGGCTCGGACGCGCCGTAGAAGAAATTTTGTATCCTGCGATGGAAGATTTTAAGCTAGATATTGTCATCGGCAAGGGACCCGCCGCCAAAAATGTGCGCCTGAATTTGCCCCGTTTTACGGTGATTGGTGCGACCACTCGTTTATCCTTGTTGGCGGGTCCGTTACGTGACCGCTTCGGCGCACGCTTTCGCATGGATTATTACGACCAAGCCGCGATGGAATTCATCCTGAATCGGGCGGCTGGGTTGCTCAAAGTGACCATCGAACCACAAGGCGCATCCGAAATTGCTACACGCTCTCGTGGTACACCCCGTGTTGGTTTGCGCTTATTGCGCCGTGTGCGTGATTACGCCCAAACACGAGCGGCAGGGGTTATCACTCAAGCCGTTGCAATCGAAGCCTTGCAACTCATGGAAATTGACCATCTTGGTTTAGACGAAATTGACCGCCGTCTCCTGAGTACGATTATCGAGAAATTTGGTGGGGGACCCGTTGGGTTAGAGACGATTGCCGCGGCGATTAGCGAAGACCGCGCCACGATTATGGATGTGTATGAACCCTATTTGCTCCAACTCGGATTTTTAGACCGCACACCTCGCGGACGTGTCGCAACTCCTTTGGCGTATGCCCATTTGGGCTTACGCTATGATAATCCGCCGTATATCAAATTGCCCTATTCGGATGATGAAGACCCCGATATGCCTACTCAAGAACCTTTATTGTGAGGATGTATGCGTTTATCTGATTTTGATTACGATTTACCCAACCATTTTATCGCCCAAACACCATTAGAACCGCGTGACTCATCCAAATTGATGGTGATTAATCGCGCCGATAAAAGCATCCAACATCGGATTTTCCGCGAGATAACCGATTATCTGAACGCGGGGGATGTGTTGGTGATGAACAACACCCGCGTGATTCCCGCCCGTATTGCGGGTTTTCGCGCCGATACAGGTGGAAAACTAGAGGTTTTGCTCTTACGCCAATTGGATGATACCACATGGCGCGTCCTCATCGGCGGAAAGCAAGCAAAAATCGGCATGGTGATTGGTTTCCCAAAGACAACCATCACGGCAGAAGTCTTAGAAGCCACCGAAGATGAACCAGAACGGGTTATTCGTTTTAGCCAACCAGTAAATGATTTGTTGGTCGAAATCGGCGAGACCCCCCTCCCGCCGTATATTCATACCCGTTTGGATGATAAAGAACGCTACCAAACGGTTTATAGTCGTCATGAGGGGTCTGCCGCTGCCCCAACCGCAGGCTTGCATTTCACACCCGAATTGTTGCTAAAATTACGTGAAAAAGGGGTGATTTTTGCGTATTGCACGTTGCATGTCGGTTTAGACACCTTTCAACCTGTCAAAGTGGATAATATCGCCGACCATAAAATTCACGCCGAAGAAGCAATCCTAACCAACGAAAACGCCGAAATTATCAACAAGGCAAAACTGGCGGGCGGGCGCATTGTCGCTGTTGGAACAACCTCTGTTCGCACACTCGAAACGGCAGGCATTTTAAGCGCAGGTGGCGATCCAAGCAATCCCGCCGCATTGGGTGATGTATGCCCATGGAAACCTGTTGTCGCATTTCAAGCTGATACGCAGTTATATATCTATCCCTCGTATAAATGGCGCGTGGTAGATGCCATGATCACCAATTTTCACTTACCCAAATCGAGTTTGTTGATGATGATTTCGTCATTTGCAGGGCGCGAATTGATTTTAGATGCCTATGAAACTGCCAAACGTGAAAATTACCGATTTTTCTCATTTGGCGATGCGATGCTGATTTTATAATTGACCTTTTGTGGGTAATATCCTATAATTCAAATTCGCATTAGATACAATTTTATGGTTATTCGTCTGGCAGAAATGCCCTTCTTCCCCGTTTATCTGCCCGCAATGCGTTGCGTTAACGGAGAAAAAGCGAAGATTGGAGCAAAAGAATGTACGCAATTATACGGTCTGGTGGACGGCAATATCGTGCCGAAGTTGGCAAGACGATAGATGTCGAAAAACTTCCTTACCAAGAAAATGAAAGTTTTGTGATTGATGATGTGTTGTTGATTGGTAATGACGATAAAACCGTCATCGGTCAACCGCGTGTCGAAGGTGCAAAAGTGAAGGCGACGGTTGTGTCGCAATTCAAAGGCAAAAAGGTGGTGGTTTTCCGCTATCGTCAACGCACCAACTATCGCCGTAAAACAGGGCATCGTCAACACTATACACGCCTTCGTGTTGATGAAATTACAGTCGGTTAATTGTTAGAGGATAGAGGTGAACAATGGCTCACAAAAAAGGTGGCGGTTCGAGTAATAACGGACGCGATAGTAATGCACAGCGACTGGGCGTAAAACGCTTCGGTGGTCAATTGGTCAAAGCGGGCGAAATTCTTGTGCGTCAACGTGGCACATATTTCCACGCAGGTGAAAATGTCGGCGTTGGCAAAGACCATACGCTATTCGCCAAAATTCAAGGCATTGTGGTCTTTGAACGGATGCGTGGTCGCAATGGTCAACAACGCATCAGCGTGTACGAAAAAACTCACGAAGTGGTCGCCCCAGCGGCGGGTGACTAATTCATCATGGCTTGGGGAGTAAAAATTGCTCCCCGTTTAAATCGATTCGATTGTCTATTATCCAGCTATCACGCCACTCCGCTCAGAGCCGTGATAATGCCTAGAGGAGCTTATATAACATGAAAGACGGAATTCATCCTAAGTGGTTTTCTGATGCTACAGTGATTTGTGCTTGTGGCAATACATGGCAAACTGGGGCAACTGTCCCCGAAATCAAGACCGATATTTGCTCGGCTTGCCATCCGTTTTATACGGGTGAGCAACGGATCGTAGATACTGAAGGTCAAGTCGATCGCTTCATGCGCCGTTTGCAAGTACGCGATAACAAACGTGCTGAATTTGAAGCACGCGAAGCATCGAAAACCCCAATGGAACTCCCCTTGTCTGAATTGGGACTGACCAAACGCGCTACCGACATTTTGGCGCAAAATAACATCATCACCGTTGCCGATTTCTTGAATAAACTCGAAGCTGGCGAAGAAGAAAGCCTGCTCGAATTGCCCGGGGTTGGTCATAAGACCATCATGGACATCAAGAAAAATTTGCGGACACGCGGTTACGAAGTCCCCACCATCAAGGCGGAATAATCGCCCATGAAACATCGTGTCGGACAGATAGAACTCATCTGTGGCAGTATGTTTTGTGGCAAAACCGAAGAACTCATCAGACGTACACGGCGGGCAATCATTGCCCGCCAACACGTTATGGTGTTTAAGCCTGCCATTGATGACCGTTATAGCATTGAACATGTCACTAGCCACAATGGGCAAAATATCGAAGCCATTTCCATTGAAAAATCGGCGACTATTTTAGACATGATAAGCGATGATGTCACAGTTGTCGCCATTGATGAAGCCCAATTCTTTGATGATGGTCTGGTGGCTGTGGTTGAGACATTAGCCAACCGCGATATTCGTGTCATTATTGCAGGCTTAGATATGGACTTTCGGGGTGAGCCTTTTGGAATTATGCCACAATTAATGAGCCGTGCCGAAGAAGTCACCAAACTTCACGCCATTTGTGTTGTTTGTGGGGAACCCGCCACCCGTACCCAGCGCCTGATCAATGGTCAACCTGCTCGCTATGATGACCCCATTATCATGGTTGGCGCATCAGAATCATACGAAGCCCGTTGTCGTAAACACCATATCGTGATTAAATAATCCGTGTTCACACTGACATGATAAATGTCATGTGGCGTAATTGTGATTTTATCGTTACAATCGTTAAGGGACGTATTGTTATCGTCAAGCAACTGTTCATTGAGTCATGAAAGGATTATGTTGTATGAGTGTGTCTGCCGCGCCGATGCCCGTGCAGTCTGTTGACCAAACGAATTTTTGGTTAAGAGATAAGCGTTGGGATTTGATGTTCATTACTGCCAGCGTTATTTTTGTCCCGTTGCCCTATATTGTGTATTTATTACTCAGTAATGGTGGGATGGATCATGATGTGGCGCGTAATTTGGTGAATGCGTTTGTTGGGATTGCCATTGGCGGTCCTCACATGATGTCGACCTTTCTCCGTACAGGGCTAGATACCAATTTCAAACAACGGTATCCGATGCTCATCCGCTCATCTATTATCATTCCGGTTGTGGTTGTATCGCTGGCATTCCTCAACTTGACTTTGTTGCTCACCGTCTTCTTTTTCTGGGCGGCTCTCCATGTCTTACATCAAGTGACTTATATCGTTGAGCTATATAACCATAAAGAATCGCGTTTGGTGCGGAAATCTGCCGTGACATGGTATGCTCGCTTGGTAGATTATGCCGTCATCCTGACCTGCTTATTCCCACTCGCCGCTTTTAAGATCAGCCAAGGGGCATTTGAAATTGGGACAAACGATCTCACTGCCGTCATCCCCGATTTCTTCGAGGCAGAATGGTTCTTCTACATGATGGCAGGGGTCTTTGGCGTGGCTTTAACAGCCTATCTCATCAAGACCTATCAAGAATATCGTGGTGGGTATATTAATTGGCCCAAGACAGTTTTTATCTCGTTCACGGTAGCCGTTGCCTTTACCATGCCCGCCCTTGAGAATCTCGATACTGCCTTTCAGGGGCTAAATACATGGCATTCGTTCCAATATCTGGCGATTACCTTCTACATCATCAAGATTCGTGAACAACACGGCAAGTTAGAAGGAACTGCTCCATTGGTGAAACGCTTTGCCCAAGCCACCAAAGATTCACGCGGGTTGTATCTCCTCAGCACCATTATGCTTATCGGTTCGTTGGTGATCTTCGCTGTCGTGTTCATGTTGGCGCATATCATCACCCCCAACCCCGCTTTGCTGAATCAAAATATCCCATACGAAAATGCGCTTATCAACTGGCGCTTCGATGTGGCATATTACACGGCGATTTTATCGTTTTTGTGGATTCACTATTATCACGATCACTTCCTCTTCACCGATTTTGAAGCGTTAGAAGATTCATATTAATCACCACACAGAGGGCGCATAACGGTAGTTCATGCGCCCTTTGATTTTTTAGGGAATCAGAAATTCGCTGACCCATTGCATGGGATCGACAGCCACCCCGTTCAGCCATAATTCCCAATGCAGATGTGCGCCTGTGGCACGTCCCGTATTGCCGACTGTGCCAATCACCTGCCCCACCTGAACCATATCTCCCAAATTCACATAGCGTTGGCTTAAATGCGAATAATTGGTATAAACACCCCATCCATGATCTATCACCACGGATATGCCACGTATGTTCAATACATCAGCGAGTACCACCTGTCCCGCTTGTGCCGCCAAAACGGGCGACCCTGGCGCTCCTGCAAAATCTGCCCCATTATGATAACGGTCAAATGAACCGCCGTTATATGCTCGGCGTGTTCCAAATGGCGAATTCATCACCGCCGCGGCGGGGAGGCTCATTGCCCCTGTAAAATAACGTTGTGTGGTTACTCTTGATGTGACACGGCTTAGGATTGCAATTTCATTTTCTTCAACACCGACATTCAATAAATCTAACCGATTGGCGGGTAATGTGATGTATTGGCTGCCATACCCACCTGCTTGGACTTGAATATTGAGTTGTAAATTGACAATATCCCCCGCCGATGGTGTTAGGCTCAAATTCAACGGATAAACTCCACCCACCGTGTAAATCGGAATAGGGATGAGGATAATGGTCAATAAGCCATTTTCTTGCGAAATTGGGCTGAAATTTTTATCTAAAAATGTCCCTGTGACGGTGACAGGCATGGTTGTCCGCAATAAAATGCGTCCAGAACGTCCTTCTGTAAAGACTAATGGGAAAATATCTAACGACTGCACCAACGGCGGTAAATCGCTGGCAGATGCGACTTGGGTGATGGTGATGGGTATGGTCAATTGTTGTCCCGCGAAGATAATTGCGCCTTCAGCGAGACTGTTAGCCTGTTGAATAGCCGTCATGCTTGTGCCATATTGTTGTGCAATCCGATAGATAGTATCGCCACGCACAACAGTGTGAATCACCCGATGTTCACTTGATGTTGGGTTGACCAATGTGATTAGCCCCGCATCAACGATTGTTTCAGGCGTTGGTGCTGTATTTTGCCCGGCATTAGGGATAATTTGCAACACTTGACCCACATATATCGAATTGGGATCGGAAATGTTGTTCATCAACGTGAGAGATTCGAGCGTCATGCCATATAATTGTGCGATGCGCGATAATGATTCCCCTGCCCGCACAATGTGGATTTGTGGGGTTGGTGTTGCCGTTGGGACGACATTCACAGACGGGATGATAAGACGTTGCCCAACTGTGATGCTTCCCGTATTCACAATGCCATTCACACTGGCGATTTGGTCAACAGTTAAACCATAGCGCAAGGCAATACGATATAAATTTTCACCCCTTTGAACGACATGAATCACCACATCCGAAGGTGGTGTGGGTGTTTCAGCTTGACCATAGACACTAGAAATGAGGATGAATAACATGCCCATGAGGATGGGCAACAACCAGTTTTTCATGTGTTAACTAGCACTTTCAGAAAAATCCAATATATCGCCAATGGCGACCTTATCGAGAATAGCGGGTTTTGCCTCGATGTAATATTTTGCAGGTTTGCTAGGGGCATACATGGGTCGCCACGGTTTGGCAAGTTTTTTATCGACAACCCGTCCATCGGCATCAAGCCATATCACGCCAATGCTGAAGAACATAAAAAACATATGGATAGCACTTTGCGAAATGCTGGGTTTGCCTATGACGAATAAAATGCCTTGATCATCTGGCAGATTTAAGACAAATTGTAACCCGCGTAGATGACACCAAAATGAGGCGCACCACTTGGCACGCCTCAAGATAATCTCGTTGGTTTGTGCATGACGCACGACTCGCCATTTTGCGCTCATGGCAGATTAATCACCTGTCCGACATAAATCAAGTTGCGGTTGGTGATATTGGGATTGACTGCCAACAAATCGGCAACGGTCAGGTTAAATCTGACGGCAATCCGATAGAGCGAATCTCCATACGTCACGGTATATGTCCGACCAACCACAGGCGGTTGTGGTACGGGTGGCTGTGGCGTAGCTGTGACGACCACAACAATCACGGTATTGGGTTGGCTAATCGCGCCACCTGTCGGTGGAATAATCAATACTTGCCCAACAAAAATACGATTTGGATTGGTGATACCGTTTAAACGGGCAAAGGCTTCTACGGTGGTGTTAAAACGGGTTGCAATTCGCCCTAATGTGTCACCCCGTTGAACCGTATACGTGTTGGTTGGTATATTGGGTGATTGGTCAACTGGAATAATACCAATTTCGGTGGTCGCTGTGGCGGTTGGCGTAACCGTGGGGGTGAATGTAGCGGTTGGTGTCGTGGTCGCGGGTGGTGGAATTCGCACAGGGATAGATAATTCTTCACCGACATAAATCAAGAAACGATCATCCAAGCCATTCGCCGCGGCAATCGCTTCAATACTACTGCCATATAACACCGCTAAACGACCAACGGTATCGCCGCGGCGCACAATATGGCGTAATGTGTTGGGAAAATCGGCGCTGAATGCCCCACCAATCGGCGCACGAGTGCCAGCAGGACGAGGGGTATTGGTTTCAAGGACAACAGGTTGAGATGTATTGGTCGGGATGACAGGTTCAGATGTATTCGTTGGCACAACAGGCTGTGATGTATTGGTCGGGATGATAACCCCCTCAGGCGTAGGGGTTGGGTCGCCTGTGATGGGGGTATTGGTCGGAAGTGGCGTATTGGTTGGTAATGGTGTATTGGTTGGTACATCTGTGTTCGTTGGCACAGGTGTATTGGTTGGCATATCCGTGTTTGTTGGGATGGGGATGGGTGTATTAGTTGCGCCTTCAGGCGTGGGTGTTGGTTCGTCAATAGGTGTTTCGGTATTTGTTGGCGCAATTGTATTGGTCGCTAATGGCGCTTCATTGGTTTCAACAGGAATATCAGTGACAATTCCTTGGTCTAGGCTAACTGTGAGTGACGCATCATCCAAATAAATAAAATTATTCGCCTGCGGGAACGCGATTTGCGTCCGCACCCAAACGGTGATAAATTCACTGGCGGCGCGGGCGCTAACACTGTATTGACGGTAGGCATCGTACTGCTCGACAGGGACAGACCAAACAATGTTGTTACTATTAGGATCTGTCCCACCCAGTGGATCGATGCCCACTTGAACGGTGATACCGCCCGGATTGGCGCTGAGTTGGCGCGATTCTTCGTCATCAAAGTCATTTGACCACACATAAGCATACACACTAAAAAGATATTCCACGTTGGGCGAAATACCCGATACCGATTGGAATACCCCACCATCATGGGTCAAAAATTTGCTGAATAACACCTGTGCATTTTCACCAGTGCGAATTCGCGTGGTATCGGGTGAAGTACCACGAAATTGTGGTTGGGCATTGCGGAATGTCTCCATATCTTCTTCACGGGGATTATGCCATGGTGTCCAACCATCGGCGACCAACATATCAGGATCGCCAGGCACGGTGATATAGGGGTCTTCAAAACCCGGATTGGTGAGCAAATTATCTTCTTGAGCAAAGATACTCAAGTTCATAAAAGCAAAAACCAAACACATCAACAAGAATGTTTTGGAGATACGACTGTTAACCGATTTCATCATCTATTCCCCCAGACTGGGTTACGCGAATAGCGTTTTATAATTTGATAAACAACATGCCCATAAGTATAGCTTATTGAGTCATTCCACGCCACAAGCAGAAGCTATTTAATCGGCTATTTTCTAAACTCAGGTCTATCGTTACAATAGAATTAGGACTATTACCTTATCCAGAAGAAAAAAATCGTGAAATTATACGAATATCAAGCCAAAACATTATTCCAAAAATTTGGGATTCATATCCCGCCGAATTATCTTATAACCGATATTCATCAACTGGATACGATTATATTTGATGCCGATTTTGTCTATCCTGTGGTGGTTAAAGGGCAGGTTTTGGCGGGTGGTCGGGCAAAATATGACCTTATCCGCCAAGCGCACACATTTGAGCAAATGCGTTCAGAGACGCTCAATATGCTCCATAAGACCATTGATGGATTTTATATTTCCTGTGTCTTGATTGAAACTTATATCTCAAGTGAGCATCGATACTATATCAGCGTGGTGAATGACCGTAATTCACGTCAACCCGTTTTAATCGCATCGGTACAATCGGGCGGAGAAATTGAAAAAATTGTCAAACAACATCCACAACAAGTCGCCAAACAACAAATTAATCCGTTAATTGGGCTTCATTCGTATCAGGCATTATCTATCGCGGACGAACTCAATTTACCGCGTCAGATTTGGCGCACATTTGATGAATTAGCCCAAGCCCTGTATCGCTGTTATGTGCATTACGATGCGACGTTAGTCGAGATTAACCCCGTTGCTTATACTCATCAACACGGGTTTATCGCTTTAGATGCCAAGATGAAAATAGATGATAACGCGCTCTATCGGCAACCCGATATTTTAGCATGGCAGAATGACTTATTGATGAGCGAACCCGAAAAATTGGCGCTCGAAGCCGGTGTGAGTTATGTCAAATTAGAGGGGCAGATTGCTTGTATTGTGAATGGTGCGGCATTGGCAATGACCATCATGGACATGACTAACTCTAACGGCGATAAACACATCACGCCTGCTTGTTTTTTGGATATCGGTGGTGGTGCAGATGCCGATCGGGTGGTGAAGGCGCTCAAAATTGCCCTTTCAGATGCCGATGTTAAAGCTGTGATTTGTAGTATTTTTGGTGGGATGACGTGCTGTGATGAGATTGCAACCGGTATTGTTCAGGCGTATCGATTATTAAATCCACCAATCAAAACCATCATCAAATTACAAGGCACAAATGCACTGCAAGGGTGGGAGATTATTCAAAGCGCCAATTTGCGTAATTTACAAATGGCAATGTCGTTAAGCGAAGCGGTGAATTTAGCACTCATGGCAGTAGAAGAGGATTTTCAAAAATGAGCCTGTTTATCAATAGCAGTACACGGTTGCTTGTTCAAGGGATTACGGGTAAACATGGCTCATTTCATACGCATGAAATGCAAAAATATGGCACGATGATTGTCGGTGGGGTCACGCATGGGCGCGGTGGTGAATGGGTGCATGGTGTCCCTGTGTTCGATTCAGTCAAAGCCGCCGTTCATGCCACCGATGCCAACACATCGGTGATTTTTGTACCACCACGTTTTGCAACGGATGCCATCTTCGAGGCGATAGATGCCCAAGTGCCTCTGATTATTTGTATCACTGAAGGTATACCTGTTTATGACATGATGCGGATTTACGCTTATTTACAACATAGCAATAGCCGTCTCATCGGACCCAATTGTCCGGGTGTCATCACCCCGCCAAATACCAAAGTTGGCATCATCCCTAGCGAAATCGTCCGACCAGGCAATATCGGCATTGTATCGAAAAGTGGCGCTCTGACATATGAAGTGATGCAAATTTTATTTCAAGAAGGGTTTGGCGTTAGCACCTGTGTCGGCGTGGGTGGCGACCCAATTTTAGGCACAAGTATCCCAGAAGTGTTAGAATTATTCGATAACGACCCTGAGACCGAAAAAGTCGTGTTATTAGGTGAAATTGGTGGACGTGCAGAAATCCGCGCCGCCGAATATATCCAACGTTATATGACCAAACCTGTCATCGGATTCATTGCAGGAAAAACGGCACCCATTGGTGTGCGAATGGGTCATGCAGGCGCGATTGTCGAAGATGGCGATAGCACCGCCAGCGCCAAAATTCAGGCGCTCATTCAGGCAGGGGCGCGTGTTGCCGACCATCCCGAACACATCCCAGAATTACTAGCTAAGTAATTTCTATGGTGCTAATTCTCACCCACCCCATACGTCCATCGGGCAATTCAATTTTCGCCCAGATGCCCTGTTTTTCCAAAATACGCACTTCTGCGCCATGAGATAGACTGAACATGGATAAATAATCAATCCCTGCCCCACTTAGCACATCGATTGTCGGGGATGTGACAATCGCTAATGGGCGCGATGCCTCGTAATGAATACGACTAACCGTGAGTAATACAACGATGACGGTGATGATAATCATCATCATTAACGGATAACGCACATAGCGCCGATATATCAGATACCGCCACCATATCAAGCCCAATATCCATGTCATTGACCATATCAATAATGCGACCAGTTCAAGTTCCCATTGTGTCAATAACCCTGTGAGGTGTGCAATTTGCGCCCATAAACGGGTTTCATCGACAAATCCATCTGGGCGCACGGCGCGGATGGCGTTAATACGATTGATAATATCTCCATCACGCGGGTTGAGCCGATATGCTCGTTGATAATTGACCATCGCTTTGCCCCAATTTTCCATCTGTGAATAGGCTTGCCCCAAATTGAAGTAGATGGTGTAATTGACCTCACCATCACGATGATTCTGGATAAGCGCCTCATATAATTCGATGGCACACATAAAATCACCTTGTAAATAAGCCTCATCCGCTTCATGTGATGATTGCCCTGACGACATTCCTGCGCTAATGATGCACACCCATAAGAATAGGATTATCCATCGCTTCATGCTGATTTATCCCATGCTTGGTCAATCTCTGTTAAAACTTGGCTCATCTCTGCTAAAAGAGGTTCAAAATCATATTGCACATCATCAGGCACATAATAGGCGCTTTGAATACGTGAGAGTAACCCGTTTATCATTTCGAGTTGCTCTGAATGGGTGACATAATCAAATAAAGATGAGGCAACCTGTTTAGCAGAACTATCTGATTTATCGGCAATATAGGCATAAATAATCGCGCTCATTTTTTGCGGATTGGGTTGTTTTTTGACCAATTGAAGCCGTTTTTGAGCGCGACTTAACGCTGTTTTATATCGTTTTTGTGCGTTGCGTTTATCACGCCTTTTCTGATAGGCGCTGATGATCATCATGCCACCAACCAAAACGGGCATCACCAACCAACCCAAGCGCCACCATGACCCACTGAGCCATAATCCATTTGCGCCATCCGATTTCAACGGTAATAATAGACTTGCGTTATTTGTATCGACTGGTGCTAGGCGTACATCCCCGCTTGCGTTGGGCAAAACATCTAACGAAAAACTCGGTGTAGATAAAATCACATACGTTTGTGAGCGGGTATCAAAATATGACCATTCAATCGGTGGAATTGGGTATGTCCCGATTGCAGATGGGATGATGACCCATTCAAATCGTTTGTTCCCCAATGGCACACCCATGTTCGGTTGTTGATAGACAGGCACTCGCGGAAAGATCTGCCAATCGGTCGGTATGGGGATAGTTGGAGGATTAATCGTATCTAAAATACCAACCCCTTGTATATCAATTTGTAGCCTAAATGGATTGCCAAGTGTGATTATGCTCGCATCTAAATTGGCGCTCATCACAAATTCACCGACAGCCCCCAAAAAACTCGTGGGTGCATTATCAGGTAGTGGACGCACGGTTATGGGTATCGCTGATGTGAGCAAAATCTGTTGAGATCGAAAAACATCTCCCGTGATGACCAAGCGCGACTCATCAATGACCAATTCGCCGATGTTTAACGGGGCGATGAAAATCTGAATTTCGCGCACAAAATATTGATTATCCCCAATATTGCGAATGTCGATTGGCAGTGTGGTCGCTTCGCCAATCCAAAACCCTTCAAAATCAGGGAATTGTGGCGTGATGCCCGCTTGGTCAATCGCATAGTAACGGAGTGTATACATGATTTGTTCGCCGACAAACGGCGTTGGGTTATTCACCCACGCTTCAATAAAATAATCACTATTTCCATCAAACGGTTGCGCGTTGGTAATACCAAGCATGATAACAAGAAAAATAAGCCGTATCATCCATCACCAATCCTTTTCGGGCAACAAGGCATCATTGGATAGTGGAATCTGTCCCAATGCTTGTTCTTCGAGTCGCAACTGGTCGAGTAATTGCTCCGCTTCTTCGATAGATATGCCGATAAAATCTTGCGTTGGCAACATCTCAATAATATCTCCCCCACCTTGATTATTGGTTGGTGTATCCCCATTGGTATCATCGGGTGGTGGTGTCGGCGTGGGTAACATATTTTGTATTGGTGTTGGTGTGGATTGTACCGCACGCCTTAACGCCAGCTCTAGGTTATAACGGGTGTTATCCGATTGTGGATGAAGTCGTAGCGATTCTTGATAGGCTTCTATTGCGCGGGTGTATTCACCGATACCGTAATACAGATTGCCTAAATTATAATATGCACGCCATGATACATTTTCATCACCACGCCGAATCGCTTGTAATAATGCCTGTTCCGCGTCTGTCCAGTTATTTTGTGAGACGAGCAAATGGGCATAATTGAAATACGGCAACGGTTCATCAGGCGCAAGCACTTGGGCATTAAAAAAATACAGTCGTGCATCGCGCCATTCACCCCGTTCCGTAAATGTCACGCCCGAATTGTTATACTCGGCTACACGATGAATTTGCTGATATATCCATGTCATGACGACAACAATAATCATGCCGATGACCCATAAGGGACGAATTTTCATGCCACATCTCGCTTCCGTTGGGGAATAATGGCGCTTGCGCCAAATAATATCAATGCCAACGCCACAAAAACATTAAACCGTTCCGCCGAGCGATTGAGCAATCGTGTATTTTGCGATTCGATTTGCCTGTTGCGGATTTGGCTCACAATCTGGTTGATTTCTTCGCTTGTGGATGTGGCACGTTGATATACTCCCCCTGTGATTTGGGCGATTTGCATCAAGAGATTTTCGTTCAAACGAGTGATGATGGTCGTGCCAAACGCATCCGCCCGCGCACCAATAACCGATCCTTGTGCATCTAAAAGGGGAATTTCTGTCCCTTGTGGCGTGCCAATGCCGATGGTATGGATAATCACACCTAAATTTTTAGCAGTCTCGGCGCTTATCAGAGGATTATCGATATGATTTTCGCCATCGCTAATGACGATAAAGGTTGTATTTTGTGTGATGCGAGAATCGCGCAGTCCTAACGCCACATCTAAAGCAGTTTGTAATGCCGTACCTTGTTGTGTAATAGATTGTGTGCTGACGCTATTCAAAAAAAGTTGTGCCATCCGCTTATCTGATGTGAGTGGCAATTGCACATAGGCTTCACCTGCAAAAACGACAATGCCAATTTGCACATCGGATACCACCTCTAGCAACGTATTCACGATGAGTTTAGCACGGTCTAATCGGCTGGGCAAAATATCACGCGCATCCATGCTGTTGCTGATATCCAAAACGAAAATCAGGGCGTTGCCACTAACATCTTCTGGTTCGCTCGAAACACCCCACGTTGGACGCGCTAACGCGACAATCACCATTGTGATAGCCAATAGCCATACAATCAACCTAATTGTGTGGTTGAGGTTAGCACTATCTACAAATTGTTGTGCCACATCACCCAAACGTGATAACCGTTTTTTGCCAATAGATAATCTCCAAAATAAAAATCCACCTAATATAGGGACGAAGATGAGCAATATCAAATAAGCAGGTGCTAAAAATGTCATTTGCTTAACCTGTCGTGTATTGAAGTACACTATAGCGCAAGATCTGACTCAGTATTAGTATCATGAGTGCGGGCAATAACAGCACTTGTGCCACATCGCGCCACTGGATAAAAATATCGCGTTCTGCATCAGACCGTTCTAAGCGATTAATACGGTCATAAATCACCTGTAAGCCGTCTGTGTCTTCTGCGCGATAATATAATCCGTTGGTGATGGTAGCAATTTGTGAGAGGGTTTCTTCATCCAAATCGCTGGCAATATCAGCTTTGCCCATGCCAATCGCATACACTCGTATACCAAGTGCGCGGGTAGCGAGCGCCACCTGAATCGGGTCGATTCCCGCATTATTTGCGCCATCGGTGAGCAATATCACGACTTTACTCGCCGATTCGTTGGATCGGAGCATATTCACGGCGCTGGCGAGTCCGAGTCCTAATGCCGTGCCGTCTTGTTGCCCCTGTAATTCCGATGCAAGTCGAATATTATCGAGCAATTGCAACAAAATCGGATAATTTAATGTCAGTGGTGCTTGATGAAACGCATTACGGGCAAAGATAACCAACCCAATGCGATCAAATTGACGCTGATTGATGAATTGCGCCATGACGCGCTTTGCCGCTTGCAAGCGGTTGTCTGGCGCAAAATCGGGCGCGGACATACTTTGGCTAATATCCACCGCCAAGACAATCGCCACGCCTTGCCCACGAATTATCTCGCGGCTATCCCCTGTTTGGGGACGTGCGAGGGCGATAATCAACAAAATAACCCCTATTATGCCTAATATCGTGGGTAAATGACGTAAAAGCACGCGCCAACTAGCGGGGACACGCGCCATCAACCGAATATCGGGATATAAAAATGATGCGGGCTTCGGCATGAGATGAGTACGATGATTGATCCATAAAAAGATGACTAAAATGAGGATAAGGAGTAAAAATAAGGGTTCGGCAAATCGAAATTGGTTCATGATTTTGCCCTCATATCGATATTTTTAGCCCAATTTTTTATCATCTCAAGCACTTTTTCGGGGGGGTATCCAATGGGTGTAGTCGCAAATTTGCCGATTGAGAGATGTTCTAAAATTTCCGATAAAGTCGCTAATTGATACGATGCCAAACGCCCATCACCTTTAAGCATGGTGATAATTTCTTGATCGGTCATATCATGCGCCGATATGCCATAGCGTCCGTTCAGATAGGCGCGTAAGGTGTAACTCAGTGCATCGTATTGCGGGTTAGACTGATGTTGCCGAAGCGCATCGAATAATAAAATTTGAGGATCTGCGATGGGTGTTATTGTCACATGTTGACGGGCATAATAATGCAATATCTCATATAATCCCAGCAATACGATAACTATCAATGTGATGCCGATGAATATCGCCCATGTCGGCAAAAATGGCATGGTGATAGGGCTTTCATCTGGCTTGAGCGATAATGATGTCTCATCCAACATGCTAGGAATGCTCAGAAAGACATCTGGTAGGGTATATCGTGCCAAATCGGATGTGCCACGTACACGATACAAAATTTCGGATGGGGGCAAACTGTGATCACCTATTTGCCATGCCACCAGTATAAAGGACTGCTGTTCTATGATGCGCCCGTTGGCAGATGTTCTTTCAAGTTCATCAGTAGATATAACCTCGAAAATACCCCATTCACCCGATAATGCGGGGCGTTGTAATACCTCTATCGCCTCGTCATATTCAATAATCAGAGTCCCATTTATTGGCTCACCAATTTTCGGACGCGGATTATCAATCTGGATAAACGAGGTGAGCGTGGGTTGGGCGTGTATGATGCCTATTGACGACACCCATATCCACAATATGATAAAAATCAATAACCTTCTCATCAGCGTATCCGTTGGGCGCGTTGGCTAAAAAATTGTGATAGTGCGCGATAACTATCGCCACGGGTATCTATGTTTATGGTATCAATTTGAGCGCGGGAAAATAATTTTTTACGTTGCGCTTCAAATCGTAAAGCCTGTTTGCTGAATTGCGCCCGCCAATCGGGATGATGCGTATCTATCACCTGATATTCGCCCGTTTCGGCATCGCGCAAGCGCATCATGCCAACATCTGACCACCGATTTTCGAGCGGGTCACTGACACACACGGCGATAAAATCATGTTTTTGGGCGGTGATGAGCAGGTCGCGCTCATAACTGCTGGTGGCATCGAGAAAATCCGAGATGAAAAATACGATTGACCGTTGGCGTAAATGACGATTCACTGCATTTAGCCCAACTGATAAATCGGTGCCATGTTGTGCGGGTTTGAGCATCATCAATTCGCGGATAATCGCCAAAATATGATTTTTACCCTTGCGCGGTGGCAACACATGACGAATGTGTTCATCAAAAATCAGCAATCCGACTTTATCGTTATTGGTAATGGCAGAAAGCGCCACAATCGCGCCGATTTCGGTCGCAAGTTCGTTTTTGGCGTGTTTTTGTGTCCCGAAAAATAAACTTGCGCTGGCATCCACCACGATAAAAACGGTCAATTCGCGCTCTTCATGATACGATTTGATATACGGCTCGCCCATACGGGCGCTCACATGCCAATCAATATCGCGCACATTATCGCCAAATTGATATGGGCGTACGCTATCAAATTCGACTCCACGCCCTTTGAAAATCGCATGATATGCCCCTGCAAATGTCTCTTGGACTCGTCTTCGGGTCAATAATTCAATTTTACGAATTCGCTTGAGGCTATCTGGACTAAGCATAACAGCCTCATGGGACGGGTAAACGTGCGAGAAGCTGGTCTATCACCTGCCCTGTCGTGATATTATCGGCTTCTGCCTCAAAAGAGAGTACCAGACGATGACGCAACACATCGGGCGCAATCGCTTTCACATCTTCTGGGATGACGAAGCCTCGTCCTTGTAGCAATGCAAAGGCACGCGCACAGCGCATGAGTGCCAATGTCGCACGAGGCGATGCCCCGACTTCAATGAGCGGTTTGAGTTGTTTGAGCGGTGTATTGGCGGGGTCGCGGGTGGTGAAGATGATGTCGAGGATATACTCTTTAATTTTGGAGTCTACATAAATCGTCTCGGCAACGGCGCGTAGATGACGAATTTGGTCTTCTGTCGCAATGGCTTGCACACGCGGAAGATCATAATTCCCCATACGTTCCATCATTGCCCGTTCTTGGGCGCGGGTTGGATAATCGACAATTGTTTTGAGCAAAAAGCGATCGAGTTGTGCTTCGGGTAGCGGGTATGTCCCCTCTTGTTCAAGCGGATTTTGAGTCGCAAGTACCATAAACGGATCAGATAAGGGGTGCGATTCTCCGCCAATTGTCACCTGTCCCTCTTCCATCGCTTCGAGCAATGCCGATTGTACTTTGGCAGGGGCGCGATTGATTTCGTCCGCAAGGATGAGGTTGGTGAATATCGGACCCAGATATGGCGTGAATGTCGCTGTTGCGGGATTATAAATTTGTGTGCCGATAAGATCGGCGGGCAATAAATCGGGCGTGAATTGCACCCGTTGAAAATCGAGATTGAGTACATTGGTGAGGGTACGAATGGTTAACGTCTTTGCTAATCCAGGGACACCTTCAATGAGGATATGCCCATGACACACCAGCGCGACTAACAACCGTTCAATCAGCGCATCCTGCCCGATAATCACTTTCTTGACCTCATCGGCAATAGTGCGTAACAACGCCGATTCACGGGCAATTTTTTGGTTTAATTCTTGAACAGAAACCATATTATGTACTTTCTCAATCAAAATAGCCGACAGAACATCACTTGGTTGGGCGTGCCACAAGTGGCTAAGATATTAGCGACAATCAATGCCAATCCGCCACACATCGCCAATACGATGAGGAAAAACAAGCATCCACACCACGCAACGGGTCCGCCACTCAGGATACCTGTGAATGCGCCAATGATACCCGTAAAAATATCAATAATACTGCCAAAAATTTGTAGCGTGCCTGTGATGATAGGTAGTACAATCACCAACACAAGACTGAGTAAGCACATCCCACCACAAATGATGACAACAATTGGGACATTCACATTTTGTAAAAGTTCGCCAATATTCATACGATTTCACCGACACGCCTCTGAAGTCTGTTCTGATAGTGACCATTCCGACTCTGAATTATCGCGTTCATAACACCGACAAAATGTAGCAGGCTCGCCCTCGCCTTCCCACAACACATAGCGCACATTGGTCTGAACACAGATGTTGGTATCTGTGGCATTATGCAGTGTCGCATTAACGATGCGTAACCCGCGATAATCTTCTTCCATGATCAATTGTACTTGAAATAATGGATGTTGGTAACTTTCTGGAATATCGCCCGCGTGGGCAATCGTAATTTCGCGTTGTACTGCCAGAATAAATAGAAACAAGGGTAATAACAAAAATAAAAACCACAGGATGAGCAAAATTGTGCAACCCAATCGGCGTAAGGGGTTAGGTTTGCGTTCTACGAAGATGTATTCAACAGACGGTGGTGGTGATTGTAGGGGTAAGTTATTAGTCATAAGGTTCTCTTAGGGTTGGGATAGGCGAATTTGAATGCGGTCATGTACATCATAACTGACGTGAGCGAAATATGGAGGCGAATTGTCGGGCATATTCAGCGCATAAGGCAAAATTTGGGGTAGATCTTCGACCAAATCGAGCGACTGAATATCCGTTTTGTGTATCCAATGGAGTGTGCCTTCACGCTCATCGCCGACAACATCGCGTGTCGTGCTATGGGCGATGAACACAAATAATAAAATCCCCGTTTGTTCGCCCGCATCAATGTGATGGATTCCACACAGGCGAATATCAGACACGGTTAACCCCGTCTCTTCGAGGATTTCGCGTTTTGCACCTTCTTCAGGGGTTTCATCATGTTCGATATGACCACCCACTCCGTTATATCGATTTGGGAAGACGCGCCGAGTTGGTGCGCGTTTCATCAACAAGACATCATCCCCATTCAGGACAAAACACAGTGTACGCGGGATGACTAGCCACCGATTTTGGATTGCATCTGCCCCTTGTTCTTTTGCACTCATCGCTTCACTATCCGCCATTATTATGATACCCTATCAATCATAATTATAACTTTTTATAGACACAAGGTTAAAACACACATGACCTCACACTTGAATGCACCACCACCTGATTTACGCATCGTCCCGACAACATCGGTTTTGCCCCACGAAGAACACGATTCGCAACGATCTATTCCACTCATCGAAGCCATTCGCAAAGCCAGCGTAATCACCAATCCACCGATTGTGGCACAAATTGATAACACCGATCAATATGTCATTTTAGATGGCGCGAATCGCTGTCATTCGTTTGGCGCACTCAATTTTCCGTGTATTTTGGTGCAAGTGGTGGATTATAACAGCCCATTTGTCGATTTGATGACATGGCATCATGTCGTCAGCGATTGGAAAATAGAACCCTTTTTAGAAGCTATTCGCAAATTAGATGATGTCAGCATTGCCCAAGAAGATATTTCCAACCCACTGGCAACGCTTTATATGCGCGATGGGCAAAAAATTGTTTTATCGGCAGATGTATCGACTACATACGAGCGAAATGCCCTATTGCGCCAATTCGTGCGGATTTATCAACAAAATGCCAAATTACATCGCACGGTCAGCTCATCACCAGAAGAAATTTGGCGTTTATATCCTCATGCGATTGCGTTGGTAACTTTTCCTGTATATACCCCAGAAGATATTATGTCTGCCGCCCAATATAAAGCCTTTTTGCCACCAGGGATTAGTCGGCATATTATACATGGACGGGCGCTATTGGTGAATTATCCTATAGATGCCTTGTTGGATGCAACCAAGACTATCGATGAAAAAAATGCCGATTTGCAAGCGTGGATACAAATGCGCCTTGCCAATCGCAAAGTGCGTTATTACGCCGAGACCACGTATCAATTCGATGAATAGAGGATTAGATGACCGACTTATTCAAAAAAATGGAATTATACACCGATGAAACCGATTATGTCCTGCTCAAATTTCCGCCAACAGGTATCACCGTTGCGGCGGGGATTTTGGCACAAATCGGCGATCCTTTCGGCACAATCATTGTGGATAAAGATGAGGTAACGCTCGTCATACCCGTAGATGTGCTGAGTGATTTTGCCAAGCGTTTACGCGATGTCGAAAAAAGCCCTGATGTGTATCGACTCATCACGCTCGATATTGTCCTCGATTTTTCGGTGGTCGGCTTTATAGCAGGGATTAGTCGCGTGTTAGCCGATGCCAATATCAGCATTTTGCCCCTTGCCGCCTTTAGCCGTGATCATCTGCTGGTCAAAAAAGCGGATTTCGATAAAGCATGGGGTATATTATTGGGTCTGAAAGCGAGCTAAAAAGGGATTATCGTATGAATATCGAATTTGTAGACCCCAGCCAAGTGCCTCAGCCGAAGCATAAAATTCGTATTATCAGCTTACAAGCCATTCCGTATCCAGATCGACGGCGTGTTTGGGTCGAGGTAAAAGTTACGCCATTTCAAGAACGTCCCAATTTGTTGCTCGTCTTGAAAAATATGGATGGATTGATCATCAACGAATTGAGCGTTATCGAGACGATGCACGCCAATATGGAATTTACGATTCACATCCGCACACCCCATGACCCTGCGGGCGATTATGAATTGGCGGTAGAGCTATTTTACGAAACGCGCAATCCAGCCCAAGACCATCAGAGTATCACGTTTAACATTCCTGTCGAAGGTGAATAATGCGACTCATCATCTCGCATAGGCTTCAATCTGAACTCATTCATCATGCAAAAGCGGGGTATCCACACGAGGTCTGTGGATTATTAGCGGGGCATAGTAAACAGATTTTGCGGGTTATCCCCACCGAAAATCGCGCATCCGATACACAACACGGATTTCTGATTTCGCCACATGATTTGAACATTCATCTGCCCCAAATTCGCGCACAGGGACTATCGCTGATTGGATTCTATCATTCGCATCCCGATACTCCCCCTATTCCATCACCGACTGATGTGCGTGAATTAGATAATGGGTTACAATTACCACATGTTGTGGTGAGCATTTCGCATCATCAGGCGCATATCAAAGCATGGATGATACAACATGGGCAGGTAGACCCCATAGAGTGGGTTGTGGGTGATATGCCCACCGAACCCCAACCCGTCACTACATCGGCGCAACATATCGCGTTTGTGTTGAGTGTGGGACTATCTCTCTTGTTATTGTTGATTATCGCCTTGACGTTATTGCCACCTGCACCCGAATTGCCATAGGAGATTTTATGATATTAGAGACGATACTCGCCATCCTCATCGGATGGGTGGCAGGTATAATTGTGAATATTTTGGCGGATGATTTACCGTTGCGTCGTGCGGTTCGTACCCCCCGTTATGTCCCCGATTCTAAAAAACGTGCCGTACATGTCCCTATCCTGAACGAAGCGGGCGAAGATATAACGGCTGAATTTGTGTATCAAGATGATGAAAAACGTCCACTCATCGCATGGTCGGGAATATTCGCATTTGTATTCAACAAACGGGTATCCCCTTCAGGTGGTGTTAAATTGGGCTGGCGTTATCCAATTACCGAATGCTTCACCATGTTTTTGATGTGGGTGGCGATGTATGCCATTTACCTGATGAATACCGACCCCAAAATCCGCGATGTAGATGTTGTACAAGGCGCATTTTGGCTGATATACATGCTGATTTTTGCCGTTATTGTGGTGATTGATATTGAGCATAAATTGATTTTATTCGTGGTGATTATCCCGTCATCGCTCATCGCCATCGCCGATAGCATCCTCACAGGTTTCCCACCCAACCTTGTAGATGCGTTAGCGGGCGGGGCATTAGGATTTTTTGTATTTTTCATCTTGTATAACGGTGGCTTTTTATTCACCTACATCATGGGAACACTACGAGGCGAAAAAATCGATGAGGTGGCATTTGGTTATGGCGATGTCATGTTGTCTATGCTCAGTGGGTTTATTTTAGGTTGGCAATCACTGATTTTTGCCATGTTCTTGACCGTATTTTTAGGTGCGTTTGGCGCGGTGATATTTTTGTTCGTCAAAGCCCTGTCACGCAATAAATATAGTGCCTTCACCGCAATTCCTTACGGACCCTACATCGTGGCAGGGACGATTATTTTACTATTTTTCCGCATCCAACTCGCACCGTTGTTGGGAAGGTCTTTGTTATAAATTATGTTACGCCTTATTCACCTCCTCATACTTGCCCTGATGTTGCTCATGGCGTTTTGGTTACGAGTGTATGAACTAAGTGAATCGCCACCGGGCATCAGCAATGATGAAGCGATTTATTTGATAGATACATTTAACGTTGCGCGGGGTGGTTCATTTACATGGTTTGAACATGGCAGACCCGAACCCGGATTTCAGCTTATCCTCAGCACGACAACCCGTTTTTTTGGTGGCAACCCATTCGCCGTCCGATTGACACCGATATTTTTGAGCCTATTGACGATTGCCACCGTTTATTGGGCAACAATACAGGTGGTATCTGACCGCCCACTCATCCATCGGCAATTTGCGGGACTGATTGCCAGTGGTGCGTTGATGACCTCGCTCGGATTCATCACTTTATCGCGTGCCATAGAACGGGGCGTGCCACAAATTTTATTCATGGCGTTATTCATCGGCGCATTGGCTTTATTTGGACGCAAAAAACGCCCGCGTGATGCGATTTTCGCGGGCGTTGCGCTATCAGGCACGATTTATTTTTATACGGCAGGTTTGGCGCTTCCCGCCGTGTTAGCCCCTGTCGGATTGTGGTTCATCTTGTTTCAGCCCCGAAAATGGCGTGCTTGGTTGCCTCGTTTTGTGTTGATGGGGATAACCGTTGCCATTTTGACCGCCCCATGGAGCATTACCTTACTGACCAATTCAAGTCTGATTTTAGACCGCGCTGGCGAAGTACGTGGTACTGGTCTGACAATTGACCGCGCTATATCACTCACATGGGGGCATTTGCTCATCGAAGGCGATCCCAATCCACAATACAATACCGCTTCTCAACCGATGATCTTATCTTTATTTCAACCCTTTTTCATCTTAGGGTTAGTGGGGTTGTTGGCGCGGGTTAAAAATCCGACCAGCGTTGCTATCATCACATTTTTGGCGCTCGGCGCATTGCCTCCTCTGCTCACGAATGAGCCGATACACGGCATTCGCGCCATTGGTATGTTTGGTGCGTTTCCGTTCATCGTTGGTTTAGGGGCAGTCGTTGCGTTATGGTTGATTGAGCGAATATTATCACCTCAATATTTGCCTATATGGTCGATTTTGGCGATTGGTTACTTGAGCATTGCCACATCACACGCCAACCAAATTTATGCAAAATATTGGACGAGTCCGCCCCTCACACGGGTTTATGTGGATGCGCTCACAGTGGGTGAATGGTATTTTCGGCAAGATAGGCGCGATGTCGCCCGTTGGCTGATGCGTCAAAATCAACCTGTCCTCATGCCAATGGATGAGCTGAATTTGCCAACTATTCGGGCATGGACAATCCACCGTATCCCACATTTGCAGACGGCAAATGATGATTTTGAATTGCCCAATAACACCCGTCTATTCGTCCCTTGGCAAATCGAGACGGATGATTTACGCCGTGATACGCGCTTATATGCCCTCGTCAATGATGATACCATCACATTATTGCCACCACTATCATCAATAATCCACGCGCAGTTATTGGATATTGCCCAAACAGGCGATGAACTCATACGCGGGCGCAGAAATTATCTCAATTTTATGGGATATAACATCGTGTTGCCCGATAATTTCACGTTGATGTTTGATGATAACACGCATACATCAGATACCCCTCTAGCCGATTTTGCCGATGGAGCGGTCAATATCACCGAGTGGCGAGGTGCAGATACAATACAAGGTGTCGCTGGTGAAAAGTTGACCTATTTTGTGCGATGGAATGGCGACAAACTCGACCAACGCTATTTCACGGTGTTGCAACTGCATACCCAAGAAGCAGATAACAAAGCATCCGCCGCCGATATCAGCCTCGCGTATGTGTATCCCAATATGATTTGGGATGAAGCCTTATTCCCCTTCATCGAATATCGGCTTGTTCTCAGTGAAAACTTGCCTTTCGGTGCATATCGCTTGGTGGCGGGGATGTATGATGCAAAAACGCGCACCAACGTTAACGCGACCAGCGTATGGGGGCATCCGATGAGTACATTGGCGACTATTGGTTGGGTCAAAGTGGCGCATCCCCCCATGACTATTCCCGAAAATAGTATGCCCATCAACGCAATTTTAGATGACAAAATCGCACTCCGTGGCGCGATAATGAACACACAAGATGATAATCAATTGGCGATTAACTTGTATTGGGAGGCAATTACCCACCGCCCCAATATCGATGCAACTTTATTCATCCAAGTGTTTTCTGGCGATACGCGCATTGGTCAGGTGGATACACGCCCGATGAACGGGCAATATCCAACGATGATATGGGATGCGGGCGAAATTGTGATGACCGAACACACTATATCGCTCGATTCGCCCATTGATGAAAATACGTATTTACTGATTGGGATGTATACATTCCCTAGTTTGGAACGGTTGCCCGTGACCGTAGATAACATACCCCACCCCGATAATGTGATTCGGTGGGATATGGGGGGCTAATTGTCATCTCGAATGATGATGCCACCGCCCAAGCACACATCCCCCTCATACATCACCGCGCCCTGACCGGGCGTGATGTCGCGCAGAGGGGTATCAAATTGGATATGTACCCGATTATCCGCCAGAGGGGTCACTAACCCCTCTATTAATTTTGCCTTGTAGCGAATTTTGACACCCGCCCTAAATGGTGCTGTTGGTGGATTTTTCAGCGTCCAATTGACGCGATGTGCGATAAGGCTACTGCTACCTAAATCATCCGCAACACCGACCACCAACGCATTGCGATACGGATTGGTGGCGATGACATAGAGCGGTTCAGAATAGGCGATGCCTAATCCCTTGCGCTGTCCGATGGTGTAATTGGCTAACCCATTATGTTCGCCGATAATTTCGCCTGTTTTGAGGACGATGGGACCGGGTTGCATCATCTCTGGAGCGTGGTCGGTCAAAAAGCGCCGATAATCACCATCGCCCAAAAAGCATAAATCTTGGCTGTCTTTTTTCTTGGCGCTAATCAATCCAAATTTCTCGGCGATTTGGCGGACTTCGGACTTGGGGTATTCGCCTATCGGAAAAAGCGTATGCGCCATGTGTTCTTGCGATAGCACATGCAACACATAACTTTGGTCTTTGGCTTCATCCACGCCCATGCGTAAGCGATAATCGCCATTAGCGGTTGTATCGATACGAGCATAATGACCAGTCGCCAAATAATCGGCATCTAATGCCAACGCATTCTCATACAAATAGCGAAAACGGATATACCGATTACATTCGATACACGGATTGGGTGTCACACCCTGACGATGTTGGTCAATAAAAAACTCGACAATCGTGTTACGGAACACCTCTTTGGTATCCAACACATAAAATGGGATGCCCAATTTATCGGCAATGCGACGCGCATCGCTCATTTGCTCTGGTGTGCAACACCGATTATGCGCTCCACCTGTGACAGTCTCTTCTGACCACAGGCGCATCATCATGCCGACCACATCATACCCTTGTTCTTTGAGTAACGCGGCGGCAACGGAGCTATCTACCCCGCCACTCATCGCCACCACCACGCGCACATCTGCATTATTTCGCATGTATTTCGTTCATCCGCTTTAATTTACGCAATTTTTCGACCACCTCAACGAGAGTATCCACCGCATAAGCAATATCTTCTTCGGTGGTATATCGCCCAACCGTGAGGCGCAAGCTACCACCCGCTTCTGCCCGCGAGAAACCCATCGCTAATAATACACTAGACGGTTCTGGATTGCCCGTCTTACATGCTGATGCGCCACTGGCAGAAATCCCTTTCATATCGAGGTGCATGAGGAGCTGATTGGTCTCGATATCGGCGAACACAAAACTGGCATGAGATGGCAACCGTTCTTGTGGGTGTCCTGTGAGGCGTGTATCGGGGATGCGGGTCAAAATTTCATCCACCAACATATCGCGCAATTTGCGATAATGCCCCAAATGATGTGCCTGTTCTTCGTATGCCAGCACCAACGCTTCTGCCATGCCAACAATGCCTGCAGTGTTGAGCGTCCCCGGACGATGCCCTTCTTCGTGGCTACCGCCTGTGTTGCTAGGGACAATTTGCACTCCCTCGCGGATATATAACGCCCCTACTCCTTTGGGTCCATAAAATTTATGTGCCGATATACTCATCATATCCACGCCGAGCATCTCGACATCCAGCGACAATTGCCCCGCCGCTTGTACAGCATCGGTATGCAACAAAACACCCCGTTCTTTGGCTTGTTCAGCCAGTTTGGGCAGTGGTGCAATTGTGCCGACTTCGTTATTAGAATAAATCACGCTGGCAACGATGGTTTTATCGGTACAGGCATTGGCAAATTCTTCGACATCTACCATCGCGTACTCATCTACTGGCAAAATGGTGGCAGAAAACCCTAAAAAGTCAGCGAGTTGGCTCACAGTACGCCCTACGGCGCTATGTTCAACCGGTGTCGTGATGAGGTGATTTTTGCCCGTCCCCATTTTTTGAGCCTGCCACGCAACGCCACGAATGGCGAGGTTATCACTTTCTGTACCGCCACTGGTGAAGACAATTTCTGACGGTTTACAATTAAAAATGCGAGCCATTTTTTGACGGGCTATCTCGACTGCATCTTCGGCTTTACGACCATGACGATGGGTTGAGGATGTGTTACCATACACATCGGTCAAATAGGGCATCATAGCATCTAAAACACGCCGATCGAGTGGCGTGGTAGCGGAATAATCTAAATAAACATCGCGGGTAATTTTCATTAGATAAAACTCTCTTCTCCACAATTGTACAACCTTATTTTAAGCCATGATATTACCCTCTGCAACGGCGTGTGGTCTATGATGATTATCATCAAATTGGGGTGATAGTCGTTAAAATCGTGTTATGACAGTGGTTTTTTTAGGTCGAAAAGGGTATAGTTTCTGATTAGCCCTAGATCAACGGGCATATTGTGTCAAATCATGAAGGAGACAAATTCATGTCTATTATCGAAAGTATTCACGCTCGTGAAGTGCTCGATTCGCGTGGGAATCCCACCATTGAAGTGGAAGTTTATTTAGAAGATGGCGCGTTTGGTCGTGCGATTGTGCCAAGTGGCGCGTCCACAGGTGAACACGAAGCCCTCGAATTGCGTGATGGCGATTCAAAACGCTTTTTGGGCAAAGGCGTTTTGAAGGCGGTTGATTCGGTCAACAATATCCTCGCAGAAACCCTTGTCGGCGAATATGCTTATAATCAAAAAGCCATTGACGATAAGATGATCGCTCTCGATGGCACACCTACTAAAGGTAAACTTGGCGCGAATGCTATTTTGGGTGTCTCGATGGCTGTTGCTCATGCTGCCGCCGATAGCGTTGGCTTGCCCCTCTATGCGTATTTGGGCGGTGTTCATGCCCATGTGTTGCCTGTGCCGATGATGAATATCATGAATGGTGGCAAACACGCCATTGGTAGCACCGACTTCCAAGAATTTATGGTGATGCCTGTTGGCGCATCTAGCTTTAGCGAAGGGTTGCAATGGGGTGTAGAAATTTACCATACCCTCAAAAAAGTATTACATAAAGGTGGTCATTCCACTAATGTTGGTGATGAAGGTGGCTTCGCGCCTAGTTTAGGCTCGAATCAGGCGGCGTTAGATGTCATCATGGAAGCGATTGTTCAAGCGGGTTATAAACCGGGCGAGCAAATCTTCATCGCATTAGACCCAGCCACATCTGAGATCTATAAAGACGGCAAATATCACCTCGAAATTGAAGGTAAAGTCCTCAGTGGGGAAGAAATGGTCGCTTTCTGGGCAGATTGGGCGAGTCGCTATCCGATTATTTCGCTCGAAGACGGTCTGGCAGAAAATGATTGGGCAAATTGGTCATTGTTGGTCAAAACCATCGGAGACCGTGTACAAATTGTCGGCGATGACTTGCTCGTCACCAATGTGACCCGTGTGGAACGCGCCATCAAAGAACGCGCCGCTAATTCGTTGTTATTCAAGGTGAATCAAATCGGCTCGCTCACAGAAGCACTTGCCGCGGCGCAACTCTCGCAACGTCATGGTTGGACAGTCGTCACCAGCCATCGTAGTGGCGAAACCGAAGATACCACGATTGCCGATTTAGCGGTTGCGATGAATTCTGGTCAAATCAAAACGGGTGCGCCCGCACGGACAGACCGCATCGCCAAATACAACCAATTGCTTCGCATCGAAGAAGAATTGGGAAGTGCGGCGGTTTATGCTGGATTCAAAGCATTCACTAACCTAAAACGCTAATTTGCGCTATTATAGATATCCATGTGCGTTGTGAATCGAATTTGGAGGAAGTGTTGTGGTTTTAGCGCGTATTCACACTAAACGGACGAAAATTGTCGCTACGATTGGTCCATCATCGTGGGATGAAGATAAAATTCGCCGCATGATTCAATTAGGGATGGATGTCGCCCGTATCAATTTTTCGCACGGCGATCACAAACGACATGGAGAATCGATTGATTTAATCCGCAAAATTGCCGATGAAGAAAAGCGTGTTGTCGCTATTCTTGCCGATATTCAAGGTCCAAAGATTCGGGTGGGGGCGATTAAAGAACCCCTCACACTCAAAAAAGGGGATAAAATCACCCTCACCCTGAATGAAGCGGATGGCTCGAATAATGTGGTAACGTTACCACATCCCGAATTTATGCGAGATCTTAAGCCCGGATTGCGTTTGTTGTTAGATGATGGCAATTTAGAATTTATCATCACTGACCTCGTGCCGAATGGATTGGTCTGCGAGGTCATACTCGGTGGTGTTCTGAGTTCGCGCAAAGGAGTCATGGCTCCGAATGCTCATTTAACCCTCTCCGCAATCACCGATAAAGACCGCGAAGATATTGAATTTGCCCTCAGTAAAGATGTTGACTATCTCGCAATGTCATTTGTGCGCTCGGCGGATGATATTCGTGAATTGCGCTGGCTGATGCGTCATTTGGGCAAGGATGCAGGTGTCATTGCCAAAATTGAAAAACACGAGGCGCTCGAAAATATCGAAGAAATTATTCGTGTATCCGAGGGGATTATGGTGGCGCGTGGTGATTTGGGTATCGAAACACCCGCCGAAGAAGTCCCTTATCATCAAAAACGCATTATCAAACTGTGTAATAAAGCCAGCAAGCCTGTTATCACAGCTACGCAAATGCTCAGTTCGATGGTTGGATCACCCCGCCCCACCCGTGCCGAAGCGAGTGATGTGTATAACGCGATTATAGATGGCACGGATGCTGTCATGCTCAGTAACGAGAGCGCGTCTGGTCAATATCCGCTCGAATCGGTCGAGACGATGGCGACAATTGCTTCTATCGCGGAACAAAATATTTGGCAAAACCGCCCATTAGGATGGTCACATCATAACCCCGTCAATATCAGTGGCGAAGCGATTTCAGATGCGATTAGCGAGGCGACTTATTTCATCTCTGAGGTGATTAACCCGCGTGCAATTGTCACCGTGACACAAAGTGGTTATACTGCCCGCCGCGTGGCGTGTGAACGCCCGCGTGCGCCGATTGTCTGCGTGACACCCAATCCGGTCGCCTATCGTCAATTGGCATTGGTTTGGGGCGTTATACCGATTCTCATTCCGAATTTTAATAATACCGATGAGATGTTAGAAGTGGTGTCGCGCTATATGATACAAGAGGGTTATGCCCAACGAGGCGATACCGTAGTCGTGATTGCAGGAGTCCCGTTTGGTGGCGTGAATCAGACTAATTTCCTCAAAATTCATACCATCGATTCCTAGTTTGTATATTGGGTGCATTTGATAACATGCACCCAATACCAATATATCGTTGTTTACTCGTTTTCATCTATAAACTCTAAACTCGTTGTGTTATAAGTTTCGCTCGTTTGGCGCTTACGTGATGATGTTTGTGGTTTATAAGTTAAATCGGCTAATACATCGGTGTTCAGATTGGTTTGCAACGTTGTGCAATAGGGACATACTTTCCATGATAATTCTAAAAGTTGCCCACATTGAATACAGGCTTTCTTGAGCCGTGTATGACAACTTGGGCAGGCTTGCCATGTTTTTTCTACCCGCCGACTACAACCCGGACACGTTGGTTTTTCTTCGATATTTTGCAGGAGCGCCTCTTCTTCGAGGGAACGCTCGTATGCTTCTGTCAGGGTTTCTTTGGGGCGGATGAATAAATATAAAATGAACCCAGGCAGAGTTAATAATGCCACCAAACCCACTGAAAAGAGTCGCATGACAAAATCGCGTGAGCGTGAACGAATATCTTTGAATGTCCAAATCACACTACCTAGCCAAAATGCGCCCACAACCAAGCCCATATAGCCCGTTGCCAATGTTAATAGGTTGTTGATTGTTTGTTCATTAATCACAATATCACCATCTTAGGGTTGTTGTACGCCAATCGGACGCGCCAAAATCGTCACTTCATCTACGAAAACATCATATTCATGACCTTCTGCATAAAAGTGAATGGCATTAATCTTGGCAGGACGACGGTCTTCTACGAATAAATTCAGCCAGTTACCACTGTTATAAATGTACCATGTTTTTTCGTAAATCAGGATATGTTCTTGTACACAATCATCGCAAATGCGCTTCCACGATGAATTAGATGGTAATGGACGTGCATAGACACCATGAAACCAACGTCGATTAATGCCATTAGCATCCGTATAATCCACATAAAGCATTAGTGGGCATTCACTCCCCTCGACACCACACCCTGTTAGTGATTGATAATTGATATACAAAACCGCTTGCAACGCAAGGTGCTCATATTGGGTTACATCTAATCCTTGTGGAAAAGTTTGTGAACAACGGGTATAGCCGTTAGATGTTGCCCCATTCAAGCGTTTGAAGTGCAAACTGGCTCGTCCATCGGGCGAAATATCTTGATAATAATTCCCGCGAGGTAAACTATTGGCGGGTCCGTTACTACAAGTCCAACCAAATGGCGGATCGTTAATAATTTGCGCGTTTCCGTCTTGATACGGGATGAGCGTATCGAGGGTACTATTTTCGACCAATTCGAGCGGGGCAGATGTACGCGAAATGGTTATATCATCGACTAAGATGCTGGCACGCTCGCCTTCTCCAACCGATTCGGCATTGCGATTGGCGGTGATAATTGCGGCTTGCCCCTTGCGGTTGATGATGCTCACCTCATTGAGTGAGGCATCTATCACATAACGCCCACTTTGGAGTAGACGTATTTCGGCACCACTTGGTGTTAGGATAGAGACTAGAATTTTTCGATTTAGCCCATCTGCGATGAGAATATCTATCTCCCCGGTGACATCTGATAGCGCGATAAGATAATCTGATGCCGTCCAATTGAAGCGTGGACGCACTGCATCCTCAAGTCGGACGGTCGTGTTGCCTTTGAGCGACATTGTAACAATAAGTTGCTCATAGTTGGGATCTATGAAATTGATGGTGGCTTGTGACCATAAATCTGTGCTATCGGTACGGACGGTTGTTTCTGATATAAGATTGCGAAAACGGCTTTCGGCTTGTTCGGGTTCATTCCCAACTTTAACACCAACTGTTCCTTTTCCCACTCGTAAAGTCGTATTGAGCGACACAGACGATTCAAAAAAGAAAAAATGCCCTAATAGCACGCTGGTGATACAAATTGTACAAAATATCGCAAACGAAGTGAGCAATATCCCCCATGATAAACGGATAGGGTCTATATTGGGGACATATTCGACCTCTTCTGTGGCTAATGCGGATGATAGTGGCACAATAATGATACCTTTATTCTACTCTCTCGACTTGCTTTTGAGTGTCGAGTATAATAAATGTTCATAGTGAAAGTCAACTAAAATTCTATTTCATAGGAGAAAAAACGGTGTCTGGGCATAGTAAGTGGTCTACAATTAAACGCAAAAAAGGCGCAGAAGATGCCAAACGGGGCAAAATTTTTACTCGTTTGGCACGCGATATTACCGTAGCGGCGCGTGAAGGTGGTGGTGATGAGAACTCTAACCCACGTCTTAAATTGATGATTGCCAAAGCACGCCAAGCCAATATGCCTAAGGAGAATATTGAACGGGCAATTAAAAAAGGTACGGGTGAATTAGAAGGCGCGAGTGCTTACGAAGAAATTACCTATGAGGCTTACGGTCCCGATGGTGTAGCTTTCATCATCGAAACAATGACTGATAATAAAAATCGTACCCTCGCAGAAGTCAAACATGCGATTAATCGTGCTGGTGGTTCTTTGGCGGCATCGGGGTCTGTGTCTTGGCAATTCACGATGAAAGGGTATATCACCGTCCCCGCACAAGGCAAAGACTTTGAAGAAGTTTTTATGGTTGCCGCAGAAGCAGGCGCGGATGATGTAACCGAAGAGGATGGCTATTTTATCATCTACACCCCGCGTGAAAAATTCGGTGCAGTCACACAAGCTCTTGCTGATGCTAATTACGAGACAGAAGAAGCCGAATTGCAATGGAAACCCCAAAACGAGGTGCAAATCCCTAGTGATAAAGCCATTGCCAACTTAAAATTAGTCGAAGCACTCGAAGAGTTAGATGATGTGCAATCGGTAGCCACCAATCTGATGATTACAGACGAAATCGCTATGGCATACGAAACTGCTTGATGTTATCACTTGGTATCGATCCAGGCACCGCTACAATTGGCTATGGCTTGGTCCGTGAACTCAACGATGGTTCGCTCCAAGCCGTAGCTTATGGTGTCATTACCACATCACCCCAAGACGCGATGTGGCGACGACTTCAGATCATCCACGATACTTTGCGCGATATTATTCAGCAATTCAAACCAGACCGCGCCGCCATCGAAGAATTATTCTTCGCAAAAAATATCACCACGGCGCTCACAGTGGCGCAAGGGCGGGGTGTCATTTTATTCACCTTAGCGCAGGCACAGTTAACCATTGCCGAGTATAAACCTAATGAGGTTAAGCAATCGATTACGGGTTATGGTGGCGCTAAAAAACCGCAGATGCAAGAAATGGTGCGAATGCTTTTAGGTCTGGATGACATTCCCAAGCCCGATGATGCCGCCGATGCGTTAGCCATCGCCATCACCGATATTCATCAATCGCGCTATACATTACTGGAGTAATGACCATGATAGCGAGTTTACAAGGCAAAATTGGCGCAATTTATGAGGATTCACTGGTGTTAGTGGTGGGTGGTGTGGGGTATAAAGTGTTTGTCCCCGCCATTAAACACCATAACTTGAACGATGATTTATTTTTGCACACGCTCATGATTGTGCGCGAAGATGCCATTTCGTTGTACGGATTTTATACCCCTGCCGATAGAAGCCTGTTTGAAGTGTTATTGACGGTTTCGGGCGTTGGTCCAAAAGTGGCATTATCGATTTTGACGGCGGTGAATGGGGATAGTTTGCGGACGGCAGTTTTGGGCAACCGAGAAGAAATTTTGACCCGTGTGCCGGGTATCGGCAAAAAGACGGCGCAAAAAATCATCTTTGAACTGAAAGATAAACTTGCTAAGGGATTAGATGCCGCGCCTATCCCTGTGTTTGAAGACATCAATAGCGATGTGATTGATGCGCTAGTTGCAATGGATTTTAGCATTATTGAGGCACAAACAGCCGTTCAATCAATTCCTGCCGATGCACCACAGGATGTGAGTGAACGCTTGCGCCTCGCCTTACAATATTTAGGTGGCTAAAAATGACTGAGTTAATTGGTAAACGAGTATCTATCCTCGATAAAGGATGGATCGAATTGGTCGATTTAATGCCCCACCCAACCACAGGCGTGTCTGGTGATTTGGCGATTGTCAATGCCGCACGCACCAGTTTTTTGGGTGAAAGTAAAGGCGAAGACCGCGATAAAAAGTTGCTTTTTTATCTGCTCAAAAATCGACATACCTCGCCATTTGAGATGGTTGAGTTCAAATTCCGCGCCCACGCCCCTCTAGTGACATGGTGGCAATGGGTCAGACACCGCACTTGGAGCGCAAATGCCCAGAGTGGACGGTATACCGAATTTGAGGAAAATGATTTTTATGTGCCAGATGTATGGCGTAGACAATCCACAAACAATAAACAAGCCAGCGAAGGTCAAATCGAACACATCGATGATCAATATCTGACCGAGCAATTGCTCAAGCATTACGATGCGAGTTATGCGTTATATCAAGATGCACTTCGGCGTGGAGTCGCACGTGAACAAGCCCGCCTGTTTTTGCCCGGTTTTAGTGTGTATTACACATGGGTGATAAAAGTAGATGCCCACAACCTGATGCACTTTTTACGGCTACGGATGGCTCAGGATGCTCAATACGAGATTCGTGTTTATGCACAAGCCATATATAACCACTTTTTTAAGCCTGCCTTACCGTGGACAGCAGAAGCATTTGAACAATTTGTTTTATCTGAGGGGGAATGAATCCCCCTCAGATAAGTATTATCCACGCTCAACGATGATCGCATCACCCAATTCGATACACATCTGAATCCCAAACGGGTCAAGTGGTGCGACTGTCCAGATATATACGCCCGCACGACGAAATACATCAGGGTTCACGCTGATGGTTGTTCCCTCAACCAATTCCTCATGTAATTGTAATCCACCCGTTTCATCGTACACATACACACGATATAAAACTGCGCCTGTGGCAGGCAACCATGCTAAAATGGGTGCTTGACCCAACGTAATCACACTTTGGGTACGTGATGGATCGAGGTTAAAGGTTGTACATCCTGGGTTCAATGTTGCCTCTGGTATCGGCGTAGATGCCATCCATGTGCCACCCACATCCAATGTTGGTTTGAGTGTTGGTGGAATCGTTGGTGGAATGGGTGTCCATGTTGGTGGTAATGGTCTAGGTCCGCTGGCGGTTGGTGAGACCAGTACAACTGGTGTTATCGGTGTTGGGTCTTGAGGTGATTCTGTGACAATTTCGGTTACATTCGTATTTAGATTGACATTGGGCTGTTCAACTTGTTCAAATGCTTGTGTTGGTAATGGACTGTCATCTTCAGTAGACGTACAAGCAACCATTCCAATGATTAGCAAAAGCCCAATCCATAAAGAATAATGTTTCATGGCATTCCCTCTCAAGTTATAAACTGGCGAGTAACAAACTGGTCATCCAGACAAGGACGATAACGAGCATGAATAGACTCATGTAGATATAGCCTTTTAACCCACGAGTGATGGGTACATCCTCACCGACACTACCGACAAGATATATCCATCCCACCATATACATCGTCACCCCTACACCCATTGCCAATAAGGATGGGAGAATGCGCGTTTCTGGGGTGAAGAAAAATTGCAGATAAATGGCATCTATTAATGGGCTAACAGCCAGTGTTGTGATGATGGCGATAATTGCCACCAATAATAATCGTAATAGACGATTCATATGGGTGATTTGTTCCCAAAATGTCTGAGATGATTGTGTTTTAGACTTAGGCATTATCCGCCTCATCAGGTGTGTACTGGTTAATCATGTGGGTGGCGGCACGCTCGAAGTAACTTTTCATGACATCGTATGCAGGTTGTTGAATATTGATTTGTGTCATGGCATCTAGCATGTGATGAAGCCAAGCATCTCTCGCTTTTTGGTCAATAGCAAACGGGGCATGACGCATCCGTAAGCGCGGATGACCACGCTCTTGGGCATATCGTTGCGGACCACCAAAAAGTTGGCATAAAAATAAAAACTGCCATTTCTTCCCTTCATCTAATGAATCGGGAAACATGGGGCGTAGATAAGCATCTTGCTCAATGTTGGCATAAAAAACATCTACCAAACGGCGAAAAGTATCTTCTCCCCCGACTAATTCATAAATGCTACGTTCTGTTTGTTCCATTATTTATCCTAAGATTGCAAAATATGGCTAGACAATAACGTACACCACGCTACAATCGTGCATACTATTATAGCGAACTTCACCAATTTAAGGGAGTAGACCGATGAAGAATATTTGGCGGGGCGCAATCTTGATATTGCTCCTAGCATCTACTATCACGACATTTTCACTATTTGCCCAAGAAACATCCTCAGAAGGGACAATCACAGGCTCAAGAATAGTGAGCGATTTATTGGCTATTTTAATCCAAGATAGCGATAGTGAACAATCACTAACTGCACAACCGAATGGTACATCCGCCGGGTTCACAGTTTTTTGTACAACCGATGCTGATATGACTGGCGCGACCCGTGCCATGACAGCCGATGAAGAAGTGTTATGCACTCAAAACGGCATCACCTATCGGGAATTTTTGCTAGGATATGATGCCTTAGCGATTATCGTTCATCCCGATTTATCATTTGTGGAATGCCTAACGAATGCACAACTGAATCCTATTTTTGCGCCTAGCGCCACCAATTCGGTTTTGGATTGGTCGTTAACGGGCATCACCGATGCCGATACCACCCCACTAACAGTGTATTTGCCCAGTGATGATTCATCGTTGTATGTATTGCTCGATAATTCCATCAATGGTTTCGGCTTACGCGCCGATGCGATAGTTGAAGATGATAGTAGTATCGTCATCGAAGCCGTGAAAAATACGCCCGGTGCGATTGGTGTTGTACCTGTCAGCGCCGTCACTGCCGATTCGGGCGTAAAAGTCGTCAATTTAGGCAATGGGTGTATCGCACCTTCTGCCGAAACCCTCGAAAATGGTGATTATCCTTTTGGAACACCCTTATACTTATATGTCAACACAACGGCGATAGACATTGTAAGAGATGTGCTGACATTTGCATTTAGTGATGATGGTGAACAGAGTATCGTCAATGCGGGTTATGTATATCCTACCTCAGATGCACGCGAAACCAATCGCACCATTTTAATCGATAATACATTAGTCGGTAGACAGTTCACCAAAGAGGTCACGGCGTTCCGTATTCCCAGCAACATTTTTGGAACAGTGACATTGGGTGGCAATAGCGCCCTCAAAGCTACCCTCGATAACATCACTCGTATTTTTTCATCGCAATATCCATCGGTGACAGTCACGGCAGAATTGCAAGGGCAGAATGTGGCGGTGCGCCGTTATTGCAATGGTGAACTCGATTTTATCACAGTGGCAACTCGTACCCCCAATGCCCAAGTTTTCACCGAAGACCAAGCACTCGGTTGCCAAAATACCATCGGCACATCGCTAACTTACGATTTGGGTAAGCAAGCAGTTGTTCTGGTGGCAAATGGTGATTTACGCCAAACACCACAACCGAGCGAAGATGCGGGTTATAATATATGCCTCACAGTGGATCAGGTTTTACGAATTTGGGCGACCAATCCAGAAAATCCAGCCACCAATTGGAATATGGTCAGTGATAGCCTGCCCGACTTGGAATTGCAACTGATTGCTCCATCACAAGACAGTGGTGATTTATTAGATGATTTGTTGATGACCAAAGTGGGAAGCCCGACTCTGATTATTCGTGACGACATTGCCGAAACCAATGACGATGTAAAATATCGGGCTACGGCTGTCAGCCTTGTGCAGGGATTGACCACCTATATGTCATGGCAAGAGTATCAGACCGCTATACAAGTCGAGGGCGCAAATTTGCAATTGGTGGCTGTAGATGGTGGTAATGGGTGTGTTGTCCCATCTGCCCAAACGATTGCCGACATGAGCTATCCCTATACGCTTAATCATCAGTTGATAGTGCCACAAAGTGCATTGGCGCGGTCAGAAATTCAAGGGATTATTTGGTTCTTGTTTGAACCAGACATTTATGCTCAATTCGGCTTCATTGAACGTGACGATTTAGCCGATTTCCGTGAAACCTTGCAAACAGCATTCACCGATGCTATCACGGCTTCGTTGTCACCAGAAATCACCCCAGAAGCAGAGGCTACACCCGAAGCGGATATGACCCCAGAAGCAGAGATGACCCACGAAACAGAAGTAACACCTGAATCGGATGCGACACCAGAAGTAGAAACAACACCCGCCTCATAAGAAATTGTGTTAAATCCAGATTTTCAGACACCCTTACAAAATTTTGTAGGGGTGTTTTGTTGATGCCTATGTTACAATAGCCAAAGTTACTACCTCATGAGATTGGAGACGCTATGTACGGCGAATTGGTCGCCATAGATTTAGAAACAACAGGTTTGGATAGTGCCAAAGATTTCATCATCGAAGTTGGTGCTGTGAAGATGCGCGAAGGGGTCATCACAGATGAATTATCTATTTTGGTAAAGCCACCTGTAACAATCCCCCCGTATGTGACACACCTCACAGGGATTACACAAGATGATGTGGCAGATGCCCCTAGCATAGAAGATGTGTTACCCCGATTACTCGAATTTGTTGGGGATAGACCGATTATAGCTCATAGTAACGCACTTGAATTGGGATTTCTGCAAACACGATATGGCTTGTTCAAAGAAAATATCATGATAGACACCTATGAAATTGGTGCTATTTTGTTACCCCGCGCTGTCCGCTACAACCTGAAAAGCCTCTCGCAAGAGATGGGAATTGTGTTAGATAACGCGCATCGTGCGTTAGATGATGCGCGTGCCACCGCGTTGTTATATTGGGCATTCTGGCATAAATTACTAGAGTTACCCGATGCGGTTATTGCCGAAATATGTGATTTATCACGCGATATCGAGTGGGAAAGTGCGCCCGTTTTTAATGCAGTTTATGATCAGAAAAAATTATCAGGTGTTGCTTATGTCCCGCGCAAATTATTCTCTGCCTTGCCCCAAGTAATCGATGAAACCCCTTTCGAGATACCGCAAGGCGCAGTTTCAATGTTGGTGAATGATTATATCGGCGAAAATGGTCTGTTTAGCCGAACCTTGCCCAATTTTGAATTTCGTCCCCAACAGGTGGACATTGCCAAGACTATCGCACAGTCATTCGAGATGAACGAGCATCTGGTGATTGAGGCGGGAACAGGGGTCGGAAAGTCTATCGGTTATTTAATCCCCGCCTTGTTATGGGCAAAATCGCAAGGTGAGCGGGTGGTTATCTCGACCAATACTATCAACCTACAAGACCAACTGATTAGCAAAGATATTCCATTGTTACAACAAGGCTTCGGCAAACCGTTCATTGCAACCGTGATGAAGGGTAAAAATAATTATCTTTGCCCGCAACGTATTGAAACTGTGCGCCGATTCAAACCACAAAATGTGATGGAATTACGCCTATTTGCCAAAATTTTAATCTGGACACTTGAAAGTCAATCGGGTGATAAATCTGAAATTACATTACGTGGCAGTGTAGAGCATGAGGTTTGGAATCGCTTCACCGCCCAAGATGAAAATTGTGCTTACGATCGTTGTGAAAGCACCATGAAGGGGATATGCCCGCTTTATCGTGCGCGTAAAACAGCAGAACAAGCCCAATTGGTCATCGTGAATCATGTGTTATTAATTTCAGATTCTGTGGCAAATAGTCGTGTTTTACCCGAATATGATTATTTGGTGATTGATGAGGCACATCAACTTGAGGATGCCGTCACCAATAGTTTGACTGTCCGTATAGATGCCAGCACCATTATCCGCTATTTATCCGATTTGGGGACGCTCCAAAAAGGTTTATTCCGCGAGATTGTCAATACATTGCAAAGCCACCTTAAGCCCGATGATTTACAATCGGTGAAAACCTATATCGAAAGTGTGAGCGAAGCGGTTGTCGTCATGCGGAGTCATGTTGGGCAAGTGTTCAAGACATTGAATACCATCGCCGATGAAAATCAGGATGAGCGGTTTTCTGAAAATTATATTAATCTGCGGATCGAAGCAACACAACGTAAAAGTAGTGCCTTCAATCTCGCTTACAGTCGGTGGGAAAATCTGACCGAGTTTTTCGATGTGATTATCGGTGCATTAATACGCCTCAAAAAAGCAGTCAGCAAATTTAACCAAGAAAAGCAATTCGACCAACTCGAAAAACACCTCGAAAGCACAACTCAATATTTACAATCTACCCACCAACATTTACGCCAATTTTTCACCCAAGCAGATGAAAATCTCATCTATTGGCTGAGTGGTGAAGCCGTCTCTGAATATCTCACATTAAATATTGCTCCCCTCCATATTGGGCGTTTAATAGAACAATATTTGTGGGCGCAGAAAAAATCGGTCATCCTTACCAGCGCAACGCTCAACGCGCATGATGATTTTCAGTATATCAAAGAACGCCTTCATGCTCATCATGTCAAGGCGTTGGATGTCGGTTCACCGTTCAACTATCGTGAAAGCACGTTGGTTTATGTCCCAAATGATATTCCTGAAATCAACGATAAACAGGGGTATCAGAAAGCTGTTGAAAAAGGTATTACAGATTTATCGATTGCATTGGGTGGACGTGTGTTGGTGTTGTTCACAAGTTACGCCCATTTACGTCAAACGGCTCAGGCAGTGTATCCGATTTTGGAGCAACATGGCATTACTTTGTATGACCAGAGTGATGGGTCTAGCCGAAATAGTTTGTTAGAAGGGTTCAAAACATCTGAACGGGCTGTTTTGTTTGGGACGAAAAGTTTTTGGGAAGGGATTGATATTGCTGGTGATAAATTGAGCGCCCTAGTCATCCCACGCCTGCCCTTCGCTGTACCAAGTGACCCGATTTTTATGGCGCGGTCTGAACTATACCCCGAATCGTTCTTAGAATATGCCTTGCCCGATGCAATCTTGCGCTTTAGACAAGGATTTGGACGGCTCATCCGCACCAATACCGATAGAGGGGTGGTTGCAATTTTAGATGCGCGGGTATTGACCAAACGCTATGGTGTATCATTTTTAGAGGCATTGCCCGATTGTACGATGCGCGATGGCACACTCGACAATTTGCCCATCGTAGCACAAGAATGGTTGAGTAGGTAAACGAATATGCGAACACCGGCAGGCAAAGAGTGTAAATATTATTATCAAGATTTTCATCGTGGGCGCGATGTTCAAGAATGTCGGCTTGTCAAAGAAAATCTCGATTCGTTGCGGTGGCATCCCAAAGATTGTAGCACTTGCCCCGTACCCGATATTTTATTCGCCAATTCTAGCCCCTATTTAGAATTAAAACTCACCATCCAACATCGGTTTTTAGGGTTTGGGCGCAATCTGAAACTCGAAGCCTCATGCGTGCGCCATAAAATTATTATCCCCAATCCGATTGTGGGATGTCCACATTGTGCCGAAAATCGCCCCGCATTAGACCTATTTCGCAAGGCATTAGAGCAAATGGATGATGACGATGATTAAAGCCTTTTTATGTGATGAATATACCCTATCGCGGTGTGTTAGCGATGGGGTTTGGGCATTCTTTTCTGAGTATATCCAAAAGCACCAACTCGCATTTGTATTGCTCACCAACCCGCGTGATTCATTGGTAATCATCCAAAATCGGCTACAAATTGCACCACCGTTAGCCGATATGAATCAATATACGTTCATCACGCACCATGAAAATAATCATTTTAAGCGAGATGATCCCGCATTTTTTGCCGAAATTTTGGCGCGTGTGGGCATTGAGCCGAATGAAGCCTTTGTTTTGAGTGATGATATAGCCGATATTTCAACAGCGCAGTGTGTTGGTATTCATGGATTTCAGATTCAAAGACAAGCCATTCAACCTGATTACAGGACAGGTACATGGTCTGATTTTAGTCAGATATTGAATGAAGATGATTGGGAGAGCCATTATCTGCCTATGTCACTTGTACCTCATATGATTGTACCTCAGCTCAGAGGCAATGTGGGCGCTTTGCGTGGCTTGTTGCATAATATCAAGCCTGAATTTTGGCATCAGCACCCAGACCCACACGAATGGTCGCCATATCAAATCGTGTGCCATCTTCTGGAAAGTGAAACTTCAGTACAACGCGCACGGCTCGAAAAAATCTTGGCACAAGATAACCCTTTCTTATCGCAAAATCTGGTCGCCCCTACCCCACAGTGTGATTTGGATGAGAATCATTTGGTCGATTTATTTGATATGACACGCCAAGAAACAATCGATTGGCTCAATAAATTGCCGATATCTGTGTGGGAACGTGTGGCGCGACATAGCATTTTTGGACCGACCACCTTTTTAGAAATGGCACATTTTACTGCTCAACACGACCGTTTACACCTCAACCAACTCTGTCAGACATTGCAAAAGTGTCGTTAGCGGATAGGGGTTGGTTTGAGTTTTACAACATACGCAGGAATCATGTGTTTGTGGATTAAAGAATGTGTTAACATAGCGATAGCGTCATGTTGAACCGATAACCTTTTTCGTGAGTGGAATATGCACCCTATTTCACGGTATATCATCAATCAATTTCGTTGGATAAAGCACCTTGTGGAGCGCAATATTGCATTGGAAAAACAAGTCGAATCGCTCTCCAATCAATTACAGCAACAACAACGGCTTAATAACGAAAATGAGATTCTTAAAGATGCGATTGTGCGAAATGTATCACATGAACTCAAGACTCCCCTGCTTCATCTGAAATCGGCGATCTGGATGCTTGATGATACCACCACCGATAATAAACAGGCAGAACTTGTAGATTATGCTAAACAAGCGACCACCCGCCTCGAAATTCTCGTTAAAAATATCAGTTTACTCAGCGCGAGTTCGCAAGTATCTCCGGGGGCTGTATTAATACGTGATGCCGTTGAGTATGCCAAACGCAATCTAGGACGTATTTGGGAGTATCAAAAGGATGTGCGCCGTGTGATATACGCCCCAGAAGGTGAAATACCACCCGTTTTTGCCGATAAACAAGGACTCTCAACGGTTTTACAGTTATTGCTCGATAACGCGCTCAAATTCAGCGAACTAGAGGTACATATCCGTGCAATTGTACGGGATGATAAAGTGCGAATCACCATTGAAGATTGTGGTATTGGCATCCCAAAAGATAAATTAGAGACCATTTTTGAAAGTTTTTATCAGGTAGACTCGTCATCGACTCGACACTATGGAGGCATGGGTATCGGATTAGCTATTGTCAGACTTATCTTAGACCGCCATAATGTTGCTATATTTGTCGAGAGCGAAGAAGGAAAAGGCAGTAAGTTTTGGTTCGATTTACCCATGATTCAAATTCACAAAAATGAGTAAATTTCATCTTTGTTAATTTGCGTCTCGCCTAATTCATGGTACAATATATACAAAATTTAGTTAGTTCTGAATATCACAATTAAAACAAACGAATAAAATTATTCAAAGCGTTAGTCATTTTTTATAGATAAGGCAAAACAGATGACCTCTCAAATAACAACTATGGATAATGTGCATCTGAAAGTACAGACCCAATTGCGCGATTTTGACTTGGACGAAGCGGTGCAAGCCGTTGAAAACACGATGCTCAATGTCATTAACAGCGATATTGATGTATTGCGAGATGCCAGTCGCCATATTATCGGCTCTGGAGGCAAGCGAATTCGCCCCAAAATGGTGTTATATAGTTATATTGCTTGTGGTGGTAAAGATATTGAATACGCCCTGCCACCCGCCGCCGCGATTGAATTAGTTCATACTGCCAGTGTTGTGCATGATGACATTAATGACCATGGTGTTGTTAGGCGAGGTCGTCCATCTGTGAACGCCATTTGGGGACGCACATTCGCTTTGTTAACAGGTGATTTTTTATTCACCAAAGTCTATGAACTCATGTCGCCTTATGGTGATTTGAATACGTTATTCGCTCATGCCGCCACTGCCCTAGTCGAAGGAGAGACACTTCAAGCCGCGGCAGTGAAAGACAATAACCTCACCAGCGAAGTTTATTATAAGATTATCGCGCTCAAAACTGCCGAATTATTCCGCATGGGCGCGATGCTCGGCGCAAAATTAGCTGATGCGCCCGAATCGTATGTGGATGCGCTCGCTCAGTATGGGTATAACATTGGCATGGCATTTCAAATTGTGGATGATATCCTCGATGTGATCGGTGATGAAGCGCAACTGGGCAAAACCGCACATCTCGATAAAGAACAAGGCAAAGGCTTCACATCCATTCAAGAGGATGACATTATGGGTAATGTCAAACGCAAATTGATGGAAGGCGATAGGCTCACACAAGCCCGTCTACAAGCCGAACAATTTGTCAATTGGGGCATCTCCGCTATATCCATTTTGCCCGATTCGTACGCCAAAGATGCCCTGATCGAGTTGGCTAGATTGGTTATTGAACGCCAATTCTAATTTATATTCCCTAGCAGACACAAAAAACATCCGCTACGATTTGTCAGTGGATGTTTTTATTTACAGGACAAATGCACATGGTCAAACTCATCACCATCGAACAGACGCGACACATTGAGGCAGAAGCCGATGCCAATGGCATTTCGTATGCCCAAATGATGGATAATGCGGGATATGCCACCGCCCGTCATGCTATGCACATGCTCAAAGATTTATCTGATTCACCACGCATTACTATTTTGGTCGGTGCTGGAAATAATGGCGGAGATGGCTTGGTTGCGGGTAAATATCTCGCCGAAAATGGCTATGATGTGCGGTTCTATCTGCTCAAACGGTTAGATGAGACCAATGCGCCCTATCAGAATGTGGTATCACGCGGATTATTTATCGCTTATGCCGAAGATGATTATGATGGGCGGGTGTTACGGCATATGGTCGCCAGCGCCGATTTAATCCTTGATGCGTTGTTGGGTATTGGTGTGCGATTGCCCATCAGTGGCGATTTAGCCCGCATTTTACGGATGACCAGACAAGCCATTCGAGAACGTAAAATAGAATTGATGAATCCACCGATGATCCAACCCAACAATCCGATGTATTTTTCATCAAAATATGCACCGCGTGTTTTGGCGGTGGATTGCCCCAGTGGTGTGAATTGCGATACGGGTGAAACAGATGATCATACGCTCAAAGCGGATGCCACGATTACATTTATCGCGCCGAAGATCGGCTTGGTGAAATATCCCGCCGCCCATTTTGTCGGTGAAATGATAATCGCGCCGATAGACATCCCCACCACGCTACCTACGATGAAAAACGGTGTTGGTGAATTGGTCACAGGGCAGATGGTTAAATCGTATTTGCCAGAACGCCCTTCTGAGAGTAATAAAGGCACATTTGGAAAAGCATTAATCATCGGTGGGAGCGCGAATTATGTCGGCGCGATGCACCTCGCAGGGATGGGCGCATTACGATCAGGCACGGGATTGGTGACAATCGCCACGCCCGAACCCGTTGTAGATAAATTAGCAGGAACGATTCCCGAACCGACATGGTTGCCCTTAAAACATACTGATGGTATGGTATCGTCTGACGCAGTTTCGACTATTTTAAGTCAAATCGGCTTATATAATTCGTTGCTAATTGGACCAGGTATCGGGCAATCACGTATCACCGAGCAATTCATCATCAATTTATTTCAAGCGCAGGGTTTATATCCAGACCGTCCGAATATAACTGGACTAACGCCTCTCATGCAATATATTTTAGGTGAAAATGCCAAGCGGTTGGATGCGCCCAATTTGGTTATTGATGCTGACGGGTTGAATATTTTGGCAAAAATAGATGCGTGGTGGACATTATTACCCGCCTACACGATTATCACACCGCACCCTGGCGAGATGGCGCGATTATGTCAATTGACCACCCAAGAAGTGCAAGCCAATCGTTGGGAATTGGCGCTCGAAAAAGCCAAAGAATGGCGTGTGATTATTTTGCTCAAAGGGGCGCATACTGCTATTACCACACCCGAAGGTGATTTATCGATTTTGCCGTTCAAAAACGATGCACTCGCCACTGCAGGCACAGGCGATATTCTGGCGGGGCTTATTACAGGGTTATTGGCAGGTGGCGCAACTCCGTATCAGGCAACGGTTACTGGTGGATACATTCACGGTTTGGCGGGCGAAATTGCTTATCACCGTCATCAAGATGGACGCAGTGTTGTTGCCAGTGATGTTTTGGCATGTATACCACAGGCAATCGGTCAACTTAACGCGATTTAAGCCGTTCTCGCGCCAGATCTTTGCCCGCCTCGATACTCTCTTTTACCGAATCGGCGGGCAAAATGCCGATAACGCCCTCTTTTTTCTGCTGACGCAAGGCGATTCTGGGTCCTTTAACTAAGGCGTAAATTGCACCAACCAATGCCCCAATGATGAATCCAGAGAAAAAACGACTGTCTTTATTTGGCATTTTTTTCTCCTTTCGATGGTTTAGGACTTGTGCGACGAATAGCACGGCGAATACCACCTATATCGCGTAAAAAGGCGAATAATCCCGCAAAGAAGGCGCGACTGCTCACAACTGGTTGTGTCACATTTTTGCCGACAAACTGCGCTGTTTCTTTGACTGTTTCAAGCGTCTCTTTGGTTGTCTCGACAATGGGTTTGATTTCATCATCCACTGTGGCGATCAATTTAGCGACTTGTAAAATTAACGCCACCAATGCCAACACCACGAGGATAAATTCAAATGCGAGGATGATGATGAATATATCGCGTATCATGCCGATCCGTGGCGCGGTTTGAGCAGGATCGGTAGTCAGCGCCAAGACCAATCCGCCGACAAATAATATCACAATGATGATAATCGGTGGGATGCTGATATATAAAATAAATTTCATGAACGAAAATGATTTTTTTTCGTCCTCAGATTGACCTTCTGATACTTGTTTTTCTGATGCTTTGTCTTGACTCATGAAATTTACCTTGATGAACGGGTGTCTTTGCGCCGTGACGATAAGATATGGGCAAAAATGAGTAATGTAATTGCGCCAAATAAGGCGGGGAGTAGGTGTAATGCACCAATATTAAGCAAGCGAAAATTGAGCAATACGCCTGCTAAATGACCAATACCAAACCCAACCCAACTTGAAGCTAAAAATAATGCTAATCGGCGCACATCACCACCGAGTATCAAATGAAAAGATGCGCCTAGTAATGTGGCTATGACAAATCCAAGTGTGACAGTTGGTGTTGGCAAGTGTTTTTCCGCCCGATGTAATGTGTTATAATTCAATCAGAGTGAAGTTTAACATAAACTTGCGTTTTGAACACGTCTTAAAGTGAGAATTTTTTGATGAGTGTGATAGAACATAGTATTCTCATCCCAACTGCTGTCGAAAATGTTTGGCAGTTCATCAGTAATATCGAAAACAACGCCTTGTGGCTGGCAGATTGTCGGAGCATTGCCTTTCTGACATCGTATAAACAGGGTCGGGGTGCACGCTGGCGACACACCAACGAGGGTGGGCGTGATTATGTGATCGAGATTACCAATTGGTATGAGCGAGTTGGGTATCGGTATATTATCGTGAATGGGTCGCCCTATGCCACCAATGCAGGGGTGATTCGGTTACAAGAAACACCCGAAGGCACGATTGTTCAATGGACATTTGAATATACCCTAAGCGGATTTTTGAGTGGGGTACGCAATGCTGTTAGCCTCAAGCGCGGTATTGAGAATAATATCATTGATAGTTTGCAAACGCTGTATAAACAGGTCAATAAATCGAAAAGTGTTGTGCCATTCGCGCCCAAGTCGTTGATGCAAGAAGCCCCCGATGCCGAGGCACGCGCTCATTATAAGCCACGCCATCCATCTACTTTTGCAGATAAAATCGATGGAGATTTACTAACAGAACCCCCTATCTCAGAGGAAGATACCAAAGAACGCCCTATCGTGAAGGTTAAACCAGAAGAAATTCAGACGAATTTGGCGCTTAACGCACAGGAAGTTCACGCAACTCTGTTTAATAATAACGATGAACCCACTTTCTTATCGGGCATAGATGCCGATACTGCCCTGAATATCGGGCAGAAAGAATCTGTCCAATCACCATCGCTTGAGATACCTTCGTTTTTGGATGCGCCCGAAAAACCAACTGTCGAAGTGCCGACACTTGCGACTGTGCAAACAGAAAACAATCCGTTTGAATTACCGCGCTTAAACGAGCCATCTGTCTCCGATACATCCCAAGTGAGCGTTTTCGACTTATTTGGCGTGCCTAAACCGAGCGAGACACAACAAATGCAGGCGATTAAACCAGTCGGATCGTCTCAACCAATTATCACAACATCGAGTTCATCTGTGTCTGTGTCAACTTTATCCAAGTCTGCTGTTATTGGTGTCTCAACACAACGCATCGGCAAGCGTATTTTATTACGACGCAGTATGATCAAGGTGCGTAAACCCGAATCATAGGATCAAAAAAACCGCTTGTATAACATAAGCGGTTTTTTGATGGGTGAGCGATGAGACTTGAACTCACGGCCTTCTGGGCCACAACCAGACGCTCTGACCAACTGAGCTACGCCCACCATTTGATTACCATGATAAGCGATATTCTCAAAAAATTCTAGCCCTTTTTTAGGATAATCACTGAACTTCGGCTATTCTGATGCGTCACTTTATGCCACGTCGGATCGAATCCGTATCCCGACACCCGCTCATTCACCCGTTTTTCGATGTCTGTTGGAGTACGATGATTAGCAACTGTGTACGCCACATCGACCAATTGCGTTTGAATATTTCGGCGGAGCAATTCGCCATCTAAGACGATAATCACCTGCCCGTTGGGTTTCATCACGCGATTTAGCTCGGTGAGTGTTTTGGGGTCGAATATGAATGCAGTCGGAAATGTGCATACACTATATAAAAATTGATGATCTGCAAACGGGAGTGCCATGCCACTCGCACGAATCAGCTTAGGATAAATGTGTTGTCGAGACAGCTTTTTCTGCGTGATTTTACCCATTTGTGCCGATAAATCCATGGCAACGGAGGCGTAGCCTCTGTTGGCTAAATCGGCTTGTAAATTCCCTGTGCCATGTGCCAATTCTAATAGTATCCCTGTTTCGCTAGGTGCTGGTAAAAATTCAAATACGCTAAGTTGCCATGTGTGCCAATCACCCAACGAGACGAAGCGACTTACCGTATCATACGTGAATGCCATTTCGTGATAGAGCAACCGAAATCCGAATTGCACCACCCTATCCCACAACTTGATCATCTGCCTAACGCCCGTAAAATTTCGCTTGGATTATCGGTAATAATCCCATTTATGCCCACGTTTGCGAGCGCCACTGCCCTATCAGCATCATTGACCGTCCATGTATTGATGATAGGCGCAGTTGCACGATATTCAGAGATAGTGGTCTCATTCAAACTGCCTTCATAAGGGTGGATTGCCTCAAATATTAGACCTTCGGGTGGCGGAATATGAAAATCGGGCGCGGTCAAAAATGCGATCGGCACGTTGGTGATTATCCCCCGAAAACGCATGAGCGCATATGGATTGAACGAAGATACAATCACACGTTCTTGCATCCCATATTTGTGAATCAGATTGGCGACCATCGCCTCTAATCCGTCACTCTCTGGCGTGCGTGATTTAATTTCGATATTGATAAATAGCGATCTCCCCACCGCCAAAAAAACTTCTTCGAGCGTGGGAATTTTGGTATTGGCGAAAGACGCATCAAACCACGACCCAGCATCGAGTGATTTGAGTTGCGCCAACATCTTTTTCGAGATGTCACCCGTACCGTTAGTGGTTGCATCCACCGAAAAATCGTGCAATACCACCACATGTTCATCTGCGGTGCGATGCACATCCAATTCGATACCATCTGCGCCTTGCTGACGGGCTAATTCAAAGGCGGGAATTGTATTCATGGGCGCATAAGCACTCGCGCCACGATGCCCGAATACCAATGTACGACCAAGATACATATTTTCGAGTACGATTTTAGCATCCATTGCTCATTTTTTGCCCCCTACTTGAATATCATCTCCGACCACGCGCACCTGATAGGTGGGTACATCGGCATAAATGGATAAACACGCGCCTGTTTTAATGTCAAATTTTGCACCATGACGCGAACAGGTAACAATGTACCCTTCTACTGCTCCATCGGCGAGGATATTGCCATCGTGCGTACACATATCTTCTATGGCGAAAAATTCGCCATCAATATTATAAATTGCCACCCATTTATGATTCACATCCACCACAATCGGCGGGTCTCCGGGATTCAGTTCATGGGTTTTGGCAACCGTGATAAATTCAGCCATACATCACTCCTCATCTTCAGATTGCCAAAATTCTAACCCATATAACCCCACATGCAAAGTTTTTAAGCCGAGCAACGCACATTTTACCCGATTCGCGCTGAGTGGAATGCCCAACATCTCAAAAATATCCTCTTTGGTGATATGTTTAACATCTTCAACCGTCATGCCCAAAATGTGTTCACCCAGCATAGAAGCCGCGGCTTGGCTGATGGCGCATCCTTCGCCATCCCAACCGAGCGCGGTGATTACATTGTCTTCGTTGACGCGCAGAGTGAGGCGTAGTCTATCTCCACATAACGGATTACGCATTTCTAAATCCAGCGTTGCGGGGTGTATCACGCCTTTATTACGCGGATTCATCCCATGATCTAAAATATTCTCACGATACATGGCATCCATAATGATTATCCCTTAAAAAATTGAACAGTTTTATAGAGTGCTTGCGCCAATCTATCTATATCCTCTGGTGTGGTATACAGATAAAAACTGGCGCGAGTGGTGGCGCTAATGCCGAGTAGACGATGCAATGGTTGGGCGCAATGATGACCAGAGCGCACCGCTATCCCCTCAAAATCCAATGCTTGCGATAAATCATGGGCGTGAATGTTACCCAGTGTGAAGGCAATCACACCACCCCGCGAGGGACTATCTCCATAAATCTGGATAGAGCGGATTCCTCGTAATTGGTCTAAAGCGTAGTGTGTGAGGGTTTGCACATGCTGATGAATATTCTCGATGCCAATGCTTTGCAAATAATCTATGGCATAGCCTAAACCGATCGCCTGTGCGATGTTGGGCGTACCTGCCTCAAATTTGGCGGGTAATTCAGCAGGGGTAAATCCATCCCATGTCACTTCGTTAATCATGCTCCCGCCGCCTAAAAATGGTGGCATGGCTTCGAGCAGGGCTTGCTTGCCATACAATACCCCTACACCCGTTGGCGCACACATTTTATGACCACTAAACGCGAAAAAATCCACATCCAGGGCTTGCATATCCAACGGCATGTGTGGCGTGCTTTGTGCGCCATCAACGATGATAATCGCGCCGTTCTCGTGTGCTAACCGCGCCATTTCTGCGATTGGGTTAATCGTCCCCAAGACGTTGGAGCAGTGCGTTACACCAACCAGTTTAACTGGATTATCGGCTAAGAGGTGTTGATATGCCACGAGGTCAATTTCACCCGATGGCGTGATGGGGATAAAGCGGATGGTGAAGCCTTTTTCTTGTGCCAACATCTGATACGGGATGATATTGGAATGATGCTCCATCTGCGAGAGCAACACCACATCACCCTGTTTGAGATTTGCCCTACCCCACGACTGCACCACCAGATTAATGCCCTCGGTTGTGCCTTTGGTGAAGATGATTTCCCGTTTGCTTTTGGCGTTGATGAACGACTTCACTTTTTTACGTGCCAATTCATACCCCTCGGTGGCGAGTTCGCTCAGTTGATGAATCCCACGATGCACATTGGCATGATAGCGCCGATGATAATCGTTCACCGCTTCAATCACGATAGTCGGCATTTGGCTGGATGCGGCGCTATCCAAATAAGTAAGCGGGTTGCCTGTGTGATGCGTTTGGTTCAAAATCGGAAAATCAGATTTGAGATTGAGAATGGTTGATATAGGTTCTGAAATCATGATAAAAATCCCTCCATCTTTATTATGGCGGATAAAAAATGGCGCACCTAGTGATATTGTGCGCCATTTTGTCATGTCATTTGTCTGAAAATGGGCTTTTATTCACCCAAAATTTTCGATTCAATCGCTTGTTGCAAGCGTTCACGGACTCGTTCAAATGGCACCCGTTGGAGCAATTCATCGAAGAAGCCGTCAATTACCATCAATTGCGCTTGTGGGCGGGTGATACCACGACTCATCAAATAGAAAATGATGTGTTCTTCGAGCGTGCCGAAAGTCGCCGCGTGTGAACATTTCACATCGTCAGCTTCGATTTCGAGACCGGGAATGGCATCCATCCGCACAGCTTTATCTAAAATCAGGTTACGACAAACTTGATAACCGTCAATTTTTTGCATATCTGGTAGAGATTTAATCATGCCTTGCCACACCGTACGGGCGTTATCTTTTGCCGCGCCCTTAAAAAGTAAATCGGATACAGTGCGTGGTGCGTTGTGATTTTGTTGGGTATCGAGGTCGAAGAGTTGGTCTTTATCGGCGAAGAAAAAGCCAGACATCCGCGCATTCGCGCCAATACCGTCAATTTCGATTTCGAGTTGGGCTTTGGTCAGTTTACTGCCCATTGTGCCAACAATCCAATCAAGGTTGGCATCACGACCCATACGGGCGCGTTGGTGACTGAACTCGTAGGTATTGCGATTCCAATCTTGTAACGCCACATATTTCAAATTGGCACTATCGCCAACCAATAACTCGGTCACGCCGATATAAGTGGCGTGTTCGGATGTATCGGCAGAGGCATATTCAACTTGAACGGTCGCTTGGGCGTTTTCTTCGAGTACGACCAGTACATGCCCAAAATTCGCCCCGCTATGGGTGTTATAAATCACGATATGAAACGGCGCTTCAATGGCTTTATTGCGCGGGATGTATAAAAATGCGCCATAGTTCCACAATGCGCCATGCAAGGCGGCGAATTTGCCATCACTGGGCAAAACTGCTTTTTGCATCAAATTCGGACGTACCAGATGTTCATGCGATTTGCTGGCGCTGATTAAATCGGCGAAAATTACCCCTTCAGCTTTTACATCATCTGGGAAGGTGTAATCGACCAATTTGCCATCAACAAACACCATCCGCCCGCCGTCCCCTTCTCCAACGAGGGGTTCAAGGCGATATTCCGGCACCATGTTGAGGTTTGCGCCGTTGGCGGGGATGCGTTTTTCGGCTTCACTCCAACGGATAGATTGATAATTGGTGCGTCGCCATGCTTCGTCTTGGAGTGTTGGCATGGGCAACGATTCATATACATCCCATGATGTTTCGCGCAATTGGCGTAACCATTGGGGATCTTGGTTTTGGTCACTGACGGCATGAACATCCGCCATTGTGTAATTTGGGGCGACTACCCCTGTTGTGCGTCGTCTTACAGCAACCACAAAAAATTATCTCCTTCATGTATGAGATTTGTGTAAGAGCGCACTTGATTGCGCCCTTATCATATCAAACAGGACAGTTATGTGTTAACCAATTGAGCCTTCAAGCTGAATTTGAATCAGGCGATTCATCTCCAGGGCATATTCCATCGGCAATTCTTTGACCAATGGCTCTAAGAAACCGTTCACAATCATGGCGTTAGCATCATCTTCGGTGAGACCGCGACTCATCAGATAAAAGAGTTGCTCTTCGCTGATTTTGCTCACAGAGGCTTCATGCCCCATAACGACATTCTCGTTTTCAATTTCGATGTAGGGGTATGTATCGGAACGGCTTTTGTCATCCAATAACAACGCATCACATGCCACATTGCTTTTGACATTTTCGGCATTAGGGGCGACTTTGAGCAACCCGCGATAGCTGGCGCGTCCACCATCTTTACTGATGGATTTGCTAATAATCTGGCTGGTGGTATTGGGCGCGAGATGGGTAATTTTTGCGCCTGCATCTTGATGTTGCCCCTTACCCGCAAATGCGATAGATAACACTTCGCCATGAGCGCCTTCACCTGCCAGAATGACGGCGGGATATTTCATGGTCAGTTTACTGCCCAAATTAGCATCTACCCATTCCATGGTGGCATTTTTATGGGCGACAGCGCGTTTGGTCACGAGGTTATACACGTTATTCGACCAATTTTGGATGGTGGTATAACGACAACGCCCACCATCTTTGACGATAATCTCGACTACGGCACTATGCAAGCTATCCGAGCTATATGTTGGGGCGGTACAGCCTTCGACATAATGCACATACGCGCCTTCATCAACGATAATCAGGGTGCGTTCAAATTGCCCCATGTTCTTTGTATTGATACGGAAATAGGCTTGCAAGGGCATTTGCACATGCACACCGGGCGGGACATAAATAAACGACCCACCAGACCAAACCGCGGTGTTGAGCGCGGCGAATTTATTATCGTTAAACGGGATAATTGTCCCAAAATATTGGCGCACAAGGTCGGGATGTTCACGCAAACCCGAATCCATATCCAAGAAAATCACCCCTTTTGATTCGAGGTCTTTGTGAATGTTATGATAGACCGATTCTGAATCGTATTGGGCAGATACGCCTTGCAAGAATTTTTGCTCAGCTTCTGGGATGCCCAATTTATCGAAGGTATCTTTGATTTCTGGCGGGACTTCATCCCAACTGCGTTCAGCTCTATCTGTGGCACGGACATAATAATAGATGTCATCATAATTGATTTCATTCAACATGCCCGCCCCACCCCATTGTGGTGTTGGGCGATTGATGAAATGCTCATAGGCTTGCAGACGGATTTCGGTCATCCACGCTGGTTCATTTTTCATCTGGCTAATTTGACGAACAACATCCGCGTTCAGACCTTTTTCAGATATAAACTGATATTGCACATCATCATCATAGAAGCCATACGCCGAATCATAATCTTGGCGTAAGCCTCTCAACGAGGCTTCTTCTTCAGTTAATTGCTTTTCGCTTGGTACAAATTCAGCCGTCATCAAATTTATCCTTATCTACTCGGCAACTGCACTATATTTTTCGCGTACCCAATCGTAACCTTGTTCTTCAAGACGTAGCGCGAGGTCGGCACCACCACTTTCGACAATCTGCCCGCCGAACATCACATGCACGTATTGAGGTTTGATGTAATTGAGGATACGTTGATAATGTGTAATGACCAATACGCCTAATTCGGGTCCGCGCAGTGTATTCACACCTTCGGATACAATCCGTAGGGCATCAATATCCAAGCCCGAATCGGTTTCATCTAACACGGCGATTTTGGGTTCTAACACCGCCATTTGCAGAATCTCGGCACGTTTTTTCTCACCACCGCTAAAACCGTCATTCAAATAGCGCCCCGCAAAGCTGTGATCCATGTGGAGTTTATCCATTTTTTCTTTCATCAGGCGACGGAAATCTGGAATTGAGATACCTTTGCTATCGGGGTCAACATCTTTCATGCGGGCGTTAATCGCATGGCGCAAAAAATTGGCTAACGTGATTCCCGGTATGGCGACTGGATATTGAAACGCCAAGAAAACGCCCATACGACTGCGTTCATCTGGTTCGAGTTCGAGCAAATTTTCTCCATTAAAATAGATTTCGCCATCGGTGACTTCGTAAGCGGGGTTGCCCATCAACACATTGGCTAATGTGCTTTTACCAGACCCATTGGGTCCCATGAGGGCATGGACTTCGCCCTGATTAATTGTTAAGTTCACACCGCGTAGAATTGGTTCTTCTTTGCCTTCGACTCGTGCGTGTAAATTGCGGATTTCTAATGTTGCGCCCATTCAGGGATTAACCTCCTCAGTTAATATCGCTTATCAATTTTTAATATGGGTTAAATTTTGATTGTACCCTATGGTATACTTTTTAGTATATCAATCCACTTGTGCAGATGTCAATATTTATGATAGAGTTTATAAAAATTAATCAATGAGTTTCATCAAATGCTCATTTTTGCGATGTAAAATCGCCTATAATGGACTAAACCAAAGGATAAAACAAATGTCAGATACGACTATCAAAACAGAAGAAGGATTGAAAGAGGCGTTACGTTCCGTGATCGATCCTGAAATTGGTATGAATGTCATCGAATTAGGGTTGATTCGTCACACAGAAATTCAACCCGATCGTGCGAATATCACGATGATCATGACGACACCTTTCTGCCCGTATGCCCCACAACTCTTAGAGCAAACTCGACGTACTGCCCAAGAATATTTAGGTGTGCCAACAACCATCGAAATGGGGCTTGAATTATGGGATCCGAGCATGATGGAAGAGGGTGTGGCTGATGACTGGGGGCTGTTCTAATGATATAGATACATCTGTAGGGGTTTGTCATAAACCCCTACATGAGGGTATGCTAAAAAATTCTAGCGTTTGGGGCGGTTACTGCGGATGAATTCGAGTGGGTCTACATAATCGCGTTCTAAACGCGCCAAATCCATCCCAGGCCAATCGCCCGCATAACGTTCTAAAGCTGTTGTGCGAACAATATCAAAGTGCAAATGAGCGGCAAAATTACCAAACCCTTTGCCGACTTCGCCGATTTTTTGCCCGCGTTTCACTCTATCCCCTACTTTAACAACCACATTCTGCATGTGACCATATCGTGAATAATAAATCGGACCGTCCACAGTGCGGAGCGGATCGTGACGGATAACGGTGACATTGCCCCATATCCGCAAGTCACCCTGAAAGATGACAACCCCACTGGCGGTGGCATATACCGGTTTACCACGATCTTGATCCCATGAACCAAGATTGAGATCTACGCCCGGATGATACGCACGATTATTTGCGATATATGCCGAGGCGGTCTTTTTGCCGAAACCAGTCGCATCGCGCCAACCAGGGGGCCAAAGCATTGTGCCTGCGGCATCGGCTAAACTCTCGAACACAGGCGAGTCGAAACCATCGGCGATAGGCGCACCTGTATTCGGATTGGTATCATCTTTTTTAATCGGAACTATCCGACGGAAGCGCACTGCATCAAACGCGATTTCGCGGTCTTTTTCACCCGTGACATCATTCAAGAACACTTTGCCCGCATTTTCTTGGGTTTTTACAAGGTCAAAAATGCCGAGTGATACCCATACATTACGATAAATAGATTGATTTAAATCGACTACGACTTCAGTTTTTGTACCACGAATCCCATGAATTTTATAACGGGCTTTTTTGGTGGTCGCGTGTCTGGTGGGGATAAATACCGAAATTTGGTAAATTCCATCGGCGGGTAGGGTTGTTTTCCATTCAGACCAAACTTTGCTGGTGGTCTCTTGCGTCGGAGTATAACGATATTTCCAGTTCATCGCCCCCATCGCCTCGATGTATTCTGGTTGCCCTGTATATGTGCCGCTGCGGTGTCCGTTATCGCCAAAAAATATCACTTTTTCTTCGGCGAAGGCAGTGCCTTGTGGTGGTGTATTGGTCAAATCGGTGGTGATTCCACCACTGGTGTCAGGGGGAGATGTAGTAACGTTGGGGATTGGTGTATTGACCGCCGCCCATTGTGCGGTATCGCCATAGCGCCACCAACTCAGACCTTTCGCCTTATATTGTTGCGTGGCGAGCATGTGTGCCTCTTGTTGTTCGATGAGGGGCGCATCACCTTGCAAAATGGGGATGATGGGCTTGCCATATCCGCCCCATACTTCGTAAGTTTCTTTGAGCGTATCGGCAACGGTACGGCGGAAAGTGCGCCAATAGCACATCGGATGAACGCTATCTACAAATGGTCGCCATTCATCGGGGAATATTGTTGCGTAATGCGCTCTACGCGGGTCTATGCTCAGACCGATATGAAATTTTGTACCTAAGCCCTGCCGTACCATTTGCATGAGTGGCTTAATCGGTTCTTTACCTGCACGCCAGTAATGCTCATAGGGTTCAACATCCATAATGATAGATTTCACACCCGGACGTTGCCCCACAGCCACCATCAAGTTGGCTTCACCTTGAATATCTTCGCCTTTTAGGACAATCCAACCGTGAAATTCCAAACCGTGCTGACCTAAAATTGTCACCCAACGGTCAACATCGGCAGGACCGTTCACTGCTAAATCGCCACTATCAAATTTGCCTTGCCACGCATTCCCATCACCAATTTTCACCCAAATTTGTTTGACATTTGGGGTATTTTTGCGGACATTTTGGGCAAATTGTTGAATGGTCTGTTCGGGAATGGCTGTACCTTTCCAATGCCAGATGGCAATTTTTCCATCGTAAGGTGTCGGGGTGGTGCTTGGATTTTGGGTCGTTATGGCGGTGAACGATACAACCGATGTCGAAACCCACCCTGCCGTACCCGGTTGTTCTATCCAGACCCAACCACTACGATTAGAGTCTGGGTATTGTGTGACAATCGAATTATTAAATAAATCACCAATATCGGTATATTGTGTCCCTGGACCGTTGCGGATATTGGCAAATGATGATGTTGTCTTTGCGAGTGACAACACCCCATTGATTGCCGATGACGGCTTGGGAACAGATGGGGAACTCATAACAATGCTCCTCTGGTAAACAAACGAAATATTAACGCGCTAATTGTTATTATAGCCCCATTTTCGATAGTTATAGCTACGCTTTGACCACGATTTGCCCATTTCCCTCAAAAACCTGTCCGATAATACGGGCATCTTCACCCGCGTTACCTAATTCCGTTAATAAATGGGTAGCATTTTTCTCGTCAAGGGCGATGAATAATCCACCTGATGTTTGTGGGTCATACAATAGATTGTATTGGTGATCGGGCAAATCGGCGTGTAATTCCACCCATTGGTCAAAATAATTTTTGTTGCGGAATACCCCCCCCGCAAAAATAGATTGTTCGGCATAACGTTGTGCGCCAGTCATCCAATGTAAGGATGAATAGTGAATATGAAAATCTTTTTGGCTGGCATTCGCCATTTCGTAACTGTGTCCGATTAACCCGAAACCAGTGATGTCGGTCATGGCAGATGCACCAAATTGAATTGCTAACTGTCCTGAGTGATTGTTTAATCGGCTCATGACGCGAATGGCGTTATCTAAATCAGATTGTTCAACACGCCCATTTTTGTGGGCAGTGGTGATAACACCCGACCCCAATGGCTTGGTGAGGATGAGCAGATCACCTGTTTTTGCGCCACCCTTTTGTAGGATGTGTTTGGGGTGAATGTGTCCTGTGACAGATAATCCATATTTAGGTTCTTTATCGGTGACGGTATGCCCGCCAGCGATGACAGCGCCTGCCTCGCGCACTTTCTCCGCGCCACCCCGTAAAATTTCTGATAGGATGCCGATGGCATTATCGATTCCATCAGGGAACGCGACTAAATTAATCGCCATCATCGGCTTACCACCCATAGCATACACATCACTCAAGGCATTTGCCGCGGCAATCGCGCCAAAGTGATAAGGGTCATCTACCACAGGCGGAAAGAAATCCATCGTGGAGATAATCGCTAAGTCATCAGCCACTTGGTATACCGCACTATCATCTGGTTTATCTAATCCAACCAGCAGATTAGGGTAGTCTTGTTCTTGAAAAATACCGCTTAGTGGGCGCAAAACTTGCGCCAATTGGCTCGGATCGAGCTTAGACGCTCAACCTGCACAACTCGCCATGGCGGTTAAACGGGTGTGTCCCAGATTTTCTGTCATCGAAAAAACAAACCTCTTGTTAAAAACCGATTGAGTTTAGGTGATAATTCCATTTTACTATAACACGAAACCGCACAAAATATCAGCGTTTTGATGGGCTTGTGATATAATTTTGTTATATCAGTTTGCATAAGAGAGGGCTAAGGCGCATTGTCTGGTTCAGCACAAGAATTACTCAATCTATTCATCCGTCCTCCCGCTAATTCGGTCTATTTTGTCATCACGCTGGTTTTATGCCTTGTCAGTTTGTTGATGATAATCGGACATGAGGCGCATCGGTCACACGGCAACCATTATCGGCGCTATAGCCTCGCACTGGGGCTAATCACCATCGCGTGGGTTTTGCCGTTGATTGTTGCCATTTTTTCGCTTGCCAATAACACCTCTGTGGTGGGAATTCTGCCCCCACTAGAGCGATTTTCAATTACCATCACCCTTCTGCTCACACTGTGGATTTTTGCCCCTATATCTCTTTTGTTAAACCGACTCGCACAACTCTTTTTTGTGATGAGTGTCGCGGGTCTTATTATCACCATCACACAGTGGTCAGCGATTGCAAACCAGATCGATTTTAATCTGAGCGCCTTTGCGATATGGTGGACATTCGCGCATAGCCTACTAGCATTGATTGGCATTTTGATAATCGGTCGCTACTTCATCAAAATTGAGGATAGCCCATTGAAATTGGTCTATTTTGTCATTTTTATGATTGGATCGGTTTTCACCCTCATTCAAACCACGCAAGGCAATCTCATTGGCAATGATGCTGGGGCGATGCGTATGAGTGTGGTGATTGGGTTATTCTTATTGCCGATGTTGATGTATCGGGATATTGTGCGCGATTATCAACTGTTGTTAGATGATATACGAACACTCGCCACCCCTGCCCCACAACCGATTCCACCACCCGTAGAACCTGCGCCAATTTCGCCCGCCATGCGCGAATCGGTACAATTGTTACGCGCATTGGGGCTGATGTTGGATAGCACCGCTAGCACCCTGCCACAAGCGATTCTCAAAGCCGTCATTGATATGGTCAAAGTGGATGTGGCGGCATTGTTGCGCTTTAAGGATGCCAATTATGCCGATGTGGTGGTGGCATATGACCGTATTTTTGAGCGCGAATTTTCGGGCATGTCCATCAACCTCAATCATCAACCGACATTGGTGAATAGCGTAGAACGTCGTTCACAACGCCCGTTATTGTTAGACCGTAATCAAGAAGAACTGAAAGATTTATATACCCGTCTGGATATTGAAACGATGGGTCCCGCTTATTTTCAACCACTCAGTAAAGATAATCAGGTCATCTCGGTGTTGATGGTCGCTTTGCCCTATACCACCCGTGAATTGACCAAAGCCGAAGAGGGTTTGATCAAGGGGATAGCAGTTATCGCCGCTAACTTGCTCCAATTGGCATATGTGGCGCAAGATGCCCAGATGATGGCAGAAGAAAATGCGATTCAGCAGATGGTGAATCGTGCCTTGACTATGCAACCTGTCAACGAGGCAGAACGTCAAGCTAAGCAAAATCTACAAGCCGAGTTAGACCTTGCTCGCCAACAAATTGTGGCGCTCACAGGCGAAATTGATGCTCTTAAATTGGCTATTGGCAAAGAGCAAAAACGGGTATCGGATGAATTGAGCGAAAGCCAGGAGGGATTGAGTGTCTCGCAAAAGATGGTGGCACTCAGTACGAATAACGAAAAATTGCGCCGAGAACGCGATGAACTCATCCATAAATTACAACAAGCCGAAATTGCCCTTCATGCTGCGTTGAACACATCAGATGAAAATCGTTATCAAGATTATATTGAGGGTCTCAGGCGCGAAAAAGCCAGCCTAGAAGCGCAAAAAGTCGCGTTACAGGTACAATTAGACGAATTACGTGCCAATGACCGCGTGATAATGCCAACCGATTTCAAAAATATGCTCGACCGCATGATTTTAGAACGGGATGAATTGGTTAAAGAGCGTGATAGTTTAGAGTTGCGGTTAAATGCTATCAACGAACAACTCTATCAGATAGGTGTTGAGCAAGGTGTGGATGGTCTAGTGCAATTGGTCTCTAAATTGACTGACCAACGATCTGAATTGCAAAGCCAAAATACGACATTACAAACCAATCTCGCCGCCTTACTCGCCGAACATGAACGGTTACAAAACCTGCGTGAACATGAACAAGAGCGTGATACGATTATCCAAACATTACAAAAAGAACTCCAGAATTTGGCACATGACCGTGAAGTCGCCATTCGCCAACGTGAAGATTTGCGGGCAGAATTAGATACTATCAAGAATAATCTGAAAGTATTCAAAGCCAAATGGACTCAATTACAAGCCCAAGCCGATTCTTACGCCAAACAATTGCAAGCACTTCGCAATAACCAACCTGTTGATGAACAATCGGTTGTCGTTCAGGAACAAATTCAAAGCATAGCTAAATACACTACTGAAAATGCCGATTTATTGTTGGCGCTCATCCAAGAACTCCGCACACCCATGACATCCATAACGGGTTATGTCGATTTGCTCCTCAGCGAGGCATCGGGCATTTTGGGTGAGATGCAACGTAAATTTTTGCAACGGGTGGCGACTAATGTCAATCGATTGGGTTTGATGCTCGATGATCTCATCCAAATTACCGAATTGGATACAGGGCATTTATCGTTTACTCCTGCGCCTATCAATATCCCCAATTTGATAGAGGATATGATTACCAACACTGCTTTACATTTTCGTGAAAAAGGCTTATCGGTCAATTTGAGTGTCCAAGATAACATCCCTGAGGTTGAAGCAGACCGTGATGCCGTTGAGCAAGTGTTGATGCAATTGCTGAATAATGCCTTTTTGGTTTCGCCACCCAACAGTCAAATTGGTATTCGTGCCAGCAAACGCCAAGTCAGTCTGAATGGTGAAGATAAAACTGAGTGTGTTTTGATCACGATTGAGGATAAAGGCGGTGGCATTCAAGACGAAGATATTCCGCGTGTATTTGCTCGAAAATATAAGGCAAAAAATCCACTTATCGCTGGATTAGGCGATACGGGAGTTGGATTATCAGTTGCTAAAGCCCTTATTGAAGCCCAAAATGGTCGATTGTGGGTTGAATCACGCATGAATGTTGGGAGTAGTTTTAGTTTTGTACTCCCCATCCATGCCATGCCGATGTCAAAGGTGATGGCAGATGAATCGTAATTTACGCAATGAGTTGTTAACAGCTATTTTTGTAATTGCGGGTATCCTCATCGCCATTGGGGCGATACTTGCCTTGTCTTCATCGCCCGATCCCGCAACACCCAATTTAACACCGACAACCGTGAGTATGGTCGAATCACCTGTAGATAATCGCCCAACGGCGACTGTTCCCGATATGACCGCCCAACTTGCGCCTATTGATGTGGATGAGACTGAACGTGTAGCCTCAGAAATACCCCTACCCCTATCCATAACACCGATACTTATTGATACCATTGCGCCAATTCGTACTGCAACGCCAGTATTATTAACCCAATCACCATCTAACACACCTATTCTACCTACCAGAACGCCACGTCTCACAAATACGCCTACGCCGAGTGATACTGCTATCCCCTCAACGCATACACCGACACAAACAGATACACCGACCAACACATCTATCCCACCTACCCAAACACGTACTCCAACCCATACACCACGCCCATCGTCCACACCAATTTCACCATCCGCAACACCAACAAACACAGCGATAGTCGCAGATGTACTCGTCGCAGAAGGATGCTTAAACCCGTCTATCCAAATTACATCACCGCGCCCGAATGACCGAGTATCTGCCCCATTTGATGTGATTGGTACGGCTACCCTGCCTAATTTTGGGTTGTATCGTATCGAAATTCGTCCACATAATGCGCTCACATACCAACGTATTAATGCCGTTCAGCAAGTGGTTTATGCCGATGTGTTGGCACAAATAGATCCTTCTGATTATCCGAGTGGTGTTTATTGGATACGTTTGGTCGTGGTGGATAATCGAGGCGCAATCGCAGAAAATGGAACATGCGCTATCCCTACGATTTTTGAATAAACCTACTCATTTGTTGAGAGATACGTTACACTAGCCACGCTAAAAACCCATCACATTGGAGTGGATTTTGATGATACGCATGGTTATTCGTGGTTTTGGGTGGCTTACCCATATGCTTATTTTTCGGATTGTGCCGTTAGTTTTAATCGGCGCGATTATTTGGTCTGGCGCACAAGTTGTAGATGCGATTGGTCGTCAATGGCGTGAGCGCGATGCGTATGAATCGCTTGGTGCGGATTTTTCTGGTACGGCGACACTCATCGCATTGAATCAACCGACCAATACCTATACACCAACAGCCACATCTACGCCATCCAGCACGCCTTCACCGACACCTACGCATACAGCTAGTCCAACAGCGACTCATACGCCGACCTATACGGCGACTTATACCGAAACACCAAGCCCAACAGCGACTTATACAGAGACAGCTTCGCCAACACCAACAGATTTGCCAACAGAAACACCAACTGATACGCAATCATCAGGGCAAATTATGATTGGCTCTCAACTTTTTGTGACCAATACACCACGCCCTGTGGTGTTTGCTACTATCACACCACAATCAAGTGCAGAACCAACGGCAGAAGAAATTGAACCTACTTTGTCTCCTACCCCAATGCCATTATTTGCTACCGCGACATCACAACCTTCACCAACGGTTTTATCATCACCTAGTCCAACCCCGACTGTGACAGCTACTAGCACACAATTTGTACAAGTACCCCAAGTGGTTGCCACTAATCCACTTCCAACGCCGTTATTTCCACGCGAAGTCGAAGCGGGTTTGGTGATGGGTGGCACGCTCGTCCCGACTATCGTGCCATTGGTGCAACGCGATTATAACTTGGTCAATATTATTTTATTGGGTGGTGATAATGAACTGACCACTGATGGCTCTGTTCGCACCGATACGATGATTGTCGTCTCGATAAACCGAGATACGAACACAGTGAATATGCTCAGTTTCCCGCGTGATTTGTATGTTTATATTCCCACACCAAATGGGATGATGAATCGCTTGAATGTCGTGTATGGCATCGGTGAATCCATTGGTTATACTGGTGGTGGATTTGGCTTATTGCGACAAACCTTCTTCTATAATTTTGGCATCAATATTCACTATTATGCCAAAGTGGATTTTTCTGGTTTTAAGACGATTATTGACACCATTGGTGGGATTAGTGTTGCCGTAGATTGCACTTATCAAGATTACGCGCTCATCGGCGCAGAATTACCCACAGGGGCAATTCCGATAGATGACGAGGGATTGTATCAACTAGGTGTTGGTTATTATGATATGAATGGCGCACAAGCCTTGTGGTTTTCTCGCACACGGAATAACAGTAGTGATTTTGACAGAGGTCGCAGACAGCAACAAGTATTACGGGCGATTTGGCGTAAAGCGTTAGGTTCTGTCAATTTGACCAACATCGGTCAATTATGGGAACAAGGAATGAGCATCTTAGAGACCGATATGCGCCTCGAAGACTTTATCGGCTTGTTGCCCATTGGCTTAAATTTAGATGTGAGCCAAATTCGCAATTTCACCTTTATCCCGACCTATCACACCAATTCATGGGCGGCACCTGATGGTGCGAATGTTCAAATTCCTGTCCCAGAAACAGTCACTCAACTGATGAATGATTTTTATCGTCCACCATCTAATAATCAATTACTACTCACAGGGGCGAGTATTGCCGTTTATAATGGTACATCAAATCCATTATGGGATAGAGTAGCCACAGATCGTTTACTTTGGGAAGGATTCGGTGCAATTGCTATGGGCAATGCAGACACATTAGATCATGCCGAGACCATACTAATTGATTATACTGGTCAACAAAAAGGCGGTAGTGTCCGTGAAATTGCCAGAATTCTTAATGTGCGCCCAGAGAATGTCATTTCAGAGCCAAATCCAGACCGTATAACCGATTTCGCGGTCATTTTGGGTTCAAATTATAATTCGTGTCAGGGTGGTGTGATAGACATCACCAACAACTAGCCAATTCAAAAACGGCGGATTCTCTCCGCCGTTTTGATGTGCTTATTTGAAATCGGCTAATCGAACAAAGCGGAGTGTTGGGGAATCGATATTTTCCACAATGCCACTCTTTTTGAGCGCATCCATAACCGATTTTGCCTCTTCTGCATTAAGCCCTAGTACATCTTGTAACGGACCCATGCTAATCCAACCCAAATAGGCGGCTAATGCCCGTGCTTGTTGCAATGTGGCATTGGGTGTAATGGTCGGCAATTGGTCAAGTAAGGCTTGTGTGCGAGCATCAGTTGGCATTTTGAGGAGTTGCGTCACGCCTGTTTTGCCACTCACAGGTGTCTGTGGATTTTCACCTTTACGTTTCAGCATGGCATTTTGCCAATAGGTGTTGGCGCGTTCAATTTCGTCATTTGATACAGCACAAATTTCAATCGGCGTGATTTCCTCGCCGATAAGGACAAAGGCATCTATGAAACGCATCAGTGAGCCATGAAAATTCGCTAATTTTTCAGGATATTTACCTGCCGAATTACGACTGAGAATTTTAATTGGGAAGTGGCTTTGTAGCGTATCTGGCACATTGACGCTATCTAAAATTCCAGCCGTCATCAGCACATGAATCCCCACCTTGGCGTTATCTTGGAGCAGTGCTTTCAGAGGCGCGACCCATCGGTCTTTTGTTTGCGCCCAACGTTCATCACTCACTGAATCAATGACCAAAATCATGCGAGGCAAAGAGGGTTTTTGATTGCTTCGTAAATGTGCATTATATTCATCGAAAGTAGTGACATTGGCTTCTGCAAAGCCTGATCGCCTACGTTCAGACTCTTTTATCATGCTGTCAATCAATTTAACACCATCTTCTGGTTCACTAAGAACTTTGCCCAATAAATGGGGAACATTCAAGATAGGTTTTAACGCATTGACGCTGTGTCCAGTTGCGCCAATCCGAATTTCGCTAGGGGTATTCAATAAAGTAAGTGACAATAAGATATTTTGTAACAGATGAAATTTTGCCCCTTCTGTACCGATGATAAGTAACTCATCTAAATTTGCCAAATCATATAAAATCAATTGTTGTGATAATGTGATGCCCAATATCAGCGCCAATGTAGATGGGTTATCGCGGAATAAGTTGCGTAGCATCAAGCGACGTAACGAGATAGGCACATGATTATCGATACGCAGTAAAATGGCTACTGCTTCTGGATTATCGGGCGCGGCGGGCATGAAGCCTAATTTCCATTGGCGATTTTCCTCTGCCAATTGACCGATACTCTTACGAATTTCGTTAGGCGTAACCGTACGCCGATTACCCAACCGCCCCACTGTTTCGGGTTTAGCGATGAACATCGTATACGATGGTGTCGGCAATATGTCGATGATTTTGACTGGTGTTTCAAGTTCAGCCAACTTGGTTTGCAACAAATTCAATTGTTCTCTGATGGTTGTTTCAGAGAGTGGCATCCCACTGCCCTGCTCCAAAATATCCGCGATGGTTGGGGTAAGCCAATGGTTATCATCCACACGACTAAACAATTGTGGCATGAGATTTATCCTTTGCGATAACAAGATTGACACGCATTGTTTATAATGATAACGCAAATAGCTATTTAATTACAAAGGGTTTCATGTCATGAAATTGCATATATTCTATTGGATGCTGTATGGATGGCTTGTCTTTATACTCACTGGTTGTGGTGGTGTGGCTGAACGAGACGATGTTACAGGTATTTTGGAACTCACTCCTTTACCCACAAGTGTAGCTAATGGTGACTGTACGAATCCATCGGAACTCGAAAATTGGATTCAAACACTGGTGTTTAACCAATCGGAATTTACCACATCATTACAAAATGCTACCGAATTATCGCGCACACAACTGTTTCGTCTTGTTCAAAATTTGAATCGTGTTGCGCTCACCGTTGCCAACACTCCTATTTTATCGTGTGGTGAGCAAGCCTATCAATTAACCATCTCTGCGATGCAGACTACCCTCAATGATTTGCGAGCCTATGTCAATGCGGAACGTCATGATTTAGATGCCATTATCGCCAATGCACAAACACAGTTTGTAGAAGCGCAAGGTCAACATGATCTGCTCATCGTATTACTAGAGGATTTGTATCAACAGAATACAACACCCTAAATACAAACAGACCTATCGTTTGATAGGTCTGTTTGCAACATGTCGGGGTATCCAGATTCGAACTGGAGGCCTCTTGCACCCCATGCAAGCGCGCTACCGGGCTGCGCCATACCCCGTTGGTATGATGTGAGAAGTATAATAGACAACCATCAAAATAACAAGCCTATATTTCCACATGACTGCGTAGGCGAAACAACGGTTGACGCATATTTATGGCTTGTATACACTCGTAGTTTATGGATAAAAATATAAACTCTCAATCTTCAACCTTTTTCAGGTCTATAGCAACAATCTTACGCAACAACACATGGTTGGGTATTCCATTACATGGATTCATCCGTTTATCACGCCCAAAGTATACGATAGGTGCTGTCGGTGTATTGTTCAATTCACAAGGTCAAGTTTTGTTGGTTGAGCATGTTTTCCATCCCAAAACACCGTGGGGATTACCCGGTGGCTGGGTAAATCGGCGTGAAGACCCTGCCCAAACCGTTGTGCGCGAATTATACGAAGAATTATCGATGCGCGTCACCGTAGACCGCATTATCACCCTTAACACAGAATCGCGTTTTGGCAATCATATCGACATTGCTTATTTATGTCGGACAACCGATACAGCGATTCGGTTGAGTCGTGAACTGCTGTCATATCAATGGTATGACATAGATAAAATGCCACGCATCCTCAAATTTCACTACCATGCCATTCAACAAGCACGACAATGGATATAATTGGAGTTTTTTATGGCAACATCAATGATGACGGCACGTAGAAAAAAACGTCGCCCAATTTTTCTGCGCTTGTGGGTGATTTCGACCCTTCTCATTTTAGCCTCGTTGGGATTGTTCACATATGAACTATTGGCATTTAGCCAAAGTGCTAACCGCCTCGCTCCCAACCTGATTGTGGCGGATATAGATGTGAGCAACCTGTCTCCGACCGAGGCGCGTATTCTGTGGGAGAGGGCTTATGCACAACCTGTAATTTTATATTATGGCGATAGTCCGATTGTTTTAGATCCGTCATCGGTTGGTTTTCGTCCGAATGTAGCGACTATGTTGGCATCCGCCCAAAATATCAACACCTCGCTTGGCAGTTTTTGGGAACGATTTTTTCAATATCTCACCTTACAAGAGACGACACAACCTGTCAATATTCCCTTATCTGCCGATTTCCAACGAGGATTATTAGAACAATTTTTACGCGACATCGCATCGCGTTATGATAGACCACCGGGTGAACCGGGTTATGATGTCGTCACATTGACGACATTTAATGGTCAACAGGGGTTTGCGTTGGATATTCCCCAAGCGATGCAATTGGTCGAATCGGCACTCCGAAGTCCTGTTAACCGTACCGTCCTCTTGCCGATTGGTGGCGCAACATCCAATCAACCGACTATGAAAACCTTACAGGATTTGATAATCGCTTATTTTGATTCTCAGGGATTCATTTATGATGGAGTCTCTACGGTTGGTTCTGTATTTGTGATGGATTTACGCACAGGTGAAGAAATTAACCTGCTAGGCGATGTGGCGTTTACTGCCGCGAGTACCATTAAATTGCCCATCATGCTCAATTATTTTCGGTATCAAAATAACGAACCTACTCAAGAAGAAGCATGGTTATTGGCACAATCGCTTTTATGTAGCCGAAATTCATCCTCAAATTTATTAATGGAGATTACGGGCGGAGGCAATGTATTTAACGGAGTGGCACAAGTGACGGATACAGCCCAATTCGCGGGCGCACGCAATACATTTTTGTCGGCACGTTTGATAGAAGGTGTTGCAGGCGAACAGTTAGGTTCAATTTCTGTGCCACCGACCTCACCTAATCGAAATTATAATACCAAACCAGACCCTTATAATCAAACCACCACAGAAGATCTGGGTTCATTACTCACCATGATTTATGACTGCGCCAATTATGGCTCTGGATTGATAACCGCATTCCCAGAAGGACAATTTACACAGTTAGAATGTCGGCGTATGTTAGAATTGATGAGCGCCAACGATTTAGAACGACTGTTACAAGGCGGGATTCCACCAGAGGTTCGTATTTCACATAAAAATGGCTGGCTTGGCGGAACAGTCGGTGATGCTGGCATTGTATACCCACCCAACGGCAGAAATTATGTTATTGCAGTATTTTTATGGGAAGATGTAGATTTTCAAGATTATACCCGCTTGTGGCCTCTGGTAGAGGATGTTTCACGGGCAGTTTGGAATTATTTTAGCAGTGATACGCCACTCTTAGATCGTCGCCAATTGCCTGCAACAGCGCAAGATTGTGAGAATAATTATTTGCCACCGTTTGGTCAGGTGAATTTAGACAATATTAACGGTTGGCGCAATCAACCGTGATATTTTTCGAGGATAAGCTGATTGCGGTTTTCGGAATAACGATAAGATACCTTATCCATATATTTCCTGACAATTTCGATTCCCCATCCACCAATCGGACGGTCATCGATTGACGCATGTTTGTCTGGTGGAGGAGCATCTAATGGATTAAAGGGGACAGCATCGTCTATCACTGTAATCATGATATGATTGTCTTTGGCGACACAGATTAGATCGATGACTTTATCATGCCCGTTTTTCTGATAACCATGTTCAATGACATTTGAGCATACTTCATCTACAGCCAATGCACACCAATAAGCTACTGTATCGTCAAAACCACTGGTAAGCACAAAGTCATGTACAAAATCATGTGCTTTTCCAATATTTTCGATTACTGCATTAATTTGTAGGCTGTTTTGGTAAAGCATATCAACCACGCGACCATCTAATAACTCTCGACTGCTTCGATACGCGATGAAAAAATTCGTACCAATGTATCTATCCCTGCCATCTCGAAGACTTCCATCACACGGCTGGATGGTTGGGCTATCCTTAAATCACCTGCCGCCCGTTTGACCTTTTTAAGTGCCGCGATGATTTCACGTAGACCTGCACTACTCATGTAGTCAACACCAGCAAGATCTAATACGATATTGACCTGACCATCGTCAATCGGGCTAGATAGAGCCTCGCCCAATAAATTAGCGGTCATACTATCTACACGCCCGCTTACTTCAATTAAAGTAGCATTTTCTAATCCTGCCACATTTACTTCTAACATGTGTATCGCTCCTGCTGACCTCGCTCAGTTTAGGTGAGATTATGGTGAAGATTATTGTATAAGGGCTATTTTATAAAGCGTCCTTCGCTATAATATAGATAGAATTGTATGAGATATATTATAAACCAAAAGATGATATGAATTTAGAGACGCTTGCCCTACTAACACTATTCTTTTCGCTGATGTTTTTCATATTGCAACGATCACAACCATCTGCGCGACGTATGATCTTATTTTTGATGATAGCACCGATTTTATTCTTACGCCACTATGCAATCAGCAGAGGTGTTGAATCGGAAGCATGGACAGCCCTTATTATTGCCTTCATTTTGAATTTTTTATTTTGGGCTTTAATTGGGCGCTATAACCCTGTTGCCAGCAAAGAGGTGCGCGTTTTGGGGTTAGATGATTAGTAATTAGTAAACAGGGGCGAATGATACGCCCCTGCGATTTTTATCCGATGATATTAATAGGGATAACATTGGGGCTTTGAAGCATCAAGACACTGATTCGTGTCGCTACGTTTTGGACGATTTCTTGGAATGCGAGACCCGCCGGGCTATCTGGTGCATATGCCATAACAGGTCTGCCATAATCACCACCTTCACGGACATTCGCTTGGAGTGGCACTCGCCCTAAAAAGGTCATATTGCGTTCCGTTGCGAGTTTTTCGCCTCCCCCACTACCGAAGAATTCTCCCGCCATATTTTCGATGACTCCTAAAATCGGCACATTGAGTTGCTCGAACATCATCGCGCTACGGAGTGCATCGGCAACGGCAACCTCTTGGGGTTGTGTGACGATAATCGCGCCTGCTAACGGGAATGATTGAGCGAGTGAGAGTGGTGCATCACCTGTACCGGGTGGTAAATCCACCACCATATAATCTAACTCTTCCCAATTGACATCGGTGAAGAATTGACGAATGGCGCTGTGAAGCATCGGTCCGCGCATAATCATGGGTTTATCTGGGTCAATCAAAAAACCTGTACTCATGATTTTGACCCCATAGGCTTCGATGGGTAGCATCTTATTATTTAATACTTTGGGTCTGCCCGCACCTAAGCCCGCCATTTGTGGGATGTTGGGGTTCAAAATATCGGCATCAATCAGTCCAACCTTCGCACCAGCTTGGGCTAATCCAACAGCTACATTCATCGCAACGGTACTTTTACCTACCCCACCTTTACCACTACTCACAGCGATAATATTCTTGATTGGGGTTTGAATTAATCCATGGATCCGTTTATCTGTTGGGACTTGTGCATCCCATTGGATATCGAGTTTGTTAATGCCATTGACTTTGCCAATGATAGCCTCATTACATCTTTCGATGAATACATTTTTGAGTGGGCAGGCAGGTGTTGTCAGGACGATAGTGAATTTTGCAACATCACCATTCACACTTAAATCGCGCACCATATTAAGCGATACAATATCGCGGTTTAGTTCGGGTTCAATCACGGTCGATAGGGCTTGCATAATTTGGTCTTGAATTGTCATAAATATCTCCTTATGTTATTATTCAGGTTTCTATCGTACCTGATTTATTCATAATACAAAAGGATTTTCATTTTATTTGGGGTGTAAGGCTTTGTATTTCACTCTTTCCCAATAACGTGAAAACCGTTTGAGGTCAATCTTATCATCTGTCTCTACAAAAGGTTGTTCTTTATAAACTTCCAGTTGATTTCCTTTCGGCATTTCTTTGAGGAGTTTTTGACAAATTTGCCTAAAACGTGGGCTAGGACTTTGCATTGTTAAAATGCGATTGGCGTGATGTTCATGTGCAAATGCGATAATTTCTTGTGCCACGTCCCCTTTTCGGATCACAACGGGCAATTCAAGCAAACACTCGTAAATGAAAACAATTCGTTTGAGTGATAGTTGGTAGTGTTCTAATAACGCTTCATCCCATACGAATATTGCTGGCGCGTTTTTTTCGGCGCGGAGTGCGGGGTTGTTCGGATTCAGGTTATCGCCATGTATCCAAATGATGGTGTTCATTTTTTGCTCCGTTGGTCTTGTGATAATGACATATTGGGAAATAAGCGTGTTTCGATCTCTTCGTATGTGCCTTCAAACGGACATTTTTTGTAGAGTGGGCATTCTTGGCAATATATGCCGTCTGTGAATTTTTCCAAATTTTCGCGGTTGAAATAATATGGTTTGTGGCTAAATGTACTCGTGACCCATTGCCATGATAAATTATTGCTGGCTGGATCGCCATCTAATAGGTGTTGTAAAAACCAGCGTGCGCCCGCCTGCCATTTTATTTTTCGATGATGAACGATGTAGCTGGCTAAGTACATTCTTGCGTGGTTATGCAAATATCCAGTCTGATATAGTGTATCTGTAAACTCGTCTATACATTTTAAGCCTGTTTTGCCTTGTATGATGTCATTTGGTAATTTATCTGCGTAATCTTTAGCTGTATATCCCGTTTTATAGTCTTCTCTATCGTTCCAAATAGCGTCCCCAATTTGTGTATACACCCGTTGCCAATAATCGCGCCATCCGAGTTCGTTGATGAACTTTTCTGCTTCATTGGTGTCTTTACTGATGCTTAATATGTAATCGCGTATTTCTGCTAGGCTGATAACACCATGTCGGATATATGGCGAGAGGTAACTCACTGCGCCTTTAAGGTAATTTCGGGTTTTTGCATATTGCTTAGGGCTGACTTTTTTTAGTCGCCTTTCTGCTTCTCTTCGACCACCTTGTGTATTACTGATGTTTTCTGGCTGAGTTGCGTTTGGGAATTGCTCTTTTAGATAGTTTATAAGGTCATTTCTATCTTGGAATTCACGGCGCATGTTGTTTGACATTTGTTTTTCTCTTTTTTGATAGTTTGCGACATTTATCACTGCAGTATTTGATTTTTTCCCATTCTCTTTCCCATTTTTTGCGCCAACTGAATGGTCTGTTACAAATTGGGCAAATTTTTGTGGGTAGATTCTCTTTTTTGGTTTGTTTTGGCATTTTATCTAATCTCTAATGACTACATGAAGTACAGTATCAAAAATAGGTAAATATCTGATGGGGAAAAAATAAAAAAGCAGAGAATATTCACCTCTGCTTTTTAGTAGTTTATCTTAAATGATGACTTACTCGCCACCAGCTTCTTCTTTTGCGCGTTTGCGAGCCAATGCCGCCTCACGTTTTGCCTTGCGTTCATCGGCACTCAGAGCTTCTTTGGGGGATTCGGTCGCCGTTTCGCTGGCGGTCACGGTGGCTTCTGCGACAGGTGTCGGCGCACTAGCGACCTTTTTCGCATCGGCATCGGCTTGTTTTTTCTTCGCCTTAATGACATCGCTATGTTCCCAGCCACCACGCGCTTGCATTTCTTCATAGGCAGTAGTCGGCGCGATGCTCTTCCAATAACTAAACGGCTTAGACAGGCGTTCTTTGTCATGAATATGGGCTGTCGTGCGGTCGTAGCTGGCGATTTCATAATCGTGATCCATTTTGATGGCATCAAATGGGCAAAATTCCGCACAATAACCACAATTCATACAAATATCAATATCAATAAAAAATGCTTCTGGTTCTGGAACTGGTCGCTTGGTCACAGGGTCTTCACTCCGCACAATCCAAATACATTGTGGCGGACACACCTTCGCACAAATCCCACAACTGGTACACCAATCATGACCCGGACGTTCTGGATGATCATCATCTTCCACAACTAAAAATGGCACAAACCGAAAACGTTCTGGCACAGCCACTTTTTCTTCTGGATATTGCACTGTGAACGCACCTTGCGCCTTGGGTCCTTGGCGCGTCTGGAAGTTATCTGAATCTTTGCTATATTTGCGCCACCCATATCGCAAATCATCCACATAGGTGTTGATGAGATGCTTAAAGGTGACGACTAATCCCTTGAAAATGCCTCGTCCGTACATATTCCCTCTTTAACGGTCTGTCTCACCCAACACAATATCAATACTACCTAAAACAGTTACCACATCTGCCACTTTATGCCCTTTAGACATCGGTCCTAAGCAGGTCAAATTGGTAAAACTTGGGGCGCGAATATGATAACGCCACGGATTTTGTGTCCCTTTAGGATCGCCCGCAGATACGATGTAATAGCCGAGTTCGCCCTTCGGATTTTCGACCCGTCCATAAGCCTCACCAACAGGGATACGTGGCGAATAAGCACCTTGTTTACCACCTGCCCACACTTCTTGACCTTTGGTGGCTTCGAGGCGTGGTAAAATTTGGCGCAAAATCCGCAGACTTTCACGCATTTCGCGCATCCGCACCAGATAGCGGTCATAAATATCACCGTTATCACCTACAGGAATGTCAAAATCCAATTCGGGATAAATACTATACGGTTCGGCACGGCGCACATCATACGGAATACCGCTACCACGCAATAACGGACCGACTGCACCATAGGCAATTGCCATATCAGGCGGTAATACCCCTACCCCAATACAACGCGATTTGATAATTTCGTTCTCACTCAGGTAATATTCGTATTCATCTAAGAAACGTGGCAAGCGTTCTGTGATGATGTCCGTCAGATATTCCATCGTGTTAAAATCGCGCACACGGTCGTTGACCAAATTAGCAACGCTTTTAATCCGTTCTGGCAAATCTTTGAATACACCACCAAAACGCATGTAATTACACATCAAACGCGAGCCTGCGACTGCTTCAAAGAAGTCGAGGATTTTTTCGCGCTCGTTGTTGGCATACAACATCGGCGTGAAAAATGCGCCCAAATCGTTGAGCAAAAAGCCGATAGACCATAAATGATTCACAATACGGGTCAATTCTGCCATCAACACGCGAATCACTTCGGCGCGATACGGCACAGGTGTATACCGTGAGCCAAGCGACATGAGATGTTCAACGCCCAACACGTAACCCAAATTATTGCCCATGCTCGACAGATAATCGAGGCGATCGGTGAAGGGGATATTTTGCAGATAGGTGTTGCGTTCACCGATTTTTTCGTGATTGCGGTGCAGATAACCCATCACAGGTTCGAGTGTTTCAATGGTCTCGCCATTCAAGGTGATAACCATACGGAACACGCCATGCGTACTCGGATGATGCGGTCCCATGTTCACGACCAAACGGTCTGTACGCATCTCACCACCAAGTGACTGTACATCGACACCTAAGCCCAAACCTGCATAAAGCGATTCTTCGGAAATATCGGTCAGCCGACTCAAATCGAAATCGGCAGGGTATTTCACATTTTTGCCATACGGATTTTTTTCTTCGGCACGATACACATAACCACCAGGCCAACGGCTACTAAAAGGTTTGTGTTCTTCTTCGTAATAGGCTTCTTTCCAATCTTTACGCATGGGATGACCATAGAAGCCTTCCCAGAGCAAAATGCGTTTTAAGTTGGGATGTCCTTCAAATCGGATGCCATACAGGTCGTAGGCTTCGCGTTCCTGAAAATCACTGGCAGGAAACACACTCACCAACGAGGGGATAATCGGATTATCACGCGGGGCTTGTGTCTTGAAGACCAAAGCCGTCCCACCCGATAACCGATAAGCATGATACACCATTTCCATGTCGCTATCAGGTTCGGCAATGCCCATATAATCTACGGCAGTGGCGCTTGATAGATAATTGTAGCCCAATTCATCACGTATGGTGGTGGCAACTTCTAGGAGATGGTTGCGATCGACAACCACCCCACCATAACCTTCACGGGTATCTTTGCTGACATGATTGGGATATTTTTTGATGAGATAATCAATCGCTTGGTCTGGCGTTTGAATATCGTTTTGCGTCTGTTCAATTGCTACTTCATTCGTCATATTCGTCCTCGTTACGCCTCTTATGCCGTCACTGCTTCACGCGCTTTTTTGCGTGCAACAGCTTCCATCCGTTTGCGTTTGATAATTTCTAATGATGCGGCATCTCGTTCCACACCACCGCCCCCACCTGTATCGCCCGTGGTTGCACTTGCCAATGCTTTCTTGGGTGCAGAGCGTTTCAATTGGAATGGTGGCAATTCGCGGACACCATACGGTAATCCTTTCGCCGCAAGTTCTGCCTGACGACGGATTAAATCCATCTGGCGCGGGTCGATAATATCGGGACCCAAAATGGGGATTGGGGTCGGTTCAGACGGACCAACGCCATACCAAGGGACATCATCTTTATTCGCCAACGATTGACCATCAATCTTGAGTTGCAGGGCAATCAACCCGTTTAACAAGGCTTGTGGTGTTGGCGGGCAACCCGGAATATACACATCCACAGGCAAGTATTTATCCACACCAGAAACAACATTGTAGCCCTCTTTGAATGGACCGCCACCACTGGCACATGCGCCCATCGCCAACACATATTTTGGTTCTGGCATTTGGTTATACAACCGCACAATCGGCACAATCATCTTTTTAGTCACTGTACCAGAGACGATCATCAAATCGGATTGACGAGGGCTACCGCGCATAACTTCCATGCCAAAGCGCGAAAAATCGAATCGTGATGCCGCCGTACCAATCATCTCAATAGCGCAACAAGCTAACCCAAACAACATGGGCCACATCGAGTTACGCCGACTCCAGTTATAAATTTTGCTCAAACTGGTGATGGCAAAATTACCTTGTAACCCCTCTGGCAAGGGAAACTCGGTATCATGTAAATCATTCAGGTTTAACTCAGCCATGAACTATCATGCTCCTCATACCACTCACGTAAAATATCCATCAAAATCGCCTCATTCGCCAGATGTGGATCATCTGCAAAATCGGGTAATGTGATAATCCATTGATATAATTGCTCGATTCCCACACTTTCTATATCCACATCTGGATAATGTGCCATTAGTTCCAATACAATTTCGTACGAATTATCCCAATACAGTGACATATCTTTAGCTTACCTCATTTTGCACGAGAGTGCGATATGTCACCATATCCAAATCAGTCCCGATTATCAATTTGGGCGCGTTGCAATTGACCGCTAAAATCAACATACACCGATTTCCATTCGGTAAAGCTATCGAGTGCCGATGCACCCGCCTCGCGCATACCGTTACCTGTGCCACGAGTGCCACCAAATGGAAATTGAATTTCTGCGCCCGTTGTACCATGATTGACATACACAATACCGGTTGTCAAATCTCGAATGGCACGGAACGCCGCATTGACATTTTCGGTGAAAATACTGCTTGATAAGCCGTAAGCAGTGCTATTATTGACGTGGATAGCTTCTTCTAAAGACTCCACTTCGATAACCGACAACACGGGTCCGAAAATTTCTTCTTGTTCCACGCGCATCCCTTGTTGAACACCATCTAAAATTGTCGGTAAAAAGAAAAATCCCTTGTCCATCTCGGCACGATGACCACCGACCCAAATACGCGCACCATCGGTTTTGGCAACATCCATATAACTCGCCACTTTATTCAAGGCTTTCTGATTAACCAATGGTCCCATTTGCACATCAGGCAGAACACCATAACCCACTTTGATCGTCTTGGCTTTTTCGGCGAGGGCTTCGATAAGTTTGGGCTTAATCCCCTTTTGGACAATCAAACGGCTGGTTGCCGTACACCGTTGACCAGTTGTGCCAAATGCACTCCAATTGATAGCATCTACGGCGAGTGATAAATTGGCATCATTCATGACGATAATGGCGTTTTTACCGCCCATCTCAAGCGTGACTTTCTTACCCATCCCCGCGGCTTTAGTATATACATTCAAACCGGTTGTCGTAGACCCTGTGAACGAAATCACGCGCACATTCGGATGAACGGCTAATGCCGCGCCAGCATCCCCTACCCCTGTGACTAGATTCAAGACCCCTGCGGGCAATCCAGCATCGGCAAAAACTTGGACAAACGCGGCAGATATGGCAGGTGTATCTTCGCTGGGTTTCCATACAACGCAATTCCCAGCGACTAACGCGGGGAGCATCTTCCAACTAGGGACGGCGATTGGAAAGTTCCACGGGGTTATCAGACCAACTACACCGACCGAATCGCGCAGTGCCATGCCAAATTTATTCGGCATCTCAACCGGTGCGGTGTAGCCTTGCATCCGCCGACCTTCACCACCCATATAATACGCCATATCTATGGCTTCTTGCACATCGCCCCGCGTTTCTGCGAGGATTTTACCCATCTCTTGGGTCATCAAACGAGCAAGGTCTTCTTTGCGTTCCAGTAAAATCCGCGCCACTTCGTATAAAATTTCACCGCGACGCGGTGCAGGCATCAAGCGCCATTCTGCATACGCTTTTTTAGCCGCGTCAACCGCTTTATCAATATCAGTCGCATTACCTTTTTGGGCAATCGCAAGGACTTCTTCTGTGGCGGGATTGATGCTCTCAAAGGTCTCTCCAGAGGCGGAATTGACCCATTCACCACCGATAAAATGACGAATTTGTTGCACCATAATCAATAATTCCTTTTTTCTTGTGCCGATGAATAATTTTCATGTTCATCGGTTGTCCTAGTATAAAAATTCTAATTCGGATTGTCAAATATTTCACAAACAATCACATACAGGCAAGTTAAATACATGGGTATAAATATCTCATGCCCATGTATTGTAACCCAACTCATGTTATAAAACCACTTGCTTATTCGGCGAAAATCACCTTCGCGCCTTCGGTATCAATCTGTGTAGCGATGGTTGTTGCCCCATATCCATGCGCCACATAAAATTCGCCCATCGCTGTAGCGACTTTTGTGGCAATATCAGCAGAATCACAAATCGCGCATAATGTCGGACCTGCCCCACTAATCACCAACCCCAATGCACCATGCGATTTTGCCTCTTGGCGAATTTCGTACAAATGAGGCATCAGATGAGCGCGTGCAGGCTCGACTACCTCATCCGATTCCATCGCTTTCGCCCATGCTGACCAATCACCTCGATAGAGCGCATCCATAAATCGTGCCATGCCCGATGTCTGTTTTATCATTGTTTTGAGTGGGATATTCGCGGGCAATACCGCACGCGCTTCGGATGTGAGGACAGAAATATGCGGTGTGACAAGTGCGAAGTGCATATCATCACGGATAGGCAAGCGCAACACACAATCAGGAGTGATACCATCTACCAACAACAACCCGCCCAATAAGCATGGCGCGATGTTATCGGCATGATACCCACTCACCAACGCTTCCCCTTCCATACAAGCGAGGAGCAAATCCTCTTTCTTCATGGGATAACCCAGCAACGCATTGGTAGCGACCACCCCCGCTACGGCGCTAGAGGCGCTACTGCCCAATCCACTACCGAGTGGCAATCCTTTTTTGATCGTGACAGCAAAACCATCTCCGCAACCAATTTGTTTGAGGTATGCCATAATCGCCACAGTCGCCGTATTTTTATGTGCATCGCGTGGCAATTTGCCGTCATCGCCCTCAATATTCACAATCACGACTTCGGATTTATCATGACGTGAAACCTCGACCACATCACCCAGCGATTGAAATGCCAATCCCATAATATCGAAGCCGATCCCCATATTTGCCATTGTTGCAGGGGCGAAGGCTTGTACTTTTTGATAGGTGTTTGCGCTAGAATTTATCGCCAAAACTGTTATCCTTAATGCAATGCTAATCAAACACCCAAAGAGGTTACACCAATGTCTAGCAAATTGCAATGTATGGATTGCCAGAAAGAATACCCACTCAATTCAGTCATTTATGCCTGTACAGCCTGTGGTGGCTTGTTGGATGTGCAACATGATATGGCTGAACTCAAAAAAAGTGTCACACGCCAATTATTTGATGCCCGTATCGGCACATTCAAAGCCCCCTATAATAGTGGGGTCTGGCGCTATAAAGAACTCATTTATCCCGATGTGGACGAAAACTTGATTGTCAGCAAACCCGAAGGCAACACTAATTTATACCATGTCCCTAAACTAGCTCAATGGGCGGGTTTAGACACGCTTTACTTGAAACACGAAGGCGAAAATCCCACAGGGTCGTTCAAAGATAGAGGCATGACAGGTGGCGTAACTCATGCCCGTGTATTGGGGATGAGTCGCGTATCGTGTGCCAGCACGGGCAATACATCGGCATCATTGGCATCTTATGCCGCCACTGCCGATATGGAGGGCATTATTTTCTTCGAGAATAAAAATATCGCGTTAGGTAAACTCTCGCAAGCGGTCGCCTATGGCGCAACGTGTATTCAGATTGATGCCGATTTCGATAAAAATTTAGAGCTGGTGCGCCAAGTCTCTATCCGCTTAGGGATTTACGCCCTCAATTCGATTAACCCGTTTCGTTTAGAGGGGCAAAAGAGCATCATCATTGAGACGATTCATCAACTCAATTGGCAAGTACCGGATTGGATTGTTGTCCCTGGTGGCAATTTGGGTAATACATCTGCATTTGGTAAATCACTATACGAAATGCACCAACTGGGATTGATTGATAAAATGCCACGTATCGCTGTCATTCAAGCCAGTGGCGCGAATCCGTTATATCAGAGTTATCAACGCGGATTTGACCAACTCTCACCAGTCAAAGCCAAAACCATCGCCAGCGCCATCAAAATCGGCAACCCTGTCAATTATCCCAAAGCGATACGCTCGCTCAAATGGACGAATGGCGTGGTCGAGATGGTCACAGACCAAGACATTATGGATGCCAAAGCCCTGATAGACCGCGCAGGTATCGGTTGTGAACCCGCTTCAGCGTGTTCATTGGCAGGCGCGAAAAAATTAGTCGAGATGGGTGTTATCCAACCACACGAAATCGTGGTCGGGATGCTGACGGGACATGTCCTCAAAGACCCTGATGCGACAATCCGATACCATCAAGATGAATTAGCCGATATTCGGGCAAATTATCCCAACCTAATTCATCAGGCGCGTGCCGATGTAGCTGAAATTGAAGCCATCCTCAACCGTGCAAGCGAAAAGGTGATGCAACCATGACCATGATTGGGGCGAATATCGCTATCATTCAAGACAATAAAATTTTGCTCACCAAACGCGAAGATTTTGAAGTGTGGTGCTTGCCCGGTGGTCAATCAGAAGCGGGCGAATCATTGGCACAAACCGCATTGCGTGAAGCCCGTGAAGAGACGGGTTATATCGTCCAGATTGCCCGTCTAGTGGGTGTGTATTCGCGTTTAGGTGGCGGAATTGATATTCATGGCGCGTTGTTTGTGGGCGAAATTATCGGTGGCGAGATGAAACCTCAAGCCGAAGAGGTCATTGATATTGGATTTTTTAGTTTGGATAATCTGCCCCAACCGATTTTTTGGTGGCACATTCCGCAAATTGAGGATGCGTTAAGCGGGGTTGGTGGTGGGACGGCGGGATGTAGCTATTTTCATCCTGCCGAAACCGTGACTTCACGCAAGGCACTCTATGAGATGCGGGATAATTCGGGCTTATCGCGCTCAGACTTTTATAAATACTATTTTGAATCGCATACTGATAATAAATTCGTGCGCGACATCAAAAACAAATAGGGTGATGCGTGTTGGGGCGCAATAGACAGCGCCCCACTTCAACAGAAACTATATCACCGCCAATGCTTGCTCTAAATCGGCGAGTAAATCATCCGTTTCTTCGATACCGAGCGCAAAGCGCACTAAATTATCCTTGATGCCTAACGCGAGGCGTTCTTCAGTGGTTTTTTCGTAATAGCTCATCAACGCGGGTTGTTCGATGAGGCTCTCGACACCACCCAAACTCGGCGCGATATAGGGGATTTTCATGGCATCAATAAATTTGCCCGTCCGATACAAATCACCATCCACCTCAAAGCTGACCACCCCACCGAAGCCTTCCATCTGGGCAACGGCAATGCGATGATCGGGATGCGATTCTAAACCCGGATACCACACCCGTTGAATTTTGGGATGCGATTCTAAAAATTGCGCCACTGCCAACGCATTAGCATTCTGTTGACGCACACGCACACCGAGCGTCTTGATGCCCCTATCCAACAAGAAGGCATTTTGCGGGTCTACAACACCGCCCAACACCCCTCTGGCATCGCGCAGGGCTTTAATGCGGTCTTTGCGTCCAACAATCACCCCCGCCAATAAATCATTATGTCCCGATAAATATTTGGTGGCGCTATGTACCACAAAATCAATCCCCCACTCGATAGGGCGTTGATTAATCGGCGTGGCGAAGGTGCTATCTATCAAGGTCATCACGCGATATTGCCGCCCCAAATAGGCAATGCGTTCTAAATCGGCAATTCGCAAATAGGGATTCGTTGGGCTTTCAGAGATGATAAAGCGCGTCTTTTTGGGGATAATTGCCGCTTCGAGCGCGTCATAATCGCCATTTTCGACCACCGTGGTTTCGATACCAAATCGCTTGAGGAAGGTTAAACAGAATTGACGGGTACGCCGATAGCAATCACTCGTCATGACGATATGCGCCCCTGCGGGCAATACCGCCAACAAGATTGATGTGACAGCATTCATGCCCGATGAATATAAAACCGCATCTTCGCCACCATCCAACGCCGCAAGGCGCGATTCGACTGCCGCTACAGTAGGATTGCCATAACGCCCATATTCTTCGCGTTCATGACCATCACCCCATGTTTTGCTTTCCATGAAATCAATCAAATCTTGGGTATCGGCGAAGGTATAGGTTGCGGTTTGGACGATGGGCGTGTGGAGTGCGTTATAGGCTTTTTTACGCCGAACACCACCATGTACTGCGCGGGTGCTATGCCCGTTAGCACATCGTGGTTCTACTGTTTCTACTTCGTCTGTATCTGTTGCTACCTCATGAAGAGTTCCCATTGTGTTAAAAATCCCTTTCTTAAATCTTGCCATATAAACACAACGCCGATTGTTGGTTCATCTTATCCAACAATCGGCAAGGGTATACTCTGCAAACAAAAAGTCCCTTTATGCTTAAAGAGACTTAGCGTCATGTGAACTCTACAAACAAATAGAATTTCATGATACGCTCTCATCTGTCAGCAGAATGTCCGCCGTCGGAATTGGCACCTTCCCCCCCGCTTTACATTGGGGGTGGTTGCCGCGGTTTCATAGGGCCGTTCCCTCCACCGCTCTGGATAAGAGTTTTACAATATGAGAACAATAACATAAAACAAAAAATAAATCAACTATCCACACAAAATTCTTAAAATGCGTTATACTGAATAGCAGATAACAAACGATAGTAGGTGGTTGTATATGAAATTCAATGTGATGATTATGAGTGGGTCTGAAGATGGGACAACCCTCACCTACGACTCGACACAAGGTGATGGTCAACAAAGTGATAGCACATGGCAAATTAGTATTGGTCGTAAAGAAGAAAATGACCTGTGTTTACGCAACGACACGTATGTGTCGCGCTATCATGCCAATATCATTTTCAGAGATAATCGTTTATGGTTACAAGATTGTGATAGCACCAACGGGACATTTGTCGAAAACGAACACGATTTTTTCGATGACCATCCCATCAAAGGCACTATCAGTATCGAAGAAAATCAGTTATTCCGCATTGGACGTACATGGTTGCGAATTCAGGTAATCGAGTAAAACATGCCAAATATTCCATACAGAGATATCCTTATCGGTGCAAGACAAGAAGCCTTCAGAATGCGTCACTTCTTTGTGGGCGTAGAGCATTTATTCATCGCCCTGCTCGAAATTCGTGGGAGTTTGACCAGCAAACTCATGCAAGAGTATGGCTTAGCGCCTGAATATGTGATCGATGCCATCCGCCGTAAAATAGGCAAAGGGAGCAAACAACGCCTCTGGGCGGGAATTCCCAATACCCCACGAGTCAAAGTCCTCGAAAATATCGCCTATGATATTGCGATGGAAACAGGGCGGGATGAAATTTATGAACGTGATTTGCTCATCGCCATGCTCGATGAGGGCGATAGCATCCCCTTACGGGTCATTCGTGCGCTCGGTATTACCGATTTTCATGCCCTGCGCGATATGGCACAAACATTCACGATTAACAGCGAAACACAACAAGCCTACGTCAAAGTTGAATTCGGCGAGGGGTTTAATCGGGATGAAATGCTCACCAAAGATCAGATGTTTGTGCTTCGGCGCATGTTCGCCAATTATGCCCAAATTCGTGTCGAATATCGGCTCACTGGGGGATATAGCCAAGCCACGTTATTGGTCGTCACCCCAATTCGTCCAGACCAACAAGAGGATGCGACTGTCGCCGTTAAACTTCATCATGTGGATGCCATTTTGGATGAGGCACAACGGTATGAATCGCATGTAAAAGCCAAATTACCGCCCATGACGGCGCGTATTGAAGATAAACCCACCGCGCCCGATTCATCTGATTTAGCGGGCATAAAATACACCCTCATCACTCAAAACAACCAACCCCCACGTGATTTACGTGCTATCTTGAATGAATGGGAAGCCGAAAAATTATCCAATTGGCTCACCGACACCTTCTTCCCAACCTTTGGACGCATGTGGTGGACACAAAATCGTGAATTTCGCTTTCAGGTATGGCGCGAATACGACTGGTTATTACCTCCCATCTTGACCCTCGAATTGGTCAAAGATAAACCCATTCCACCGAATGCCTATGTGTTACGGATGCCTGTCAAACGTGCCAAACTCCATCGTCTAGATTTTGGGGATACAGTCGCGGTCGAAAATTTCGTCGTGCAAAAAGTGTATGCCGAGCGCCATGCGATTCAACTCGCCGTTGGGCAAGGCACAGATTCCGCCAGCGCCTATAAAATCGAAATTCGGGGCATAGACTTTAACACAGACACCTATTATCGGGGTGAAGTGGTCGAAAATGTTGTCGGCACAGTTTGGCAAACACGCGGTCAACAACTCATTAATGCCGTCCGCGCCCTTATCCCCGATTTTGATGCCCATAACGAAAAAATCCCTCTCCATGTGGCGGGTCTGGAAAAGATCCCGAATCCTATTTTAATGTATGAAGGGTTACTCGATAGTTTTGTCAATGGGACAACCGCCACCATTCATGGCGATTTGCATCCGGGCAACATCATGATAGGTCCCAAAGAAAGCGCCTTTCTCATCGATTTTGCTCATACCCGCGAAGGACACACCATTTTTGATTGGGCAACACTCGAAATTAGCCTGCTCAATGACTACATCATGCCCTATGTCGGCGAATCATGGGATGAAGCACGACGTATCGTTGGCTATTTACACCATCTGAATGGTGGCGAATTGCACAATGATATGCCCCAAGCTCTCAAATCACGTTTTGGTGTCTTAAAATCATTACGTGGTTTAGTCAAATTATGCCTCGCCAATGAACACCAATGGTCAGAATATTATATCGCCCTCGCCTTTTGTAGCCTGCGGGCGCTCACATGGGAAACCGTATCACTTGCGGGTCGCCGTTTGATGGTCTTGGTGGGCGGATTAGCTATCCACGAATTACGCACACGCTTCCGTCCAAGTGATGATAATACCGAAGATACAGAAGATACCTATCGCAGTTTCTGATGCTGTTTGGTTATAATAGCACGATTGCTTTTATCATCCTAAAAAACCGAAAAGGCAACCTATGGAAGACCTAAGCGGACGTATCATCAAAACTTACGAACTAGAAGAACGAATTGGCATTGGTGGGTTTGGGGTTGTATACCGCGCCTATCAAAAATTGATCGGGCGCGAAGTAGCTATCAAGATTATTTTGCCCGAATATGCCAATAAACCCGATTTTATTCGCCGATTTGAAGTCGAAGCCCAACTCATCGCCCGCTTAGAGCATCCCCATATCGTACCCCTCTATGATTATTGGCGCGAACCAAGTGGTGCATATCTGGTCATGCGCTGGTTACGTGGGGGTAGCATTCAAGAACTCATCAAAAAACAAGGCGCGATAGATCTTGCGACTATCAGCAAAATACTTACACAAATCAGCGAAGCCTTGATGGTGGCGCATCGGCAAGGCGTTGTTCACCGTGACTTAAAACCCGAAAATATTTTACTCGATACCGAAGGCAATGCCTATCTATCCGATTTTGGCATCGCCAAAGATTTAACAGATAATCAAGCCATCACTCAAAATAATGCTATTTTAGGCTCACCCGCTTATTTATCGCCTGAACAAATTAAAGGCGAAAGTGTCACCGCCCAAAGTGATATTTATGCCATGGGCATCGTTCTATACGAAATGCTCACCGGCAAACGCCCCTACGAAGCAACATCCCCCGCCACATTGATGTATAAACATCTCAGCGAACCCTTACCCGACATCAACACACATGTAGAGGGGTTGCCAATTGAACTCAATATGGTGTTGGCACGCGCCACTGCCAAAGACCCCGCCGAGCGTTACGAGAATATCCTCGACTTTGCACGCGGCTTTCGCCATGCTATCAAAGAGGTCGAAAGCCCCACGGGGACGCTCATCCTCACCAGTTCTGGTATCAATACGCCAGACCCCGAAAATCCATATAAAGGCTTACGCGCCTTTCAACAATATGATGCCGCCGATTTTTATGGGCGCGAAAGTTTCACCCTCAACGTCATCAATCGCCTGCTCGAAGAAACACCCAACGCTCGTTTTTTAGCGGTTGTCGGTCCCAGTGGGAGCGGTAAATCTAGCGCCGTCAAAGCGGGTGTTTTGCCCGCCTTGCGCGACAATGCCATCCCAGGATCTAAAGATTGGTTCATTATCGAGATGCTACCAGGGCTAGACCCAATGGAAGAACTCGAAGCCGCCTTGCTCAGAATCGCAGTCAATCCACCCGATAGCCTGTTGAATCAACTCATGCAAGATGAGCGCGGATTGGTACGGGCATTAAAGCGCGTTTTGCCCGATGATGAAACCGAATTGTTGTTGCTCATAGACCAATTTGAAGAATTATTCACCTTAGTGGATGAAGAACACAAACGTACCCATTTTATGGATAGCCTCATCACGGCGATTTCTGAACCGCGTAGTCGCTTGCGTGTGATTATCACCCTACGCGCCGATTTTTATGATAAACCACTCAATTATGCCCGTTTTGGCGAACTCATGCGCCAGCGCACAGAGGTGATATTACCCCTCAATACCGAAGAATTAGAACGCGCCATTAGCGCCCCCGCTAAACGCGCTAATTTGGTGTTGGAAGATGGCTTGGTGACGAATATCGTTGCCGATGTCAATAATCAACCAGGGGCGCTTCCCCTGCTCCAATATGCCCTCACGGAGTTATTTGAACGCCGAAACGGTCTCATGCTCACCAACGAAGCCTATAACGAAATTGGTGGGACGATGGGCGCATTGGCGCGTCGTGCCGATGAATTGTATGAAGGGTTGGGTGATGAAGGGCAAACCCTCGCCAAGCAGTTATTTTTACGCCTTGTGACATTGGGTGAAGGCACAGAAGATACTCGCCGTCGTGTTTTACAAAGCGAATTACTCTCTATCGGCAACAACCCAGAAGAAATGCAAATGGTCATCGAAGGTTTTGGGCGCTATCGCCTCCTCACATTCGACCACGACCCACAAACCCGCAGTTCGACAGTCGAAGTAGCGCACGAGGCGCTCATCCGCCAATGGGGATTATTGCGTGAATGGCTCAATGCCAGTCGTGAAGATTTACGCATCCAACGCCGCTTGACCGCATCGGTTGAGGATTGGCAAAACTCAAAACAAGACCCCAGTTTCTTGTTGAGGGGTATGCGCCTAGAGCAAATCGAGGCATGGCAAGCCACATCCGATTTAGAACTGAATGCCGAAGAAGCGCAATATGTCCAAGCCAGTATCGCAGAACGGGAACGCCTCCTCACAGCAGAACGGGAACGTCAAGCACGCGAGAAATTACTCGAAAAACGGTCTGAGCAACGCTTACGTGCCTTAGTTATTTTCATGAGTGTGGCGGCATTTATTGGTATTGCGCTCGCCATTTTTGCTTTCTCACAAAGCCAAGAGGCACAAAATGCACGCAATCAAGCCCTTAAAAACGAACAAGAAGCGCAATTGGCACGTAGTTTAGCAGAGCAAAGCGCGGCAGAAGCCCGTAGTTTGGCGCTCGCCGCCAATGCCCGTAACGAATTGGTCAATGGCAATTCAACATTGAGCATCGCACTTGCTTCTGTTGCAGAAGCCAATTATCAGCCCGCCCCTGTCGAAGTCAAACGCATTCTATCTACTGCTATCTTGAACAGTGGTGTCCGCGCCCGTTACGAAGGGCATACAGGTGCGGTTTTGACCACCGCCTTCAGCCATGATGGACGCTATGGCTTATCTGGTTCAAGTGACGGCACAATTCGCATCTGGGATAACCAATCGCGCCAATTCGTGCGCGATATATCGCTCGGAGAAACCATCATTACACGAATTGTCTATCATCCAACCGAACAACAATTTGCAGTAGCCACCACCAATAACCAGATTATCTTATTCTCGCTCGATGGTGAAGAAATCCGCCGTTTTGATGGTCACACCGATATGGTGACAAGCCTCGCTTTTAACGGAGATGGCTCGCAACTGCTATCAGGCAGTTTAGATCGCACCTTACGCCTGTGGGATACAGCAACAGGTGATGAAATCCGCGTTTTAGAAGGTCATATCGGTGTGGTTTTAGATGTCGATTTGAGCAAAGACGGCAAATATGCCGCCTCTAGTTCGGGCGATGAGACCATCGCCAATATCGGTACAGATAGGGTAGAACGAACTGTCCGCGTTTGGGATGTCGAATCGGGTGAAACATTACACGAATTTAGATTAAATAGCGGGTTTGTCCGTGCAGTTGCTATTAGCCCAAATAGCCAATTTGTGGTCGCGGGGTCATGGGATAGTTCTCAGGGGGGTAAACTCACCCTATGGAATATCGAAACAGGCGAAGAAATGCGCCGTTATTTCGGTCATAGCAACATCGTTACAGGGGTGACATTTTCACCAGACGGGCGCTATCTGTATTCATCTTCATGGGATGCAACCCTACGTGTATGGGATTTTAACACCGCCGTTGAAGTTGCCCGCTATACCAATTTTGAAGACCGCTTACTGCGTGTGAGCATCAGCCCAGATGGTCAATATGCCCTCGTTGCTAGTGGCAATTTAGGCGGAAACGAAATTCTGCGTGAGCGCGATAACTCGCGGGATACCAGCGTTTGGCTCATGGACTTACAAAATCGGTCACAAGTAGGTGTTATTAGCGGATTTGGTGATTGGGCGTGGTCTGTCGCCACAGACCCAACGGGTGAATTTATCGCCACGGGGACGGGTCCCTTGAATACACCCAATGCCGTAGATACAACGGTGCGTGTGTATAATCGCATCACGTCTGAATTAGTTTGGCAAAGCGCAGACCAACACACCGCGACGGTTGAAGGTCTCGCCTATAGCCACTCAGGTGAATCAATTGCCAGTGGTGATTGGAACGGCACAATCATCCTCTGGGATGCCCGAACAGGTGATGAAATCCGCCGATTTAGCGATAATAGTGGCATAAAAGTGTTAAATGTGGTGTTTAGTCCAGATGACACGCTTCTCGCATCCGCAAACGGCAATGGCACTATCACCCTCTGGGATGTGGCTACAGGTGAAAAAATCCGCGATTTTGGCGATTACGCCGATGAAGTCGTAAGTCTGGCATTCCATCCATCGGGTGAAACACTCTTAGCAGGTGATAATGATGGCGTTGTCAAGTTGTGGGATGTCGCTACGGGCGAAAAAGTCCGCGATTTTATTGGGCATACCAACCGCGTAAACGAAGTGGCATTCAGCCCAAATGGTGATTTAGTCGCAAGCGCCGCATGGGATTCAACTATCCGCCTGTGGGATGCCAATACAGGGGTACAATTACGCACCTTGCTGGGACATGTCAATTTTATACAAACGGTCACATTTAATCAGGCTGGTACGTTACTACTATCGGGTGGTGCAGATACCACCGTCCGTTTGTGGGATGTCGCTACAGGGGATGAATTATTCCGTTATGATGAGCATAGCGATTGGGTATCTCAGGTGGCATTCATCCCCAATAGCGATTTCGCCGTCTCAAGCGGGCAAGATAAAACCTTGCGTATCTGGCGTGTTCAACTTGAACCAGAGCCGATTTTGGCATGGGCGCGAGAAAATCGCTATATGCGCGAATTAACCTGTAACGAACAAATTCAATTCCGTGTACAAGCGACCTGTGAGACAAAATAAATAGGGAGCAAATTCCCCTACTCCATTTGATAATCGTATGCCGTCTGAGAATGTGGTCTATCCAGTCGTGATTATCGGCGGTGGGTTAGCAGGACTCACCGCCGCGACTTATTTGGCAAATGCCGATATATCCCCCTTGATACTCGATGCCGATGCCCGTTGGACGGGCGGACGGTTAGCAGGTGGCGATCCTGATACATTTATCCACCACGACCAAGTTTGGCAATTCCCACCCGAACATGGTGTTCATGCCGTCTGGGGTGGCTACGAAAATTTGCGCCGTCTCATCCAAGAATTTACATCCACCCAATTACGACCATCCGATGGTGAAGAATGGATTAATCGTTGGCGACGCGATGTTCGCAAAATCGAGGCGGGCAACGCCATTCGTTCCCGTTGGATACCCGCCCCATTTCACTATCTGCAATTGCTATTCCGCCCGCGTTTTTGGACGGGTATCACACCGCTTGATTTTTTATCGCTACCCGGATTTTTATTCAGTATCGGTTGGGCAGTCGGATTTGACCCGCTTAAAGAGAAAAACGCACTGGATGGCTTAACCATGCGCGAATTTTTTCGTGGATGGACACCCAACCTCCGCGCCACATTCACAGGTCTTGGGGCAAATCTACTGGCTTCTCCGCCAGAAAATATCTCAGTAGCCAGTTTTATCGCCGCCTTGCGTTTTTACACCGTTCTACGGCGCGATTCATGGCACATGCAATTCTTCCCGTCTAACGCAGGGGATAGCCTGATCACGCCATTGATCGATTTTATCGAATCAAAAAATGGACGTATCTGGCGAGGCGCAACCGCAACACGTTTACATCGTGAAAACAATCTTTGGCAAATCACATTTGAAGATGCACCTAATCAGGTTATCCGCACCATTTACGCCGAGCATGTGATTATCGCCACCAACGCTCCATCGGCACAACGCTTATTGATGGATAGCCCGTTCACAGCACCTATCGCGCAAAAAATCCACTTTCCCACAGCCTTACGAAATGTGGTGATTCGCCTTTGGTTTGATACTGCCCCACAACAGGGCGCGAGTAGTGGCATGTTCACAGGCGATAGTGTGATTGATAATTTTTTCTGGTTGCATCGTATTTACGATGAATTTGCCGATTGGGCAAAAATTGGTGGTAGCGCCATCGAAGTGCATTTATACGGTCAAGAACCGCTCATGAACCACGATGACCGTCACTTACTCATTTTGGCGGTGGATGAAGTTCAACGGGCATTTCCAGAATTAAAAGGTCATTTTGTGTATGGTGCAATTCGTAGAAATAGCAAAAATCACACTCAATTTCGTGTGCCAACTGATGATAGTCTTTGGGTAGATACCGATTGGGATAACTTATATATGGCCGGCGATTGGATCGGCTACGATACCCCTTCACTCTGGATGGAACGCGCCACCATTACGGGGATTGCATCGGCGAACCGCATCTTGCAAGCCTATCAGCAACCCATCATACCGATTTTATATCCACGCCAACCCGAATTTTTGGCGCAGATATTGGGAACATTAGTACGTATTATTCGGTTGATCGTACAACCGATTTTGAGATTGATACGCACGATTCGCCACAAGCGGATTAAAAATTTATGAAAAGTATAAACAATTCAGAAAATCTATGGGAATTTTTTATTAAAGGTGTTATCTTTAAGGGAGATTATCATTATGGAAATTAGATTTTACTGGATGACTTATGATTCATTTGGAGCTAAAATAGATGATAGATACATTTTCATATTTGAGAACGGTGGCTTTATTAAATAATATGGACATTCACATAGAAAAAAACGGAAACGTTACCATTATTGAATTGAATGGCGACCTTAATGCCAATTCAACCGCCAAAATTCAAGACCAAGTATTATCTGAGACCCCACCCAATAGCAAAGTGTTGCTCGATATGACCAATGTAAAATATATGTCGAGTGCGGGATTGCGCTTCTTGCTATTGCTCTCACGCCAATTGGGTAGCCAAATCGGGAATATTGTCCTCATCGGCTTGCGTGAAGAAGTTCAAGATGTCATGTCTATGACGGGCTTTTTAGATTTCTTCGTCACCGCCAAAGACCGTGCAGAAGGGCTGAAAACACTTACGTGATGCGGAATTGTGCTATCATAAAAGAGGGTGTTGAACACCCTTTTTTTGACCTTATCAATGGTTATATGGATGATAGCCCATGCAAATTAACCGAATAGATAATCAGCCAACACACATTTATCAAGACTATCGGCTCAGAATGGGGCAACCGCTCCCATTTGGTGCGACGGTGATCCCACATGGGGTCAATTTTTCTATCTTTTCGCGCCACGCAACTGCCTGTACGCTCGTGTTGTATCTCAAAGGTGAAAAAAATCCGTTTGTCGAAATCCCTTTTCCAGATGAATTTCGGATAGGTCATGTATTCACAATGGTTGTTTTTGACCTCGATTATGAACGGATTGAATATGGCTTTAGGATGAACGGGCAAAATGCCCCACACATGGGTCATCGCTTTCATCCCGAAAGTGTCCTCAGCGACCCATATGCCAAATCTATCGGTGGACGCGAAGTTTGGGGCGAAGTCTCAAATCCTGATTTTGACTATCAACATCGCGCACAAATCATTCCCGAAGATTATGATTGGGGGAATGATCGCCCACCACTTATCCCAATGCAAGATTTGGTCATCTACGAAATGCACGTCAGAGGGTTCACCAAACACCCGAATGCCGATGTTAAATACGGCGGTACGTATGCCGCCATCCGCGAAAAAATTCCTTATTTGAAAGAATTAGGTGTTAATTGTATTGAATTACTCCCTATTTTTGAATTTGATGAACTCGAATATGTTCGGCGTAATCCCATTACCCGCGAGCGCCTGATGAATTATTGGGGCTATAGCACCATCGGATTTTTTGCGCCCAAAGCAGGATACGCCGCCACAGGCGTGTTTGGGATGCACTGCGATGAATTCAAGACATTGGTCAAAGAATTGCATCGCAACGGTATCGAAGTCATTTTAGATGTGGTCTATAATCATACCGCCGAAGGCAACGAAAAAGGTCCCATCATCTCATTTCGCGGGATAGATAATAAAACATACTACATGCTCGACCCCGATGGACGTTATCTCAATTTTAGCGGGACGGGCAATACCATGAATTGTAATAACCCTGTCGTCCGTAATATGGTGGTGGATTCGTTGCGGTACTGGGCATCGGAATATCATATAGACGGGTTTCGGTTTGACCTTGCCTCAATTTTAGGGCGCGACCAACTTGGCAGACCATTAGCCAATCCACCCTTGCTCGAAATGTTGGCATACGATCCGATTTTAGCCAATTGTAAACTGATAGCCGAAGCGTGGGATGCGGGTGGGATGTATCAGGTGGGCAGTTTTCCTGCTTATGGGCGTTGGGCAGAATGGAATGGGCAATATCGAGATACAGTTCGGCGTTTTATCAAAGGGGATATGGGTTTGGTATGGGAATTTGCAGAACGTATACAAGGCTCTCCCGATATGTACGCCGGACGTGGCGCAACGGCATCGGTCAATTTCATCACCGCACATGACGGTTTCACGCTCTATGATTTATACGCTTACAATGATAAACATAATGAGCAAAACGGTGAAGAAAACCGCGATGGTGCAAACGATAATTATAGCTGGAATTGTGGCATCGAGGGCGAAACAGATGACCCATATGTGAATAATTTACGCCGTCGTCTGGTTAAAAATGCTATCGCCATCCTCATGATGAGCAAAGGTGTGCCGATGTTGCTCATGGGTGATGAAATGGGACGTACCCAATTTGGCAATAACAACATGTATTGTCATGACAACGAAACCAATTGGCTCGATTGGTCACTCCTTAAAAAGAATAGTGATATTTTCACATTTACGAAGTATTGCATCCAATTTCGTCATCAACATCCTGTTTTACGTGGCGCACATCATTTTTATCACCGTGATATGGTCGGTAGCGGATACCCTGATATCTCATTTCATGGAACTCGTGCGTGGCAACCCGATTGGTCTGGGTATGTGCTTACGTTAGGTGTCATGCTCGATGGCGCTCATACAGTTACATATGGTCATCCCGCCGATGATATGATTTATATGGCGTTTAATATGCACTGGGAAAGTCATGCGTTTCAATTGCCTCAATTACCAGAAGGCAAAAATTGGCATGTATTCATCAATACCAGTCCGGGCATCGAAACCGTTATTCATCCGCCCGGTGAAGAAGTGATGATCGCCCCTCAAGACCATATTTGGGTCGGGGAACGTTCAATTATCGTTTTGGTGGGCAAATAAAAAATAAGGGCGCAACAAACTGCGCCCTTAGCATAGCAATTATCGGCTTTGCCATGTAAAAGTACGCGCCTGCCCCGTCACACCAACAATACTATACGTATTATCGCTGTTAATTTGTGCTACTGATACCGTCCATGTGATAAGATGCGGTTGTCCATCGCTCGGCACGAGTGATTCGGGCAATAACAATGATGTCTGTTTGGTGCTACCCGTCCATGTCGTGCCACTGGTGTTATCCACTACCTGAACCAGATATTGTTCTTCTGGGCGCAACACACCCACACTCACCCATTGCAACGTGACTAAGCCCGCGGCAATACCCCCATTAGGCGGTGATACTAACGCAGGTGCATTGAATGTTGGGGTCATGGTTGGTGTTTCTAAGCCTGATGGTGTTGGTGTGAGTGTGGTGGTCGGCGTGGGGACAAGCACATTCACAACCTGCCCTTCGCGGATAAATGGGTTACAATTGGGACCACCACCAGGCAAATCGAAATTACACCCAATAAAACTAATATCAGCATTGAGTTGGCTCAATTGCCCCAAGGACATCGCAAACTCTTCAGCAATGCTCACCAGGGTATCACCAGCACGAATCGTATATTGCCCAACAACCTCCCACGGCGCGAGATTCACATTGGGGCGCATCGGTGGCATGGTCGCAGAGGTACTATTCACCGTCACCCCGCTATTATTTTGTGGCGTTGGGGTGATGGTTGGGCGTGGAATTAAAATCACCTGACCTGCGGGGGGCAGAATATCGGCATTAAAAATATTGTCGTTGATACGGACAATCTCACGAATTACATCGGTATTGCGATAATTAAACGGCTCTTGTTGGATGATGCTAATCAGGGTATCCCCTTCACGAATAGTGTATTCCCACGGACCCTCAGTAGGCGTAGTCGTTGGCGTTTCAGATGGCACTTGTGTCTCTGTTACGGTGGGACTAGGTGTAAATGTCGGCGGGTCTGTGGGTGGCATCGTCGCCGTTGGTGTGGTTGTGAGGGTAGCAGTAGCAGGTGTGATTTGTGGCAAGGGATTAATCGGCTCTTGCACAATCGCGGGCGCAGTAGGCGTTAGATTGTCGTTCACTCCACACGCTCCAACCAATAAGGCAATCCATACACCGAATGTCAATATCAATAATTTCGATTTTATCATCTTGTTTATCCGTTAGTTGCTTGCGCTGTTTGCCAATCAAAAGTTTGTGGTGTTGTGGTATATATCACCATACGCGCATCATTCACATTCACCACGCTTATCGTCCACTCGTATTGATGACGCTCAAGCGTTTCAGATTGAGCTTGCCATTCACTTGGAATAACAAACATGGTATCGAGTGTATCCGCAGTATAAACCATACCAGTGTTGAGATTCTTGACGATTACCCTATACGTCTCATCTCTGCCGAGCGTCCCTGTCGGACTCCATCGCAATGTCACCAATTCATTTCGCCTAAAAAAGGTGCGGTTGCTAGGGCTTTGTGGCACAGGTGCATTAAATGTTGGGGTTGGCGTTGGGGTCGGCGTTTCGCTACCAGATGGCGTAGGTGAAAGGGTTGGTGTGGGAGTTGGCGCAGGAACACGTAATAATTGCCCTTCAAAAACGATGACTGTACAGCGTTCACCACCCAAATCTAACCCAAAATCACATTGCGAAAATGTCACTTCGGGATTGAGTTGCGATAAAATTTCGACCGTTGCCTTATATTGCAAAGCAATACTGATGATATTTTCGCCCGCCGCCACCCGATGTTGCTGAACACCGGGCAATAAGGTGGGGGTCGGAAAAAATGACATATCAAACGCAACATTCTGAGTTTCTGCTTGCGCTTCTGGATCGAGCGTTGCAGTTGGGATATTCGGGTCTAGGGTCGGCGTGGGCCACGGAATTTCTAAAACCTGACCCGCGAAAATTGTGCCAGCATCGCGCAGATTATTGATTTCTATCACCTGTGCAAACACGGCATCGCTAAAATGACCACATCTCACAACAACATTCCATAACACATCACCCGCTTGTACTGTCTGACGACATGGTTCACGGGTTGGTGTTGGCGCGGGTGTATCGGTTGGTAAAACGGTCGGAGTTGGTGTTCGAGTTGGTGTACCGGGTGTAACAGTAAAAGGCAGAGTGGGACTTGCTGTTGGGCTTCTGGTAACAGACACAGGTGCGAGTGATGCTTGTAAATTCCTCAACACACTCGGCGCAAAAATAATACCCAAGCCAATCAACATCAAAACAACCAAAAACACTGCTCCGCCCAGCATGTAACGGCGTCCGATCACATGAATCGCACGTTCCATCAAATCGGTCTCGCCGTATTGATATTCGTAATCAGATTGTGTTACTCGTGATATATTGCCCTTTGTATCAGTGCCTAACACAGACCCACATGTCATACAAAATGACGCATTTATTGGGTTTGCTGTTTTGCAAATCGGACACGTTTTATAGCTATCTGACAAATTATCACCTCTTACATCCGTTCATCAAACAATCCATTATAACCCCAATACGGATGTGATTGAAGGGATTGATTAGCTCGGCAAGGGTCCGCGAGTCGTCAAAATTGTACCCGTGAGGGATTTTTGTGATGGTACATTCGCCTTGGTCAGGACGATACAATCTTTTAGCACCACATCATGACCTACACTTGCACCCCGTTCTAAATACACATGCGGTCCGATTTTCGCCCCCTGCCCCACATTCACCTGTGGGTCTATCCGCACAGGGGGGATAATTTTCACCGTATAGGGCAATTCGCTCAGAATATGAGCATCTTGACCTTCATCGAGTAGGTGACGGTTAAGCGTGAGTAAATCTTGGTCAGATTCGACTTGCAACACCCAATTGGCGCGTGCCATGACCGCTTTACCACCATTTTCGATGTATCGTTTGGCAATATCCATAAATTGACGATGCGATTCTTGATAATTGGCTTGGTCATTCAGTTTGGTGATGTACTCCACCACAGGCGCACCACACACGAAAAAATCAATCAGGGTTAATGCACGCCGTTCTGGGGTAGATGCCGTCACAATTTCTTGCACCATATCCGATTCTGTTACCGCAAAGACATGTTGTGGTGCTTGTGACAACGTATTGGTTGCACCACTCAATAACAATACATCGGGATTCTCTTCGTGATGATTGAGCAACGCTTCTGGAAAGTGGGTATGCGTAAAACTATTATAACTACATACAATAAACGGCTCATTGATTTTCTGAGCAATCATCTTAATTGTTTTGACAAAACTATCATTCGGAAATTTGAGGATATAATTCACAGTGACATCGGGCATCCACTGGGTATTGAGATAATTCACAACCGCCCCCTCATTTTCGCCTACAACAACTGTGTAATGACGAATCCCGACACGATATAACCTATCCATAATACGAATGACTAACGGCTTACCCAAGGCGGGTAACATGGCATGTGCGCGATTATATGTGAGTTGGCTACGATGCGATAACGACCCAACGGCGAGAATAACGGCATGTTTGACCAATTTGAATTCCTCAAGTTTTATAGATAGTCGCATGATTTTATGTTGATTATAACATGCTCCCTTCATAAACGCACAATTTACTCGGTTTCATCATGAGAAGATAGGAATTTTGACCTATTCTCAATGCTATTGTGTCGGCTTTTGGTTATAATAGAATTGAAAAAATATTGGCATACTGAGTTAAAGGAGTCTGTTGTGGGGGTCAATCAAAAGTTATTGGAATATCATATTGGTCGGCTCAAAGATAAGCGGGTAGATGTACGCCTGCAATCTATCAAAGAATTGGTTTTGCTCAATGATGTGAGTGCGTTAGAGGCTTTGCGCGAAGTTTTTACAAACGATAGCGATATCGAAGTGCGTAAAGCCGCCCAAGAAGCGGGGCGTGTCATTTTCAAAAATCAAGCCACCAACGAAACTGGGTGAAGGTTTTAGCCTTCACCCCATCATCTTTTTACCCCCTCAACCGCGTGAGTTGTTCGGCGATTTGAGATAGGCTGGCTTGCAATTCTGCTAAACGGATTCGTTCCCGCTCCACCACTTCCGGCTTGGCACGGTTCACAAACCCTTCGTTATTTAACATCCCCTGTGTTTTTGAAATTTGCGCCTCTAATTTTTCGCGCTCTTTGCTCAGACGATCAATTTCGGCATCCACATCTATCATCCCTTTGAGGGGCAAATACACCGTCACATCGCTGACCACACCCGAAGCCGAATCTTCTGGCGCTGGGGCATCATCCGCCAACAACGTGAGTTGATCAATATTACATAAACGGGCAAACACATACCGATATTGGTTAATATTATCCCGATGCTTACCGGGTGCCACAATCGCCGATAATTTTTTACTCGGTGGGATATCGTATTGATTGTTGCGAATATCCCGAATTTGGCGCACCATATCCATCAAAACACCCATCTGCAATTCGGACTCATCATCAATATAACGTTCATCGGCTTCTGCCCATTTTGCGAGGATGAGCGCCTCGCCATCATGAGGCAAATACCCCCACATCTCTTCGGTGGCGAAGGGCATAAACGGGTGGAGCAAACGCAAACTCATATCCATCACATGCACCAACACGCGCCGAGCGGTTGTTTTTTCGGCATCCGTGCCGTTGTAAAGGGGATGCTTGCTAATTTCCAGATACCACGGCGCAACCTCATCCCATAAAAAGGTGCGGATTTGTCGCCCTGCTTCGCCGTATTGATACGTATCGAAAAGATATTGCACCGTTTTAATCAACCGATTCAGACGACTCATCACCCAACGCGAGGGTAAATCGAGTTCAGATGGTGCAGGCACACCTTTGGGTATATCACCCTCTAAATTACTGGTGACAAAATTGGTCATCTGCCACACTTTATTCAAGAAATTGCGCCCATATTCCACCCACTCAAGGTCAAGATTAACATCATTACCTGCCGTACCACTGGTCACAAGGGCAAACCGTAAGGGGTCTGCGCCAAATTTTTCGACCAATTCGAGTGGGTCAATCACATTGCCCAACGTCTTGCTAATTTTCCGCCCCAATTTATCACGCACCAACCCATGCAAATACACAGTATGAAATGGTGGTTTATCTGTAAACCACAGCCCCATCATAATCATCCGCGCCACCCAGAAAAACAAGATGTCATAACCTGTTTCCATGATGCTGGTTGGGTAGAACCGTTGTAAATCAGGCGTGTTTTGGGGCCATCCGAGTGTGCTAAAGGGCCAAAGTCCACTGCTGAACCATGTATCTAGCACATCTTCTTCGGCTTTCCAGCCATCACCCGTTGGCGGATTTTTACCCACATGAATCCGACCATCCTGATGCACCCACGCAGGAATGCGATGCCCCCACCATAGTTGACGACTAATACACCAATCTTCGATATTTTCGAGCCAATGATAATACACCTTCTCGAAATGGTCGGGAATAATTTTAATCTGACCCGTCCGTACCGCCTCAAGTGCTTTTTCTGCGAGAGGTTGAATTTTCAAAAACCACTGTGTGCTAATCATCGGCTCGATAATTTCGCCCCCCCGTTGGCTACGTGGCACGATGGTGGTGTAATCTTGGACTTTAATCGTCAAACCTGCGGCTTCCATATCTGCCCACAGTTGTTTGCGACAGTCGTAACGATCCAAGCCTGCATATTTGCCACCGTTTTCGTTGATGGTGGCTTTGCGCGTTAACACGCTAATCATGGGCAAATCATGTTTTTTGGCAATTTCATAATCGTTAAAGTCATGGGCAGGCGTAATTTTTAACGCCCCCGTCCCAAATTCCCTATCCACATATTCATCACCAATCACGGGGATGGGGCGGTTGAGCATTGGCACATATGCCGTTTTGCCGATGAGATGCTTATAACGGTCATCATCTGGATGCACCGCCACCGCCGTGTCGCCCAAAATCGATTCTGGTCGGGTGGTCGCCACAGGGATAAATTCCCCCCCTTCTATGGGATATTTGAAAAAATACAGCTTCACAATTTCTTCGTCACGTTCCACCTCAAGATCACTGACAGCCGTTTGCAACCCTGGTGACCAATTCACCAGTCGGGGACCGCGGTAAATCAGTCCTTGTTCGTATAGCGTGATGAACACATCTTGAACAGCATTGGATAAGCCTTCATCCAACGTAAAGCGTTCACGAGACCAATCACAACTCGCGCCTAAACGTCGTAATTGACGGGTGATTTCGCCACCATATTTCTCTTTCCAGTCCCATGTGCGTTTCAAAAATTCTTCGTAGCCCACTTCTTCGCGGCTTGTGCCTTCATCGCGCAACATTTTTTCGACTTGAAGTTGCGTAGCAATGCCTGCATGATCTGTTCCTGGCACCCATAAAGCCGCTTTACCGCGCATCCGTTCATAGCGCGTCATGAGGTCTTCTAACGACACAAACAAGGCATGACCGATATGCAACGCGCCCGTGACATTGGGCGGTGGCATACTAATCACAAAAGGTTCAGCATCATCGGGCGCGACTTCTGGCTTGAACCAGCCATTACCTTCCCACCATGCGTAAAGCCGTTTTTCGGCTTCGGCAAAATCGAAATTTTTAGGCATTTGCTTCGGTTGTGTATTATTCATCGATTATCCTTTCTCAAAATCCAATCAAAAAACCCCTTCATCCCTATGATTGCAGGGACGAAAGGGTTTTCACCTCTTCCGCGGTACCACCTTGCTTCGGCAGATCAATTCGCCGCGCTCATTCGCTATCACGGGCGTTTCCCGTCACATCTTACTATTGGTTCAGATGTGCAACTCGCAAGGGACTTTTCATCCATTTTATGATGAGTAAGCTCTCAGCCTATGGCTTACATTCTCTGGGCATCAGGGAAAAGGATTACTTTTCTTGGTCATCGTCTTTGGTATTTGGTTATATCATCAGTGTAGCATAATTTAACACACCGTCAATTGGTCTTTTGAGAACACATGGGGCAATTTGCGAAGGATGTTCACGCCTAAAATGGCATATGTAGCGCAGGTAGCTGACTAATCCATCTGTTTATCTCGGACATACGATTCGCTCCATGCCAACATGGTGCGGATTCTATCCGAGACCATATCAATCGCCACGGTGTTAAATCCGCCTTCGGGGATAATCACATCGGCATATCGTTTGGATGGCTCGACAAATTTGAGGTGCATCGGGCGCACTGTGGTGAGGTATTGTTGGATGACCGATTCGGCAGTGCGCCCACGTTCTTTGATGTCACGTTGCAAGCGCCGAATAAAGCGTAAATCGGCATCGGTATCCACATAAATTTTGATGTCGAATAAATCACGCAAATCGGGATCGCTAAAAATCAGAATGCCCTCGACCAAAATAATCGGTTGTGCCCCAACGGCTATCGTCTCTTCGGTGCGCCGATGACGAGTAAAATCATAGGTGGGAATTTGCACAGGTTTCCATTGTTGGAGTAATTTGATGTGATCAATCAAGAGGGTCGTTTCGAGTGAATCGGGGTGGTCAAAATTAATTTCACGGCGTTGGGCTTCGGGGAGATGTGAAAGGTCTTTATAATAGGCATCGTGGGGTAAATATGCAATATGATGATGCCCAACACGGTCTAATATCGCATTGGAGATGGTCGTCTTGCCAGACCCTGTGCCACCTGCAACAGCCAGCGTAAGTGGGCGTGGTCTGCCGTCATCAAAAAAATGTGTCTCATCTGCCATTCTCATCCCTTTGCCCAACAAAAAATGCCCGTAACTTTATATTTTACGGACATTTTTGAAAATCTGCAAAAAGCCACCGAAGGGATTTGAACCCTTAACCTGTCGCTTACGAAGCGAATGCTCTGCCGTTGAGCTACGGTGGCGTTCATGTATGTGTGAAATTATAACAAACACACCTATATCCTATCAAGATGCTTTTTCATCATCGGCTTGCGAGATTTGTATTAGGTAACAATCTCCATCTACAATCGGCATCGCCATCAATTGCGATAATTCATCTGTAAGTGGGTCGAGACAATAAATATAAATCAGTCTTTTTTCGGTCAAATCTGCTTGTTCTAGGGCTTTTTCTGGTGTAAAGGCATATTGAATCCGACGTTCTGCATAAAACGCAATGGCGGGGCTTTGATAGGTTAAGTTGGTGATAATTTGGTCATCTACAGTCGTATTGGCACGAATCGCCAACGCTACATCCATCGGGAATGGTTGTTCCCCACTGATATGTGAACCGACAAAAATCAACACCGAATAAATGGTAGACCCCAACAACAACCCCAATATGGCAGGTTTAGACCACCAAACACGGCGCAATCGCCACGCCCATATCACACCCAAGCACGCCATAATCGAAAAAGCAGGCATGAGATAATATTTATAATAATCGTGGATATAGCTGGCATTGCGGAAGAATATCAAAAATCCCAAGCCACCAGCCAACATGCCCCATGTCATGGCGCGAGTCAGACGCGATTGTTTGAGAAGCGGTTTAATCCCAACAAATCCCATCACCACAACGAATAAGGTCATCATAGTCGCCATGTGGATGAGCTGACGAAAAATATATTCGATGATGGTGAAGGTCGGCGCACCACGCGACCCGCCGATATTGCTGGTGCGAAAATTAAAGGCAGTCAACAATTTTTGAATCGCGCCCGGATGTTGCATCTCATAAAATAATGGCACAGCAATTGTTGCCAAAACGACTACGATACCCAACGCATATAAATCGAATAAATTACGCCAGCCCGTGATGATTTTGACGAGGCGCGTCTCTACCCGATAAATCACACCCAAAAAAATCAGCGCCGCAAAGAAAAATATCGCCGCCCACGCCGTCCACATGGCTAAAATGGCGAGTATCGCCAACGCGACCCAACGCGCCCGCGTGGGATAACGCAAATATTGGGCGTAAATCGCAAAAAATGGCATCAGAAAACCCATTACCAATGGTTCATGGTTGGGCATTCGTCCAAAATACGCAATCATTGGCGTGAAACTATATAAAATCATCACCAACATCGCCCGTTTTTGCCCCAACAAACGCCGAGATAACACATATAACGATGCCAAACTAATCATCGTCGCGCATACCATCACCCAGCGCGATGATGCTTCGGTGAGCATAAACGGCACACCTGCCAACGCCAATACCCACGAAATCATCGGCGGATGATGGAGATAAAAGTTATATTCTTCAGGTTTGGCGGGAATTTCGTAATTGAGCAATTGCAAAAATCCCAATTCCGATGCGCCATATAAGCCATAATTACGGGCGGCGGTCATGAATACCACCCCATTGGTATCATGATGTCCAAACCACGGCGCACTAATACGAATGGTGAGCAATCCCCACATGACCAACAACAAGGCAATCATGCCCCAATTCATTCGGATGGTTTGTCTCATTATTCACTCGCTTGTGTTATCACCAATTGTATTCTATAGTATCTGAAAATTGTGCTTTCATCCTATTTTGGACGGATTATTATGACCGATTCGCCACAAATTGCTGTCCTTATTCCATGCTACAACGAATCCCTGACAATTGCCAAAGTTATTCACGATTTTCGCGCCCAATTGCCCAATGCAACCCTATATGTATTCGATAACGCTTCAAGTGATGATACGGCAGCTATCGCCAAAGAATTAGGTGTACATGTGTATTATGTCAAACATCGTGGCAAAGGCAATGTCGTGCGTCAGATGCACCGCTTCATCCAAGCGGATATTTATATCATGGTGGATGGTGACGATACCTATCCTGCCGAATATGTGCAAACCCTCATCACCCCAATTATAAACAAACAAGCCGATATGGTGGTCGGTAGCCGATTGTTAGATGATACCACCAGCGAGTTCAAATTGCTCAACAAATGGGGCAATCGTTTTTTTCTGGTTGTCTTGAATACCATTTTTCGAGTTAAATTGACCGATATTTTGTCGGGGTATCGCGCCATGACCCGTGAGTTAGTCGAAAATATCCCCTTGTTATCGGCGGGATTTGAAATCGAGACCGAACTGACGATTCGCACCCTTCAGGAAGGCTATATCATCCAAGAAGTGCCTGTCAATCTACGCAAGCGTCCAGAGGGGAGTTATTCCAAAATCCGTGTGTTGCGTGATGGCTGGCGTATCCTCATGACGATTATGACCCTGTTTCGAGATTATAAACCCCTCACATTTTTCAGCTTCATCGCAGGCATCATCACGACGATAGCCTTATTGATGGGATTGAGCGTATTCATCGAATTTTTAGAGACAGGGCTTGTACGGCGTTTTCCAACGGCAATCCTTGTCGCCAGTATGATGTTATTGAGTGTGATTTTAGTCATCACAGGACTGATTTTAGATACCATCAACCGCCGTTTTCGGGAACTTAATTTTCAGTTACGCCGTTTCACACAAAATCATGATGAACACGCCCGTGAATTAAAACACCCGCTCGATAATGAATTGGCATAAGGGCATGAATCGATATCCTGCCCACTGTATCATCTTTAATGTCTAAAATGCCGAATGCCTGTCATCACCATCGCAATGCCTGCTTTATTCGCCGCTTCAATCACTTCGTTATCGCGGATAGACCCACCTGGTTGAATCACCGCGGTGATACCTGCCTGAATCGCTACTTCTAAGCCATCAGCAAACGGAAAGAACGCATCCGAAGCCAAAACCGCGCCTTTTGCCCGTTCACCCGCTTTGGTGACGGCAATCTTGACAGCATCCAACCGGCTCGGCAGACCTCCCCCGACACCAACAGTCGCATTTTTCACCGCCAGCACGATCGAATTGGATTTGACATGCTGAACGGCTTTCCAAGCGTATTGTAACGCCAATAATTCATCATCCGTTGGCGGGCGTTGCGTGACCGTTTTCCAGAGTGTGCCTTCGGGATCGCCAAGATCGGCTTGTTGCACCAATAACCCACGATGTACATTGCGGATTTCGAGTTCAACACCATCATAGGGTTGTGGAATCCGCAAGACACGACAATTTTGGCGCTTTTCTTTGAGTTTATTCAAGGCGCTCTCGCTGAAGGATGGCGCGGCAATCGCCTCTAAAAAGAGTGACCCCAACGCCGTGATGAAATCATCATCCACCATGCGATTGACGGCAATCACTCCGCCAAATGCCGATACAGGATCAGATTGCAATGCCAACGGATATGCACTCGCTATCGTATCGGCACTGGCAATGCCACACGGGGTTAAATGTTTGACGATGACCACCGTCGGGTCATCAAAACTGCTCACGGCTCGCCATGCCGCATCCAAATCCAAAATGTTGTTATACGACAGTTGTTTTCCGCTTAAAATTGTCCCGCCCAACGGCGCATCACCCGCATGATTAGAATAATAAGCGGCGACTTGATGTGGATTTTCGCCATAACGAAGCGTCTCTATTTTCTTCATGCCCAGAGAGAATTGGTCAGGTAAATCGGTGGTTACAACAGGCGTGGTCATCGTCCCACGCGCCAAAAATGCGTGGATGGCGGTATCATATTCGCTGGTATGCGCAAAGGCTTTGACGGCTAAATCACGCCGAATGGCTAAGTCGATATCCCCTGTCGCCCGCAAACTGCTCATCACACGGGGATAATCGGCAGGGTCAGATATGCACGCCACATGGAAAAAATTCTTGGCGGCGGCGCGGAGCAATGTCACCCCACCAATATCAATTTGCTCAATCGCATCTTGAAGCGATACGCCCGCCTTGCTAACGGTTTCTTGAAATGGATATAAATTACACACCACCAATTTGATTGGCGCGTATCCGTTACGATTCAGGTCATCTATATCTTCGGGCGTAGACCGCGCCAAAATACCCGCATGAATGGCAGGATGGAGCGTTTTCACCCGCCCGCCAAGCATTTCTGGGATGCCTGTCAATTGTTCCACAGGGGTAACAGTCAGCCCTGCCCCACGCAACATCGCCTCTGTGCCACCACTGGCGACCAAATCCCATCCAAGACTGATTAAATCTTTGGCAAATTCAACAACATTCGTCTTATCGTAAACGCTGATGAGCGCACGCGGCATGATATTTTCCTCGTTTTATCCTGATGTCCGATGAGTAAAACTGCATTATAGCGTTTTTTTGTGGATTAACGAAGTGACCAATTTCACGAGTTTTATGTGAAATACTTCACAAATTAATTTATTTGTGATATAATTCACATATAAGGATAGATGAAGTCTTGGAGGACTTTTTGATATGACTACAACACGTCCACGCATTATCATTATCGGTGCAGGCTTTGGTGGGTTGGCGGTGGTGAATACATTACATCGCCAACATGTAGATATTTTGCTGATAGACCGCAACAATTTTCACACCTTCACCCCTCTGCTCTATCAAGTCGCAACCTGCGCCCTCGACCCCAGCGAAATCGCCTATCCTGTGCGCGGGATTTATCGTAAAAATCGCAATGTCAGCTTTTTTTTGGGCGAGGTGACGGCGATTTATCCCCAAGAAAAACGCCTGAGCGTCAAGACCAACGGCACAACACTCGACCAAAATTATGATTATCTGGTGATTGCAACGGGCAGTGTGATTAACTTTTTCGGCAACGACAGCATTGAACAGTTCGCCTTCGGGTTAAAGAATTTGCAGGACACGATAATTTTACGCAATCATATCCTCAAATTATTCGAGAAAGCCGCATGGACAAAAGATAGCATAGAACGCGATGCCATGACCACGATGGTGGTTGTCGGTGGCGGTCCGACAGGCTTAGAGACTGCTGGTGCATTATATGAATTGTATAATCACGTCCTCTCGCGGGAATATAACCGTGCCAATGCCATTCGCGCCCGTGTGGTGTTGGTCGAAGCCACCAACACACTACTAACCCCCTATCCAGAACGCTTACGCGAATTGGCGCGGAAACAACTCGAATCGCTCGGTGTCGAGGTGATTTTAGGTAAAGCGGTGCAAAAAATGGAGAAAAACCGCGTGATTTTAGCCGATGGTGAGGTCATCCATACGCATACATTGGTTTGGTCAGCGGGCGTGAAGGGGTCGCCAGTGGCACGGATGTTGGGCGTGGAATTGGCGCGTGGCGATAGAATCCCCGTGAAACCCACGATGGAAGTCATCGGATTAGACGATGTGTATGCAGCAGGCGATATTACCTACATCCCCGATAAAAACGGCAATCCATATGCCCAAGTCATCACGGTTGCCCAACAACAAGGCAGATTGGTGGCGAAAAATATCATCAATCGCCTAAACAATAAACCTCAAACCGAGTTTGTCTATTTCGATAAAGGCATTATGGCGACTATCGGCAGACGACGGGCGGTGGCATATCCTTTCAACAAGGTGCAATTATCGGGTTTTTTCGCATGGATAACGTGGCTCGGATTGCATCTGATTTGGTTGATGGGCTTTCGGAATCGGATTAACGTATTCGTGAATTGGGTGTGGAATTATCTGACGTATGACCGTTCTGTGCGGATTATTTTGGACGAGACCAAACCGCAATCATCATAATCAAACCATGGCGGATATACGCGCCTGACGGCGCTAATCCGCCACTACAAATTTTTGATGTTTGTATGGGACGATGAGCGCGTAGCGCGTATATCGTCCCTCAATATGCAACTGATACAGCCGATTTAACTACGGACGGGCTTATGCACGTCCTTTGGCAATCTAAAGACCAGATTTCAGCGCATCCTCTGCCGTCCATCCCTTATCTTCTTTAGAGACGAGCGTCTTGAGATAAGCATCACGCGGTGCTTTTTCAAACACAGCAAATACAACTAACAGCATCAGACAAACCCCGATAAGCAATAACCCAATCACGATGCCATAACCCGCGTTATGTCCGATAAAAATGCTCCCCAAAATGAGAGGCAACACCATCAACATCACCACCGAGGCAATCCAATTGAAGATGATGGGGATAATACCACCATGAATTTTTTCACGGCGCATCGAACTACGAGCGGTAAGTGTGCCAAAAATCAGCGCGAACACGATTGTGATACCCCATACTAAGGGTTCGTTATTCATACATCACCTCTACCACAGCGTATAGATAAATGGCGCGAGACCGCCTGCGCTACCCGCAATGATGAGCGCCGCAAACAAGAATAACACGATCATCATCGGCATCATCCAATACAATTTGCGCTTCCACAAAAAGCGCATCAATTCGCCCATCGTCCCCAAACGACTGATAATATCTTCGTTATAGCCACTCACCCCTTCGGGCAAGGCGGGACGTTTGATGAACGACTGAACGAGAAATCCAACAAACCCGACCACCGTCAGATAAAATCCAATATTGGCGACATCACTCACAACGGTGGCTTGGGTATCTTGCCCCGCCAGAACACGCAACACGGGCAACCCACAGGCGATTAATCCGAATACCCCTGCAATAAATAACAACGAAGGGGACATGGGGCGCATCCGAATGTCGTTGAATGCCGAAAATGCAATTAATCCGCCAATCACCCCTACAATCGGGATGAGGACAAAAATACGATGATCGGCTAAATGGGCGAATCCATTACCACCCGCCCAAAATGGCAAGATAATGAACGAAATCAGCACCAAGACGGCGCTCGCCAACGCAATCGTATCGGCGAGCGAAAATGGTTTTTCGTGTTTAACAGATGTTGTTTCTGAACTCATACGTTATAACTCTCTAAAATGGCTTACGGACTAAGAAATTCTCCAAGACCAACATATCAATATCGCTATTCTTGAAGGTGTTAAATGCCTCTTTGGGCGTGGTGACGATTGGCTCACCGCGTAGGTTAAACGAGGTGTTCAGCACCACAGGCACACCCGTGATTTGACCGAACCGCTCGACCACGCCGTAATAACGCGGATTCGTCTCGCGTTCTATCGTCTGAAGGCGACCTGTCCCCATGTGACATACCGCTTGCACTTGATCTTGTTTATCCTCTTTGAATGGGGCAACCATCAACATATAACGCGGGGCTTCATGTTTTTCGACATCGGGATAATCGAAATATTCGGCGGCGCGGTCACGTAAAATCACAGGCGCAAATGGGCGGAACGGCTCACGGAATTTGATTTTGGTGTTGACAACCTCTTTCATGGCATCGCTACGTGGATCTGCGAGGATGCTTCGATTGCCCAGCGCACGCGGTCCCCATTCAAACCGCCCCTGAAAAAAACCAACCACATTTTCTCTTGTGAGCGATTCAGCGACAATATCCAACAATTTGCTATCATCAGCAAAATGTTCATATTTGATATTGTTGCTATCCAAAAATTCTTTGATTTCGCCCTCGCTAAAGCCTTGCCCCCAATACGCATGAGGCATAGACCAATCACGCGGTTTATTCATGACGATGTAATACGCCCAAAGTGCCGCACCAAGCGCACCACCATCATCCCCTGCCGCGGGTTGGATGTAAATCTCGTCAAATGGCGTTTCTGCGAGCAACCGATAATTCGCTTTGGTGTTCAGCGCCACACCACCCGCCATAACCAATTTATTCATGCCTGTTGTCTTATGCAAATGGCGCACAATGGCTAATAGCGCCTCTTCGGTGGTGCGTTGAATACTCGCCGAGACATCCGCATAATACTGATTTTTTTCCATCGCGGCTTTCTCGGATGCGCGTTCTGGATTGGTCGCCATCGTGAAAAATTCGGCTTCGGCGGGGCGCGGTTCACCGAATAAATCGACAAATTTTTGGTTAAATGTGCTTTGTGTCGAATGATGGAAGCTGAAATAATCCATATTCAAGCGGAAACTGCCATCTTCTGGCGATAGCTTGAATAGCTTTTCCATCTTATCCATATAGCGCGGTTCACCATAAGGCGACATGCCCATAACTTTGTATTCGCCATTATTCACACGAAACCCCAGCCATGCTGTAAAGGCTGAATAGAGTAACCCTAACGAATGCGGGAAACGTTGTTCACTGAATAGGTTAATTTCATTCGTGCCAGCCTGACCAGGGCGATAACTCCGCGCTGTACCGAGCGTCGTGGTCGTCCATTCACCTACCCCGTCTACAGTCAGGACGGCGGCTTCATCAAACGGACTGGCTAAAAAGGCGCTCGCCGCGTGGCTCATGTGATGATCACAGAATAAAATCTGGTTGGGGTTAATCGTGAAGTGTTTCTGGATGATGCTTTTCACCCACAATTTTTCTTTGAGCCAGACATTGATTGCCTCAAACCATAACCCCGATGACTTGGGGAACATATTGAAGGTCGTTTGCAAAATTCGTTCAAACTTGACCAATGGTTTTTCATAAAAGACCACATAATCGAGGTCTTTGTTGGTGATTCCCGCTTGCTTGAGGCAAAATGCAATCGCCTTTTGCGGGAAACTACTATCGTGTTTTTTGCGTGAAAATCGTTCTTCCATCGCCGCCGCCACCAAACGCCCATCTTGAATGAGGGCGACCGCCGCATCGTGATAGAAACATGAAATGCCCAATATATACATATTTAACCTATGTTTACCCTTGTTCGCGTGCAGAGTTCAAATCGGAAGGGACGGCGGGACGGTCTACCCATGTCGTAACCAGACGGTTTTTTCCACGAATAGACATTGGGTCTATAAATAAGCGTGACCCAACGCCGAATGGTACAAGAATGGTAAAATACAACACTTGGGCAATCACCTTGCCCTGAACATCGCCCAAAACCGAGCCGATGACGCTAAATCGTTCCCATGCTAATCGCAATATTGGCAAAATAAGCCACCCTTTATCTACACAATCAATAACGGGTAAACATGATAATGAGATTTTTGAGATGTGTCAATGAGATTCGCTGGATGAACGGTAATAAACTCGACCTTTTAATTTATCGGGTAAACGGTTTTGTTCGCCATACGCCTGATAGCCATCCCCATAACCCAACTCTTTCATCAGTTTAGTGGGCGCGTTACGGAGATGTAAGGGGATGGGCAAATTGCCATGGGTTGCCACATCATCCAACGCCATAAAATAGGCATCATACGCTTCACGATTCTTCGGCGCAGAGGCTAAATAAACCGTTCCATGCGCCAAATTGATCTGACATTCAGGGTAGCCGATGGTCTCGACCGCCTTAAACACCTCATTCGCCACCACCAACGCCGTTGGCAACGCCATGCCAATATCTTCACTGGCGAATATCACCATGCGCCTTGCGATAAATTTTGGGTCTTCACCCGCGTGTACCATCCGCGCCAAGTAATACAATGCCGCCGATACATCCCCCGCCCGCATACATTTGATATAGGCGCTAATCGTATCGTAATGCTCCTCATTTGCTTTGTCGTAACGCAGATGTTTGGATTGCAATGCCAATTTGATGTGTTCCAATCGCAAATGCCCTTCGGCATCATCGGCATACAGACGGGTCGTGGCTTCAAGCAAGTTCAGCGCATTCCGTCCGTCTCCATTGGCGAATTGCGTCAAAAAGGTGATGCCATCCTCATCCATCTGAACACCTAATTCAGCCAATCCACGCCGGACAACCTCACGCAAGTCGTCCTCAGATAACGATTGCAATATGAACACCTGACAGCGCGAGAGTAACGCAGCAATCACCTCAAAACTCGGATTTTCGGTCGTCGCGCCGATGAGTGTAATCGTGCCATCTTCGACATAAGGCAACAAAAAATCTTGTTGCGCTTTATTAAACCGATGAATTTCATCTAAAAATAGTAGCACGCCTTTGGATGATTGCGTTCCGCCTGCTAATTTTTCGATGGGTGTGCGGTCGTCATTGCGTGCCATATTGACAACGCGACGCAAATCATCTTTGCCCGCCGATACAGCCGATAAAGCCACCAATTCCATCTCGGTATGATGGGCAATAATCCGCGCTAATGTGGTCTTACCCACCCCGGGCGGACCCCAAAATAGCATCGAATGAATCCGCCCCTGTTTTATCATCTGATAAATCGGCTTGCCAACCCCGACTAAATGCGTCTGCCCAATAAATTCATCGAGCGTCTTTGGGCGAATTCTATCTGCAAGTGGTTGCATATTTGTGATATTTTGCACTGTTAGCTTTCTCTCAATCAGGACTATAATTTATACCGTTGTTTTAATATCCATTATAGGAGAGAACCTACATGGCGAAAAAGCCTGTTATGCTCATCATTCTCGATGGTTGGGGAATTCGTGAATTTGAACACGGCAACGCGGTCGTATTGGGCAATACACCTAATTATGATCGTTGGATGAAAACCCGTGAACGTGCCATTATCGATACATTCGGCGAACATGTCGGATTAACGCCTGGTCAAATGGGCAATTCAGAAGTCGGACATCTCAATTTGGGCGCGGGGCGAGTGGTTTTTCAGGATATTGCCCGCATCGAAAACGCGATTAGCACAGGGGCATTGGCATCTGATCCCATTCTGACTAAGCAATTCAGTTATGCCAAAGCCAACAACAAAAATGTTCACCTCATCGGCTTATTGGGACCAGGCGGTGTGCATAGTTACGAAGGGCATCTGTTTGCCATGCTCGATATTTGCCAAAAATCAGGTATCAATCCCGTCCTTCACGTCATTACCGATGGACGCGATACCCCACAAGAAAGTGGCATCGGATTTTTGGGCAAGCTGATGACCAAAATCAAACAATACGGTGTAGGTCAAATTGCAACAGTTAGTGGGCGTTATTATGCCATGGACAGAGACAAACGCTGGGAACGTACCAAACTTGCATTTGATGCGATGGTCAATCGTACAGGCGAAAAAGCAATTAGCGCCGAACAAGCCATCCAACAATCGTATGCCAAAGGCATAACCGATGAATTTATTTTGCCAACCGTCATCGGCGATAATCCCAATCTGGCTATTCAAGCGGGCGATGTGATTATTTGCTATAACTTCCGCTCAGACCGTATGCGCCAATTGGTGCAAGCCTTTGCTGTGCGCGATTTTGAAGGGGCAAATCATTTTCCGCCCATAAATGGGTTGAAAATTATCACATTCACTGAATATATCGAAGGATTGCCTGTAGATGTGTTATTCCCACCCGATTATCTGAATAACACCCTCGCAGAAGTCATCAGCAAACACGGCAAAACCCAATATCATTCGGCAGAGACCGAAAAATATCCACATGTAACCTTTTTCTTCAATGGACGCAGAGAAGAGCCGTTTGATGGCGAATCACGCCAAATTATCCCCTCCCCCAAAGTGGCAACCTATGACCTCAAACCCGAAATGAGCGCCTATGAACTCACCGAAGCCACGCTCAAACGATTAGATGAGCATGACGATGACTTTTTGCTCATCAATTTCGCCAATCCCGATATGGTCGGACATACAGGTGTGCTTGAAGCCGCCATTAAAGCGGTCGAAGTGGTGGATGAATGTGCGGGCAAATTGGTCGCCAAAGTATTAGCCAAAGGGGGCGCGGCGATTGTCACCGCCGATCATGGCAATTGTGAACGTATGATAAACGAGATTTCTGGCGAACCTCACACCTATCATACTGTCGGTCCTGTGTCATTATTTGTGGTATCGGATGAGCATGTCTCACTCAAAACACGCGGCAAATTGGCGGATGTCGCGCCAACGGTACTCGAATTGATGGGACTACCTCAACCTGAAGAGATGACGGGGCAAAGTTTGATTGACCATACGGGGGCATAATATCAGTGGGCGGCTTCACGAATCCGCCCTTATATCTGGTTTGTTCACCCACCGCGCCCAAATTCACGCGCTAATTGGTCGCCACTCAGATGCAACAACGTGGGGCGACCATGCGGGCAGGTATGCGGATTGCGCGTAAATTCTAATTGGCGGATTAAATCTTGCATCTGCTGATGGTTGAGGATTTGCCCCGCTTTCACTGCCACATGCCGACACACAAACCGGATTAATTTTTCCTCAATTTTGCCCATACCCGGTTGTTTATCGGCTTGCAAATCATCTATCACCCCAGAAATCACCGTCACAGGGTCTTTATCGGCTAAAATCGCGGGGACAGAGCGTATCACAAATGTATGATTGCCAAACGGCTCCATATCAAACCCCACCGCTTTGAGCGCGTCCAATTTATCCAACACCAACCCCGCCTCACTCGGCGAAAATGTGATGGTCTGTCCACTCAAGGCTTGTTGAACCGCAATTTCTTGCGATGAAAATCGCGCCATATATTGCTCGTATAAAATCCGTTCATGGGCGGCATGTTGATCTATCAGATACATCCCTGCGGGACCTTCTGCCACGATATACATCGCGCCAACCTGCCCCACCACGCGCAACATCGGCAAGGTACGCGGATTTCGAGGCAACCCTAACCCCTCTGGAATGTCGGACAGGTCAAATTCCTCGTCAGGGGTGTATTTTTGCGGATATTGTTGAGGATATTGCCCCGTATCGGTCATATTCAGAGGTAATTCGGCGGTACGTGGGCGCACCGACCCCAAATTCCACGTTGCTTCGGTGGATGCTATCGGCGCGGATGAATTGCCCCCGCGTAAGCGAATATCGGGCGCGTTGGCTTTGCCAATCACCGCCATGCGTACCGCCCGTTGAATCGCAGAAAAGACAACATTCGGTTCTCTGAACCGCACCTCAGCTTTGGTTGGATGTACATTCACATCCACTTCATGCGGTGGGAGTTCGATCATCAAAACCGCTATTGGGTAACGCCCCGTCATCAACAACGTATGATAGGCTTGCACCACGGCGTAGGTCAATTTCGTATCTTGAATCCAACGCCCATTGACAAATAGGGTGATATTGCCCCTATCGGCACGACTTAAATCGGGCGCGGAGGTATATCCCCATACGCGCACAGGCGGGCGGTCATCTTGGGCAGGGTCTTCGACAGACACTTCGAGCATGTGCTTAAAGCTCTCTAACCCCACTGCCCGCACCACCACATCCGCCAATTGACCGTTGCCAATAGAACGGAAAATTTCGCGTCCATCTTGTTCGAGGATGAATTTCACCTGTGGATACGCGATAGCATAATTCGTCACCAACGCGACAATATGCCGTTTTTCAGTATTTTCTGATTTAAGAAATTTGAGCCGTGCAGGGGTGTTATAAAATAGGTTTTCGATGGTGACAACCGTCCCATTCGGCACACCAACCGCGATTTTCTGGGTGATAGTGCCGCCTTCAATACGAATTTGTGTGCCAATATCTTCGGCATAATGCCGTGTGGTCATCATCAAACGCGATACCGATGCAATGCTGGCGAGGGCTTCGCCCCGAAAACCGAGCGTCTGCAAGTGTTCTAAATCTTCGAGTTTGATCAATTTGCTGGTGGCATGACGCGCAAATGCCAACTCAACCTCATCAGCAGAAATGCCCGTACCATCATCGCTGACACGGATGAGTTTGCGCCCGCCTTCTTGGGTGGCGATATGAATCGTTTTCGCGCCTGCATCGAGGGCGTTTTCGAGCAATTCTTTGACCACCGAGGTGGGACGCTCAACCACCTCACCCGCGGCGATTTGCGCGATGAGTTTTTCGGGTAATATATGTATTGGCATAATGATGATAACTTACATATTCACTTCGCCAATAGGGACTTTGATGAAAAAGGTACTCCCATTGCCTTCTTCACTTTCGACCCATGCTTCGCCACCATGACGACGCGCCACACTCCGCACGATGAACAAGCCCAATCCACTGCCTTTTACGCGCTTATGTTCGGTACGTGCAATTCGCACATGGCGCTCAAATAATAATTTCTGATTTTCTGGGCTAATCCCTAAACCATTATCTTTGACGGCAATATGTACGCTATCGCCATTTCGCAATGCCTGAACAATAATTTCACGCCCGTTGGGGGTATATTTGATGGCGTTATCTACAAGGTTGATAATAGCCCGTTCTAGCATGTTGCTATCGGCAAAAATGATCGGTAAATCATCCTCAATCTGTGTTTTGAGGTTTAACTCTTGTTTTTCTGCGGGGACGATATGATTACTCACAATTTTGCGGATGATTTCGCCCACATCACACGGTTTCCGTTGCATTTCATAAAAACCTGTTTCGGGATCATATCGCCCGGCATCTTGAAAATTTTCGACCAAAGAGGTCATCTGGCTAATGCCCGACAAGATTTTTTCGACAAAGTGTTCTTGTTGACTATTGAGTTCGCCAACAGAACCCGCCTCTAACATACTGGCGAAACCTTGTATTGATGTGAGTGGTGAACGCAAATCATGCGAGACAATCCGCATAAACTCGCTTTGATTGCGTCCTAATTTTTCATGACGTGCCACAAGGCGAATATGCGTGGCGCAAATCGTTAGACTATCTATCAACGATTCAATCGCAGGGTGATGATGATTAGAAATTTGATGTTGACCATCAAAAAATAGGCATACCGCACCCACAATGTTCTCTTTAACCCGAATCTGCGCGAAAATCCAACTGTCATATTGGGGTGTTGGCACATCTAATTGATGGTGAATGCCATACGGCAATTCTTTGGCAAGCTGGGTTAAAGCAGAGTCGGCTGGCATATCCGCCTCATTCATCCCCACCACAAATAGTGAACGCGGTTCATCGAAAATCAGCATCGAAGCACTTTTTGCCCCTGTCATTTGGCGCAAATGCTCCAAAATTGGCGTGGTTGGGGCGCTCGGTTCGGATGCAGTAGCGAGAATTCGCATCACATCGCGCAAAATGGCATATTCATCAATTACCACAGACATCTGGCATTTACTCCTCAACCACATTTTAGGCTTGTTTGTTGATTTTGATACAACCATAATCATCAGGATATTTTCTCAACAAATTATAATCTATTGGCGGATGATGGGCAAGTTAAGGTTAAAAAAACATAACCAACCTTTATCCCATATCCGATTGCACCGACTCCCCTTTCATGCTAAACTCAACATTAATTTTGTTGGGATAATCAAAGAAATAATCAACCTATGGCAGAAAAAATACTGATTGTAGATGACGATGTTGATAGCTTAAAATTAATTGGGTTAATGCTCCAACGCAATGGGTACGAAGTCATTGCCGCCCAAACAGGCAGTCAGGCACTGGCAAAAGCCACCAACGATTTACCAGACCTCATTATCCTCGATGTGATGATGCCCGATATGAATGGGTATGATGTCTGCCGTCGTTTACGTGGCAATCCAGTCACCCACGAAATCCCAATTATCATGTTCACTGCCAAAACGCTTATCGATGATAAAGTGGCGGGGTTTGAGGCTGGGGCAGATGATTATCTTACCAAGCCCACCCACCCCGCCGAACTCGCTTCGCGTGTCCGAGCAATTTTGCAACGCAGTAGCGCCAAAAAACAAAGTAGCAATAACAGAGGCGCAACGATTGGCGTGTTGGGAGTCAAAGGTGGCATCGGCACGACTACCATCGCCATCAATCTTGGTGCGGCATTGCTCAACATGAAATTAGCGCCAGTGGTAGCCGATTTTCGACCGGGCATCGGCAGTTTGGGCAAAACATTGGGCTTAGGCAATGTCAATGGCATGAGTAAATTATTGGCACGCCCTGCCAACGAAATTTCGACCGATAGTATCAATCGTGAAATCGCCACCCATACATCGGGGTTGAGGATACTCTCTTGTACATCTCAACCGAGAGAAGGGCTTATCACCCCATCGCCTGAAACAGCAATGGCTATTATCAAAGAATTACGCAATATCGCTAAACCGAGTATTTTCGATTTGGGATGTGGATTTAACCCACTCATCAGTCGTATTTTCTCAGAAATGGATAGACTGATTGTCATTGTAGATCCTGCCACCGTCACCCTGAATATGGCGCGAGAATTGCTTCAGGAACTGGCGAAAAATAACCGTGACCGCATCCATTTAGTTGTCGTCAATCGGTCGCAGATTAATCTACAACCCCCTTGGCACGAAGTCGAACACCTGCTTGAACATGAAATTCGGGCGATTATCTCACCCTCTCCAGAATTAGCCTATCAAGCGATGGAAGCGGGGATGCCGATGGTCAGTTTTCAACCGAATGCGATTGTATCGAGCCAATTGAATAAACTCGCCGAAGATGTTTATAAGGTCATCGAACCAAAGTAAATGGCGTATAAGATGCGAGATGAAGATACCCCTCAGAAGATAAAACAAGTAGCGCATATCATCCGCCAAGCTAAACATCTGGTTGCATTCACAGGCGCAGGCATCAGCACCGATTCGGGCATACCCGATTTTCGGAGCGATTCATCTGGTTTATGGAAACGCACCGATATAGACCCGCTTGAAGTAGCCAGTCTATTTGGTTTTCGCAATAATCCACAAGCCTTCTATAATTGGGTAAAACCATTAGCCCAGACCATTTTAGAGGCGAAACCCAATCCATCGCATATCGGATTAGCCCAACTAGAGCAGTATGGTATCTTAAAATCGGTCATCACCCAAAATATCGATATGCTCCATACCCGTGCAGGCAATAGCACCATCTATGAATTGCACGGTCACATGCGTTTAACCACCTGTATCCGTTGTTACCATGAATTTGATGGCGTGCCTATCCTCGAAAGATTCATGGACGATGGTCTAGTCCCCCACTGCCCCGATTGCGGTGGGGTATTAAAACCGAATGTGATTTTATTCGGCGAACAATTGCCCGTCCGCGAATTGCGTCAGGCACAAGATGCCGCCAAAACTTGTGATGTGATGTTGATCATTGGCTCATCACTCGAGGTTGCACCTGCGAATCAGATGCCTATTATCGCAAAGCGTAACAACGCCAAAATTATCATCATTAACCTTGAAGAAACACACCTAGATTATATTGCCGATGTCGTGATTCACGCTCGTGCTGCCCACATCATCCCACAAATTTTAGACCATTTACAGGATGCCCTCTTATGAGTGACGACCACATCAAAACCACAGAAACGCCCGCAGGTAAAGCGATGCTACTGGCTCATTATGAGCGTATCATCGAAATTAGCAAACAACTCAATTCCACCTTTGACCAACGTTCACTCTTACAACAAATTGTCGCCGCCGCTTCGGAATTGATAGATACAGAAGCCGCCTCTATCATGCTAATTGACGCGATGACCGGCGAACTACGCTTTGAGACCGCCACCAACATAGACCCTAACGAGATGGAAAATATCATCATCCCTATGGAAGGTAGCATCGCAGGGTGGATAGCCACACACGGCGAACCGCGAGTGATTCAAGATGTTCGTAACGAACCCGAACATTCGCAAGTGGTGGATGAGACCATCGAATTTCAGACGCGCAATATCTTGGGTGTGCCGATGCGTACTCATAAAAAGATTATCGGCGTGGTGATGTGCGTCAATAAACACAATGATATGCCCTTCACCAGTATTGATGTGAACATCCTCACAACCCTCGCCGCGCAAGCGGCTATAGCCATTGAAAATGCACGATTATTTCGCCAAAGTGATTTTATTGCCGAGATGGTGCATGAACTCCGCACCCCTCTGCTCTCGCTTAAAGCCAGCACTGCCATTTTGTTGCGCCCCGATTTGCCCGAATCTAAAAAAATCGACATCATCAGCACCATGCAATCTGAGACAGACCGCCTGATGCGCCTCACCACCGATTTTCTCGATTTAGCCCAAATGGAATCGGGACGGACGCGCTTGCAAATCGCGCCATTTGATGTCCGAAAATTACTAGAAGAGAGCGCAGAAGTCGTCACCCCGCAAGCACATGAAAAAAATGTGGCTATCAACATCGTCTGTGGTGATTTTGCCGTCAATGGTGACAGGGGCAAAATTAAACAGGTGTTGCTCAATTTGCTCACCAATGCCATTAAATATAACCGTCCCAATGGTGATGTCACCTTGCGCGTCACCGTACGAAACGATTACGAAACGCCGATGCTACAAATTGAGGTGGAGGATACAGGTTACGGCTTATCTAAAGAGAACCAAAAGCAGATGTTCCAGAAGTTTTTCCGCGCCCAATCGACTGCCGAAAGCACAACAGGTACAGGACTCGGTTTAGTCATCACCAAGGCGATTATCGAAGCGCACGGCGGGCAAATTTGGCTCGAAAGTGAAGAGGGAACTGGCACAACCTTTTATTTCACGTTGCCCAAAATGGATTAGGATTTATCGAAGCAACCATACTGACCATAAATGGATAAAGGACGATATACGATACGCTAATCGTCCCTTAACATCTCCACTTGTCAAGTTGTAGTGGCGGATTAGCGCCGTTAGATGCGTATATCCGCCATCTTATGCAGAACAAGAGCTAACTCGCTTTTTCGGCGACTGCCAATTCTTCATCACCTTTCAAAAACGGGATTTCCCCTTTTTCCCACGATACCAATAATGGCACGGCGATAAAAATAGATGAATATGTCCCAGTCAGCAGACCAACGAATAAAATGGCAATAAATTGTTTAATCGTCTCGCCACCAAAGAGCAGAATCGCCGCCATGATGAAGAAAGCGTTGAGTTGTGTCGCTAGTGACCGATGAATCGTCTCCCATACGCTTCGATTCACAATCGTCTCGTAGGGTTCACCCAAGTGTTTTGGGATATTTTCACGGATACGATCGAACATCACAATCGAATCTTGTACCGAGAAACCGACCACAGTCAAAATCGCGGTCAAGAACAAGGCATCAATTTGCCAACCGAGCAAAATCCCCATTAGCGATGTAAAACCCATCACGATGAGCGCATCATGCACCATCGCCAAAATCGCGCAAATACCATAACGTGTCGCTTTGGGGACTTGGCGGAAGGCAATGACAATAAACCCCGTGATGACAATCGCCGAGAATAAAACCGCCCATAATGCCGCGCGTGTCACCTCTTGCCCAACGGTTTCAGACACGTTCCGCGCCCGTGCGCTGGTGGTATCGAGCGTGGCTAATCTACCCAAATCGGAAAGAATATTTTGTGTGACCTCTTGGTTTTCGAATGCACCACGAATTGACCACCGAAATTCGACATCACCACCCACGCGCTCAATCGTCACATCATCAAAACCGCCGTTGGTGAAGGCTTGGGCGATATTTTCAGATGTGAATACATTTTCTTGTGTGGTGAATAGATAAGCATCTAACGCAATTGGCGTAGTTTCGAGTGGGGCAAATGCCAACGCACTCAAAACGGCATCCCGTTGGGCATCATCAGCAAATTTACCCCATAACAACCATGTTAAATCACTCCCCGCACCAATCCGTTCCACACGCAAATTAGGATACGGTGCAAGTACATTTTGAATGGTGCTATCATCGACAAATGGCAATGTAAAGCGCAATTCATACCGATTATCGCCTAAAATTTCAAAGCGCGATTCATCCGCTTGCAAGGGAGAGATCGCCTCTAATCCGCTTAAAATGGTGTTTAAGGTTGTTTCATCCGTTAAAGCTGAATATACCAGCCAACGATGTTCTTCTTGTGTGCCTAAGCGCACAACGGTGATATTTTCATCGCCATTTTGGGTAAAGACGGGGCGGAATTGAGCAGGGGTAATGGTATCTGTAAATCGAAATACAAATATACTGCCCGTTTGTGGCACAACTTCGAGTTGCCCAATCTGGCGTAGTTGCGCCAACGCAGGCTCAACCGTAGCTAAATCGGCTAAATTGCCCCGCACCAACCAACGGTCTGGGGTTAATGCCTCAATATCGCTGACGGCAATATTTTGCATCGAAAACGCGCTCTCGATTGCCTCTAAAGTCACTTCTGGACGAGTGTAGTGAAGCCGATAGCGTTCACCATCTAAATATTCGCGCTGATATGGCGTGATATTTTCTAACGCCTCAAAAACGGGTTGCAACGCCGCTTCATCAGGAAAATTCCCCGTCACCAGCCAGCGATAATCCGTTGCCTCACCCAAGCGTTGTACGATGATATTATCTTCGCCATAACGGGCAAACACTTGGCGGATGTTGCTCTCGGTTGCGCCTTCACTGGTGAAACGCAGGTCGTAAATACTGCCACCCACGAAATCGATACTCAATTGAAAAGGTGCGCCTTTGGTGATGGTCGAATAAATCATCACACCTAGCGCCAGCAAAATCGCTGTGCCAGAAATGAGAAAATACCACCGTCTTTTTTGGACTAAATTAAACATGGTTGCTCCTCTCTCAAATCCCAACCAGCCATTTACGGGCTTCTATCGGCTTTTCGAGCCATTTTACGATGATAAACAAAAAGGTGCGTGTGACCAACACGGCGGTGAATAGGTTGATAATCAACCCTAGCGCCAATGTCACGGCGAAACCTGCCACCAAACTAGCACCAGGTGTTTGACCAAACAGGAATAAAATCCCACAGATGATGATAGTAGATGTGTTCGAGTCGCGGATAGATGCCCATGCGCGGTCAAAACCAGCTTCAACGGCTTCCATCAATTTTTTACCCGCCCGAATTTCTTCTTTGATGCGCTCAAAAATGAGGATGTTACCATCTACTGCCGTGCCAATCGAAATGAGCAACCCCGTAATAGCAGGCAACGTTAACGTCAGTGGGATGAGTTTGATGAACAGCAAGTTCAGGATGATGAACACAATCAGGGCTAAATCGGCAGAGATGCCCGGAACACGATAATATACGAGCATGAAAATGAGAACGACAATCGCGCCAATCACACCCGCCCGCACACTCAGTTGTACCGATTCGTTACCGAGTGTTGCACCGACCACCTCTGAACTCTCGACACGTAAGGGAATCGCCAAGGCACCAGAACGCAATTGTAATGCGAGTTCTTGGGCGCTCTCCTGGGTAAAATTGCCCGTGATGACACCACCTGTATCAAGCCTCGCTTGAACAGACGGCGCAGATAACACCACCCCGTCTAGTACAATCGCCATCGGTTGTTGGCTTACGGATGCGCGGGCAGTATATTCACCAAAAATCGATTGATACTCAGGTTTGACTTCAAAGCGAATCAACCATCGGTTAGATTGTGGGTCAAATTCTGCCACCGCCGCTTGCAAACCATCACCTGTCATCACGGTTCGGAAGGGTTGCCCATTGAGCGGGTTGACTACCGTCGGCAAGGGTGCAAGCCCCATCTCTTCAGGGGTCAAACCTTGTTCCGCTGCGAGTCGTTGCCGTCCCTCATAACTTGCCAATTGGACATCGGTTAAAATCCGTTGCCCTTGTAACCGTCCAATGTAACTGCTCAAATCGGTAAAATCGACAAATTCGAGCAATGCTGTTTGTTGAATGGTGCGAATGGCTGTTTCGGGATCTGTTTCGCCCGGTAATTCGACCAAAATACGGTTATTCCCCTGCGTTTGAACCGTCACTTCGATTGTACCACTGGGGTTAATACGGCGTGTCACACTATTGGCAGTTTGCTTGAGATCTTCTAATGTGAAGGCTTCTGGGGGCAACTCGGCTTGGAGCAAAACGCGCAACCCACCTACAAGGTCTAACCCTTGCTGAAACTCAAACGTCCCCATAAATTCGCTACAATCCGTCTCTGGATTGCGTTGGCATTGCGCGAGCGCCTCTTCATCCGCCCCACGCAACAAGAAATCGGGCTTGGGTGTATCGGGCAAAATCAACCAAACCGATCCAAAAGTGATTATCAAAATAAATACAAGCCAAGCATAATGGCGACCCATTTTGTTGTATACTCCTCCTTGCTTGTGTATGAATATGCCTAGAGTGAATCAGGCAAACGGGGTTAGTGTAGTCCTATCTGAACGATGTGGATAGGGAGAATATCATCCTTGCGATTGCATTTCTTTTTGTAACCCTTTTTGAGCATTCTCTGCCACTTCTTGAGGATTAAAGGCTTGCATGATCGCCACATTCAACATCCGCACACGCACCCCCTCGGCGATTTCGACAATCGTAATGCCTGTTTCGGGATTTACATCGACCACTTTGCCGATAATCCCGCCATAAGTGATCACTTCATCGTTCTCGGCGAGCGTACTCACAAATTTTTGACGCTTTGAAAAATCGCGTTGTTTAGGAAATGTCACCATAGACCACCACGCACCTAACCCCAATAACATCACAAACGCTAACAATGCAAACTCACCCATTCTATCACTCCTCATCTTTTATCAAAAAACACCGTAAGACCCCTCGCTTTAGCGATGGGGATATTATAAGGCACTGGTAAATTGTACTTAAAAATGTGCTAGAATAAAAACCATATTTAGTCGATAGTAAAAAAGTGGAATAGATTGATGCCCAATCTGGTCGAGGTGCGGAAAACCTACAAATACCGCTTGTATCGCAACAACAAGGTGGATGGTTCACTTCACCACCAAATCAATGTTGCGGGTATCATCTGGAATCACGCCCTCGCCCTGCAAAAGCGGTATTACAAACTCACTCGCAAATACATCCCGTTGGATGTCATGAAAAAACACATCGCAAAATTGCGGAAGCGTTGCCCACAATATGCCTACTGGAAAGATTTGGGGTCACAAGCGGTTCAGGAAATCCTTGAGCGTCTGGATAAGGCGTATGCTCGTTTTTTCAACAAGAAAGGCGGATTGCCCCGCTTCAAAAAGGTCAAGAAATTCAAATCTTTCATCCTGAAACAAGCGGGATGGGACTTGCTTGACGAACAAGAGGGCAAAAAGTATCGCAAAATCCGCATTGGCAAGAACATATACACATTTGTTTACCATCGCCCGCTCAATGGCGAGATAAAAACAGTCGCCATTAAGCGAGATGCAACGGGGCGGTTGTGGTTGTGTTTCAGTGTCATCGAGAAAATGGTCATCCCAGAAAAAATCAGCACGGATAAAATCGGCGGTTTCGATTTTGGGTTGATACATTTCTTGACGACCAATGAAGGCGCGACCATCGAATCGCCACAGTATTACAAGCGAGACCTATCTCATTTACGCGCCATTCAAAGTCGCGTTTCGCGTAAGGTCCAGGGAAGCAACAATCACAAAGCAGGAATGTGGCATATCAATCGCCATCATATCCGTATAGCCGATAATCGCTTAGATTTTCATTTCCAACTGGCTCATCATTTATGTGACCAGTATGATGTGATGGTTTTCGAGGACTTAAATCTCGATGCGATAAAACGGCTTTGGGGACGAAAAATAAGCGATTTAGGATTTGCTCAGTTTGTGAAGGTGTTGGATTGGGTTGCCTTCAAGCGGGGCAAGCGTGTTGTGAAGATAAACCGTTGGGAGCGTACAACGGGCAAATGTAGCAATTGCGGTCATACGCAAAAGTTAGACCTACCTGACCGCGTTTTTCAGTGCCAGAATTGTGGACACACTTGCGACTTAGCGAGGCTGTTGGCGTTAACGGCAGAAGCCCCTGCCTTTAGGCATGGGGAGTATGTCACTTGCTTGATTAATTGCAGACTTGCTTCTAAAATAGCACCAATTATACACGCCGATAGGATGGCATGGCAGAACCATTCATGTCATTCGGAACAAGAAAAGGCAAAAAAACATGAAAACACTTTTGAGACTATTCAGCCTCATCGCACTTTCATTGTTGACACTCTGGAACACCTCCCCCGCCCCTGTCAGCGCGGGTCAATACCTCCTCACCAATAATGGTGATGGATTTAAGACATGGACGATTGTTGGCGAATCCACCCTCGTCATGAATGGGTTTGATTTACCCACTTTTGGGCTTACCCCACCCGTCACCATAGATACCGTGCGAATGTCTGTCGCACAACCGGTACCCGGTCAAGCCGTTGAAGCTGTGATTTATCAAGATTTTAATGGCGGCAATCCGCAAGATGCCGTCTTAGTCACACGGCAAACCTTTTTCATCACTGATTCAGGTGTGTTTATTGGGCGGTTATCTGCCCCTGTGACCATCACCGCGCCTGTGGTGTGGGTTGGATTTTACATGCCCGTAGGGTTTAAATTCAGAGGTGATTTATCGGGTACATCCGTCCTCACCTATTGGGCATGGACACCCAACGGCACATTCGATCTGAGCAATCTGCGTAGCCCTGCGGTTTTCGGACCGGGCGATGGTTCTGCACCTGTCAATCTCAATATGGCGGGCATCGCACGCATCACCGCAGAAATCACACCGTCCAATAATCAAGTACCCAGGGGGTTAAATCCAGTGAGCGCCGTCAACACGGGAACAACGTCGCTCTCGACCCAAATCATCGGCAGTTCCACCACCAATTTAAGCCCGATGGTACAATATACCAGTTGTCCGGGCGTATATTATGATACAGGCGATACATCTGTGAATTATCAAGGTGGGGTACAAGTTTTCTGTAGCACTGTTTATACCCATTTTGTCATCCCTGCGCCTGCTGGTTTTGCACAACGCGGGCTACTGCATGATATTTCACTCTATGGGCTACCACCTGAAAATCAATCGCCATTACCCTTCCCAATTACCCATTGTATTCGTCCATTAGCCCTTGATACCACAACGGCTGTGATTGGCGTTGCTTATGGCACGCCACGCCAATGGGTCATCTTACCGAGTGTACGCTTTAATGATCTGGTGTGTGCCGAAATGCGCCACATCGGATTTATCTCTTACTTTGTGCCACAACGTTAAAGGATGTCTACATGCGTATTGTCGCTAATGATAAGCTGATTAGACGCAACAGAAAAACAGCCACATGGCTGTTTTTCTTCAGTTTAGTCGTTTTATTATTCGGTTTTTTTGTCGCCAATGCCCCGCTATTCGGCATGGGCGATGCAGAAGATTTGAGTTCGCAATTGTATCTATTGGGGATGCCGTTGGTACTCATCATCGGGTTCACATCCACCATGATTTCGGTTCGACTAACCAATTTATGGATTCGTCAACCACGCCCAGAGATGATTATCACCGAAGCCCTCAAAGGGGCGGTGAATAAAAATTCGGCGTTGTATCATTATCTCCACTTCCCCGCCCGTCATGTATTGATTGCCCCGCAAGGCGTATTCGTGCTGATTACCCGCTTTCAAGATGGCAAAATTACGGTTAAGGGCAAAAGGTGGCGCGTGAATAAGGGACCCATCGGCGCATTATTCACGCTATTTCGGCTAGATGGCATTGGCAATCCCAATTTAGATGCCGACCAGGCGGTGAGCTATATTCGTTACCTCATCAAAGATTATGATGAAACAATCCCCGTCAACCCGATTGTGGTCTTCGTAGACCCGCGTGTCAAATTGACCATCGAAGAACCAGTTATTCCCGTTGTTCATGCCGATAGCAAACTCAAACCCAATCTGCGTGATTACATCAAGAGTTTACCCGAATTACCACAATTGTCTGGCAAAGCACTGGAAGATTTTGTAACAGAATTTGAACGAGCAACCACCAACGACTCATAAAAATGGGCGGAAAAATCCGCCCATTGATATTTAACCCATACTATCGAGTCGCTGTTGCCATTTATCGACTAATTTTTGATATGTCGCCTCGCTAATTTCTCCACTCATCAATTTTGCATCCAGATTATCAATCAGCGCCTGAATCTCTTCTTTGGTCTGTGGATTGCCCGATGGAGTTGGTGCAGGTGTAGATGTCGGTTGCGGTTGATTTTGATTATTCATCATCATCATTTGATTCATCATTTGTTGCATCATCATCTGTTGTTGTTGCAATTGTTGTTGCAAAGCATTCACTTCGGCACTCTGACCACCACCAGAACCGCCCATACCGCCCATTTGACCCGCCAATTGCTGACCCAGCCCAAATCCAATACCCGCAGAGGCGAGGTTGCCACCGCTCTCATTGCTTGCCGCCGCCATGCCAATATCCATGCGTTTTTGCATTTCGTAGATTTCTTTCCAGACATCCAACGGCACAATATCGCGCATTTCTTCGATGGGCATCGTCACTGTATCGAACGGATTCGCTTCGAGACCATGAATTTTCATCCCGACTTCGGCGAATTTTTCGTTGACCTTGACCAACATCGCCCCTTCGATTTCTTCGAGAATGCCATTGGCTTCGAGCAAATCTTGTGCGCCAGATTTTAATAAGAGATTATTAATCTCACCGAGCAACATGGTTTGGATGCGGTCTTTAATATCACGCATGGTCGTCAGTGGGCGGTTAATGGCATATTTCTTCAGGAACATCATCGGGTCAGTTATCGAAATATCCATCACGCCATGCGTACGGAGCAATGTGATGCCCAAGCCCGTATTCGTGCGGAGGTAAATCGGTTTAGATGTCCCCCAACCAACTTGAGGCATATTTCGCAGGTTGATAAAATATACATACGCCGTGAATGGTGTCCGCCCACTGGTGGCTAAACCGATAATGCTAGATAAAATCGGCAAGTTGGCAGTAGATAAGGTGTGCCGTCCAGGTCCGAAGACATCCAAAGCCTGCCCTGCCCGCACAAATACCGCCGCTTGGCTTTCGTTGACAATCAATTGCGACCCAAACCGAAAATCGCCTTCACGGTCTTGTGGCTCGCGCCAGACCAATTCATCATCGGCGACATTTACATGGTCAATTACATCAATAATACGAGGCATCAGTTAATCTCCTTTTATAGGGTTTTGCTCAAATTCGTCAACACTTCATCACGCAAGTCATAAGCATCTATCGCTTCTGAGGCGAGGGTTTCTAAATCCCAAATGACCTGCTCCAAATTTTCTTTGTTAAGGATGGCTTGTTCAAGCGCGTCTAACGCCACATCAAATTTATCGGCGTAGCCAATTTGCGCCTCATCAAACGCATAAATCCGTTCAAGTTCTTCTGCACCGATTTTCATCTGCGCCCACATCCCCGAATAACCAGGGGCTTCTGTGGCAATTTTATCGCGGAATAATTGCATTTTGCCTTTTGCAGAGCGCGTACGTGGCATATACGACATGCCACCTTGCATATCGAGCAATAATTTTTCGAGGCGCACCAAACGGGCTATACGCTTGTCGAGTTCGCCTGTGATATATTCGCGCACCATCCTATCGGCAGTACGGCGGGCTTGCTTATCTTGATACCCCTTAAAACCAGGCAACCGTGCAACAAGTTTCTCGAATGCCCCACGTTGGCTCACAATTTTTTCGTATAAATCAGACATTAGCTCAAATCCCTCTCAACTCAAAAAATACTCTGTGCCACAATATGGACACTGAACTGTACCTTTACCCACCAATTGAATATCGCCACCGCAATTTTTACATTTTTGCAGGTTACGCAATTGTTGAGCATCCGCAGAAAAAAGTCGTCCATCTTTCCAATTCACATATCCGCTAAAGACTTGTAGCCCGACCAATTGATGCACCATATCGCGCACCATATCCACTTTGACCCCCATCTCGATGGCGACCTCATTCACACCAACTTCGCCGCGGCTTTTGACAATATCTAATAATTGGCGTTGTTTTTGCATGATGGATTCTTGTTCGGCTTCTTGCCCACCTTTGGTATACAAGAAAAATCCAAACCCCATCAACGGCGCAACGATGATGAATACAATACCCGCGCCGAGTATCGTCCCGCCCATCGTAGCTTCGGGTTGAGATGACCGTACCGCGAGGAATAATCCCGCAATTGCCGCAATCCCTAACCCAATCACCATTAAAATGATGCCTATTAAGCGTCCTTGATTCATTGAAAAAATCCTCTCGTCTGATATGTATCAACCAAATCCAGAAGAACCGCCACCACTAAATCCACCACCGCTAAATCCACCCCCGCTCCAACTTGAGCCACCACTCGACCAACTGCCACTTGACCCACTCGATGAGCTCTGTGGACGACTAGAAAAAGCCTTTGCCGCCGATTCGAGCATGTTGGATAAACCCGTAGAAAGCGATTCTAATCCAGATGATAAGCCACCTGCTAAATCATCCAAACCGCCACCACCAGCCCGCGCCAAATCACCAGGCAACACATCGCCCGCACGCGGGAGGGGTGTCCCTGCCTGATATCCTCGACTATAATAGCCACCACAATAGGTTGGATAATACCAAATCGGCGCGGGGACATTATCCAATTGACTAAAACGGCGTATCCATGAACGATCTATACCAAATGCAACCGCATACGGCAAATAGGTTTCAAATTTATCTGCAACCATGCCTGCTTCGGCATAACGGTCTAAATTTTGCAAGTAACGCCGAAATGCGTCCCACTTTGCCGCCTCTTCTGCGCCGATTTGCGTTTTGCGGGGCATAAAGTTGCCCCCTATCATAAAGACTAATGCGCCCACAAATAGCGCGGCGGGAAAGCAAAAAAAGGTGGCGGTATATTCAGAAATGACTAAAATGCCCAATACCAACATGCCTATCGCAAAGAGCAACAGCCCGCCACCAAACCCACCAGAATATACATTGCGGATGGTATTGGGATTGGCAACCACCAATTTCCGATTGACCAATTCTTCATACAAATCGCGTTGTAATTCAGGGATATATTGATAAAACTTGTTCTGAAGCGACTTCATCGGTTTTTCGAGTTTACGCCCAAAAATCCGTTTGACAATCGCTTTTTCGTAAGACAATAAATCATCAATGGGTTTATCGGTGCGCTTAAAGGTAATTTCACCTGCCATAGGCAACCCAAATAAACCCTTACCCTTGTTTTCCTCAATGACGATATAACCCCGCCGTGCTAAATCTATCACGGTCGATAGCACATCGCGCAAATCTGCCCGTTCATCGACCAATGTCCCGACTAACGCAGGCGGTAGATCGCTGGGCGGTTCAGATAAATATTCTGGCACAAGCCCAACTTTGGGGTCTTTACCTTTGGTATACCACAAGGCGTACATCGCTAGTGGTGCAGAGATGACCACCAGCAACGACAATCCAATGATACCTAAATCGATAATCGGTTTCTGATTTTCTTCAAAATCGCGCCGACTATCAAAGCTATCTTGCCACGCCGCTTTTCGGGCATTCGGATCATGTGGATATTGCACCCGTATATCAAAAAAATCATGTGCGCCCACCCCATTACGCGATGTTGCCTGCACGAGGGTGGTATTCACACGAATATCAGAAGTCGCGCCATACGTGACAATCGGATCTACTCCTTCTCTGGGCGCATATCCCAACGGCAAGCGTACCGTCACAATACTACTACTGACGGGGAAGCCAAATTTTTCTTCTGGGATGGCACGCCACGAAATTTGATCGCCGCCATCATAAACCCGAATCGCACCATGAACTTGATATTCGATGACAAATACTTGAGAAGCATTGGTGATTGTCCGATTGAAATAATAAACAACCGATAATCCTTCCTCAACCCTCCGAACACAATAGGTACCAGGAACTTCGCCTAAACAACTTGACCGAAGTGCTACACCTGCTTCGGTCACACGGACGTTATCTATATTTTCGAGGTTATTCAGGGCTATCACCCGTGAGCCAAAACGAAATGTGCCAGAAAAGCGCACCTTGAGCGTCTCGCGGACATAAAAAGAATTGTTAGTGGTATCTACATCAAAAATATCTACATTCCACTCTTCGTATAATACCGACCTGCTTTGTGCAGAAGCGGGAAGACTTATACCCAACAAAACTGTGAGTATGAGGCATAAAACGACAATTTTTCGTTGCATTGCTTATCTTATCCTTAAAGAAGGCACGCATATAAACCTTGCCAAACTGTGTCTATTATAACATGAGTTGCAAAAATGTGCTTTTATCAGCGAAATGAGTTATCATTTTGAGTGGCATAAAAGTGAATATGGGACTATCATTAACGATTAACGTGTTGAACCAAGTTCCGCAATTGAAGGAGCAGATATTATGCGACAAAGCCGAACCGCCGTTTTATGTGTATTAAGCCTTTTAATCTCTATTTTGGCGCTTGGTACGGTATCCGCACAGGAGACAACCGCCACACCCGAACCGACCCCCGCGACCACCTCACCAGCCCCTACCCCGACTCAGCAAACCTATGTGGTACAAGCTGGTGATAATCTTTTTCGGATTGCGCTCCGTTTTGGGACGACCTATCAAGCACTCGCAGCTGAAAATGGCATCGCCAATCCGCGTCTGATTTATGTTGGGCAGACCTTGCGTATTCCATCTTCGTCAACATCTACCGTCACACCTGCCCCAACAACCCCCACCCCTGCAACAGCCACACCCGCCCCTAGCGGAAATACCTACACCGTCCAACGAGGTGAATCACTCGGACGTATCGCCGCCCGTTATAACACCACGGTTGCCGCAATTTTGGCGGTCAATCCCAATATCACTAACCCCAATATCGTGTATGTGGGTCAGGTGATTAATTTGCCATCTGCGACAGGCACAACCACCCAACAACCACAAGCCACACCCGCCGTGAGCGTGCCTGCCAATGTGGTCGAAACATTACCTGCCGATAGTTTTGGTTATGGCATCGAAGTTTTTATTGATGGTCAACCCATCCCCGAAGTTGTGCAACGGGTCGATGAACTTGATGTGCAATGGGTGAAGATTGTCGTCAGTTGGCGCGAACTTGAACAAACACAAGGTCAAATTGTGTATGGCAATCTCGATAGTGCCATCTCTGCATTAAACAATATCGGCGTAAAAATCATGCTCACCCTCACCAATGCCCCTGCATGGGCGCGGGATAGCCAAGATGAAAACGGTCCCCCACGCAATTTAGCTGATTTCAACACCTTCGTCACGGCTATCGCCACACATTATAAAGGTGTGGTAGATGCCTACGAAATTTGGAATGAACCGAATTTGCGCCGTAATTGGAATTGTAACCGCCGTATGTGCGACACCGATTATGTCGAGTTGTTGCGCGGTGCATCACAAGCCTTAACAACCGTAGATGATGATGCTATTGTCATCAGCGCGGGGTTAGCCCCTACCCGCTTCAACGACCGTGTGAATGCCATCAATGATCGTGTGTATTTTGAATCGTTATTGGCACGCGGTGGCAAAGATTTAGTCGATGCCTTCGGCATACATCCAGGCGGTTGGGCGAATCCACCCGATGCCAAATGCTGTGAGCAACCCATCGGCGTTTCGACTCACTATGAAGATGAAGTGTTTTACTTCAGCAATAATATCGAAGCCTATCGCGCCTTACTGGTCAAATACAACGCCAGCGACCGCGCTTTGTGGGTGACGAAATTCGGTTGGGGGACGAGCGAAGATACCGCCCCGCCCAGCCAAATCAACATTTTCGTGAGTTATACCAGCCTCACTGAACAGGCGATTTATGTCCCACGCGCCTTTGAAATTGGTGATGCGCTCAATTATGTCGGTCCGATGTTCATTGATAACCTAAATGGTTGCCAAAGCCGTGCGGGTCAGGCATTGGTGGAATTGTGCTATACCAGCCTCATTGCACCGAATGGGTCATTGCGCCCCGTGTTTAATACCGTTCAATCTATCAATAAATCACTTAGTACACCAACCACCACCACAACAACGACTACAACCGATAATAACAGTTCGATGCAAGTTGTGCCTGTGGTCGAACCCGAAACAACCCCTGTTGTTACCTCACCATAATCTGGTTGTGATATACCTAACCTGAACAGAGGGGTGAATTAGCCCCTCTGTTTTTTTAGCAGACGTAAGATTCAAATACGAAATTCCTTCCGTATAGAATAAAAAACCGTCATATTTAGCAAACAGGGGCGATATGGGCGACTCAAGAGATACCATTAGTCAGATTTTTAACCAAAGATACGAATTACGACACAAAATTGGCACAGGAGGCATGGCACGAGTTTATTTGGGTTATGATACCAATCTTGGGCGCGAAGTCGCTATTAAAGTGTTGCATGAACACCTCGCAGAAGATCCGATGTTCAAAGAACGATTTGAACGGGAAGCCCGTATTATCGCCACATTAAATCATCCCAATATTGTTCAGGTTTATGATTATGCTACCGCGCAAAAAGGTGATGAAAATGTGTGTTACATGGTCATGTCTCTGTTGCAAGGCAAATCGCTCAGAGATATTCTAGAAGCCCATAAAACCCAAGAAACCCTCATGCCCCATGAGCGCGTGTTGGCGATTATGACCGATTTATGTGGCGCGTTGCAATATGCTCATGATAAAGGCATGATTCACCGTGATATTAAACCCGCCAATATCATCATCAACCCCGAAGGACGGGCAATTTTAACCGATTTCGGCATTGCGCGTATGGCGCAAGGCACACAATTCACCCAAGAAGGGACAACTGTTGGCACACCCGCGTATATGTCTCCCGAACAAGCCACAGGCGCGAGTGTCGATGCCCGTAGCGATATTTATTCATTGGGGATTGTGTTATATGAACTCCTCGTTGGGCATCCGCCTTTTCATGATGATGGTACACTATCGGTTTTGCTCAAACACATGACCGAACCTGTACCCCCATTATCAAATTATGATTTTCTGGATAATCCACAATTGGATGCGGTCATCTTAAAAGTCTTGAGCAAAAGCCCCGATACACGCTATCAAACCGCAGAAGCATTTTTAGCCGACCTCAAACGGGCATTCAGTGGCGAAGCAACTCAAGCCGAACAATTTTTGAGTGCTAATACCAAACCACTGGATGTGATAAAATCACAACCACCATCGCAACAACTGAAGACACAAACCTTATCCATCACCATCCCCAAACCCACCAGTAGAGGGGTTTTGACGGTCTTGGGATTAGGCTTGAGCCTGATTTTAGCGATAGTTATATTAGGCATGGTTTCGCGCAATAGCTCCACCCAATCCAACACCCCTTCCCCTCATCCTGAATATTTCATGACCAATTTCAACGATGATTTCGCCTCACGGTTTCCGCAAGATAACAGCGCGGGACTCATTCGGCAAATTACAACAGAGGGGTATCAAATCACCAATAATCGCAACCGACAAGCGATTGCCAGTTTATTCACCTCAGAAATTCCCTATACCAACTTCATCATCCAACTCACAGGGCAACTCAACAACGGCAGTTCACCCGCCAGTGGTTATGGGATT